>NZ_QKZN01000001.1:267391-1225479 GCF_003254285.1 Cupriavidus phytorum
ATCGAGGTCGATAGCGATGGTGCTGCCGGCTTCGGCGGTGCCGGAGATCGTGGTGCCGCTGGCCTGCGTGATGCTCGGCGTGCCGGGTGCGGCGGTGTCGACAGTGAGGTTGAAGGCAGCGGTCGGCGCGCTGGTGTTGCCCGCCGCATCGGTAGCGGTAGCGGTCAGCGCATACGGGCCGTCGGTCAGCGGTGTGGTCGGGGTGAAGCTCCACGCGCCCGTGGTGGCATCGGCAACGGTAGTGCCGATCAACGTGGCACCGTTGTAGATGCTGATGGTGCTGCCGGCATCGGCAGTGCCCGCCAGGGTAGGCGTGGAATCGTTGGTGCTGTCGCCGGAAGCCAGCGGGGTGCTGACCGGGTTGTCATCGGTCGCGCCGGTGATGGCCGGGATCGCCGGCGGCGTGGCATCCAGCGTCAGCGTGAAGGCGGTGCTCGGTGCGCTGGTATTGCCCGCGGCGTCGGTAGCGGTGACGGTCAGGCTCACGGCGCCGTCAGGTAGCGGTGACGTGGGCGTGAAGGTCCAGGCGCCGGTGGTGGCGTCGGCTGTGGTGGTGCCGATCAGCGTGGTGCCGTTGTAGATGCTGATGGTGCTGCCGGCTTCGGCGGTGCCGGACAGGGTCGGGGTGGCGTCGTTGGTGCTGTCGCCGTCGGCGAGCGGGCCAGTCGACGGGGTGGCGTCGTCCGTGACGCTGCCAATCACCGGCGCGGCCGGTGCGCTGGTATCGATGGTGGCGGTGGCTGGCGGACTGGTATTGCCCGCGGCGTCGGTGGCGGTGACGCTGACCACGGCGCCGTCGGCCAGCGCCGGCGAGGGGGTGTAGGTCCAGTCGCCGCTGTCGTTGGCGGTGACGGTGGCATCGGGCGCCCCGTCGCCGTTCAGGTCGATATGGATGGTGCTGCCGGGCTCGGCGGTGCCGGCGATGACGCTGCCGTCGCTGGGCGTGATCGTGGGCGCCGCGGGCGCTGCGGTATCAACCGTCAGCAGGAAAGGCGCGCTCGCCGGGCCGGTATTGCCGACCGCGTCGGTAGCGGTGACCGTCAGCGCATGGTTGCCGTCGGCCAGGCCGGACGGCGGCGTGAAGCTCCAGCGGCCGTTCGCATCGGCGATGGCGGTGCCGAGCAAGGTGGTGCCGCTGTAGATGCTGACGGTGCTGCCGGCCTCGGCGCTGCCGGAAAGCGTGGGCGTGGTGTCGCTGGTGCTGCCTCCGGCAACGATCGCCGTGCCGGCATCGTTGCTGGCCGCGCTGATCGCGGGCGCTGCCGGGGCCGCGCCGTCGACGGTCACTGTGGCCGGCGGGCTGGTGTTGCCGGAGCCGTCGGTGGCGGTCACGCTGACCACAGTGCCGTCGGCCAGCGGCTGCGCCGGGGTATAGGTCCAGTTGCCCGCGGCGTCGGCGGTGACGGTGGCATCGGCCTTGCCGTCGCCGTTGAAGTCGATGCCGACCGTGCTGCCGGCCGGGGCCGTGCCGGACAGCGTAGCGCCGTTGGTGGGCACCACCTTAGGCGTGGCCAGCGGGGTGCCGCCGCCAACGCCGCCGCCGCCGCCATCCCCGCCGCCACCGCTGGCAGCGGCCGCGATAATGCCGGCACCGGCAGCGGCGCCCAGCAGACCCAGCAGCAAGGCCGTGGACGCGCTGTCGCCGATCGGCTCGAACAACATGGCCGCCTCGGCCACGCCATCGCCCTGCGTGCCCAGCGCCTGGCTGAAGTCGGCCAGCCATTGGCCGTCTTCCTGCACGAACACCAGGTTGTTGTACTGGGCGCCGTTGGTGAAGAAGCCCTGGATGCGCAGCGTGCTGCCATCGCGCATCGTCAGCAGCAGGTCGTTGCCTTCGCGCGCGAAGTTGGCGACGCTGTCGCGCTGCGCCGCGATCAGGAAGTTGGCGGGGCCGTCAGGTGATGCAACGGTGCGGGTGCCGGGGGCAACAGGAACATCCGTGTGGTTGAGCAGAACGCCTGACGAAGCCATGCTGAGTCTCCTTCATCCTGAGTGACCGGTAGGTAGTGCATGCACAGTATTCGCGCGCACACACGTTCGTCCATGCGTGATCTGTTTCAGATTCGATACAGTGCGCCGGTTTGATAGGCGCTGCGCAATCCCGATAGCGGCAGGCCCGATACGGCGCGCGCGCGGCTCAGCCGGGCATGCCGCCGCGGCTGGCGAAGGCCTCGTCGTTCGACGCGCTCTGGCGCGTGCGCCGCGTTTCCGACGGTGTTTCGCCGAACGCCAGGCGGTAGTCATGGGCGAACTGGCCGAGGTGGCTGAAGCCCCATTGCCGCGCGATCTGCGCCACCGAATGCTCGAGTTCGCCGCCGCGCAGGGCGCTGTAGACGCCCTCCAGCCGCACGCGCTTGGCATACTGCATCGGCGAGCAGCCCTGGAAGCGCGCGAACCCGGCCTGCAGCGTGCGCACGCTGACGCGCGCCGCGCGGGCGATGTCGTCCAGCGCCAGTACGGCGTGGGCATTGGCATGGATATAGTCGATCGCGCGCTTGACGTGGCGCGGCGACGGGCCCGCGTGGCGCTGCTCCAGCTGCAGCGAGTAGTTGTGCGGGATATCGTCCAGCACGGCGTAGGCGAGGGCATCGGCCAGGCTCAGCGCCAGCTCCGCCGCGCACGCGCGCATGCGCGCGTCGTCGCGCCGCAAGCCGGGCGCGGCGCCGGCCAGTGCCCGCGCCAGCTGCAGCGCCGGGGCATCGGCCGGGATCGACTGGTGGAATTTCACGCGCTGCACCAGCGGTCGTTCCAGCAGGTGCCGCAACCGGTTGTGCAGGCGCGCGCCGTCGATCATGACCATGTCGTAGCTGCCCGGCTGCCAGCGCCAGACCCCGACCTGCTGCATGTCGAGCACAAAGGATGGCGGCATGGGCGACAGCGGTGCGGCCGGCGTCTTGCCGGTCTCGAGGCCGGCGCCTTGTGCGGCGGTCAGCAGCAGGTAGCCGTCAAGGCGCTGCACCAGGTCGAGCTGGATCGCCGTGGTGGTCGAAAGCCGGAGCACCGCCAGTTCGCCGAACTGGTGCTGCTGCAGTTCGAACTCCAGCGCGGGCGACGCCGTATGCACCGCAACCCCGGGATAGAGCTGCGACAGCGCCGCGTGGATCTGGTCCGGGCTGTTCGCCGCGACGCGCGCGGTCTGGATCATGGCTTTGGTCATGTGCCGATGCCTTTCCTGGGTGATGGCCGAAGCCGGCCTGGCGGCGCGGATGCGCCGCCAGGTTTCCCCCACGAAAACCACGGCAAGGCCGTGATGGCAAACCGGACCTCATGATGACCCCGCGCCCTTGCCGGCCAACGCCATGCAAAGGGGTTCCCCATGCGCCGCGGCATACGGACATGCCTGCAAGGCTCGCCGCAGCCCGTGACGGGCCGCATCCGCGGGGAGCCAGGTAGTGCCAGGCAAGAGCGTCGCCGGTCTTTTTATCGGCAAACCAGATTTAAATAAAAATAATATCTGGCGGTGAAATTCACATTTACGACAATGTGTATCACTTTAATCGAATATCGGCATTGTGAATACATTGTGCTTGCCGGTAAAACCGCCGGGGATTGGCGTTTACGCGCAGTTGGCGGGGGCATTGGTCAGCGGCGGCGTGCCGCTTCAGACATAGGCGATCAGCCGTCCGGCGCAGATCACCAGCAGCCAGGCGGCCATGGACAGGATCGCATTCAGGCGTGCGCTGGCAGGCGGCGCTGCGTCGGCGTCCCAGCCGCGCTCGCGGTCATGCAGGTTGCGGCCTGGTCCGGCGTGGAAGCACAGCACGTTGGCGAGCGCCAGCACGATCAGGCCCAGCTTGGCGAGGAACGCCGGGTTGGCGGCCAGCTCGTCGGCGTGGGCCACGAACAGCAGCACGCCGCTGGCCGCGACGGCGATGAAGGCGCCGATGGTGAAGGGCAGCGCATGGCGCAGCAGCAGGCTGACCGGTATGCGCCGGCCAAGCCCCGCCAGCCGCATGTCGACCACGAAGATGGAGCCGAACAGCAGCGCCATGCCGGCGAGGTGGACGATCTCCACCGCGGGATAGGCCCACGCCGAACTGCGTAGCGCGGCCGCGAACGGCAGCCGCGCCAGCGTGCTGGCCCATTCCGTCCATGCAGTGAACAGCGCCGGCATGCGGCGTGCCGGCTCAGCGCAGCTCGACCGTCTTGCCGTCCACGGTGATGCGCTCGGCGCGCAGTTCGTCCGGTTTTTCCTTGCTGGCGTAACCGACCAGCGTGACTTCGCGGCCCACCGCGACCTTGTCCGAGGTCGCGCCGCGCGCTTCCATGCGCGACACGGGGGCCAGCACCGCCAGCCAGCGCTTGCCGCCGGCGTCGATGCGGATATGCGCGTGCGGATTCTCGTAATGGCTTTCGACGATCTTGCCGGTCAGCGTCATCGGTTTGGTCTCGTCATAGGTGGACCAGCCGTGGTGGGCGACGGCCGGCACGGCCGCCATGGCCAGGGCGGCGGCGCCAAGGATGGGGCGAAGCAGGGCGGGACGGAACAGGGCGCGGATGCTGGGCATGGCGGGTCTCCGGTCAGGACAGGTGCAGTATAGGCGCCCGTTTCCGTCCTTGCGGCCCTTGCCGCCGCGTTGGCCAGCACCTCAGGTTTGCGCGCGGCAGGTGTCGGCGCGCTGCACCAGCCGGCGCAGGCTCGGACTGACGGGCTTGAGCGCGGCGCGCTCGGCGGTGAGCGCGAGCGCCAGGTTGCCACTGCCGCTGCGCAGCGCCGCTTCGAGCAGGGTCAGGCCGATCACGTCGCGCTGCGCGTGGCTGCCGCCGAAGCGGTGGGCCACCAGGCGCACCGGCACCAGCAGCTCGATGGCGGTGGCGTAATCGCCCTGCGCGAACGCGATCAGCGCATCGGCCACCGGCAGCCCCACCTCGCGCGACATCATCGCGTTGGTGCCGTTGCCCAGCGCGGCCCGTTCCAGTGCGGCGCGCACCTGGTCGGCCGCGGCGGGGCGCTGCGCGCCCAGGCTGGCCATCACCGCATGCACGTCGTTGAAGGCGTAATAGCCGGCCGCGCCGCGGCTGAGCCAGTCATCCGCCACCGCATGCCAGCGCCGGCCGACGTCGACGCCGCGCAGGTGCAGCCGCCACAGCAGCGCGGAAGCATCGACCAGGTCCAGCGCGATCGCCGGCGCGGGCCGGCTGATGGCGCGGTCGTACAGCGCCAGCACCTCGTCGGTGCGGTCGTCTTCCAGCAGGAACAGCGCCAGGTGCCACCAGTTATGCACCGCCAGCATGTTGTCGTCGGCCCAGTCCTGGCGCCGGCCTTCCAGCCAGGCAATGCCGTCGGCGAGCCGGCCCTGCATCTCCATCACGTGCGCCACCGCGTGCACCGCCCACGGATCGCGCGGCTGGCATTCCAGCGCGCGCCGTCCGGCCTCCTCGGCGCGCTCGTAGAGCTGGGTCTCTTCCAGGCCGAAGGCGTGCATGCCGAGCACGTAGCCGTAGCCTGGCATGGCGGCGTCCCAGTGCGGCAGTGCCTGCGCCACGCGGTCGCGCAGCATGGTCGACTGGCCCAGCAGGAAGTCGCCAAGGTGCGCGGTCTGCAGCGCCAGCAGGTCGCGTGGATAATCGATCACGATGTCGCCATAGCAGCGCACGGCGCGCTCGAAATCGCCATCGAGCCAGGCGCGCGCCGCGGCGATATGGCGGCGCTCGCGCTCGTTGGCGCGGGCGTGCTGCGCTTCGCCGGCCTCGACGCTCTGGCGCAGCATGGGCTCGGCGGTGCCGTCGCCGGAGGTCACCATCAGCGCGGCGCGCAGCGCATGGCCCATGGCGAAGCCGGGGTCGTCGGCCAGCGCCGCGTCGATCACGGCGAGCGGGTCGCCGTAATAGCCGTTCAGCAGGCGCAGGGCGGTCTCGTACTGCGCCACCGAGCGCGTGTTCAGGGTCGAGACCGCGAGGTCCCTGGAATCCGTCAGTGCCATGACCGTCTCCGTGCGCCCGCACGGCAGCGGGCTGTCACGAACCATCGTAGACGGCAAAACGCCCGGTGTAACGGGCGCGCCGCGGTGCGGCGCACCATGCCTGCGGGCGGCGCCGCCGCGGTGCGCGATATGCCGCCGCCGCCATACCGGCGGCGCGGGTCGGTTAAACTGCCGCATCCCCAATCACGACCTCGAGAGCAGGCCTTCCATGAAAACACTCGCGCTTTTCCTTGGCACCCTGACCCTTGCCGGCGCCGCCTGCGCTGCCGGGCCGGCCGCTTCGGCGCCTGCCGCCTCCGCCGCCCCTGCCGCCCCTGCCGCGGCCCCGCAGACGCTGGCGTCGGGCATGACCATCCAGCACCTGATCAAGGGCACCGGCGCCTCGCCCAAGGCCACCGACACGGTGCAGGTGCACTACCGCGGCACGCTCGCGGACGGCACCGAATTCGACAGCTCGTACAAGCGCGGCCAGCCGATCTCGTTTCCGCTCAACCGCGTGATCCCGTGCTGGACCGAAGGCGTGCAGGCCATGCAGGTGGGCGGCAAGGCCCGCCTGACCTGTCCGCCGGGCACCGCCTACGGCGCGCGCGGCGTGCCGGGCACGATCCCGCCGAACGCCACGCTGACCTTCGAAGTGGTGCTGCTGGGTATCGGCAGCTAAGTGCTTTAGCGCGGCGCCTGCGGCTGCGCGGGCGCCGGCGTGCCGGCGGGGGCTGCCGGCGCGGCGGGTGTGGCCGGCACCGCCTCCGCGCCGGCGTCCTCGTCATCGCCGTAGTCCGGCAACGCGGTGTTCTCGCCGAGCAGGTAGCGCCGCCGCTGCAGGTACGCGTCGCGCACAAAGGCGTACTTGTCCAGCGCCGCCAACTTGAGCAGGTCGGTCGCGCCCAGCAGGTTGGTGCGCACGTCGACCACGTTCATCCCGTACACCGAGTTGCGCACCGCGGGCTCGGCATAGGTGGTGGGATCGAACCAGAAATTCACATACAGGCCCGCGCCGTCGCGGAAAGAGCTGGGGCCGAACAGCGGCAGCACCAGGTAGGGTCCTGACGGCACGCCCCACGTGCCCAGCGTCAGCCCGAAGTCCTGCGAGTGCTTCGGCAGCCCCGCCGGCGTGGCGATATCGATCAGCCCGCCCAGGCCCAGCACGGAATTCATCGCCACCCGCATAAAACTCTCCGCCGCCGCCACGCCCTTGCCCTGCAGCAGGTTGTTGGCAAAGTTGCCGATGTCCGCGAGGTTCGAATAGAAGTTGCTGACCGCCGCGCGCACCGGCTCCGGCGTGACCGCCTTGTAGCCCTTGGCCACCGGCACCGCGACATACTGGTCCAGCTTGTCGTTGACGGTGAAGATGGCGCGGTTCATCGGCTCCAGCGGATCGTCCGGACTGGCTTGCGGGCCGGTGGCGCAGCCCGCGAGCATGGTCGCGGCAATGGCGGCTGTGGCGAGCGTCGTAAAGCGAGGCGGAACAGGCATCGAGGCAGACAGGATCGGTCGCGCGGGAAGAACGGTTCAGGGCCGGGCTGGCCGCTCCGGCTCGTGCTCGCTGCCTTCGCGCGGACGGCCCATCAGGATCGGCTGGAAGAACACCGCGCCGACCAGCGTGCACACCAGCGCCAGCGCCAGCAGCTTGCCCATGCTGGCGGTGCCGGGATGCTGCGACAGCCACAGGCTGCCGAAGGCAACCGCGGTGGTGGCGGCGCTGTACAGCACGGCGTGCGTCAGGCTGGACTGCAGCAGCTGGGTCTTGCCGTGCCGCCAGGCAATCACGTAGTAGATCTTGAAGGCCACGCCCACGCCCAGCAGCAGCGGCAGCGCGATCACGTTGGCAAAGTTCAGCGCAATGCCGAACACTACGCACAGCTCCAGCGTGACGATGGCCGATACCAGCAGCGGGATCAGCGTGCGCAGCACGTCGCCGAAGCGGCGCAGCGTGATCCACAGCAGGATGGTGATCGACAGCACCGCCCAGCCCCCCGCCTGCGCAAACGCGGTCATGATGGTGTCGGCCGAGCCGCGGATCGAAATCGGCCCTCCGGTGGCGGCGGGCGCCACGCGCTGCACCGCGGCGATAAAGCGTGCCAGCGCGGCTTCGCGCTGCGCGCTGGAGGGAGGCGGCAGCTTCGGGCTGACATTGACCAGCGCGCGCCCGTCCGGGGCAATCCAGTCGCGCACCAGTTCGGGTGGCAGCGTCTGCTGGCTGACCGGTTGCGGCGTCAGAGCGAGCTTCAGTTTTGCCAGGGCCAGCCGCAGCGGCAGGGCGATGGCGCGCTCGGCGCGGTCGCGCGTGGGCGCATCGGCTGCGGCCAGCTTCTTCAGCGTGGCGGAAAGATGCGCCGCTTCGGCGGCGCCGGGGCCGGGATGTTCGTCGGCGGCGATGGCCAGCTGCCGCGCGGCGTTGCGCAGCGCATTGACGCGCGCGTTGTCGCTTGCGGGCGCCGCGGTGGGCTGCGTCAGCGCCGGCATCAGCGCGGCCGAGGCCTGGCCGATTGCCTGCAGCTTGGGCGGCTGGTCGTCGGGGATAAAGCTCTGCAGCGTGACCGCGCGCGCGACTTCGGGCAGCGCCGAGAGCTGGCCAGCAAGCGTGTGCGCGGCCGGCAGCGACGGCGCCAGCACGCTGACATCGTCGGTGCCGGCCTGCGGCGCGTCCTGCAGCGACAGCAGCGTGGCCATCGATTCGGACTGCGGGTCCTTCAGGTGCAGCGGGTCGAAGTCGAAGCGCAGGTGCGGCAGCAGCGGCGCGCCCGCGAGGATGGCGAGCAGCGTCACCAGCAGCACCGGCTTGCGGTAGCGGTCGAAGAAGCGGTCCGCCGGCGCCAGCCAGGCAAAGCCGGGCGACGCGGATTCGCCGCCGGGCCGGAGCACCGCGATCAGCGCCGGCAGCAGCGTGAAGGTGGTGGCGAACGCCACCACCATGCCGACGCCGGCGATCAGGCCCAGTTCGGCCACGCCGCGGTAGTCGGTGGGCAGGAAACAGAAGAACGCCGCCGCCGTGGCCGCGGCGGCCAGCGCCAGCGGCGCGCCGACGCCGCGCGCGGCCAGCCCCAGCGCATCGACGATATGGTCGCGGTCGTGGCGCTCGGCGCGGTAGCGCACGCCGAACTGGATGCCGAAGTCCACGCCCAGCCCGACGAACAGCACCGCGAAGGCCACCGAGATCATGTTCAGCGCGCCGACCATGGCCAGCCCCAGCGCGGCGGTGATCAGCAGTCCGGCGAACAGGCTCGCGAGCACTGCCACGATCAGCCGCGCCGAGCGCAGCGCCAGCCACAGGATCAGCACCACCGCCAGCACCGTCAGCACGCCGTTGAGCACGGCACCGTCGCTGACCGAGGCGAATTCATCGTCGGCCAGCGCCTGCGGGCCGGTCAGGCGCACCGAGGCCTGGTAGCGCTGCACCAGCTGCAGTTCGTCCGCGGCGTGGCGGATCGCGCGCGCGGCCGCGGCGCCGGCCTTGAGGTCGCTGTAGTCGAGCACCGGGCTGAGCGCGACATAGCGGTAGACCTGGCCGTCGGGGCCGGGCTTGAGGCTGGCGTCGAGCAGGCCCGCCCACGACAGCGCGGCGGGCTTGCCGGCCAGCACCTGGTCCAGCGTGCGCGCGCTGCTGCCCATCAGCCCGGTCATGTCGCCCAGCTTGACCTGCCCCATCTGCAGCGGCAGCGCCAGCGTGGTGGTGAGCACATCGGACAGGCCGCGCAACGTCGGATCGTGCGCGAGGGCGTTGACCAGCGGCCGCGCCTGCGTCAGTTGCTGTGTCAGCTGGTTGACTTCATCGGTGCCGGCGAACAGCAGCCCGTTGCGCGCGAAGAAGGCGCCGCCGCCGGGCTGGCCGACCGCGGTGAAACGCGCCGGCTGCCGGCGCAAGGCTTCGGCCAGCGTATCGGCGGCGGCATCGGCCAGCTCCGCGGCCGGCGCCTGCACTACCGCCAGGATCATCTGGCCGCGTTGCGGAAAGGCCCTGGCGATGGCCTCGTCGCGCTGGGCCCACGGCTCGTCGGAATCCAGCAGGCGGCCGATGTCGGTGTTGATGGCAAAGTTGCGGGCCACGTAGACGCCGCTGGCGGCCGTCAGCAGTGCCGCCAGCAGGATGACGCGCCACGGCCAGGCGGTGGCAAGCCGGACGATGCGTGTCAGCAGCGAGGTCAGCATGGGCGGATCCGGAAGGAGCACGAACCGCGAGTATATCGGCTGGCGCCATGCGGTATGCGGCATGCGCCATGCGGCGCGAGCGTCGCCGCGAGGCGGGCCGATCCGCTATACACTGTCAGCCGGTGCCGGCCGGGGCGCCGTGTAGTACGGCGCCGCCGCCACACCGCCTTCCGTCATTTCCCCGCTCTTGCATCCATGACGATTCCCCGTTTGCTTTCCGTGGCGCCGCTTGCAGCGATGGCCATGGCATCCGTCGTGCACGCCCAGGCAGTCCAGCCCGGCGACCTGCGCGCCAGCCCCGAGCGGCTGGTGCAGGCCGCGGTGGAGGGCGTGATCGGCACGATCCAGTCCCAGCCGGAGACCCGCGCCGGCGACCTCGGCAAGATCACCGCGGTCGTGCAGAAGCAATTCCTGCCTTACACCGATTTCCAGCGCACCACGCGGCTGGCGCTGGGCGGCGCCTGGCGCACGGCCACGCCGGAGCAGCAGCAACAACTTTACGAGCAGTTCCAGACCCTGCTGGTGCGCAGCTATGCGGTCTCGCTGGCGCAACTGCGCGAGCAGAACGTCAGGTTCCGCTACCAGCCGGGCAAGGCCGCCAGCGGCGCCACCGATGTGGTGGTGCAGACGCGCGTGATCAACAACGCCGACGAGATGCAGATCGACTACCGGCTGCAGCGCACCGCGACCGGCTGGAAGATCTATGACATCAACATGATGGGGGCGTGGCTGATCGAGGTGTACCGCAAGCAGTTTGCCGACATCGTCGCGCGCAACGGGGTCGACGGGCTGGTGAAGTACCTGACCACGCACAACGCGCGCCAGGCGTCGGAGATCTGAGCCACCCCTGCGGCCGCTGCCGCAAGCTAGCGCGCAGGCTGTCCGCCATCGCTGCTGCTATCGCTGCCGCGCCGCCAGAGGCGCAGTTCCACCCACTGCCATGACAGCAGCGCCGGCACCCCGAACAGGATCTCGCGCGCGCGCCTGACCAGCGCCAGCGCCAGCGCCACCTCCGCGCTCATCCCCAGCACCTGGCCCAGCAGCATCACCACCGCTTCCTGCACGCCCAGCCCCGCCGGCACGAAGAACGCCACATGGCGCGCGGCCTGCGTCAGCGACTCGATCGCCAGTGCTTGCCAGAACGGCACCGGATGGCCCAGCAGCCACAGCGCCAGCCAGATTTCCAGCGTGCCGCTGAGCAGCCCGGCCAGTTGCCATCCGAGGGCCTTCGCCAGTTCGCGGTGGCGCCGGTTGAGCGCGCGGATATGCGCGTCCAGGCGCGCGCCGTCGATCAGCGCGACGATGCGGTGGTCGGCGCCGAACAGCCGGCGCGCGGCGCCCTCCAGCTTCTCGAACAAGGCGGCGTGGCGCAGCGACAGCGCGAACAGCACCGGCACCGGCAGCGACAGCAGCAGGCCGGCCAGGATGATCCACGCGCCGGCGCGCTGCTGCAGCGCGACCACCAGCATCAGCACGCCGGTGGCGGCGAACAGGTATTGCGAGAACATCGTCACCATCACTTCGACCACCACGCTGGCGGTGACCGCGGTGGTGTCATGGATGCGCAGCCGGGTCAGGCGGATGCCGACCAGCTCGCCGCCCACGCCGACCGTGGGCAGCAGGCGGCCCACCGCCTCGCGCACCGCGGCGACCCACCACAGGAAGCCGACGCCGGCTCGTTCATCGGGATCGGCGGAGGTCAGCAGCACGCGCCAGCCCTGCGCGTCGAGCAGCAGCGGCAGCGCGTGCAGCGGCACCAGCAGCAACAGCGGCCAGCCGCCCCGGGCCATCACGGCGGCGATATCGCCGGCGCCCTGGTGGATCACCAGCGCGGTCAGCGCCAGCAGCCCGAGCAGTCCGGTCAGGTAGGCCAGGCGTTTCATCGGCAAGCGTCAGCGGAAGGTCCTGCCGCCGAGCACATCGGCAAAGCCGCCGCGCCGCTGGGATGCCTGCTCCAGCGCGGCGCGCACGCGCGGCGACAGCAGCGCGGCGAGTTCGTCGGCGTGGCGGTAGCCATGCATAGATGGAGCGATGGCGGCGCCGGACACCACCGCCGGATGCAGGTAGATCTCGCCCACGCCCGCGGGCAGTTGCGCCAGCGCCTGCAGCAGCGCAGCCTCGTCCATCTGGCCGCTGCGCGCGATGCCGACCACGTAGTCGTTGTGCGCAATGCCGGCGCGGTCCAGCCGGCGGCGCAGCAACGCCAGCCACGGGCGCAGCAGCCAGGGCGCGCCCGCCTCGCGCGGCAGCCGCATCGCGCGCAGCCCGTACTCGCGACCGATCGACAGGATCAGCGACAGCACGGTGGGATGCAGGTGGAAATGCTTGTGCGTATTGACGTGGTCCAGCGCCAGGCCGGTGGCGGCGAAGGCCTCGAACTGCGCGCGGATTTCCGTGGCGAGCTGGCGGCGCACTGCAGGCAGGAAGAAGAAGCGGCAACCGTCCCGCGCCATGGCCGAGCCGAAGCGGCCTTGCGCATCGACCAGCGCCGGGATGCGCGCGCGCGGCAGCGTGGCCGGGCCATCGGCCAGCACCACGTGCAGGCCCACGCGCAGCGCCGGCAACCGGCGCGCGCGCGCCACCGCATCCGCCACCGCAGGCGCGCCCACCATCAGGCTGGCGGCGTTGAGCACGCCGTCGCGGTGGGCCAGCTCGACCGCTTCGTTGACGGCCGGGTGCAGCCCGAAGTCGTCGGCGGTGACGATCAGCGCGCAGTGTGCCGCGGCGGGTGCCGCACTGGGTGCCGCAGCGGAAAGCGACCCGGCCAGGATCAGGCCTCGTGCGAGCGCAGGAAGCGGAAGAACTCCACGCCTTCGCGCAGGCGCCGCTTCATCATGTCCCAGCTGCCGAGCATCTCGCGCACGATCTCCCAGATCTTGCCGGGGCGGAAGTAGAAGCGCTTGTAGAAGGTTTCGACGCCGTGGTAGATGTCCTCCTTCGACAGGTGCGGGTAGCTGATCGCCGCCAGCTGCACGCCCTGGTCGTTGACCAGGTTGATGACCTTGTTCTCCTCGAGCCAGCCGTTCTCCACCGCCTGGCGGTACAGCGCGGTGCCGGGGTAGGGCGCGGCCAGCGAGACCTGGATGGTGTGCGGGTTGATTTCCTTGGCGTACTCGATGGTCTTCTCGATGGTCTCGCGGGTCTCGCCCGGCAGGCCCAGGATGAAGGTGCCGTGGATCTGGATGCCGAGCTTGCGGCAGTCTTCGGTAAAGCGGCGCGCGATGTCGGTGCGCAGGCCCTTCTTGATGTTCAGCAGGATCTGGTCGTCGCCGGACTCGTAGCCCACCAGCAGCAGGCGCAGCCCATTTTCCTTCATGATCTTGAGCGTGCTGTACGGCACGTTGGCCTTGGCGTTGCACGACCACGTCACCCCCAGCTGGCCCAGGCCGCGCGCGATCTCTTCGACGCGCGGCTTGAAGTCGGTGAAGGTGTCGTCGTCGAACATGATCTCCTTGACCTCGGGCATGTTCTCCTTGATCCATTTCACCTCGGCAATCACGCTGGCCGCCGAGCGGGTGCGGTAGCGGTGCCCGCCCACGGTCTGCGGCCACAGGCAGAAGGTGCAGCGCGAACGGCAGCCGCGCCCTGTGTAGATCGACACGTAAGGATGCTTCAGGTAGCCGATGAAGTAGTTCTCGATCTTGAGGTCGCGCTGGTAGACCGGCGCCACGAACGGCAGCGCGTCCATGTCCTCGATCATCGGGCGCTGGCCGTTGTGCTCGAACGAGCCGTCCGGCAGCCGATAGGACAGCCCGAGAATGTCCTTGAGCGGCTTGCCCGCGGCGACATCCAGGCAGGTGTAGTCGAATTCCTCGCGGCAGACGAAGTCGATGGCGTCGCTCGCGCCCAGCGTGCCGCCGGGATCGACCGCGGGCTTGGCGCCGACCATGCCGACCATCACGCCGGGATGGCGCTGCTTGAGCGCCTCGGCAAATTTGGCGTCGGTGGGGAACGACGGCGTGCTGGTGTGGATGATCACCAGCTCATAGTCCGTGGCGATCTCCAGCGCCTGCTGCACGGTCAGGCCGTCGGCCGGTGCATCGAGCACGCGGCTGCCGGGGACCAGTGCTGCAGGCTGCGCCAGCCAGGTGGGGTACCAGAACGACTTGATCTCGCGCTTGGCCTGGTAGCGCGAACCGGCGCCGCCATCGAAGCCGTCGAAGGACGGGGCCTGCAGGAACAGGGTTTTTTTCATAGCGGCCTCTCGGTATGGATGCCGGTGAAAGGTGGGGTGTCAGGTGAGGACTTCGTGGCGGCGCTGGCCCTCTCCCCCAGCCCCTCTCCCGCGCGCGGGAGAGGGGAGCGAACCCTCGGGATTTCCGCGCCTGCCGGTGTTCTCTCCTCTCCCGCTTGCGGGAGAGGGGCGGGGGAGAGGGCCGGCGTTCGACCGGAGTGCCGCCCTTCACCTACCGACAGCACCTGCTCCCGCCACCACACGCGCTTGCCCACCAATGCCAGCGCCCAGCACGCCAGCAGCAAGCCATCGCGCAACGGCGCCCGCAGTGCCGCCGCGACGCTGCCCGCAAGCACGCTGCGCGCCATCGCGCCGACGGCCGCCGTGGCGATCACCAGCGGCAGCGGCGCCAGCCACATGCCCAGCGCCAGCATCGGCCAGGTGAAGGTGACGAAGCTGAACGCATAGCCCGCCGGGTTCAGCGAGGCGATCGTGCGCATCCAGCGCAGCTCATGCCGCCACAGCAGCGTAAAGCGGTCTTCGGTGATGTCGGTCGTCACCACCACCTCCGACAACACCGTGCGCAAGCCCAGTCGCCGCGTCAGTTCGCCCAGCCAGAAATCGTCCGCCAACCGGTCGCGCAAGGCCGCGAAGCCGCCGACGGCCGCCAGCGCATCGCGGCGCAACGCGATGGTCGCGCCAAAGGCAAAGCGCCGCGAGCCGCCCGCGTGGGCGATGCGCACCGCCGGCACAAACCAGTCGTCGATGAACTGCGCGCCCAGGCGCGCCCAGAAGCCGCCGATGGCATGGCCACGGTACAGGCAGGTGACCACGCCCACGCCGGCATCCGCCAGCGGCGCCGTCACGCGGGCCAGGTAGTCCGGCGCCACTGCGACGTCGCTGTCGGCGATGACCAGCGCATCGTGCCGGGCCGTGCCGGACAGGTTGATCAGGTTGCTGACCTTGAGGTTGCTGCCATGCACCCGCGGGTCGATCACCAGTGCGATGTCGCAGGCCGGGAAGTCGCGGCGCAGCCGCTCCACCACCGCGATGGCGGGATCGTCCGGGGCACGCACGCCGAACACCAGCTGGAAGCACGGATGCCGCTGCCGGCAGAAGGTCGCCAGGTTGGCGTAGAGCCGGGGTTCGGCGCCGCACAGCGGCTTGAGCACGCTGACCGGCGTGGCGGCCATGGCGCCGCGTGGCGCGGGCTTGCGTCGCGACAGCCAGGCCGCGGCCAGTGCATAGCCAGCCGCCACGCAGACCAGCGCTGCGCCGGGCAGGATGCTGGCAAGTCCGGCGGCCATGGCAATGGCTTCAGTGCGTGGCGGCGCTGGCAGGCGCCTCGGCCGGCCGCGGCTGCTGCGCGGGCGGCCGGGTGCGCTGGATTTCCTCGAGCTTGATCTCGACGTGGCGCGAGAACACGTATTCGGCCGGCCGCTGCCGGTCCAGCGCAATGTCCGGCGCCATCGGGCCGCTGGTGCGCACGCCGCGCAGGCTGACGCCGAGCGCCTTGAGCGGATGGGCAAAGGTATCGGCCACGGCAGTGGCTTCGTAGCCGCTGTGCACCATGCAGTCGGCGCATTTTTCGTAGTTGCCGGTGCCGTAGGCGTCCCAGTCGGTCTCTTCCATCAGTTCGCGGAAGGTCGCGGCATAGCCTTCCCCGACCAGATAGCACGGCCGCTGCCAGCCGAATACCGTGCGCGCCGGGTTGCCCCACGGGGTGCAGTGGTAGGTCTGGTTGCCGGCGAGGAAGTCGAGGAACAGCGTCGACTGGCTGAACGCCCAGTTCTTGCCCGCGCGGCCGCGGCTGAGGATGTCGCGGAACAGCTGGCGGGTCTTGCCGCGGTTCAGGAAGTGCTGCTGGTCCGGCGCGCGCTCATAGGCATAGCCCGGCGACACGGTGATGCCATCGACGCCCAGCGCCTTGACCGAATCGAAGAACCTGGCCACGCGCTCGGGCTGCGCGTCGTTGAACAGCGTGCAATTGATATTGATGCGGAAGCCGCGCGCCTTGGCCGCGCGGATCGCCTCGACGCAGCGGTCGTACACGCCTTCCTGGCACACCGAGCGGTCATGCATCTCGCGGTCGCCGTCCAGGTGCACCGACCAGATGAAATACGGGCTGGGCTGGTACTGGTCCAGCTTCTTTTCCATCAGCAGCGCATTGGTGCACAGGTAGACGAACTTGCGCCGCCGGATGATGCCTTGCACGATCTGCGGCATGTCCTTGTGCAGCAGCGGCTCGCCGCCGGCAATCGACACCACCGGCGCGCCGCACTCGTCCACCGCCTCCAGGCACTGCTGCACCGACAGGCGCTGGTTCAGGATGGGATCCGGGTAGTCGATCTTGCCGCAGCCCGAGCACGCCAGGTTGCAGCGGAACAGCGGTTCCAGCATCAGCGCGAGCGGATAGCGTTTCTGCCGCGACAGGTGCTTGCCGACGATATAGGCACCCACGCGGGCAACCTGCAGGAGCGGAATGGCCACGACAGCTTCCTCTGGTTGGTTCAGCCTGCAATGTTCTCGTTGGCGTCGGCCGGCGCGGCGTCCGTGCCGTCCCCGGCCGGTGCCGATGGCAGCTTGACGTCGGCCAGCTCGGCCGGCAGCCGGAACTCGGCATGCTCTTCGCGCCCGGCCATGGTGCTGACCTCGACCGGGCCCAGCCGGCGCAGCGCCGCGATCACGTCTTCGACCATGGCCTCGGGGGCCGAGGCGCCCGCGGTGATGCCCACCACATTGGCGTCGCGCACCCAGGCCGGGTCGAGCTCGCTGCCTTCGGCGATCAGGTAGCTGGGCACGCCGCTCTCGGTGCCGATCTCGCGCAGGCGGTTGGAGTTGGAACTGTTGGTCGCGCCGATCACCAGGATCACGTCGGCCAGCTTGCACAGGTCGCGCACCGCGCTCTGGCGGTTCTGCGTGGCGTAGCAGATATCGCGCGTATCGGGGCCGACCAGGTTGCTGAAGCGCCGTCCGAGCGCGGCGATGATGTTGCGGGTGTCGTCCACGCTCAGCGTGGTCTGGGTGACGTAGGCGACCGGGGTGTCGTCGGGCAGGTCGAGCTTGCCGACGTCGGCCTCGTTCTGCACCAGGATGACCTTGCCGGGAATCTGGCCCATGGTGCCTTCGACCTCGGGGTGGCCGGCATGGCCGATGAGGATCACGGTGCGGCCGCTGGCGGCGTACTGGCGGCCCTGGGTGTGGACCTTGATCACCAGCGGGCAGGTGGCGTCAATGGCATGCAGCTGGCGCTGGCGGGCATCGGCGACGACCTCGCGCGAGACCCCGTGCGCGCTGAAGATGGTGACCGCGCCGGGCGGCACTTCGTCCAGCTCCTCGACGAAACGCGCGCCCTTGTCCTTCAGTCCCTGTACCACGTGCTTGTTATGCACGATCTCATGCCGCACGAACACCGGCGCACCGTGCTTCACGAGGGCGCGGTCGACGATCTCGATCGCGCGCACCACGCCGGCACAGAAGCCCCGGGGCTGAGCAAGAATCACCTGCATGGAGTAGGCCCCCGACCCTTTTGCTACGGGTTTCAGTGTTTGGGATCGCGCAACGGAAAACGATGCCGGGTATCCAGCCAGACCCACCGGAGATCCGCCGCGGATCACATTTTCCTCGCACGGTGGTTACTATATACCCGACACGCCGGCTTTGTCTGGCGCCGCCATGATCGGCGCCGGGCCGGCCCAGGCGACGCCGCCTTGCGAGGAAACGGGCTGATGAGCAAAAACGATGACGTGCTGGTGACCGGTGCCGCGGGTTTCCTGGGATCGGCGGTGGCGCGCCAGGCGCTGGCGCGGGGCTGGCGCGTGCGCGTGCTGGTGCGCCCGCAGAGCCCGCGCACCAATCTTGCCGGGCTGCCGCTGACCGTGGTCCAGGGCGACATGCGCGATGCCGCCGCGGTGGCCGCGGCGCTGCAGGGCGTGCGCTACCTGTTCCACGTGGCCGCCGACTACCGGCTGTGGGCGCGCGATCCGGAAGACATCGTGCGCACCAATGTGGACGGCACGCTGGCGGTGATGGAAGCCGCGCAGCGGGCCGGCGTCGAGCGCGTGGTCTATACCAGCAGCGTGGCGACGCTGCGCGTCGCCGGCGCGCAGGCGCCGGTGGACGAGACCGCGGCGATGCGCCCGCATGAAGCCATTGGCGCCTACAAGCGCAGCAAGGTCTTGGCCGAGCGCGTGGTCGAGCAACGGATCGCCGAACACGGCCTGCCCGCAGTCATCGTCAATCCGTCCACCCCGATCGGCCCGCGCGACGTGCGGCCCACGCCGACCGGCCGCATCATCGTCGAGGCCGCCACCGGCAAGATCCCGGCCTTCGTCGATACCGGGCTGAACCTGGCCCATGTCGACGACGTCGCCCACGGGCATTTGCTGGCGCTGGAGCGCGGCCGCACCGGCGAGCGCTACATCCTGGGCGGGCAGGACGTGATGCTGCAGCAGATGCTGCGCGATATCGCCGAGCTGTGCGGCCGGCGCCCGCCGACCCTGCAGCTGCCGCGCTGGCCGCTGTATCCGCTGGCCTACGGCGCAGAAGCGGCGGCGCGGCTGACCGGCAAGGAGCCGTTCCTGACTGTCGATGGACTCAATATGTCCCGCTACCGGATGTTCTTTACCTCGGACAAGGCGCGCAAGGAACTGGGGTATCAGCCGCGCCCGTACCAGGAGGGGCTGCGCGACGCGCTGGCCTGGTTCCGCGCGCACGGATACCTGGGCCGATCCTGAGCCCCCGGCTCAGGGGCGCACCGGGGCTTGGCTGCGGCCCTTCCACTGGCCGCCGCGCCGCAGCCGATAGCGCCGCGCCGAGTCGAGCGTCGCGCCCAGGTAGAACAGCGCCGTCGCCGGCAGCAGCGGCGCCAGCCACCACGGCTGCCGGTATTCGCGCAGCATCGGCAGGTAGGCCAGCGCCATCGCGGCCCAGGCCAGCCAGGCCGGCCACACGCGCCAGCCCAGCGCAAGCACCGGCGGCACCAGGTAGGTCAGCACCATGCCGGCGACCGCGCCCGCCAGCCACAGCGGCGAATGACGCAACTGCGTGTAGGCGCTGCGCGCGATCATGTCCCACAGGCTGCGCCAGTCGTCATAGGGGCGCAGCGACACGCTGTCGTCGGCCAGCTCCAGCCGGATGGCACCGCCGGGCTTGATGCGCGCGGCCAGGCTGCAGTCGTCGATCAGCTCGCCGCGGATCGCGGCAAAGCCGCCGATGCGCGCCAGCGCCGCGCGGCGCGCCAGCATGCAGCCGCCGGCCGCGGCGGCCACGCGGCTGCGCGGATCGCGCACGCGGGCAAAGGGGTAGAGCTTGGCGAAGAAAAAGACAAAGGCCGGCACCACCAGCCGTTCCCACGCCGAGACGCAGCGCAGGCGCACCATCAGCGAGACCAGGTCGCGCCGCTCCGCCTCCGCGCGCGCCACCAGGCCGGCCAGCACGCCCGCTCCGTGGCGGATGTCGGCATCGGTCAGCCAGACATAGCGTGCCTGCGGCGCGATGCAGTCGGCGGCGGCCAGGCCTTCGGACTGCGCCCAGACCTTGCCGCTCCAGCCGGCCGGCAGTTCGCGCGCGCCGATGACGGTGAGCGCATGCGGGCGTGCGGTGGTGGCCGCTGAGGCGCGGGCGATATCGGCGGTGCCGTCCGCGCTGTGGTCGTCCACCACCACCAGCGCGAGTGGGCCCGGGTAGCGCTGGCCCAGCACTGCAGCCACCGCGCTGCCGATGACCTCGGCCTCGTCGCGCGCGGGGATGATGGCGACCACTTCCGGCCAGTGCGCCGGCGGCGGCGCGGGTGGGGGCCTGCGCACGCGCCAGAAGCCGGCACGCCCGAACAGCAGCACGGCCCAGATCGTGAGCGACAGCAGTGACAGCGCCATGGCGATGCGCATGGATTGCCCCTTATTTCACCAAGCCTGCGGTGGGATGGTCCGGGGCCATTCTAGCGAGAGCCGCCGGCACATGCATCACCGCGGCCCGCGCAGTGTCAGGGCAGGCCGGGTACGGCGCGCCGGACGCTCATGCCGCCGGCCAGTCCGGCCACGGCCCGGCAGGCGGCATCGAGGCCCTGGGCCAGGGTGGCCCGCTTCCACGCGTCGGTGTCGGTGTAGAAGGCATCCCGGATGCGGCGATCGATGGCCGCCCGCACCGCCGCATCGGGGTCCGGCTGGCGGTCGAGCCATTGCGCCGCGCGCAGCGCGTTGAGCACCTCTTCGCCGGTCTCGGTGCCGAACTCCAGCACCAGGTTGGTGTATGCCGCCTGGGCAAAGGCGGGGCGCACGCCGACGGCCAGTGTGCCCAGGCGCGGCACCATCGGACCGTTGCCGTCTTCCAGCTGCGTCACGCCGCTGCCCCACCATGCGCGGGCCCGTGCCAGCGCGTCAGGCTCGTCGGGCGACATCAGCACCGGCGTGGCCTGCGCCTGCGCGCCGGTCGCGGTGTGCAGGTCGAGCCAGGCCAGTTCGCGGCATTGCGTGGCATGCTGGCGCAGGATCTCCAGCAGCGCGCGGTGCGACCACGTCGGCGCATCGCCGCCGAAGAAGAGCCCGTCCGGATGGCTGTATTGCCCGGCCGCGACCGCGGTTTCGATGGCGCGCATGCCATGTGCGGCGACATAGTCCCACAGCACCTGGTCGGCCTCGGCGCTGGGCCAGGTCTCGGGCACCAGGGCCTGTGCCAGTTGCGCATAGCCGGGGTTGGCGGGCGCGGGCGCGTCGAAGTCGCGGAAATTGCGGTTCAGGTCGATGTTGTCCTCGGTCCAGCGGCGCCACCAGGAGAAGCCCCACGGGTTGAGGGCGTGCACATACAGGACCGCCACATCCGCCGCGCTGGCCTGCCGGTGGAAGCTGCCATCGAGCAGCAGGCCAGCCTGCACACCCGAGCCGGCAAAGCCTTCGACGCCGTGGCAGCCGCTGCTGACGATCAGCAGCCGGCTGGCATCGCCGCGGCCATGGCGCGCGACATCGACGGCGAGGGCCTCGCCATGGCGCCCGCGCAGCGGGTGGACGGTGCTTTCCACCCGCAGCCCCGCGTCGCGGGCGGCGTAAAGAAACTTGGAACGGGCTTCGGCATAGGTTTGGGAGAACAGCGCGGACGGGTGCATGGGGGCTCTGGGTCGGGTTGGTCGGTCAGGTCAGTCCGCATAGCCCGGGTTGCGGCGGTCCAGCCGGCGCAGCAGGCCTGGCCAGACCAGGCGCTCAGGTCCCAGGTCGAGCGTGGTGACGCGCGCCTGTGCGGCGATGCCCAGCTGGATTTCACCGGGGATCGGCCGCAGCGCGCCGCCGCCGGCCTGCGCGCGCACTTGAATCGCGCAGGCCGCTTCGGCGAAATACAGCGCCACGAAGGCATCGGCGATCGTGCTGCCCAGCGTCAGCAGGCCGTGGTTGCGCAGCAGCATCACGTGCTTGCCGCCGAGGTCGCGCACCAGGCGCGGCTTTTCGTCGGCATTGACGGCGATGCCCTCGTAGTCGTGATAGGCGAGCGCGGGCAGGATGAATTGCGATTGCTGCGACAGCGGCAGCAGGCCCTCAGCCTGCGCGGACACCGCGATGCCGTTGAGCGAGTGCGTATGCATGACACAGCCGGCGTCCGCGCGCGCGGCATGGACCGCGCTGTGGATGGTGAAGCCGGCCGGGTTGATTTCATAGGGCGACGGCGCCAGCTTGTTGCCGGCCAGGTCGATCTTCACCAGCGACGACGCAGTGATCTCGTCGAACATCATGCCGTACGGATTGATCAGGAAGCTCTCGGTGCCCGGGATGCGCGCCGACAGATGCGTGAAGACCAGGTCGTCCCACCCGTACAGCGCCACCAGGCGGTAGGCGGCGGCAAGATCGACACGGGTTTGCCATTCGGCGGGCGACACGTTGGCGCGGACAGCGGACGAAGACATGGGATTCCTTTCAGAGTGGGAAACGATTCAGGCACGATGGTCCGGCAGCGCGTTGCGCATGCCGGCCATGACCGCCAGCGCGGCGGCCAGCAGCAGCGCGGCGATGGTCCAGCTTGGCCACGCCAGGCTGCCGGTGTACGACTTGGCGATGCCGACCGCCGCGGGCGTGGCGCCGGCCAGGCTGGCGAGCGAGTTGATATAGGCAATGCCGGCGGCGGCCCGCGCCGCGGGCAGGTAGCGCGTCGCCATGGCCCAGAACACCGGCGTCGATGACACCAGCGCCGAGCCGCCGAACGCCACCGCGGCAAGCGTCCACGGCAGGCTGTGCGGCACCGCCAGCCCCAGCGCGGCAAAGCCCGCCGCGGCCACCAGGAAGGCAAGTCCCCAGTGCCGGCGCTGCTCGTTGTGGCGGTCGGCATGGCGGCTGTACAGGATCATCGCCACCAGGCCGAACAGGTTGGGGATCACCGCGTACAGGCCGATCGCCTGCGGGTCTTCGACGCCCAGCTCGCGCACCATGGTCGGAACCCAGAACGCAAGGAAGTAGCCGGCACAACCGTTGACGAAGGCGCCGAAGGCAAGCAGGTAGATGCGCGGGTCGCGCAGCACGGGCATCAGGCTGTGCCGTTGCGGTGGCTTGCTCGCGGAGCCGGCCAGGGCGCGGATCAGCGCCTTCTCGCGCGCGTCGAGCCAGGGCGCGTCGTCGGGACGGTCGGGCAGCACCGCGAACACCAGCGCGCCCAGCAGCACGGTCGGCGCCCCTTCGAGCAGGAACATCCACTGCCAGCCGGCCAGCCCGTGCGTGCCGTCCATGGCGTTGAGGATCCAGCCCGACAGCGGCCCCGAGACCAGGCCGGCCGCCACGCTGGCCGACAGGATCAGCGCGATCGCGCGGGCGCGGCGCTCGGGCGGGAACCAGTAAGTCAGGTACAGCAGCACGCCGGGGAAGAAGCCGGCCTCGAACACGCCGAGCAGGAACCGCACCGCGTAGAACTGCGCGGGCGTGCTGACCAGCATGGTGCCGGCCGACGCCAGCCCCCACAGCACCATGATGCGGAACAGCGTCGCGCGCGCGCCGATACGCTGCAGCAGCAGGTTGCTCGGCACCTCGAACAGCGCGTAGCCAACGAAGAACATGGTGGCGCCGATGCCGTACGCCGCGTCGCTGAAGCCCAGCGACGATTTCATCTGGAGCTGGGCGTAGCCGACGTTGGCGCGGTCGATAAAGTTGAGGAGGTAGCACAGGAACAGAAACGGGATCAGGCGGCGCGATACCCGCGCAAAGACCGCGTCGGCCTGTGCGGCGGACAGTGCCTGCGGCGCGAGTTCGGTCGCGCCGGCAAGCTGGCTGGCTGGTGCATGCATGCAAGGTCCCGGAAGGGGGCGCGCGCGGCGCGCCCACGCGGCGCGAGGGCGCCGCGGGTGGCTGGACATGGCGGTGCGCGTGTCGCGCCGCGCCGGTGCAGGGATCGAGAAAGAGGCTGCCATCGCGCAGCAGCCAGGATGCGCGCCGTCAGCGGCTGCCGTGGTGCGTGCGGGGGATTTGGGGCATGATCGTGTCTCCGTCGTTGTGGGGGCATCATGCCCGCCATGCGCCCGCGAATCTGTCAGGAATTTGCAGTCCGTGACGGCACAGCCGCCGTCAGCGCGTTCCGCCCCGCTTCCCATGCCTGAACTCAGCCAGCCCCAGCAGCAGATCCTGCTTTCCAACCCCTGGTTTGCCGCGTTGCCGGCGCCGGTACGGCGCGATCTCGCCGCGCGCGCCCGTCCGCGCGAAGTGGCCGCCGGTGCCATGGTCTATCGCCGCGGCGACGGCGGCGATGGCCTGTACGGGGTGCTGGAAGGGGCCGTGCGCCTGAGCGGCACGTCGATGGCGGGCAAGGAGGCCACGGTCGGCCTGATGGAGCCGGGCAGCTGGTTCGGCGAACTGTCGATGATCGATGGCCTGCCGCGTGCGCACGACGCCTGCGCCCACGGCGCCACCCGGCTGCTGCAGGTGGCGCCGGCCGATTTCCACGCGCTGCTCGATGCCCACCCGGCGCTGGCGCGCCACCTGCTGCAGCTGCAGAGCGCGCGCGTGCGTGCCCTGCTGGCCGGGGTCGAGGCATTCCTGATGCAGCCGGGCGAGCAGCGCTTTGCGCTGCGCTTGCTGGAGCTGGCCCGGCAATACGGGAGCGAGACGGCACAAGGGATGGAGATCGACCTGGCCCTGTCGCAGGAACTGTTGTCCCAGCTGGTCGGGGTGACCCGGCAGCGGGTCAGCCAGATTCTCCGTGCCTGGGAGAAGGACGGCGTGATCGCCCATCACTACGGGCGCGTCACGGTACGGGATGCCAGCCGGCTGGCGCGGCTGGCGCAGGGCTGAGGCCGGCGGGCACCGGCCTTTCACGTCGCAGGTTGTATCAGGCGCGGTAGCTCACCGGCCCGCGCGAGCGCATGTCGAGCGCGTAGTAGCAGATCGTCAGCAGCACCAGCCAGCCCGGCCCCACGTACAGCGCCACGCGGGTATCGGGGAAGTAGGCCATCAGTGCCACCACCAGCGCCAGGAACGCCAGCGCGATATACGAGCCATACGGCCAGAACGGCATGCGGAACGCCAGCGCCTTGCGCGCCGCCGGCGCGAGCGAGCGCCGGAACTGGATCTGCGTGACCAGGATGATGGCCCAGGTCCAGACCGCGCCGAAGGTGGAGATTGCGGTCACCCAGACAAAGACCTTTTCCGGCACCAGGTAGTTGAGCAGCACGCCGGCCAGCAGCGCGGCGATCGACACCAGCAGCGCGCGGCGCGGCACGCCGTTGCGGTCGACCCTGGCGAAGGCCGCCGGCGCCTGGCCCTGCAGCGACAGGTTATACAGCATGCGCCCGGTGCTGAAGATGCCGCCGTTGCACGACGACAGCGCCGCGGTCAGCACCACGAAGTTGATGATGCCGGCGGCGGTCTTGATGCCCAGGCGCTCGAAGGTCAGCACGAACGGGCTGCCCTGCGCGCCGATCTCGTTCCACGGGTACAGCGCCAGGATCACGAACAGCGCGCCGACGTAGAAGATCAGGATGCGCCAGAACACCGAGTTGATCGCGTCGGGAATCGACTTCTTCGGGTTGCGCGCCTCGCCGGCGGTCAGGCCGATCATCTCGACGCCGAGGTAGGCGAACATCACCATCTGCAGCGACATCAGCACGCCCGAGGCGCCGTTGGGCATGAAGCCGCCGTGCGCCCACAGGTTGGAGATGCCGGTGGCGACGCCGCCGTTGCCGAAGCCGAACACGATCATCGCGCCGCCGCCGATCAGCATCAGCACGATGGTGACGATCTTGATCATGGCGAACCAGAACTCGAACTCGCCATAGGCCTTGACCGCCATCAGGTTGACCGAGCCCATCGCCGCCAATGCCGCCAGCGCCCAGATCCAGCGCGGCACGTCGGGGAACCACATGCCCATGTAGATGGCTACGGCGGTGATCTCGGCCACGCAGGTCACCAGCCACAGGAACCAGTAGTTCCAGCCGGTCAGGTAGCCCGCCAGCGGGCCCATGTGGTCCTGCGCGTAGCGGCAGAACGAGCCGGCCACCGGGTTGTGCACGGCCATCTCGCCCAGCGCGCGCATGATCAGGAAGATCACCGCGCCGCCGATCAGGTAGGCCAGCATGATCGCCGGGCCGGCCATCTTGATGGCATTGCCCGCGCCCAGGAACAGGCCCACGCCGATGGCCGATCCCAGCGCCATCAGCCGGATATGGCGTTCGCCCAGGCCGCGTTGCAGATGTTCTGCGCTTGCACTCATTGTTCGTTGTCTCCGTGTGATCTGAATGGCCGCGCCAGTCCTTGTGGGGCCGGCGGGGGCAGAGAACTTTTACGTTTGCGGCGCACGCAAACGGAAAAGAGCCGGCAGGTTAATCAGATAACGGGGATATTTGTTGCTGAATTCGTGCGGAAATGCAGGAAAAGTTGCTGGCGCCGCGGGATGTCGGCGGCCGCGCGCAATGACATGGCAAGCCCGGGGAGGGTGCGTGGGGAGCCGGCACGATGGCCGGCCGGGAATGCAAGACCGGCCGGTCAGGGATGCCAGGTTGCCGGCTGCCTGTCGCCTGGCAGCGCGGGCCGCTGACTGCCCGCCATCGCATAGGAAAGCTTGTTCGCGGCGTCGACCACGGTCTGCGCCAGTTCCAGCAGCCGCGCTTCGCCAAGCCGGGAAGTCGGCCCGGAAATGCACATCGACCCCAGCAGGCGCCAGTGCAGTCCAAACACCGGCGCCGACACGCTGGAGACTTCGGGTTCGCGCTCGCCCAGCGACAGGTGGAAGCCGCGGCGCCGGATCATCTCGTAAAGCTCGCCCGGCTCGCCGGAAAACGCCAGGATCACCCGCCCGGGCGAGCCGCTGTCCAGCGGCAGCGCCGCGCCGATCCTGACGTGATGGCGGATCGCCTGCGGGCCCTCGACACGGACCAGGCAGGTTCGCTGCTGGCCCTCGCGCACGTAGAACGAAGCGCTTTCACCGGTCTTGATCGTCAGTTCGCGCAGCACCGGCTCGACCACTTCCTGCACGTTGAAGGTGGCCTGGTAGCACGCGCCCAGCCAGCCAGCCGCGCGGCCGAGGCGCCAGCTGCCGTCTTCCTTCTGCACCAGGTAGTTGTCCGCCGCGAGCGTGCGCGCCAGCCGCAGCACCGTGGTCTTGTGGATGCCGGTGCGCCGGCTCAGCTCGGCCAGCGACAGCTGCGGATCGTTGACGCCGAAGGCTTCGAGTACGCGCAGCGCGCGCGTCACGGCGATCACGGCGCCGGCGCCGGCGCCTTCGTCAGCGGCTGGAGCGTTGATGGAGTCACTTTTAGGGTTCATGACACGAAATGCGGTGCACGGTGTGAAACGGCATTGTATGCCGTGAAACGATGCACCACAATCCGAATCACAACGAAACCAGATTCGGAGACACCCATGCAGTCCAGATCCCGCCGCGTCATCCTGGCCCTTGCCGGCCTGCTGATGGCATCCGCCAGCGTCCACGCCGCGTCGCCCTATCCCACCAAGCCCATCCGCGTGATCGTGCCGTTTCCGGCCGGCGGCGGCACCGACATCATCGCGCGCGAGGTGACCAATTCCGTGGCCAAGTCGACCGGCTGGGTCTTTGTCGTGGAAAACAAGCCGGGCTCCGGCGGCAACCTCGGCGTCGACGCTGCGGCCAAGGCGCCGGCCGACGGCTACACCATCGCCCTGGGGCAGACCAGCAACCTGGCCATCAACGCCTCGCTGTACGAGCGGCTGCCGTATGACCCGTTGAAGGACCTGGCGCCGATCAGCCTGGTCGCCTCCGCGCCGCTGGTGCTGGTGACGCACGTCAACTCGCCGTACAAGACCATGAAGGACGTGATCCAGGCCGCCCGGGCCAAACCGGCATCGCTGAACTTTGCCTCGCCCGGCAATGGCACCGTGGCCCACCTTGGCGGCGAGCAGCTGCAAAGCACCGCGAAAGTCAGGTTCACCCATGTCCCGTACAAGGGCGCGGCCCAGGCGGTCAACGACCTGATGGGCGGGCAGGTGGACCTGTACATGGCGTCCGTGCCGACCCTGCTCGGCCATATCAAGAACAACAAGCTGCGGCCGCTGGCCGTGACGTCAGCGAAGCGCGTGGCGGACCTGCCGCAGGTTCCGACCGTGGCCGAGTCCGGCTATCCCGGCTTCGAGACGGCGACCTGGTTCGGCTTTGTCGCGCCGGCCGCGACGCCGAAGGACATCGTGGTGCGGCTCAATGCCGAGTTCAACAAGGCGCTGCAGTCGCCGGCGCTGGCCAGGAAGCTGAACGAGCAAGGCGCGTCGGTGCTGACGGGCACGCCCGAAGCCTTCACCGCGCTGATCCGGCAGGACATCGGACGCTGGGCCGCGGTCATCAAGACCTCCGGTGCCAAGCTGGACTGATCGATTGCCGACGCCTATCCCTTTCATCTTGCCGGAGTTTTCCATGAGCTTGCCCAACATCATCAAATCGTTCGAGCGCGTGCCCGCCGCCGTGGTCGAGCGTGCCGCCCGCTTCCAGCCGGCGATCCTGTCGGATGTCGGCGGACGCCGCGGCGCCCTGCATGGCCGCATCCGCGCCCTGTGCCCGACCATGAAGGTCGCCGGCCCGGCATTCACCGTCGAAGTCCGTCCCGGCGACAACCTGATGATCCACGCGGCGCTGGCGCTGGCGCAGCCCGGCGACGTGCTGGTGGTGGACGGCAAGGGCGACCAGACCTCCGCGCTGATGGGAACCATCATGATGCATGCCGCGCGCCAGCGCGGGCTGGCCGGGGTCGTGATCGACGGTGCCGTGCGTGACAGCCTGGAGCTGGAGGACATGCAGTTCCCGGTGTTTTCGGTCGGCACCAATCCCAACGGCCCGACCAAGGAAGTCGGCGGCCGCATCGGCCACCCGATTTCCGTTGGCGGCGTCACGGTGAACCCGGGCGACTATATCTGCGGCGACGCCGACGGCCTGGTCGTGGTCGAGCGCGACAAGATCGAAGCGCTGCTCGACGCCGCCGCGAAGAAGGAAGAGGCCGAAGCCATGCGCATCGCGCAGATCAAGGAGGGCAATACCACCGCGCCCTGGCTGCTGGCATCGCTGGTGACGGCCGGCGTGCTGAAGCAGGGAGAAGCGCTGTGACCGCCAAGGACGTCATTATCGTCACGGGTGCGGACCTGGCACCGGAAGCGCTCGCTCTGCTTGGCGACTACCAGATCGTCTTCGCGGGCAAGAAGCCGCAGGCCGCGGAGCTGGTCGCGCTGGCGCGGCAGCATAACCCGGTCGGCATCATCGTGCGCTATGGCAGCGTGACGGCCGAGGTCATGGGCGCGGCGCCGGCCTTGAAGGTAATCTCGAAGCACGGCAGCGGCATCGATGTGATCGACCAGAAGGCCGCGGCCGAACGCGGCATCGCGGTGAAGGCCGCGGTCGGCGCCAACGCCGCCGCCGTAGCCGAACATGCCTGGGCGCTGATCCTTGCCTGTGCCAAGTCGGTGCCGCAGCTGAACGCGCGCATGCACGCGGGCCATTGGGACAAGTCGAGCCACAAGACCATTGAGCTCAACAGCCGCACCCTGGGCATCGTCGGCCTGGGCGAGATCGGTCGCCGCGTCGCGGTGACGGGCCTGGCCATGGGCATGCGCGTGCTCGCCTTCGATCCTTATGCGAAGGCAGTGCCCGCCGGCGTCACGTTGGTCAGCGAACTGCCGCAGCTATACCAGGCAGCGGACGTGGTGTCGCTGCACTGCCCCCTGACCGATGAGAACCGCGGCATGCTGAACCGCGAGACGCTGGCCCTGTTCAAGCATGGCGCGATCCTGGTCAACACTGCGCGCGGCGGCCTGATCGACGAGCCTGCGTTGGCCGAGGCGCTCGACGGCAAGCTCTACGCGGCGGGCCTCGACAGCTTCGCCGTCGAGCCGATCGCCGTGCCGCATCCGTTCCAGAACCTCCCGAACGTCATCCTGTCGCCGCATATCGGCGGCGTCAGCGATGCGGCTTACGTGAACATGGGCGTGGGGGCCGCGCAGAACGTGCTTGCCGTGCTGCAGGGATCTGCCGCGGCGGTTTAGGAGAGGCTTCGACGCCTCACCGGTCAAGACAATACAGGCAGCGCGGCCGGCTGGCAGCCGGACCGGCCGCTGCCAGGAGACAACGATGATTCATCGCAAATTCATCCTCTTTGCAGTGGCAGCGGCGATGGCCGCTGCCAGCGCGGCGCCGGCATGGGCAGCCTACCCGGACAAGCCGGTGCGCATTGTCGTGCCGAATCCGCCTGGCGGCGCCGTCGACGTGGTTACGCGCAAGGTCGCGCAAAAGCTTACTGAGCAGACCGGCCAGAGTTTCGTGGTCGAGAACAAGCCGGGCGCTTCCGGCACCATCGGCACCACGCTGGTCGTCCAGGCGCCGGCCGACGGTTATACGCTGCTGGCCAACGACAACTCCTACACCACGCTGCCCTATGTGTTCAGGAAGCTGAACTGGGATCATCAGACCGCGCTGGTACCGATCGCGCCATTCGCGTTCTCGCCGGTGGTGGTTGGGGTCAAGGCAGATTCGCGCTTCAAGGACCTGGCTTCGCTGATCAGCTACGCCAGGGCGCATCCGGGTGAAGTGACATTCGGTACCGGCGGCCCGGGCAGCTCGCCGCATTTTTCGGCCGAGGCCTTCCAGCAGGCCGCCGGGATCAAGCTGATGCACGTGCCGTACAAGGGTGCCGGCGAAGCCATGGTGGGCCTGCTGGGCGGCAGCGTCGATCTGCTGGTGGTGTCGACGCCGACCGCGCTGGCCCAGGTCAAGGGCAACCAGATGCGGCTGCTTGGCATCAGCGGCAAAAGCCGGCTCGAGGTGTTCCCCAATGTGCCGACCTTCGCGGAAGCCGGACTGCCGACATTCAACCTGTTCAACTGGTCGGGCCTGGCGGCGCCGAAGGGAACGCCGGCCGAGGTGATCACACGCCTGCAGGCTGAAATTAAAAAAGCGCTACTATCGCCTGACATGAAGCAATTCCTGGCACAAATGGGTTCGCAGCCCGGCAACCTGGACAGCAGCGGGTTCGCACAGCTGATCCAGCGGGAAACCGCGCAATGGGCAGCGGTGGCACAGAAGGCCAATATCGAAAAGCAGTAACAGCGGGGACCACGATGATGCTGCTCCAGCAACCCACCGTCCGCGACGCCACGGTGCTTACCCGCCTGCCGGAATCGTTTCGGCGGCAGGACCGGGACAATGCGTGGTCGCTGGCCAATCGCGGCGGCGCGGTAACGGAGTCATTCCTGGAAGGCCCCGTCTGGGCGGATGGCCACCTGTGGGTCACCGATATTCCCTATGGCCGCGTGTTCCGCGTATCGCTGCAGGGCGACTGGGAACTGGTGGCCGAATACGACGGCGAGCCCAACGGCATGAAGCGCCTGGCCGGCGGCGACTTCCTGATCACCGACTACCGCAACGGGCTGATGCGGCTGAACCCGCAGACCGGGGCGGTGACGCCATTCCTTGAACGCCGGAATTCGGAACGCTTCCGTGGTGTCAACGACCTGACCTTCGATTCGGCGGGCAACCTGTACTTCACGGACCAGGGCCAGACCGGCATGCATGACCCCACTGGCCGGGTCTACCGCCTGTCGCCCGCGGGCAAGCTCGATGTGCTGCTGAACAATGCGCCAAGCCCGAATGGCCTGGTGCTGTCGCCCGACGAGAAGGTACTGTATGTCGCCATGACGCGCGGCAACTGCGTGTGGCGCGCGCCGCTGCAGGCCGACGGCTCCGTCAGCAAGGTGGGGCAGTTCTTCACGTCATACGGGCCGAGCGGTCCGGACGGGCTGGCCATGCGCGCCGACGGGTTCCTGCTGGTCGCCAATCCAGGGCTCGGCTATGTCTGGGTACTGAACCATCGCGCCGAACCGGTCGAAGTCATTCGCACGCCGGTGGGCGCGTCGCTGACCAACCTGTGCTTCGGCGGCGATGACGGCAAGACGCTGCTGATGACGGAATCCACGACGGGATCGATCCTGGGTGCGAGGGTACCGGAAGGGGGCGCGCCGGTGCATGGTGGGGTGGGGGGTGACAGGCATCAGCCGCTCGCCTGAGCACTGGGCTGCTGCGGTCCGGATTCATCACAGAAGCCCGAGTTCGGTCGCCGCCAGCGCGGCGATAGCCAGTGGGGTCTCGGGCGCAAGCCCGTCTTCCATCATCCATAGCGCCGAAAGGCACGACCACGCCAGCGTCCACTGCAGCAGCCTGTGGCGATCAAGTCGCGCAGCCTCGACCAGCGTTCCGATGCGCTCGTGGAACCGGTCCACCGCGATCCTGCGGGACGGGTTGCACAGCAGATTCGCGTAATCGAATACGCGGTCACCGACAAGCCCCTTCGGATCGATCGCAAGCCAGCCTTGCGTGCCGAAATGGAGGATGTTGCCGTGGTGCATATCGCCATGAAGCACAACCGGATCGAGGGCGGGAGCCGACAACAGTTTTTTCGCCACCAGCGCGGCTAGCCAGAGAATGTTGCCGCGGGGCCAGGACGGGTTCGTCAACGGCGCAAACCAGTCGTGCAAGGAGACGACGGGCGGTTGGTCAGGCGCGGTATGGGCGTGCAATCGGCCCAGCACTGCGCAGGCGATCCGCATGGCGTCGTCGTCCCGTCCTGTCCGCGCAAGATCCGCGAGCGAACCTGCGGATTCCGCGCGCTCCATGACGACGGCGTCGTCACACCGAGCCAGTATCCGTGCAGCCGCTCCGCTGCCGTTCCACCATGCCATGACGGCATTGCCGCGCCGCTCTTCCTCGCACATGGCAATTTTGAGCATGGCCGGCTGGCCCCGGTATGACACCGGTTGCAGGCAGCTGGTCGGTGTGAGGAAGGGTTCGGCGGCCGGGACAAGTGACCATTGGCGCAGATAATTGTCGAGCGCGATAGCAATGGTCTTGGGCAACATCCTGATGCTTTCCACTGTTCAGGTCCGATCCTGTCTGACATGCCATGTCCGGTCCGGGCATGCATCTGGAGAACGTCACGTCCGGGTTACTGCGAAGAATGATATCTCCTTGATTCGTCACGGCGTGTGCGCCGGAGAAGGTGTCGCGCTTCCAATCAGGCGCGCCGATGTCGGGGCTCCTCAACCGCCAGGGCCATGGCTGCCGACATCGATATGGAGGCTGGGAAAAGCCTCCGCTGCGGCCGCGACCGCGTCTTGCCGTGTGGAGAAGGTTTCGGTCAACGAGACGATGTAGCCTTCGGTCAGCATCCGGACGTGCCATTCGCCGTCGTCTTCGCGCAGGACCAGTACAAATGGGGGCCGGGGAGGAGCGGCATCGGGCATCGTGAAGCGGACATTCATACGATATTGCGAGCGGTCGCAGACGGTCGCGGGACGCAGGCGGGACCAGTGGCGTGCTGCAATCCGACTGGAAAAAAAGGGCTGGCCCGCGGCCAGCCCTTCCCACTGCAAGCTACAACTAACGGGTAACGATCAGACCCAAACCAGGTCCGACGTCGACAGGCTGCCCAGCTGGTTCGCCGCGCCGAGCAGCGCGACTTCATGCTCGGCCTGCACGAAGGCCTGGGCGCCGTTGTTCAGCGTGAAGTCGAGCGGGTTGAACGCTTCGCCTTCGGTGTTGAACAGCAGCTGCAGGTCGGTGCCGTTGGCGTTGTAGTTGAACGAGCCATCCTCGTTGTACGTACCCACACGGATCACCACGTTGACCGGGTCCACGCCATCGCCGATGTAGTAGGCGAATGCCGGGAAGCCGTTGCCGCCCGGGGCGTTGGTCACGTACATGGCGTAGTCGCCCTGGGCCAGCGGATTCGACACGTCGACCAGGATGGTGTCCTCGGCAACCTTGAAGTCGGTGATGACGTCCTGCTTGGCCGCCGCGCCCGGGTTCGTCGACTTGCCTGCCTCCGCCAGGTGGTTCTGGTCGAAGTTGAAGTAGAACGAGTCGGCGCCCGCGCCACCGGTCAGCAAGTCGGCGTGGAGGCCGCCGGCGATGAAGTCGTCGCCGCTACCGCCGTCGACCTTGTCGTTGCCTTCACCGCCGAACAGCTCATCGTTGCCCGCTTCGCCGTTGATCACGTCGGCACCGCCGTTACCAAACAGCGTGTCGTCGCCGGCGCCACCGTTGAGCGTATCGGCGCTGTTCGAGGCGTAGACCACATCACGCTGGCCCGAGCCGATGAAGGTGAACGCTGCCGCGTCGGACGGATCTTCCATCACGATCGTCACACCGCTGCCCTTAAGGGCCGATGCGTCGATGGTGGCGAAGTTGTTGTCCTCGAACGCAAAGCCGGTGACGTCGCCGGCGCCCGACAGAATCAGCTTGCTGTCGGCACCGGCCTGCTCGTCCAGGTCCAGGCGCACCAGGCTGGAGTAGCTGACCGGGATGTCGAGGCCGGCATAGCCTTGACCATTTGCCCACACCGTACCGCCGGCGTCGCCGTTCACCGATGCGCCGGCGGCCACGTCGACCTTCATCAGGTTGACGGAGGCAGCCTGCAGCCAGTCGCCGCTTTCGAAGCCGCCGAGCAGGTGCATGTGGCCCGAAGCCGCCGCAGCAACGTCGATGCTGGTGATGGTGGCGCGCTTGTCGGCGTCGGCGGCATCGATGCCCCACGAGGTGAACTCGGTGCTGATGCCGGTGCTGAGCTTCACGGTTTCGAGGTCGCCGGCGGCACGGGAATCGCCCACGCGGCCGATCTCGATGTCGCTGTCGGTGGCGCCTTCCACGACCAGGTGCTGCAGGTTGGTCGCTTCATCCATCAGGCTTTCGAACTGGTTGCCCAGCGACAGGTCGCCCAGGCCGGTCGACTTGATGTTCAGGCGCTGCACGGTGTTGCCGTCGAGGATGACGCTTTCCGTGTAGTTGCTGCCATCGATGGTCAGGTTACCGGCGGAGTTGTTGGTGATCGACAGGTCGGTGGTGTAGCGGCCCGAGAACGAGTCGTCCACCTGCAGGCCGCGCGAAATCACGACGCTCTCGCTGCCGTTGTGGCTCAGCGCCACCTTGTCGGCGTTGATGACGCGGATGCCCGACGGATTGCCGGCGTTGCCGATCACGCTGGTGGTGCCTTCGATGTTGATATCGAGCGTGGTCAGCGCTTGGCCGTCGTAGTCCACTTCGACGCCCTGCGCCAGGTTGCCCTGGATGTTCAGGGTCTTCAGCGTGCTGTCGAAGTTGTTGAAGTCGGCACGGCCGGTCGAGGCCTTCAGGTTGATGGTGGCCAGGTCGTTGATGTTGGTGCCGTCCAGGTGGACCGCGTTCAGGAACGTGGCATCCAGCGTCTCGACGCGGCTCATGGTCGGCGCGCGGTTGGCTTCGGCCACCGTGGCGTTGGCGTCGAACACGGCGACGACCTTGTCCGCACCGGCGCCGCCGTCGATCACGTCACCCGTGCGCAGCGAGTCGCCGACGTTCAGCACGTCGTTGCCCGAGCCCAGCTTGACGTTCACCTGCTGGTCGGATTCCGAGATGTTCAGGTTCAGGTTGGCCAGCGCGCCCGAGGCGTCGATGGTGGTCAGGGACGAGTCCAGCGCGCCCTTGATGCCGAAGTTCAGGCCGGCCTGGCCGCCCTTGATGTTCAGCGTCTTGGTGCCGTCGCCGATCAGGTCGGTCAGGTTCGACTCGAAGCCAGCCTTGTCATCGTTGATGGTCAGGTTGATGGTCTCGACGTCGAAGCCGGCATCGGTGTTGATCTCCACCGTCGCGTTGACTTCCTTGACCGAGACGTTGGCTTCCTTGCCCTGGATCTGCTGGCCGTCGAAGTTCAGCGTGATCTTGTCTTCGGCCTGGATCGCGTCGACGAGGTCATACTGCGTGGCGGCGCCCTGCAGGTCTTCCAGGCTCACGTCGCCCTTGACCTTCTCGACCACCACCTGCTGGATGTCGGTCCAGTTCTTGGTCGTGACGGCCACGTCGCCGGTCGGCTGGATGGTGACCTTGCCGGCACCGGCGATGGTGGTGCCGGAGTAGAGATCCTGCTTGGCAGCCAGGCTCAGCACGACCTTGCCCGGGCCGGTGATCGAGTCGCCCTGGGTCAGGGTTTCGGTGCCGCCGGTTACGGTGTCGGCGGCGCCGAGCGTGATGGCGTCGATGGCGGTGGTCAGTACCTTGCTGCCCGGCTGCGGTGCCGGACCGGCGACGATCTTGTCGATCGCGGCTTGCGGGTTGCCACCCTCGCCAGGCTGGTCGACCGGCTTGAGCCAGTCACGCGCTTGCTGCGCGGCCCAGTCGCCGCTGTACTTCAGGATTTCGGTGGTGGTGTTCAGCGCCGCGGTGAAGCCTTCGGCCGCGGCCAGCTTGGCATCGATGGCGACCTTGTCGCTGCCTTGCGCGCCGTTGACGATGTCCAGCGCGATGCTGGCCAGGGTGGCCTTGGGCGGGTTCGCTGCGAGCAGGCCGGTATAGAAGGCGAGGCCAGCCGGTTCGGCGTCGCGGCCGAACATCTGCTGATAAATCGCGTTGATCTTCTCGCCGTGGGTCTGGCCGCCATAAAGGGCAGTCGACTCGGCCGAGTTGCCGAAGGCATCGATGATCGCGTTCAGATTGCCACCGACACCGTCCAGCTTGGTGGCCCAGAACTCCAGGCCCGTCGGATCGGCCGGGCGGCCGTAGTAGGCGACGTAGACCTTCTGTACCTGATCGTAGTAGGCAGATGCTGCCATAGTGTTCTCCTGGGAATAAAAACAAGCGATCTGGACTTCGGCCTGCCATCCCGCGGCGCGGGCCAGTAGGAAATCCGGATCTCGCTTCCGTTGCAGCCTGCACTGCCAACGGCATTGGCAGTGCAGGCTGCGACACGCTGCATAACGCGTCGGGGGCAGTATCCGGAAATGCGCAAACCGAAACAGTGACTGGGGCCACAAAAACGCGCAAAGCGGTGGCTGTGCAACGGTGTGGCGAAGCGCTTGCGGTGGAGCCTGGTGTCAACGCGCCGTCGGCGTGACGCGCTACGTGTCGCCGTGGCTGGTTGTCAGCGCGCAGACAGGAATGTCAAGTTCATGCGCAAGCCGTTGCAGCAAGTGTGCGGCGGGCCGGCGCCGGCCGGTCTCGATCATCGAGATATAGGCCCGCGTCACGCCGACACGCTTGGCCAGCTCTGCACTGGGAAAGCCACGGAATCGGCGCCATGCGCGCAGTTCCGAACTGCCGGCCGATATCGCGGCCTGCACGAGCAGTGGCGGAGCGAACGAAGAGGCCATGCCTGAAGCGTTGCCGGCTTCCGCCAGCAGTCGCTGGATGCTCTCCTTGATGTCCTTCCATGTCCGTTCTGGGATCAATACGAAGCGCCGGCCTTCGTGCTCGATGAACTCCACGTCATGCATCTTTTTCTTAGCCTTGAGAAGCGCACCCGATGGTGAGTGCCTGTCGAAAGGCAAGGCTAGCCGACGGAATGCGGGCGGGGGTGTGACAGGTGTCACAGCATTGCTGCGGCAGTCCCCTTTGGTGGGGTGTCTGTCGAACTGGCCGAAAGTTGTCTTGCTTTCTAGCGTAATGACTTTAATAATTCTGTTGCGTTGTTGTCGCGATTCTGGTGAATGTGACAAACATGCCAGCTCCATGCCGTTTTTCAGGAATAACCCAGGCAACCCATGTTTGGGTGATGAGTGGATACGCGAATGGGGGCACCATAGACCCGCAGTGTCTGAAAGGAAGGGCCCTAGGCAAGAGGCCATCGGCAGGAATATTGGTTCGATCCATGCATTGAGCTTTTGGCTTTACCAATGAAAATAGACCGTGATGCAAAGCACGGCTCGACGGGGAATGAAGGTGGTTGAACGAATAACAATAGTGGTTCGTACGGAAACGGGTTGGGCGATCGAGCAGCATGTCGGAGAGTTTGCCGTCGTCTTCAATGGGGAGTACTTGAGCTGCACCCAGGCCAAAGAGGCGGCCGAGCGGCTCTTCCCGAATCAGCATGTCACGGTCGCGCCGGTCAGCCGGCATCCACATTCCGGCCCGGCCGCCAAGCCCAGGCCTGCGCGGCGAATACGGAGGGGTTCACATTGAGTCGGGGCCGGTGCATTACTTCGTCGATGCGCCGGCCCTCGCCCCCGCCCTATGTATCACAGGCATTTTTAACACCAGGTGTGTATTCCCTTTCCCGCTTGCGCGAGAGTGAAGAAAACACGCGCGAAGCCCGCCAAAAAAAGATGCCAGGCGTGCGGGGGCAGCCTGGCGATAACGGGAAAGTTGGCGGGGTCATTGCGCCAACGGGAGCCACTATAGAAGCTCGCGATCCACCTGGCTGTGATCGGTATCACAAGCCGCCACGGGCGTCCGCGCGCGCGGCGGTGCCGGCTGGATTTCCATCTCCTGCAACGTGATACCGCCCCGCATGCGTTCATCAGGGTCGCGTACAAAGAATGAAGGCCGCTGCTTTTGCGCATCATAGACGCGTGCCAGATAGACGGCCAGCACACCGACCGCAAGCAGCAACAGACTGCTGAACGCCGCCTGGGCAATGATCACGGTGGTAAAGCCGTCCAGCGCATTGCCGGTGAGATATCGCGCCGCGGTCTGCAAGATCAGCAAGAGGCTCAGCGCCACTCCCGCGAATCCAGCAATGGCAATTGCCTGCAGCGGCAGCGAGGAAAATGCCACCAGGCTGCGCAGCGAATAGCGCAGCAGGCCCGCCGCCGACCATGAAGAATGCCCCGCTTCCCGGGGCGCCACGTCGAAGGGAATATCGACCTGGCGGAATCCCACCCACGCCACCAGCCCGCGAAAGAAGCGGTCCCGTTCCGGACAGCGTAGCAAGGCATCGGCCACCTGGCGGTCGAGCAGCTTGTAGTCGCTTGCGCCTTCGAAGGCAAAGCCGGTGGCGCGCTCAAACATCCGGTAGAACAGGCGCGACGCCGCGGCATAGGCGGCATGTTCCTCGCCGCGATGCCGCTTGCGCGCATTGACGACGTCGGCGCCGGCGCGCCAGGCATTGACCAACTGCGGGATCAGGGCGGGTGGATGCTGGAGGTCCGCATCGATGAAGAGCAGACCGCGGCCGCGGGCGCAGGCCAGCCCCGCTTCCAGCGCCGCCTCCTTGCCGAAGTTGCGCGAAAAGTGAATGGCACGCACGAAGCGGTGGCGCCGCGCGAGTTCGTCGGCAACCGCCGCGGTCTGGTCGGTGGAACCGTCATTCACGATGACGATCTCGAAGCGCGACACGACCTGTGCAAGTTCGTTGACGATGCGGGGCAGCGCCAGCGGCAGGCTGGCCGCTTCGTTGTGCGCGGGGATGATGACGGACAGCTCCGTCGGTTCGCTGGCTTTCATGGGGATCACCTGGTGCCGGAGCTACAGAAATGCAGGCCATGCCGGGCCAGGCAACGGGCTGTCCACCCGCGCCCGGCGATGTACTGCGCGTCATACGGCGGCCCGAGCACGACCAGCACGCCCGGTGCGAGCACCTGCAGGGACAGGTCTGCCGCGACGCGCTTGCAGTCGGTGTCCTGGCGTGCGCCCGAGAGACTGTTGATGGCGAGGCCGCCGCGCGCGGCCAGCAGTTGCAGGGCAAAGCCGCCATGCATCGCGGCGCGGTCGTCGGAACAGCCCACCGGCGGATGGAACGCGACCGCGGCATGGCGCCCGACCAGCGCGCCGACGAGCGGATCCGACGACACCGGATCCATCGGCTTCTCGGTGACCACCACCGTGCGCAGTACCGCAGTATCGAGCCATTGCAGCGCGGCGACCGTCACCATCAATGCGGCGGCCGTGCGCGGGCGGTAGCAGCGCGACAGTCCATAGAGCACGAAGGCGGCGATGGCATAGCCCACCGGCCAGAAGAAGCGGCCCGAGGCGCGGAAGGTTGCGGTCAGGCCCTGCAGGCCTGCCGGCCAGTCGTAGCGCAACAGACGATAGCCACCGGCATACACAGTGGTGGACAAGGCGTAGAGCGACAGTCCGGCCAGCAGCACCATCAGCGGCCATTGCCTGCAGGCCGCGGCGCGCAGCGGCGCCGCGCGCCCCGCGCAGGCGGCGCCCGCCACCAGCAGCAGGCCCGCCAGCACACCCAGCCCAAGGTAGTTGAACCCTTCCATCTGGCCGGGCGTGCCACGTGCGAAGTGCCCGCTGCCCGGCAGCAGGCCGCTCTTGCCCATCGCGCCGAACGGGGCGAGCAGGTTCATCGAGTAGATGCCAAAGCCCTCGCTGCCGCGCACCAGCCCCTGGCCGAGATAGCCACCGAGCCAAAGCGCAATGGCGAGCACGCCCACGGCCAGGCCAACGGCGCCCAGCGCAACGCGCTGCGCGCCGGGCATGCGCGCGGACGCGCAGCGTGCCGCGCTCAGCAGGAAGAAGGGCAGGCTCATGGCGAGCAGGTAGGGATGGATGCCGAGGGCCACCACCAGCAGCGTGGGCCACCGCCAGTCCAGCGGGGCGCGCGCCATGGCTTCGGGCGGGCGCAGTGCCAGCGCCAGTGCCAGGATCAGTACAAACTGGCCACATAGCGCGAGATGCCACATCCAGTATCGGAACAACAGGGCAGGCATGACCAGGGCCAGCACGGTGCCGGCGGCCACGGGAATGGCATGGCGCAGGCCCAGCTGGTCCAGCAGCAAGGTCATGGCCCAGGCCTGCGCGAGCACGCAGAGCCACAGCCAGGCGGGCATCAGTTCCGGCGCCGCGCCGCCCAACCGGTACCACAGCTTGCCGGCCAGGGCGAATAGCGGAATGCTGTCGGTGAAGATCACGCTGCGCAGGCCGTCGATGCCGGGCACGCGCATCGAGAACAACGGGAGCCGCAGGCTATCGGTGTAGTAATACCAGGCGCCGGCGAGCGCCTGTGCCTGGTCCCCCTGCGGAAAGCGCAACGCGGGATCCGTGCCCAGCATGACCGCCGGAGACCATACCGCGGGGGCAAGGATCAGCGCCAGCAGCAGCGCCAGGGCGACGCGCCGGCCGAGTGGCAGTTCGGCGGACACATGCCGGACAGCCACGCGCATGACGCTGGCCATCATGACGTAGCGGCGGGATGCGGGTGCGGACGGAACAGCCAGCGCATCGCCACGAAGTTTAGGCCCGCCAGCACGACTTCCACGGCCAGCTTGGCGACCAGCAAGCGCTCGCCACTGAGCCACAGCGCCAAGGTGAGGATCAAAGGCGAAAGCGCCACGCCGGCGAGCGTGAGCGCGCCATAGCCGCTGCCTTGGGAAACGAGGCTGCGGGCATCGACGCCGCCGTGCCGAAAGGAATAGCGCTTGTGCGCGATGAAGCCCACGATCGCGCCGGCGCCGCGGCTCACCGCCTGCGCTGCCGCGGGTGCGATGCCGGCATGCGCAAGCAAAAGGAACAGTGCAAGATCCGCCAGCAACAGGGCACAACCCGTCAGCACGTAGCGGCCGAACGTCGTGCGCACCAGCAGCGTTTGTGCGCCGCCGTGGCCACGCTGACCCGTCACAGACAAGCTCCGGTGGCATGTAGGTGCTCGCGCAGGACCACCACCGGCGGTGCTGCGCCCTGCAGGAAGCGCAAACGCGCGGCATGCCGGAGCCGTTCCAGCGCGGCATCGATGTCCGCGGCCGGCCCGCCGGCCGAACGGCGCGCCTGCGAGCCAGCCTCGGCGGAAGCCGTGCAGGGAATGCGGAACCCGTCCACGACGATGTCGAACTGAATGGCGTGGCTCATGCTCTGGCTGCCTTGCTTTCTCACTGGGTCAAAGCGGCAAGCGTAGCTGGCAGACTCTTCCTGCTCCGTGACGGCTGTCACATTCCTCAGCGTGCCGTCACCCGCGCCTGGTGCGGAGCAATTCGCCATAGACATCGAGCGTTTCGCGCGCGCAGCGCTGCCAGCTGAAGCCGGCGGCGCGGCGCAGCGCGCGTGCGCCGATGGCGGAGCGCCAGTGCGTGTCCTCGCAGGCGCGCAGCATCGCCGCGCTGAAGCCATCGATATCGTCCGGGTCCAGCAATACGCCGCCATCGCCGACCACGCCGGGCAGCGCCGAGCGGTCCGAGCAGATCACCGGCACGCCGCAGGCCATGGCTTCAAGCGGCGGCAGGCCGAAGCCTTCGTAGATGGACGGGTAGACCATGGCGCAGGCGCCGGCGACGACGCTCGGCAGATCGGCATCCGAGATGTAGCCCGCCACGCGCACCTCGCCGCGCGCCACGGCGGGCGCCATCTCGCGCTCCAGCGCGCTGGTCAGCCAGCCCTTGATGCCGGCCAGTACCAGCGGCATATGGCGCCGCAGCGCGGCCGGCAGGCGCTGGTGCGCACGCAGTGCGGTCGATAGCCGCTTGCGCGGCTCCAGCGTGCCCAGTGCCAGCAGGTAGCCGCCGGGCAGCAGCCCATGGCGTGCCAGTACCGGCCGCAGCGCGTCGGCGGCGCGCGGCTGGAATACAGGCGCGACGCCGTTGTGGACCACGCGAATCTTGCCGGGATCGATCTCGCACAGCGCCAGCAGCTCGGCGCGCACGAACTCGGACACCACGATGACGCGGTCGGCGCGGGCCAGTGCGCGGGGGAAGTAGCGGTGCAGCAGGCTCACCCGCGCAGCGGGATGGGTCTCCGGATAGCGCAGCCACGACACGTCGTGCGCGGTGAGCACGGTCGGCAGCGTGCCAAAGCAGAACGGCAGGAAATTGGTTTCATGGTAGAGCGCCGCATCGCGCGGCAAGCCGGCGCGGAACCGGTGCGCCTGCCACGCGCGCGAGGCCAGGTGCGCCACTCCGGACCGCCGCAACAGACAGCGCGCCGCGCTGCGCCACGCCGGCGCGTGCCCGGTGTGGGACGATGCCAGGCCATCGGCCCAGGGTTGCGGGCCGGCTGCCGGCGGCTCGCTCCAGCCTGCCCCGAGGAAGCAGTGCGGTGCCGCGCCCAGCACCGCCAGCTCGCGCACCAGGTGGCGTGTGTACTGGCCGATCCCGGTCAGCGGGGAAGACAGCGAAACGGCGCCTACCGCAACGCGCAACGGCTCGGCCAGGAGGAAAGAGGACTGGGGCATGAGGCGCAACCATAGCGATCCCGCCCCCGGCGTTCTGTGACGGCCATCACACTGCGCCCGCGCGTGCTACGAGAGACTCTGCCACCAGCGCCGACCAGGCCGGATGCCAAGCCACGCCCATGCATATCCTTCACGTCTTCAAGGTGTATTACCCGGACTCGTACGGGGGCATCGAACAGGTCATCCGCCAACTGGCGCGCAGCCAGACCCACGGCGTCACGCACGAGGTGTTCACGCTAAGCCGGCACGCCCGCGGCGCGCAGCGCGAACTGGAGATCGACGGGGTCCGCATTACGCGCGCGCGTACGCACCTGGCGCCGGCGTCGACGCCGATCTCGTTCAGCGCGCTGGCGCATTTCAGGCGCGCGGTCGCGCGGGCCGATGTCGTGCAGTACCACTTCCCCTGGCCCTTCGGCGATGTGCTGCATTTTGCCGCGGGCGTACGCGTGCCGGCGATCGTGACCTATCACTCGGACATCGTGCGCCAGCGGCTGCTGATGCCCGTGTACGCGCCGCTGATGCATCGCTTCCTGGACAGCATGCATGCCATCGTCGCCACCTCGCCCAACTATCTCGACACCAGCGACGTGCTGCGCCGCCATCGCGGGCGCGTGCATACCATCCCGATCGGGCTCGACGCGACCGAGTGCGAGGCCGACCCCGGCCGCGTCGACATGTGGCGCGGCCGGGTGGGGGAGGGATTTTTCCTGTTCGTCGGCGTGATCCGCTACTACAAGGGCCTGCATATCCTGATGCAGGCATGCCGCGACGCCGCGTTCCGCGTCGTCATCCTCGGCACCGGGCCGCAGGAAGACGCCTTGAGGCAGCAGGCGGCGGCGTTGGGGCTGGACAACGTGAGCTTCCTCGGCGTGCTGCCGGACGCCGACAAGCATGCGCTGCTGTCGCTTTGCCGGGGTGTCGTCTTTCCCTCGCACCTGCGCTCGGAAGCGTTCGGCGTCACGCTGCTTGAAGGCGCGATGTTCGGCAAGCCGCTGGTGTCTTCCGAGATCGGCACCGGCAGCAGCTACGTCAACCTGCATGGCCACACCGGCTACGTGGTGCCGCCGTCCGATCCGCACGCCTTGCGCGCGGCACTGGCGCGCCTGCATGCCGACCCCGCGCTGGCCGAATCCCTCGGCCGCAACGCCCGCGCCCGCTTTGTCGAGAAGTTCAGCGCCGGCACGATGCGGCGACGCTATCACGCCCTCTACGAGAGCGTGCTGCGCGACGGCGCCGCCGCCGCGCCCGCGGGGGAGCCGGAGTTCCGGGGGTGGTGAGTACGGGTGAGCTGCGGAAATAGCGTACGCAGGACAAAGGGCCACCGTGACCCACCTCACACAATTTTGTGATGGACATCACAAGCACCGCCCCGGCCCTCATCCAGAATTCGCACCTGCTTTGTGACACCACGTCACAAAGCGATCGGGCGCCGCAGGTGCCGTTCTCCCGCAGTGCTTAAGGTGTATCCGCAAATCCATATGAGCCAATCCGCGCATCCCGGCAGTGAAATCCTGACAGCCCTGCGCGCGCACAAGAGTGCCTTGCGCAATATCGGCGTGTTCAGTGCCGTGATCAACCTGCTGATGCTCGTGCCGTCGCTCTACATGCTGCAGGTCTACGACCGCGTACTGCAGAGCCGCAGCGAGACCACGCTGTGGATGCTGAGCGCCATCACGCTGGGACTGTTTGCCCTGATCTCGGTGCTGGAGTATGTGCGCAGCCAGGTTGCCATCCATGTCGGTGCCCAGCTCGATGCCCAGCTCAACCGGCGCATCTATACCGCCGCCTTCGAGACCAACCTGCGCCAGGGCGGCTACATCGCCGGCCAGGCGCTCAACGACCTGACCACGCTGCGTCAGTTCATCTCCGGCTCGACGCTGTTTGCGTTCTTCGACGCGCCTTGGTTCCCGCTCTATCTGGGCGTGATCTTCCTGTTCGACTTCCATCTCGGTATGTTCGCGCTGTGCGGCGCCGCCGTGCTGATCGCGTTGGCGGTGGTCAACGAGCGCATCTCGCGCCAGCCGCTCGACGAGGCCGGCCGCCTGTCGCTGCGCTCGGCGGAGTCTGCCACGGTGACGCTGCGCAATGCCGAGGCGATCGAGGCGATGGGCATGCTGGGCCCGTTGCAGGCGCGCTGGCTGCGCATTCATGAAGCCTTCCTCGGCAAGCAGGGCGAGGCGAGCGAGAAGGCGTCGATGGTCGGCGCTTGGGCCCGCTTCGCTCGCATCGCGTTGCAGTCGATGGTGCTGGGCGTCGGTGCCTTGCTGGTGCTCGATAACCAGATCACGGCCGGGATGATGATCGCGGCGTCGATCCTGATGGGCAAGACCCTGAGCCCGGTCGAAGGCGTGATCGGCGGGTGGAAGCAGTGGAGCGCGGTGCGCGCGGCCCACGAGCGCCTGCACAAGCTGCTGGCGGCCAATCCGGCGCGGCGCAGCGCCATGTCGCTGCCGCGCCCGCGCGGGCAGCTGGCCGTGTCGCGCCTGGTCGCCGGCGCGCCGGGCACGGCGCCGGTGCTGAAGAACGTCAACTTCGCACTGCCGCCGGGCGAGGTGCTTGGCGTGATCGGCCCCAGCGCCTCGGGGAAATCCACGCTGGCGCGCCTGCTGGTTGGCGTCTGGCCGCCGTTCGCGGGCGAGGTGCGGCTGGACGGTGCCGATGTCTGGCAATGGAACAAGGATGAACTGGGACCGTTCGTGGGCTATCTGCCGCAGGACATCGAACTGTTCGCCGGGACGGTGGCGGAGAACATCGCACGCTTCGGCGAGATCGATGCCGAGGCGGTGGTCGAGGCCGCCCGCCTCGCCGGTGTGCACGACATGGTGCTGAAGCTGCCCAAGGGCTACGGCACCGAACTTGGCGCGGATGGCGCGGGGCTGTCGGGCGGGCAGAAGCAACGCATCGCGCTGGCGCGTGCGCTGTATGGCTCGCCGGCGCTGGTCGTGCTCGATGAACCGAACTCCAACCTGGACGAAGCCGGCGAGGCGGCGCTGGCGCGCGCGATCACGCTGTGCCGCGAACGCGGCGCCACCGTCGTCATCGTCAGCCACCGCAGCAGCGTGCTGGCCGTCACGACCCGGCTGCTGGTGCTGCAGGACGGCACCTCGCACGCGTTCGGTCCGACGCAAGAGGTGCTGCGCGCAATGCAACAGCGCGCGCAGCCGCAACACGCCGGCAAGCCGGTTGCGGCGGCGCAGGGCGAGCCCGCGCGCGCCACCGGCACCCATTCCTGATCTGAATCGCTATGTCTTCCAACCATGCATCGTCGCTGCCGCCGGCCGCCGCCGCGCAGCCATTCCCGCCTGCACCCGCACCCGCGGCGCCGGCACGCCGCTACAGCCGCATCGGCTGGACCGTGATTGCCGGCGGCCTCGGCGGCTTTCTGCTGTGGGCGGCGCTGGCGCCGCTGGACAAGGGCGTGCCGGTGGCGGGCACGGTCATCGTCTCGGGCAATCGAAAGGTGGTGCAGCACCCGAGCGGCGGCATCGTCGAGAAGATCCTGGTCAAGGACGGTGACAAGGTCATGGCGGGGCAGGTCCTGGTCACCATGAACCATACGCAGGCGCGTGCCCAGGCCGAGGCGACGCGGGCGCAGTTGCTGACCACGCTTGCAGTCGAGGCGCGCCTGCTGGCCGAGCGCGACGGCCTTGCCGAGATCGACTTCGGCGGGCTCGAACGCGAGGCCGCATCGGATTCCGGCGTGGCCGAGGTGGTCGCCGTGCAGCGGCAGCTCTTTGCCTCGCGCCGGCAGGCCTTGCAGAAGGAGCTCGGTACCATTGCCGAGGGCATCACGGGCCTGCAATCCCAGCTCAACGGGCTGCGCGATGCGCGCCAGAACAAGCAGCAGCAGCTGGCCGCGCTGCGCGAGCAATTGCAGAACATGCGCGAGCTGGCGCACGAAGGCTACCTGCCGCGCAACCGCTTGCTCGACACGGAACGGCTCTACGCGCAGGTCAACGGCGAAATCTCGGCGGACCTGGGCACCATCGGCCGCACCCAGAGCCAGCTTACCGAACTGCGCATCCGCGCGAGCCTGCGCCGCGAGCAGGAACAGAAGGAAGTGCGGACGCTGCTGGGCGAAGCACAGCGCGATGTGCGCATGCTGCGCAGCCGGCTGGAGGGACTCGACTTCGACGTGGCCAACACACAGGTGCGTGCGCCGGTGTCCGGCTCGGTGGTGGGGCTTGCCATCTTTACCCAGGGCGGCGTGGTCGCGCCCGGCGCCAGGCTGATGGATGTGGTGCCTGACGGCGAGCCGCTCGAAGTCGAGGCCCGGGTGCCGGTCAACCTGATCGACAAGGTCAACAGCGGCCTGCCGGTGGAACTGATGTTCACCGCGTTCAACCAGAGCCGCACGCCGCGCATCCCGGCAGCGGTCTCGGTCGTCTCGGCGGACCGACTGACCGAGGAAGAGGGCGCGCCGTACTACAAGATCCGCGCGCAAGTGACGCCGGATGGCATGAACCGGCTTGCCGGCCACCAGGTCCGGCCCGGCATGCCGGTGGAGGTGTTTATCAAGACCGGCGAGCGCACCATGCTCAGCTACCTGTTCAAGCCGGTAGCCGATCGCGCGAGAACGGCGCTGACGGAGGAATGATGCGGGTCGTTCGCGCTGGAACCGGCGTGCTTGCCACGCTCGCCGCCGCTTGCCTGTTGTGCGCGCCGGGGCTTGCCGCGGCGCAGGCCATGACGCTGCTCGATGCCTATCAGCTGGCGCTCGCGCAGGATCCCCGCTACCGCGCGGCGATTGAAGAGGCCGCCGCCGGCGAGCAGTACCGGGTGATCGGGCGCTCCTTCCTGTTGCCGCAGGTCCAGTTCACCTACAACTGGGCGCGCAACCGTTCGGACATCACCCGCTACGCCGGCCCACGCCTCGGCGACCAGACCACCACCGAGTTCTATCGCAGCTACAGCGGCGCGGTGCAGCTGCGCCAGCCGCTGTTCAACTGGGACTACTGGTCGCGCTTCCGCCAGGGCGAAGCGCAGTCGCAGGCCAGCGCGGCATTGTTCGACAGCCGCCGCCAGGAGCTGGCCCTGCGCGTGGTGACAGCCTACACCGAGGTGCTCGAGGCCCATGACGTGATCGCGCTGGCCGAGGCGGAGCGCGACGCGTTGCAAGAGCAGCTGAGACAGAACTGGCGCTTCTTCGACAAGGGCGAAGGCACCCGCACTGACATCGTCGAGACGCAGGCCCGGCTCGACCTCGCGGCGGCGCAGGTGATCGAGGCACGCGACGGCCTGACGGCCGCGCGCAAGCGCCTGGACGCGATTCTCGGTGCCAGCCAGGGCGGCCAGGACCGCCTGCTGGCGACATTGTCGCCGGGGTTCCGCGCGCAAGGACCGGCGCCGGCCGATATCGGGTACTGGACCGATGCCGCCGTCGCCAACAATCCCGAGCTGCAGTCGCGCGAGCACGGCGTGGAAGCGGCGCGGCAGGATATCGGCCGCGCGCGTGCCGGCCACCTGCCCAGGGTCGACCTGGTGGCCAGCTACGGCGAGAACAAGTCGGAAACCGTCAACACGCTGAATACCAAATACGACACCGCGTACGTCGGACTGCAGGTGGCCTTGCCGCTGTTCAGCGGCGGTGCCGTCAGCGCCCAGGTCAGCCAGGCCGAAGCCAACTACCGCAAGGCGATGGCCGAGTTCGACGGGCGCCGTACCGAGGTCACGGACGAGGTGCGCAAGCAGTTCGACCTGGCCCTCAGCAGCGTGGTCAAGGTCGGCGCCTACGAGCAGGCGGAACAGGCCGCGCGGGAACTGCTGCGCGCGACGCGCCTGAGCATCGCGGCGGGCATGCGCGTCAACCTGGACCTGCTCAATGCGCAGCAGCAGCTCCATACCGCGCGCCGCAACCTGGCCCGCGCCCGCTATACCAACGTCGTCACGCGATTGCGGCTGCTGTTTGCGGCGGGCCAGCTGACCGAGCAGGACGTGCGCGATGCCAGTGGGCAGTTTTCGGGCGACGCCGTCGTGGCCCAGCCGGAGCGGCCCGGACGGCGCGAACGCGTGGCCGCGAACCGGTTGCCGGACGTATCAGCAGGAACGAAGCCCTTTGGAGACCCCAGACATGGACAACACTGACCTGCCGGTACTGGTCCCGGTGGTGATTTCCGGTGGTGCCGGCACCCGGCTCTGGCCGGTGTCGCGCGAAACCTTCCCCAAGCCGATGATGACGCTGGCGGATGGCGAGAGCCTGCTGCAGAAGACGTTCAATCGCGTCGCGGCGCTGCCTGGCGTGCGCGAGGTGGTGACGGTCATCAACCGCGAAATCTACTTTCTCGCACGCGACATCCTGGCGCGCAGTGAGGCGCGCGCCATGCCGTGCAGCTTCCTGCTCGAGCCGGTGGGCCGCAACACCGCCGCCGCGATTGCCGCGGCCGCGAGCTGGGTCGCGCGCCGGCACGGCGACCATGCGCTGATGCTGGTGCTGCCCGCCGACCACCTGATCGAGCCGCTGGAGAGCTTTGTCGAGGCCGTGGCCGCGGCGGCGCAGGTGGCGCGCCAGGGGTGGCTGGCAACCTTCGGCGTGGCGCCTACCGCGCCGGAGACCGGCTACGGCTACATCCAGGCCGGACCGCCAATCGGCGCGGCGGGCGAGCTGGCGCACCTGGCGTGCCGCTTCGTCGAGAAGCCCGCGCTGGAGCTGGCCAGGACCTATCTGGCCAGTGGCGACTACCTGTGGAATTCCGGCATGTTCTGCTTCTCGGCCGGCGCCGTGCTGGCGGAACTGCAGCGCTACGCCTCGGATATCGCCGACCAGGCCGCCGGCAGCGTCCGCAGCGGCCGCGAGCTGCGCGCCGGCGACCAGCTTTCGCTCGAGCTCGACCCGGCGGCGTTCGAGTCCGTGCGTGCGCAGTCGCTGGATTTTGCCTTGATGGAGCGCTCCCAGCGCGTTGCCGTGGTGCGCAATACCATGCGCTGGAGCGATGTCGGCTCGTGGTCGAGCGTAAGCGCGCTGCTGCCGCAGGATGGCGACGGCAACAGCGTCAGTGGCGACGCCGTGCTGCACAACAGCCGCCGCTGCTATATCCGCAGCGAACGCGTGGTCGGCGCCGTCGGCCTGGACAACCTGATGATCGTCGACACCGAGGACGCGCTGCTGGTGGCGCACCGCGAGCATGCCGAGGACGTGCGCCATATCGTCGCGGCGCTGCAGCGCAAGGGGCACGACGCCTACCGTCACCATCGGACGGTCAGGCGGCCCTGGGGCGCCTACTCCGTGCTGGTGGAGGGCGAGCGCTTCAAGGTCAAGCGCATCGTGGTCGCGCCCGGCCAGTCGCTGTCGCTGCAGCTGCATGCGCATCGCTACGAGCACTGGATCGTGGTGTCGGGCGAGGCGCTGGTCGAGAACGGCACGCAGCGCGCGCGGCTGCTGGCCAACCAGTCCACCTACATTCCAGCGGGGCAGAAGCATCGGCTGCACAACCCCGGCAGCGGCGAGCTGGTGCTGATCGAGGTGCAGTGCGGCAACTATCTCGGCGAGGACGACATCGTGCGCTTCGAAGACAACTATGGCCGTGCGCCGGCGCAGGCCTCGGCTCGCCATGCCTGAAGCGGCCAATCGCAGACGAGGGAACCGATACCATGGCTAGGCGCCAGGCACTTTCAACGATGCTGTTGTTCGCGCGGCAGGAGCTGGTGGACCGCCAGCAGGGGCAGCTGTTCGGCATGGGCTGGCTGATCATTCACCCGCTGTGCCTGATCGTCGTGTTCAGCACCGTTTTCTCGCACCTGATGCGGGCGCGGCTCGGCAACGATGCCAGCCCCTACGCCTATACCGTCTATCTGATCGGCGGGATGCTGGCATGGAACCTGTTCGCCAACACGCTGTCGCGCCTGTCCACGGTCTATACCGCCAAGGCACACCTGATCCGCAAGGTCCCGGTGAGCCTGGGGCTGATGCCGCTGCACGTGGTTGCGGTGGAGCTGGCGGTCTACGGCATATCGATGGCGCTCTATGCCGCGTACCTGGCCGTGATCGGTTTTCCGTTCAACCCGGCATGGCTGGCGCTGCCGGCGGTGATCGGCCTGCTGGGCGCGTTCGCCTACGGCGCCGGCATCGTGCTGGGCATGCTCGAGGTGTTCCTGCCGGACGTGCGCAATATCGTCGCCGTCGCGCTGCAGTTCGGCTTCTGGATGACGCCGGTGGTCTACCTGCCCGAAATCCTGCCGCCGTGGGCGCGCAGCTTGCTGTCGCTCAACCCGGCGTACTGGGCGATCGACGCGGTCCACGTCATCATCCTTGGCGCGCGGCTGCCGGCCCCGGCGCCGCTCGCGGCGCTGGCGCTGCTGGCGGCTGCTCTGCTGCTGGGCGCGCGCTGGATGAAGCGGCGGCTGGAACGCGAACTACGGGATTTGCTCTGACATGCCTGGCACTGCATCCACCGCGCCTCTGCTCGCGCTGACGGGCGTCAGCAAGGCGTTCCGCCTCTACGCATCGCCCGCGGACCGGCTCAGGGAAGCGCTGCTGCGCCGCGCCTGCCATCGCGACCACCAGGCGCTCGACGGCATCAGCCTGGAGGTCAGGCCCGGCGACGCGGTCGGCGTGATCGGGCGCAACGGTGCGGGGAAGTCCACCCTGCTCAAGCTGGTGACCGGGGTGCTGCTGCCCGATGCCGGCACGATCCGGCATGCGGGCCGCGTTACCGGCTTGCTGGAGCTGGGCACCGGTTTCGACCCCAACCTGTCGGGGCGCGACAACATCGAGGTCAATGCGAGGCTGCTGGGCATGGGTGCGGCGGAAGTGCGGCGCAAGCTGGACGCCATCGTCGCTTTCTCCGAGCTGGGGCCGTTCATCGATGCGCCGGTGCGCACGTATTCGTCGGGCATGACGATGCGACTCGGCTTTGCCATCGCCATTCACGCCGACCCCGACTGCTTTGTCGTCGACGAAGCGCTGTCGGTCGGCGACGCCCGCTTCCAGCAGAAGTGCATCGCAAGGATCCGCGAGTTCCGTGAGCAGGGTGGTGGCATCCTTTTTGTCTCGCACGATGTCAACGCGGTGAAGCTGGTCTGCAACCGCGCGGTGGTGCTGGAAGCGGGGCGGCTGCTGTTCGATGGCCCGCCGGAGCAGGCCGTGAGCCGCTATTTCCGGCTGATTGCCGGGGTTCCCGCCGGCATGCAGATGTCAGTGCGCGAGGGCGATGGCGATGGTGACTACGGCCAACGGCGCACGCGCATCGTAGCCGCGACGCTGCATGACGGACAAGGCCGGGACACGCGCAAGTTCGTCTGCGGCGACGCGGTCAGCCTGCGGCTTGCCGTGGCCTCGGATGACGACGTGGCGCTCAATGTCGGCTTCCTGCTGCGCGACCGGTTCGGCCAGGACATCTTCGGCACCAATACCGGCCTGCTGGGACGCCGTGTCGCGTTCAGCCGCAGCACGGTATCGGAATGCCGCTTTGACTTCCCGGTGCGGCTGGCGCCGGGCAACTATTCGGTCACGCTCGCGGTCCATTCGGAGCTGACCCACCTTCACAACTGCCAGCACTGGCTGGACAACGCGCTCGAATTCGAAGTGTCGGCATTTGGCACCCGCGCTTTTGCGGGGCTGTGCGAGCTGCCGGTCAGCTTCAGCGCGACGCCGCAGCGCGCGCGTGCCGGTGCCGACGCCGACAAGGAGATTCCCTTTGCCTCATGAGCATCATGCGTTATCCGAGCCGTCCGAACCGCGCGCGCCGGCAGGGCCCGGGCACGCCGCGAGCGACGCCGACTCTTTGCAGGCGCGAGCGCAGGCGCGCGCGGCGCTGGAGGCGCTGGTCGCACGGGTGCGCGCCGAGGCCGCCGCGGCCGACGGCAAGGCAAGCGCGCTCGATCCGTTGTCCGCTGACTACCTGAGCCTGCCCGAGCCGGCACTGCCCGAACTGGTCTATGCCGGCGCGGACGGGGCGCTGCATCCGGTGCACCTGCTTTCGATCCCGCGGGCCGAGTTTGTCGGGTACGCCTACCGGGTGCTGCTGGGGCGCGAGCCGGACGATGCCGGCGCCGCCCACTACGCCGCGGTGCTGGCGCTTACCGGCAGCCGGCTGTGGATCGCGGCACAGCTGCGCAGCTCGGCCGAGGGCCGCCGCCGCGGCGTGCGCCTGGCCGGCGGCGGCGGGCTGCTGGCACGGTACCTGGCGGCGCGGCTGGCGCAGCGACTGGGGCTGGGCACCCTGGCGCGGCATGCGTTTTGCCGCTACGAGCAGCGCCTGGCGCGGCGCGAGGCGGCGGGCATCTGGCTTGCCGACGCGCTGCAGCGGCAACGCGACGGCATGCTGCGCGCGCAGCGTGGCTGGCGCAAGCCGATCGAGGCTATTGCGGGCAGCGTGCTGAATGCGCTGCGCGAACAGCGCGACGCGCGCGCGCGGATCGACGCGCTGGAAGACCAGCTGGAAAAGCTCTCGGCCGAGCTGACCCACGAGCGCCTGTCGCGCATGGGCGAGCGCCGTACCGCGCCGCCGGCGCCGGGCCTGTTGCCGCACTACGGCGCCGGCACGGACGCGCGCGGCGAGGCCGCATCCGGCGCGGACCTGCGCGCGCAGATCGAGGCCTATTACATGGCCTTCGAGGACGCGAACCGGGGCTCGCGCGAGGAGATCCGCCGCAAGCTGCGCGCCTATGACGGCTGGATCGCGGCCCTGCGCGAGGCGCAAGCCGGCCCGGTGCTCGATATCGGCTGCGGACGGGGCGAATGGCTGGAACTGCTGGCCGAACGCGGCATTGCCGCGCGCGGCGTCGACCTCAACAGCGCGATGGTCGCGTTCTGCCGCGGCCGCGGGCTGGAAGTGGACGCCTGTGACGGCGTCGAAGCGCTGGCGCGCATGCCGGCCGCCGCTCTCGGCGCGATCACGGCCTTCCATGTGGTCGAGCACCTGCCGTTCGAGGTGCTGTACGCGATGATCGCCAATGCGGCGCGGGTGCTGGCGCCGGGCGGTTCGATCCTGCTCGAGACGCCGAATCCCGAGAACCTGCTGGTGGGCAGCCACACCTTCTATCATGATTTCTCGCATCGCAACCCGGTCACGCCGACGTCGCTGTCGTTCCTGCTGGCTTTCCATGGCTTCGAGGCGCCGCAGGTGCTGCGGCTCAATCCCTATCCGGCATCGGCCAAGGTGCCGGGCGACGACCCCTTGACAGAGCGCGTCAACGGCCACCTGTGCGGACCGCAGGACTACGCGCTGATCGCGCGCAAGCCGCTGCTGCCGCCGGCGTCGCCGACGACGCTGCACGCAGCCGCCGCATCGTGAAGATCCTGCTGACCGCGAACCTGGTGCCGTTCCTGCACGGCGGCGCTGAATACCACATCGCCAATCTCGCCGCCGCGCTGCGCGAAGCCGGCCACGCGCTCGAGGTGCTGCGGCTGCCGTTCCGCTTCGGGCCGGACGATGCCGTCGAGCAGGCCATGGCGCATGCCGCGGCGATCGACATGCACCGCCCTAACGGCGTGGAGATCGACCGCGTGATCAGCCTGCAGTTTCCGGGCTGGGGACTCGCGCATCCGGAGCACCACGTGTGGGTGATGCACCAGCATCGCGCCGTGTACGACCTGTACACCGAAGCCGCGGCCACGCCCTCGCTGCGGCGCCTGCGCGAGCGCGTGATTGCCTTCGACAACGCCGGCCTGGGCCGCGCGCGCCGGCGCTTTGCCAACTCGCAGCGCGTGGCGCAGCGGCTGTGGCAGTACAACCAGATCGAGGCCGAGCCGCTCTATCACCCGCCGCCGCTGGCGGGGCAGTTCCGCTGCGAAGCGGCGCTGCCGTTCATCTTCATGCCGAGCCGGCTCGAGACCCTCAAGCGCCAGGCGCTGCTGGTCGAGGCCGCGGCGCGGCTGCGCGCCGGGCTGTCGATCGTGCTGGCCGGCACCGGCGGGCAGATGGAAATGCTGCGCCAGCGGATCGAGGCGCTGGGCGTTGGCCACCGCGTGGCGCTGCTGGGCGAGATCAGCGAACAGGAAAAGCTGCACTTCTATGCGCGCGCGCTGGCCGTGTGCTTCCCCGCGCGCGACGAAGACTACGGCTATGTGCCGCTCGAGGCGATGCTCTCGTCCAAGCCGGTGGTGGTCTGCAGCGACGGCGGCGGACCGCTCGAGTTCGTGCGGCATGGCGAGAACGGCTGGGTGGTACCGCCGGATCCGGACGCGCTCGCCGCGACGCTGGAAGCCATCGCGGCCCGCCCGGCGCAGGCCGCCGAGATGGGCGTGGCGGGCCGGCAGATGCTGCTGGCGCGCGGCATCGGCTGGGAACACGTGGTCGCGACGCTGACGTCGTGAGCGGCGCGCCGCGCAGACAACTGACCACATCATGGTAGGGCGGAACACATGAGAGTAGCGATCGTGGCACCGAGTCCGGTGCCTTTCATCATCGGCGGCGCCGAGAACCTGTGGTGGGGCATGCTGCGCGAGCTGAACCGGCGCGCGGGCGTGGTGGCCGAGCTGATCAAGCTGCCAAGCCCGGAGCGCAACCTGGTCGAGCTGATCGGCAGTTACCGCACCTTCGCGCGGCTGGACCTGAGCCACTTCGACCTGGTCATCAGCACCAAGTACCCGGCGTGGATGGTCCGGCACCCTAACCACATGGTCTACCTGCAGCACAAGCTGCGCGGCCTCTATGACACGTGCCCGGCGCACCTGGCGCATCCGCCGGACGCCGCCGCAGTGGCGCGCCTGCGGCTGCCGCCGGTGCTCGAGGCCGCCTTGCTGGCGGGCCACGGCGGCGAAAGCCTGGATGCGGCGGAGGTAGCCGAGACGCTGCTGGCCGCGCTGACGCGCGCTGATGCGCCGCCGGAACTGCTGCATTTTCCCGGGACGTTCGCGCGCGCGGTAGTGCACCTGCTCGACCGCATCGGCATGCAGCCCGGCCATATCCGGCGCTACGCGGCGATCTCGCGCACGGTGCGCGAGCGCGCTTCGCATTTTCCTGCCGGCTGCCATGTCGAGGTGTGCCATCACCCGTCCGGGCTGGAGGGGCTGGCGCCCGCCGCGCTGCCGGAAGACGCCGGCATCTTTACCGCGAGTCGGCTGGTGGGGGGCAAGCGTATCGACTTGCTGATCGATGCTTATCTGCGCAGCGGTGCGACGCTGCCGCTGCGCATCGCCGGCGCCGGCCCGGAAGAAAAGGCTCTGCGCGCGCGCGCGGCGAGTCACGACGGGATTCAGTTTCTGGGCAGGCTCACCGATGCGGAACTGGCACAGGCCTATGCTCGCGCGGCATTCGTCCCTTTCGTGCCGTACCAGGAGGACTATGGCCTGATCACGCTGGAGGCGATGCTGTGCGGCCGGCCGGTGCTGACCGTCAGCGACAGCGGCGGACCCACCGAGCTGATCGAGGATGGCGTCAATGGCGTGATCGCGGCCCCCGACGCGCAGTCGCTCGGCGCGGCCATCGCGCGGCTGGCAGCGGACCCGGCCGGTGTCGCGGCCATGGGCGGGCGCGCGCGCGAATGCGCGGCGGCGATTCACTGGCAGGCCTTTGGCGACTGGCTGCTGTCAGGTACTGCCCCCGCTGCTGCGTCGGCGTGCGCTCCGGCGCCCTGCGCGGCGCATGTGGCACGGCCGGCCAAGCCACGCATCGTGGTCGTCAACACGTTCCCGGTCGAACCGGTGGTCAGCGGCGGCAAGCTGCGGCTGTTCGGCCTGTACCGCCACCTGGCGCAGGCATTCGAGGTGCGCTTCGTCAACCTGGCGGACACCGCCATGCCGCGCCATGCCAGGCCGCTGGCACCGGGGGTGGTGGAGGAGGTGGTGCCGGTGACGCCGCGCCTGCGCGAGCAGGCCCGGGACCTCGAACAAAAGCTTGGCGTGTCGGCGGGCGACTTGGCCGCAGCGATGCACCCCGACAGCGTGCCGCAGTGGCTCGAGGCGCTGCGCGAGCAACTGCGCACCGCGGAGCTGGCGGTTTGCGCGCATCCGTACGGCTTCCCTGCCTTGCAGGCTGCCGGCGCGCCGCGTCCGCACCTGTACGAGGCGCACAATGTCGAGTACGACCTGAAGGCGGGCATGTATGGCCGGCACGCGTGGGCGGCACAGCTGGTGCGGCACTTCGAGCGCCAGTGTGCCGAGCAGGCGTGCGGCGTGACCGCTTGCAGCGAGCTCGACGCCGAGCGGCTGCGCGAGCTGTACCAGCTCGACCGAACGCCGGTGGCGGTGCTGGCCAACGGCATCGAGATTGCCGAGACGCCGTTCGTGGCGCTCGCCGAACGCAAGGCACGCGGGCGCCGCCTGGGCAAGGAGCGGCCGCTGGCCTTGTTCATGGGCAGTGCGCACGGCCCCAATCTTGAAGCCGCCATGCTGGTGCTGGCGGCGGCCGCGCGCAGCCGGGCGCTCGACTTTGCCATCATGGGTTCGGTCTGCGGCATGATCGACGCCGAGGCGCGACCCGGCAATGTCGCCATGCTCGGGGTGGTCGATGCGGCCGAGAAGTCGCTGTGGCTCGGCCTGGCCGACTACGGGCTAAATCCCGTGCGGGCCGGCTCCGGCACCAACCTTAAGCTGGCCGAGTACGCGGCCAGCGGCCTGCTGGTGCTGAGCACGGCGTTCGGCGCGCGCGGCAGCGGCCTGTCGGCGTGGCAAGATTTCGTGCCGATCGAGGCCGACGACCTTGCCGGCGCCCTGTGCGCCGCGCGCGCGCTCGACCCCGCCCGCCAGGACGCGCTGGTCGGCTCGGCGCGCGCCAAGGTCGCCGCGAGCGGCGACTGGCGCAAGATCGGCGAGCGCTACGCCGCCTTTGCCTCGGGCTTCTTGCGTACCTGAATCTCGGCTTCGCCCTTGGCCAGCTTTTCCAGGATGACCGGCTCGCGCACGATCAGCCGGCGCAGGTCTTTCTGGACGATACCGGTGCTGACCAGGGCGTGGATCGCGCGCGACACGGTTTCACGGCTGACATTGGCCATGATCGCGATGCCCTGCTGGTTGGGCAGGTTCTCGATCGTGACCAGGTTGCCTGTGGGGTTGCGCGCGGCGCTCATCAGGATCGCATAGACGCGCGAGTAGGCCCGGTTCATGCCGAGCATTGAACGGTAGCTGGAGGCCTGGCGGATCGTATTGCACAGCTTCTGCAGCAGTGTCTCGATCACGCTGGGGTGGTTGTAGAACAACCACTTCGCCTTTTGCCTCGGCAGGAAGCCGACCAGCGAATCGACGCTGGCGACGATCGAGGCGGAGCGGGGCAGGCCGTCGATGATGGAAAGCTCCCCGAAATAGTCGCCTGGCTCGACGAAATCGAGCCCCACTTCGCGCCCGTCCTCCGCCAGTGCGATGACCTGCAGCCGGCCGCTCAGCAGCATCATCAGCGAATCGCCGGCGGCGCCGTGGTGGACGACAAATTCCCGCTTGCGAAACCGCTGGATCCGGATCTCGGCCTGCAGCTCGAGCAGCGTTTCGTCATCCAGGCCGGCCAGGAGACGTTGTCGCCTGAGCAGCTCAAGCGGCTTCATTGCTGAAATTCTAGACATGGACGTTACATAGCTGTCACCCCACATCCAAGCTAACACGTCCGCGTTGGCCGCGTTTGTGACTCCTGTCACAAAGCACCGGGCATGGCTCGGTCATCATCATTGCCAGCCTGTCGACGATGCGGGAGCCTCCGGGGCGACCCGCACAGGGGCCGGCGTGCGTCCCCAGGGCCGCGCCGAAGTCAGAAGGGGTTGCAATGAAAACGTTGAACCGGGGAATGCTGATCGGCTGCCTGTCGATCGGCTGGGCGATATTGGCTTGGGCGCAGGGACCGGCCGAGGTGGGCAAGATCGCCGTGGTGGCCGGCAGCGCCTGGGTCGAGGCTCGTGGCCAGCGCCAGCCGCTGCAGGCCGGCAGCGTGCTGCACGAAGGCGCGACGCTGGAGACCGGCAGCGACGGCTACGTCTACGTCAACACGGTGGACCGAGGTTTTGTCAGCCTGCGCCCGAACTCCAGCCTGACCATAGAGGCCTATGCCTACGACAGCGCCGCGCCGGGCAATACCCAGATCAAGCTCAGGCTGAACCGCGGCGTGGTGCGCACCATCTCCGGCGAAGGCGCCCAGGCGGCGCGGGAGCGCTTCCGCATGAATACCCCGGTGGCGGCGATCGGCATCCGCGGCACCGACTTCTCGGTCTTCACTGACGCCCGCACCACGCGCGCCAGCGTGCGCGCCGGCGGCATTGTGATGTCGCCGTTCCTTGCAGGCTGCCGGCCAGCGGACGTGGGCCCGTGCGATGGCGGCATAGGGCTGTCGAGCCAGGCCGGCGGCAGCATCCTGCAGCTGCGCCATGGCGAGACCCAGCCGACCCTGCTCGGACCGCAGTTCCAGCACCTGTCGCCGGAGGCGGTGGCACCGCCCGGCAAGGACGAGGGCAGCGCCGCCGGCGGACAGGTCAGGACCTCTGCGGTTAGCGCACCGGCGGCACCGGCGGTGGTCACCGCCAACGAGATGGAAATACTCGACGACGCTGTCAGGTTGCTGCCTGAGCCGCGTCCCAACACCCCGCCCGCGCCGGAGGCGCCGGTAGTGCGCCCGCAGCCCGTCCCACCTCCGCCTGAATCGCAGAAGTTGTTCTGGGGCCGCTACCAGGCCCTGGCCAGCTTGCCGGCGGACACCACCCTAGAGGCACTTCGCGCAGGCGTCCACGACATCGTTGCGATGGGCGGTTTCGGCCCGTTCGCCCTGGTGCGCGATACGCGCGAGCCGATGACGATGCCGGTCAAGGGGGTGTTCGGCTTTCAGCTCAAGGGCGCCGAGGCCTACGTGGTGGGCGACGGCAAGGCGACCGCAGCGACCGTGGCCGATCCTTCGCTGGTAGTCGACTTCGGCAAGCGCCGCTTCGACACAAGCCTTACGGTCAGTACGAGCCAGCTCACCCATCAGATGCGCGCGCAAGGCTCGGTGACGTCCGACGGCATGATGCGCAGCGACCAGGCCGCGGGCAATGCCACGGTGCGCGGCGCACTGGCCGGCACCGACGCGTCGCAGGCCGGCTACGTGTTCAGCAGCGAGATCGGCGCCTCCGGGCAGACTGCGGTCGGGGCGACAAATTGGGGGCGCTAGGCGCGGCCACGCCGCGCGACTGGCTGCGCCCGGGCCTGTTCGCCCTGGTATTGGGTGCCTGCGCCCTGCTTGGCAGCGGCACGTGGTCGCCGCGTTGGTTTCACCGCCTGGAGGACTTGATGGCGGACCTGCGCTGGCGGCTGGGGCCGTCCGCGGGCCAGTCGGCGCATGTCGCGGTGGTCGAGATCGACGAGGCCAGCCTGGATGTCGTCGGGCCCTGGCCATGGCCGCGCGAAGTCGTCGCCGGCCTGGCCGGCGAGCTCTTCACGCGGCATGGAGCCCGCGTGGTGGCGCTGGACATGGTATTTCCGGAGCCCCGGGATGCCGCCGCGGACGCCGCCTTGCTAACGCTTGCCAGGCAGCACCGGATGGTGTTTTCGCAGGCCTTCTACCTGACGCCGGCAGCGGTGCGGACGGGCCATCCCGGGGGCGCGCTGCCGGCGTCGGCCGAACCGTCGACCGCCGCAGGACTGGCCGGGGTGCCGGCCGCGACGGGCCATCTCGGCAATTTCTTCGCCGCCGCCCCCGGCGACTGCGTCGGCCATATCACGCCCCAGGTGGATGCCGACGGGGTGGTGCGGCGCATGGCGCCGGTAATCGGCTATGCGGGCCAGCAGTATCCGATGCTGGCGGCGGCAGCCCTGCTGTGCGCCAGGCCTGGCTTGCCCGCGGCGCTGCCCTGGCCTGCATTGGCGCCGCTGATGGCGGCGGCCAGGGAGGCCGACGGCTTCGTGCCCATTCCGTGGCGCCATGCGAGCGCAGGGTTTCCGGTATTCAGCGCGGTCGACGTGCTGGCCCGGCGCGTGCCGGCGCAAGCGCTGGCGGGACGTTATGTGCTGGTCGGGGCGTCGGCGCTCGGCCTGTCGGACCATGTCGTCAGCCCGCACGATCCACGCCTGCCGGGAGTGATGGCGCATGCCGAAATGCTCGACTGGCTGCTGGCGGAAGCCGCGGCGCCCTCGCCGCGGCTGATGCTGCCGTGGCTGGGCTGGGCCTGGACCATTGCTACGGTGCTTGGACTCGCCTGGTTATCGCGCGGCGGCAACCTGCTGGCGGCCTATGGCGCCCTGACCGGCATGGCCGGACTATGGCTGCTGGTGCTGCTGGGCTTGCCGCCGGGCGCGGCGGGGCGCGCCGCGGTGCTGCCCGTGGTGGCCGTGCTGATGCTGCTGGTCTTGCAGGCGCCGGCGGAGTGGGCGCTGGCGCGCGCGCAGGCGCGGCAGTTCCAGCGCCGGTTCCGCCGCTACCTGCCCCCCGCGGTGATGGAAGCCTTGCTGCGCGAGCGCGGCTACGAGGCAATGCTGCCCATGCGCCGGACGCTGACCGTGCTGTTCGCCGACATGGAGGGATACACTGCGCTGGCCGAGACCATGGCGCCGGAGCGGCTGGTCAAGGTGACCGAGATCGTGCTGGAAGCGCTGACCGCGCAGATCCACGCCGCCGGCGGCACGGTGGACAAGTACATCGGGGACGCGGTGATGGCGTTCTGGAACGCCCCGCTCGATCAGCCCGACCACGCGGATCGCGGCCTGGCATGCGCCTGCGCCATCCTGTCCGGCATGCCGACGCTGAACGCGCGGCTGCAGGCCGAATGCCCGTGGCTGGCGCCGGTGCGCATCTGCATCGGATTGCACAGCGGCGACGCCGTGGTTGGCGAGATCGGCTCGCCGCTGCGCAAGAGCTACACGGCCATCGGCGATACGGTCAATATCGCTTCGCGCCTGCAGGACCTGTGCAAGGCGGTCTCGGCCGACTTGCTGGTGGGAGAGGGAACCGCGGCGCTGGTGCAGCGCCACGTGCTGGAGCCGGTCGGCCGCGCGCGCTTGCGCGGGCGCAGCCGGGCCGAGCAGATTTACGCAGTCCGCGGCCGGCCATATCCCCAGCCTTTCGACCTGTCGGAGCCGGCTGTTGCGTGATGCGCGTGCCCGGTGCACGCGGGCGAAGCTGTGCGCAATGCTGATGTGTGCTGCCGGTGCGACGCAATGGGCGCACTCGGCTCAGCCCGTACTGCCGGTCCGGCCCGCCATGCCGGATCTGGTGGCGCCGCACCAGCCGGCATCCCCGGGCGGCATCGTCGCAGAATTGCCCGCGGCGGCTTTCGACGCGGGCGGGGCTTACGAAGCCTTCTACCAGCGGGTCCACGGCGCGATGCGCGACGGCGACTTCGATGCGGCGCGGCAGCTGCTGCTGGATGTCGAGCGGCTGCCGCTGCCGCACGCCGGCGCACGGCTCGACATCGCCATTGCCCTGTGCGAACTGGGCGAGCGCGAGCGCGCCTTCACGCAGTTTTCCCGGTTGCAAGGCGGCGCCGATGTGCCGCCGGCGATCCGGGTGCTGATCGATTCCTATGTGCGGGGCGGATGCAGGCGCCCGGACCCACGTGTGCGCGGTCAGCTATCGCTGCAGGCCGGCTACACCACCAACGCCAACTATGGCCCGCGCAATCCGGTGGTGCCGCTGGCAACCGGTGCGCAACTGCCATACCTGTTGCTGCAGCCGTCCCAGCTGGCGCAGGCGGACCGCTTTGCCGGCATGGATGGCAGCGTGAACTGGGGCACCGGCGGCGTCGAAGGGCTGAACGTGTCCGCTGGCGCCTCGATCCGGCAATACGCCCGGCGCCACGACTATAGCCAGTACGGCACAAGCCTGGCCATCCACTATGGCAGCGAAACTCGCGCCGGGCTGGTGGAGGGACAGGCCGCGCTTGGCTATACATGGCTGGGCGGGCGGCCGTACCAGTATGGCGGCAGCATGCTGCTGGGCTACTGGCTGCCGGAGCGCCAGCTGGCAGGCAAGCCTTACCGGGTCGGTATCGATACCAGCATGGCACTCGACCGCTATCCCGACGGTCATGCCTTCGACGCGCACCGCCACGACCTGCGTCTGCGCGGGCGCCTGGACCTTACGCCAAATATGCAGGTGTCGGCCGCGGTCGGTGTCATCCGCGATCTGGCGCGCAACGAGCGCGCGGGAGGCGACCGCGACGGCTACGCCATCCTTGCCAACCTGACATGGCTGCCACATCCGCGCCACCTGATGGTGGCGCTTGCGCAGCGCCAGGAACTGCGCGATCGCCAGCCTTACTTCCGCGCATTGTTCGGCGACACGCGCCGACGCCAGGTGCTCGGCCAGGTCCTGCTGCGCTACACCTATCGCCATGCGCCCGATCTGTCGTTCTATGTCCAGGGCCTGTACCAGCAGTCCGACGATTCCATTGCCCTGTTCCGCTACCGTGCCGGCACCATCAGCACCGGCGTGCTGATGGAGTTCTGAGCGGTGCGACAGACTGCGCGATTGTGCCGGCGGGCACAGTATCGCGCAGCTGGCGCTGCCACAATCGCCTGCTGCGCCTGATATGGAAACTTTGCGCTTCTCATGGATTGGGAAAAACTCACCAACGGCGGCCTGGGCGAATTCCATCGCTATCCGAGGCGAGGCCGCCGCAACCGCACCGTGCCTGTCCTTCTTGTGCTGGCCATTGTCGTGGCGCTGGCGGTCGGGTACTGGATGCGTTGAACCAGAAATCTATTTCCTGTTTCGCCGGCTTGGCCGAGCAGGCCATGGAACCCGGTGCGGGCTTGCACCAGGTGCACAAAAAATGCCGCCAGTGCCCCAGGGAGCAACTGGCGGAAAGTGCGGGGATTAACGGCCGTAGAGAAGACCGTTGCGAAGGATTCTAGGTGTGCGGGCCAGACCTGCCGGTGATGCGCGTCACACCGGCAGGCGGATCTGTTCGAGATCCCCCCAAGGTGGGGTCACATGCGCATCCGGCCCGCCGGCGCCTACCGCGCCGAAGGCCGCACCGCCCGCATCCCCGCCTTCACCAGGCTCACCGCCGCCAGCACCAGCCCGCCGGCGACGATGCCGGCAATGCCGTCGATCACCACCGGCGCCAGCACCGCCAGCACACCGCCGATTGCCGGCACCGACGCCACGGCCAGTGCGGCGGCTTCGGTCACGTGGTGCATGGCCGGGATGCCGTGCATCAGGATGCCGCCGCCCACCAGGAACATCGCCGCCGTTCCGGCAAACGACAAGGTCTTCATCAGCAGCGGCGCCAGCCGCAGCAGACCCTGCCCCAGCCAGCGCAGTCCCGCCGATGCCTGCTTGCTCAGGTACAGGCCCGCGTCGTCGAGCTTGACGATGCCGGCCACCAGGCCATAGACGCCGACCGTCATGATGACCGCGATCGCGCACAGGACGGCGAGCCGCTGGCCGAAGGGCGCGTTGGCGACGGTGCCGAGCGAGATCACGATGATTTCCGCGGAAAGGATGAAGTCGGTGCGGACTGCGCCCTTGATCTTCTCTTTTTCGAAGGCCACCATGTCGACGGCGGGGTCGGCCACGGCCTGGACTTCGCGCGCGTGGTGGGCGGCGTCCTCGGCCTTGCTGTGCAGGAACCGGTGTGCCAGTTTTTCAAAGCCTTCGTAGCAAAGAAACGCGCCGCCGATCATCAGCAACGGCACCACGGCCCACGGGGCCCAGGCGCTGATCGCCAGTGCCGCCGGCACCAGGATCACCTTGTTGCGGATCGATCCCAGCGCGACCGCCCAGACCACCGGCAGCTCGCGCTCGGCCTTCACGCCGCTGACCTGTTGCGCGTTCAACGCCAGGTCATCGCCCAGCACGCCGGCGGTCTTCTTGGCCGCCATTTTGCTCATGACGGCGACATCGTCCAGGATGGTGGCGATATCGTCGATCAATACCAGCAAGCTCGAACCCGCCATGTCAGGGCCTCCGCGCGCGGCAACGCTGCCGCTGATGCAGCCGGTTGGTCATTCGGTCATGCTCCTCGATGTCGTGGATCCGCTAAAGCAGGTTTTGTACCGGTCGCCGTTGCATATCGCGCCGGCCGGCATCGTCAATGGTGGCCTGGCCTTCGGGAATGTGCCGGTACTGCGTGGTTTCAGGGGTTAGCCGGCGAGATTGTAAAACATGCGATCAGTTCCGCACCGGCAGGCATCTCGACTTGGAGGTAGCTTGTTGTGGCGAGCTGACCGCTGCAACCGATGGTCAGTCGCGCGCGCGCCGGTAGTGCATGGCAACTGCGCCGTTGCTGAGCGGCTTTGCCGAGACCAGCTCAAGCCGTCGTGTGTCGGGCAGCCCGTTCTGGTACAGGGTGGGGCCGTGGCCGGCGATCCTGGGGTGAACGAGGAACTGGTACTCGTCGATCAGACCCAGCCGGTCCAGCTCGGTCGCCAGCGTACCGCTACCGAGCAGCACGCCGGCCGGGGTCGCGTCCTTGAGCTTTTGCACGCCCGGACACAGGTCGCCGCCGATGTGGTGACTGTTGGTCCACGGGAAGTCCGTTCGCGTCGACGACACGACGTACTTCGGCTTGGTCTCCAGCTTGATCGCCCATTCGCGCACCATCGGGGGCGCCTCGACATCGCCACGGGCGACCGCGGGCCAGTAGCTCTCCATCATCTCGTAGGTGACGCGGCCCCACAGCATCGCCCCAGCCTCGTCCATGAGGCGGGTGAAGAAGGCGTGCGTCTCGTCGTCGGCGATACCCTCCTGGTGATCGACGCAACCGTCCAGGGTGACGTTGAGGCTGAAGGTTAGAAGTCCCATGCGAGTCTGCTCCGAGTCGTGCGGTCCGGTGGAATATCGCTTGTCGAAAAATGCCTCGCCGCGGCGAACGTTTTCGATTAGCCGAAGGCGTTCATCGCATTGTATGGCTGATCACGGCCGGGACTCGGGCAAGCGTTTGCACGGGAGTCCGTGGCGGCGTAACGGCCAACACTCCGGCGGTACTGACCCTAGAACCGATGCCGCATGCCGGCACCGATCGTCTCGGCATGCGGCCGCCCTGTTACGCGGTCATAGAAATACGCGGCATACAGATCGGTCCGCTTTGATAAGTTGTAGTCATAGGCAATGGCGGCCGTATGCCGGCCCATCCCGGCCACCTCGTTGCGAGTGTTGCCATAGGCGTAGGAGGCCAACACACTGCCCGCCCCGACAGGAATCGACGCGCCCACTTGTCCGTTCGCGTGCCGGATATCGCCCTGCGCGCCGTTGATGGCGGTACGGATGTATTGTGCCTGCCCGAACAGCTTGGCGACACCGAAGTCATAGGAGACGCCCAGTTGCGCCGCTGTCTGCTTGTCGAAACCGGCGAGGGCCGCGGGAGCAGTCACGTCGCCGGGGACGGCGTTGAACCTGACCTGCTGGAATGCAGCCGTCGCGGCGAAGGCGCCGTTGAACCAGGTTACGTTGCCGCCCCATTTGTTCTGGCCGTTGCTGCCCGGCTGCTCGCCGAACGCATAGATCAGGTTCACCGTCAGGCCGCCGGCGGTTGGCGACGAGTACACGACCGAGTTCGACCATCCGGAATCGCCAATGATCCCGGGGTCGAACACGCGTCCATCGGTCGCCGTCCTGTAGGTGTGGAAAATCGACGGGCCGAAATTGTAGGAATCGACCAGCGGGTTGAACAGGATCGTCGACAGGAAATACGGCGTGGTATTGCGCCCGAGCCGCACGGTGCCGTACTTCGAGGATTGCAGCCCGACATAAGCGCTGCGGGTCAGGAAGCCGTCAGTATCGGAGCGGCCGAAGCGCCCGGTGTCGACGCGGTAGAACCCGTTCAGGTCGATTATCGCCTTGAGCCCGTCACCGAGGTCTTCGGTGCCGCGCATACCCCAGTAGGAAGTCTGCATGCCGCCGGCGCCGACGATGGCCGTGCGCTCACCGCCAGGGGCGCGGGTGCTGCCGACGAAGGCGTCGACCTGGCCGTATAAGGTGACGCTGGATTGCGCCAGGGCCGGCTGTGCAAGGCTCGCGGCCATGGCGGCCGCTGCCACGGCCCGGTGTTTCAGATGCATGGTCTCCTCCGTTTGTTTCAGTTGGTGTGGTGTGGAAAAACTTGCCGGCGGCGCGCCGCGAGCTGCGCGCGATAGGCCGACATGTCTTCGATCGGACGTCGCGCCACGCCGGCATCGGCGGCCGCCTGGGCCACTGCCGGTGCCAGGCGGGTGATCAGGCGCGGATCGAATGGCGTAGGAATCAGGTAGTCGGGGCCGAATGCCAATGACTTGCCGGGGTAGGCGGCGGCAACTTCAGGCCCGGGCGCCTCTTCGGCCAGTGCGGCCAGCGCGTGTACGCAAGCCAGCTTCATCGATTCGGTGATCGTGGTCGCACCCACGTCGAGCGCGCCCCGGAATATGAACGGGAAGCACAGCACGTTGTTGACCTGGTTGGGATAGTCGGAGCGGCCGGTCGCGACCAGGCAGTCCGGCCGCGCCTGGCGCGCCGCTTCCGGGCGGATTTCCGGTTCGGGGTTGGCCAGCGCCAGGATCAGCGGCCGTTCGCGCATGCCGCGCAGCATGGCAGGCTTGAGCACCCCCGCACTGGAGCAACCCAGGAACACGTCGGCGTCTTCCAGTGCCTCGCCGAGGGTTCGCGCCGCGTAGATGGCGGGGTCCTGCGCGAAGCGGCGCTTGCTGGGATCGAGCGCATGCCGGTCCGTCAGGATGATGCCGCGCGAGTCCAGCACGGCGATGTGGCCGCGCGGCAGTCCAAGGCTGACCAGCAGGTCCAGGCACGCCAGCGCGGCGGCGCCGGCCCCGGAGCACACCAGCCTGACGCGGTCGATGGACTTGCCGGCTACCTTGAGGCCGTTCAGGATCGCCGCGGCGGCAATGATCGCGGTGCCATGCTGGTCGTCGTGGAAAACCGGGATCTGCATCCGCTGGCGCAGGGCCTGTTCGACGTGAAAGCACTCCGGGGCCTTGATGTCTTCGAGGTTGATGCCGCCGAAGGTCGGCTCAAGCATCGCGATGGTATCGACCAGCTCGCCGGGGTCCGTCTCCGCCAGCTCCAGGTCGAAGACATCGATATCCGCGAACAGCTTGAACAGGCAGGCCTTGCCTTCCATGACGGGCTTGGCCGCGAGCGGCCCGAGGTTGCCCAGTCCCAGCACCGCCGTGCCGTTGGTGACCACGCCGACGAGGTTGCTGCGGGCGGTGTAGTGCCGGGCGTTGAGAGGCTCGGTGTGGATGGCCTCGCAGGCGGCGGCCACGCCAGGCGAATAGGCAAGCGCCAAGTCGTGCTGGTTGTCGAGGGGCTTGGTCGGCGTGACCGAGATCTTGCCGGGTGTTGGGGTGCAGTGGTAGGCGAGGGCGCTTTGCTTGAAGGCGTCGTCCATGGTGGGTTTGAGGAAAATTCGGGCAAAAGGGGGCCACCGCCCGTGATGACGGGCGAGCGGCCGGAAAGGGATCTGTTGTTAAGGGCTACGCGGCGCCGCCGCCGTACCTGCCGTGCCTGCCGTTCATGGCTTGCCGCCGAGCTTGTCGGCACGCGGGCGGATCAGGGTTTCAGGGCGCAATGCCTCGTCGAGCGCCTCGGCGGTCATCAGGCCGCGTGCCAGTACCACTTCGCGGATGGTGGTGCCCCTGGCATGGGCCTCGGCGGCGACCGAGGTCGCGTTCTTGTAGCCGATCACGGGATTGAGCGCCGTGACCAGCGCGATCGAGCGCTCGATGGTCTCGCGCAGGCGTTCGGGGTTGGCGGTAATGCCGTCGACGCACTTGTGCGCCAGCGTCAGGCAGCCGTTGTTCAGGTGGCGGAAACTGCGGAGCAGGCTGGCGGCAATCACCGGTTCGAAGGCGTTGAGCTGCAACTGGCCGGCCTCGGCGGCAAAGGTGATGGTGGTGTCGTTGCCGAACACTTCGAAGGCGATCTGGTTGACCACCTCGGGAATGACGGGGTTGACCTTGCCCGGCATGATCGACGAGCCCGCCTGCATCGGCGGGAGGTTGATCTCGCCAAAGCCGGCGCGCGGCCCGCTCGACAGCAGCCGCAGGTCGTTGCAGGTCTTGGACAGCTTGACGGCGATACGCTTTAGCACGCCGGAGATCTGCACGAAGGCGCCGCAATCCTGCGTGGCTTCCACCAGGTTGGGCGCGAGGCACAGGTCGATGCCGGTGATGCGGCGCAGCGCGGACAAGGCCTTCGGCGCATAGTCAGGGTGCGCGGTGATGCCGGTGCCGATCGCGGTGGCGCCCAGGTTGATCTCGCGGATCAGCAAGGCGGTTTCGCGCAGGCGCGCGATGTCTTCTTCGAGCATGACCGCGTAGGTCGAGAACTCCTGCCCCAGCGTCATCGGCACCGCATCCTGCAACTGGGTGCGGCCGAGCTTGAGCAGGCCGGAAAACTCGGTCGATTTGCGTTCGAAGGCGGCGCGCAGGACTTCCATCGCTTCGAGCAGGTGCTCGATGGCAAAGTACGTGGCAATGCGCAGTGCGGTCGGATAGACGTCATTGGTGCTTTGCGCCATGTTGACGTGCTCGTTGGGGTGCAGGAACCGGTATTCGCCCTTGCCGTGACCCATGTGCTCGAGCGCCCGATTGCAGATGACCTCATTGGCATTCATGTTCGTCGACGTGCCGGCTCCGCCCTGGATTGTGTCGACAATGAACTGGTCGTGCAGCATGCCCTCGCGCACGTCATGGCAGGCGGCCAGGATGGCGTCGCGCAGGTTCGCAGGCAGCAGGCCAAGCTCGGCGTTGGCCTCGGCCGCGGCCTGCTTGACCGATGCCAGTGCAATGATCAGCTCGGGCCACGAGGAGATGGGCGTGCCGCTGATCTGGAAGTTCTCCCAGGCCCGCAGCGTGTGGACGCCGTAGTAGGCGTCGGCCGGCACCTGGCGTTCGCCAAGCAGGTCGGCTTCGGTGCGATAGGTATTGGTCATGGTGATGCGATCCGATTGGGGTTGGCGTGGGCTAGGCCAGCATCCATGGCAGCGTCTCGCCGGCGAGGAACTGGCGGATGCGCCGGCCGTCCGGTAATTCGACGTGCTGCGGCACGTTCATGGGGCTGCGGTGGAACGTGATCGTGTCCTGGTTCGGCGGCATGCCGTAGAAGCGCGCGCCGTTGTCGCTGGCGAAGGCCTCGAAGCGACCCAGGGCATGCTCTTCCTCGAATACGGTCAGGTAGGCCTGCAAGGCGACCGGCGCGCTGAAGATCCCCGCGCAACCGCATGCGGATTCCTTGGCGTCGGTATCGTGCGGCGCCGAGTCAGTGCCGAGAAAGAATGCCGGCGAGCCCGAGGTCGCGGCGCGGCGCAGCGCCAGCCGGTGCCGCTCGCGCTTCAAGACCGGCAGGCAGTAGTAGTGCGGCCGGATGCCGCCCGCGAACATGGCATTGCGGTTGAACATCAGGTGCTGCGGCGTGATGGTGGCCGCCAGCCTGCCGCTGATGTCGCAAAGGACGAAATCGGCCGCTTCGGCGGTGGTGATATGTTCCAGCACCACCTTCAGGCGCGGATAGCGCGCCAGCAGTGGCCGCAACGTGGCCTGCAGGAACGCGGCTTCGCGATCGAAGACATCGACCGCAGGATCGGTGCTTTCGCCGTGGATCAGCAGCGGCATGCCGATGTCCTGCATGACCGCCAGCACGTCCGCTATGCGGTCGATCGAGGTCACGCCGTACTCGGAATGGGTGGTCGCGCCGGCGGGATACAGCTTTGCGGCGGCAAAGGCACCGGCGTCGAAACCGGCGCGGATCTCCGCCGCGGCGGTGGTGTCGCACAGGTAGCAGGTCATCAACGGCGTGAAGGCGGACCCCGGCGGCAATGCGCCAACGATACGTTCACGATAGGCGATGGCGGCTTGCGCGGTGGTGACCGGCGGTTTCAGGTTGGGCATCACCACGGCGCGGCCGAACTGGCTGGCGGACGCCGGCAGCACCGCGCGCAGAAGGTCGCCGTCGCGCAGGTGCAGGTGCCAGTCGTCCGGGCGGCGGATGGTCAGGGCCTGCACGGTCATGGCTGCCTCCCGGCGCGGATGCCTTCGAGTGCCCGATACATGACTTGAGTGCCGAGCATGAAATCGTCCAGGTCCATCGCTTCGTCCGGATTGTGCGAGCCGTGCTCGTTGCGGACAAAGAGCATGGCGGTGGGGATGCCGGCATTGGCAAACAGCGCGGCGTCGTGTCCGGCGCCGCTCGGCACCATTTCGATCGGGAGTCCGGCGCCGGCGCACGCGTCGTGCAGCAGGCCGGCCAGCGCCGGGTCCATCGTCGCCGGTGCCGATTCGATACGGCGGTCGAATTCGAAATGCACGCCGCGGTCGCGGCTGATGGCCTTGCACTCCGTGCGCAGCAACTGGTAGAAGCCTTCCAGCGTGTCCACGCTTTTGCTGCGAACCTCGAAGCTGAATTCAACCTTGCCGGGAATCCGTGAAATGGAATGCTCCGCGGGGTCGGTGGACACCACACCCGTGGTCACCACCAGGTCCATGCCGCGCTCGAGCAGAACCTTCCAGTGTTCGTCGAGCCGCGTGATCAGCTCGGCCACGGCGAACATCGCATCCTTGCGCAGCCAGCGCGGCACCGCACCGGAATGGCCAGGTTCGCCGAGGCAGGTAATGCGGTTGTGCCGGATGTTCCCGCGAATACCGGGCACCACCGCCAGCGGCAGCTTGCGGGCCACCATCACCGGGCCCTGTTCAATATGCAATTCCAGGTATGCCGAGGCTGCCGCGCGGTCGAACAAGGGTTGTTGTGCCGCAATGGCCTCGACGTCGGCGCCGACCGCGGCCATGCAATCGGCAAGTGTCTTGCCCGAACTGCGGTGCTTCAGCGCCAGGTCGTCCGGGCCAAGCTTGCCCAGCGCGGCGCCAGATCCCAGGTAGGCCTTGCCGAACCAGGCGCTTTCCTCGCCCCGGAAGGCGATCACGCGCAGCGGCGCGGCGCCGCACCCGCCCTGCGCCTTGCGTGCGATCAGGCACAGCAGGCCAGCGACGATTCCCGCGAGGCCGTCGAAGTTGCCGCCTTGTGGGACAGAATCGACATGCGAGCCGACCCACGCGGCCGGCGCGTGCGAATCTTCATCGGGCAGGGCGAACAAGAGGTTCGCCGCGCGATCGCTCTGTACGTCCAGCCCGTGCTGCCCGGCAAAGCGACGCAGGTAGTCGGCCGCGGCCGATTCGCCGGCACCATAGCTGTCGCGGGTAATGCCGACGCCGTCGAACGTCAGCGCGCCGATGTCGGCGAACAATTGTTCCGCCAGTGGCTTGAGTTCAAGGATATCCATGGGCATGTCCCGTTGCTCAACCCGACTGCTGCGCGAAGCGCAGCCAGCGGTCGCTGAGCTGGCGGTCGAGGATCACCTGCCCGGTCAGGTCGCGGATCGAGGCGATGCCGGCTTGCTCGCAGTACGCGTCGAGCCCGGCGATGATCTTCGGCATGATGCCGGGATCCCGGAACGAGGCGGTGCCGACCTGGATCGCCGACGCCCCCGCCAGCATGAACTCGATCGCGTCCTCGGCGCTCTGGATGCCGCCGCAGCCGATGATGGGGATGCGCACGGCGCGATAGCACTGGTGCACCAGCCGCAGGGCAACCGGCTTGATCGCCGGACCGGACAGGCCGCCCATGACATTGCCAAGCTTGGGCTTGCGCGTGCGGATATCGATGGCCATGCCGAGCACGGTGTTGCCCATCACGATCGCATCGGCACCGGCTTCCTCGGCCGCGCGCGCGACCGCGGCGATATTGCCCGCGTTGGGCGTCAGCTTGACCCAGAACGGGTGCCGGGTGCGACGCCGGATCGCTGAGACAGCCCTGTAGGTGGTCTCGGGCAACATGGCAAAGGCCATGCCGTCGGCTTCCAGGTTGGGGCACGAGATATTGGCCTCGATCACGGCGACTTCCGGCAACGACATCTCTTCGCAGGCGGCGCCGAACTCTTCGGCCGTATCGGCGGAAATCGATACGACCACGGGCGTGTCGTATTGCGTATAGGCGGGCAGCACTTCCTTGCGGTAGTAGTCGAGCCCCTTGCTGGGAATGCCGATCGAATTCAGCATTCCGCTGAAGGTTTCCGCCACGCGCGGGGTGGGGTTGCCCGCGCGAGACTTGGGCGAGACGCTCTTGATGACCAGTGCGCCCAGGCGGTTGAGATCCATCGCCTCGCGGTACTCGATGGCGAAGCAGCCGGATGCGGGCATCACGGGGTTGCGCAACGTCAGGTCGCCAACCCGGACAGTCAGATCAGTCAAATTCCACCTCCCCAACCACTTCACGAATCTTGAAAACGGGACCTTCGCGGCAGACGCGCAGGAACTGCTTGTCGCCATCGCAATCGAACAGCCGCACGCACGACAGGCACACGCCCATGCCGCAGGCCATGCGCTGCTCCATCGCGACCTCGCCCCGGATGGCAGGGTGGTCCTCCAGTACGCGCTGGAGCAGCATCAGCAGCCGGTGCGAGCCGCAGGTGTAGACAGCGTCGGGTCGTTGCGTGTCGATCAGGCGGCGAGACAGGGCCTCGACCGCCTCGACCGAGGAAGTGCCGTCGGCATCGAACACGGCGTGCACCTCGGCGCTGGCGCCGCGCAAAAACTCTTTCTCCATCAGGTCGGCCGGGCTGCGTGCCGACATGATCGCGGTGATGGCCGTGCCGGCCTCGGCAGCCTGGCGGATCAGCGGCGCCATCGTCGCCAGCCCGACGCCGCGCGCGACCACCACAATGCGCCGGAACGAGGGCTCGAACGTAAACGTGTTGCCAAGCGGACCGACGATGTCCAGGTGGCCGTCGACCGGAAGCGTGGCCAACGCGCGCGTGCCAACGCCGGTGACGTTGTAGAGGAACTCGATGCGCCCGCTTTCCGGGCCGGCGCCATAGACGCTCATCGGCCGCAGCAGGAAGGGCTGGGCTTCGGCGGTGGCGGGACAGCTAAGCTGGTAGAACTGGCCCGGCCGGGTCATCGCCGCGATCGGGGCCTCCGATTCGAGCCGGATGTACTTGTAGCGCTGGTTGACCCGGTAGTGTTCAACGATTCGACAGCGATAGGAGGCTACGGTAGCCGCGGAATCCGCGCTACACACGGTGGCACACATGTTGGTGACTCCTGAGGATGGCGCTGCGCCGGGCGGCGCAGCGGAGGAATGGCTGGTGAGTAGTTCCGGCGTTATTCCAGTTCCACGCCCTTCAGTTCGGGGATCAGGAACAGGGTGGCGATCATGTCGATTACGTAGATGCTTGCAAGCAGTGCGATCGCCAGCTGGAACGAATACGCCGCGGCGATGGCGCCGACTACGATCGGCCCCAGCCCGCCGACGGCGCGCCCGATGTTGAACAGCACGTTCTGCGCGGTGGCCCGTGCCGCGGTCGGGTACGCCTCGGAAATCAGCGCGCCATAGCCGCCGATCATGCCGTTGACGAACATGCCCATGACGGCGCCGGCCCACAGCATGGTCATGGGATCGGACAGCCTGGCATAGGCCAGCACCATTGCCACCGCGCCCGCCTGGAAGATCAGGAAGGTCGGCTTGCGGCCGATGCGGTCGGCCAGGTGGCCAAAGACGTAGACGCCGATCATCATGCCGACGATGGTCACCGAGGTCCACAAGGCCGATTTGGTCAGCGAGAAGCCCAGCGCCTTGGACAGGTAGGTGGGCAACCAGATCATGATGCCGTAGTAGCCGAAGTTCTGGACCGAGCACAGGATCACGATGCCCAGGCTGGTGCGGGTGGTCTTGCCATCCGCGACCAGCAGCCTGAATGCATTGGGCTTCTTCTCCGTGCGTGCGCTGCGCACAAACACTTCGGGCTCATGCAGCCGGTTGCGGATGAACCATGCCACCAAGGCCGGCAGCACGCCGATCACGAACATGCCGCGCCAACCCACCAGCGGCAGCAGCAACGGCGTCAGCAGCGCGGCCATCAGCACACCCGATTGCCAGCCCAGCGCGACATAGGACGACACGCGTGCGCGCTTGCTGGCCGGCCACGCCTCGGCGGCCAGCGCCATGCCTATGCCGAACTCGCCGCCGAGCCCGATGCCGGCAATGGTCCGGTAGACCAGCAGGTCCCAGAAGCCCTGGGCCAGGGAACACATGCCGGTGAATACCGCGAACAAGACGATGGTCCAGGTCAGCACCCTGACGCGGCCATAGCGGTCGCTCAACGCGCCAAAGATGATGCCGCCGGCCACGGCCCCGACCAGCGTCCACGTGACCAGCGCACCGGACTGGCCGGTGGTCAGCAGCAGCGAGGCACTGATCGCCGGCAGCATAAAGCCCAGGATCAAAAGGTCGAACCCATCCATGGCATAGCCGATGGCGGAGCCGGCCAGGGCCTTCCACGCGTACGGCGAAGTTGGCGCCTCCGTCGCGGCTACAGGTTGGGTCAGGGGCTGGCTTGTCATGTTGTCTCCATTTTTAGACTGAATACGCCTCAAAAAGCACTGCAGCGCTTTCCTGGTGGCGATTGATACAAGGAAGCTCTGTAGTGCTAGTGAAAATCTATTTTTTTAGACTATGCGGCATTGCGCAGCATGGCAAGCGCTTTCGGGATGTTTCCGGGTTTTTCCCTATGCATTGCAGCGACGGATGTGCGCCGCGCCGGCACCATGCTATAGTGACATCAATCTAATTATTGAGACAGATATGGAACGTCGCGCCAGCGGAACCGGCGGGATCGACTTCGAGGCGCTGGGCGCGCGGCTGCGTGCCTACCGCCTGGGTGCGCAGTTGCGGGCCGAGCAGATTGCCGAGGTGCTGGGCATTTCCCGCGCAGCGGTCTATCGCATGGAGAAGGGCGAGATCGTCAAGATCGAGACGCTCGAGCGCCTGGCCGGCATCCTCGACACCTCGCTGGAATCGCTCCTCGGCGCGGGCACGGAATACTACCCGTCAGCCATCGCCTACATCGAACGCATGCGCCAGCTCGAGCAGGGCGCGACCCGGATCCTTGCGCATTTCGAGCCGATTTCGTTCCTGCTGACCTCGCCGGACTATGACCGCTTTCTTGAGCAGATGCTCAGAGAGAGCGGCGACAACGACGACGGCCGCATCCAGGCCGTCATGGCCTTGCTGCGCGAGCGCAAGGAATCGTATGCATCGCACCCGGCGCCAATCCTCAGCTTGATCGGATTGCGCGAGCTTGAAAGATTCGTCCATTTCGGGCTGATCGGCCGGATGGACCTGCCTCCCGCGACCCGGATGGAGCGATCGCTGGCGGCGCGCGCGGAAGTGGAGCGCATCGCGGTGTTGCTGGAACAGCAGCATGCGGGGATGCAGATCGGCATCGTCAACGAGAGCATGCCCCACGCAACGTTCCAGATCTTCGAGCGGCCAAGCGGCTCGTATGTGGCCATCAGTCCGTTCCGCTTCGGCGAATTTCCCAACATTTCGGCGGGCATCGCCTCGGTCACGGCCGCGCCGGAAGCGGTATCGCTTTACACAAACATGGTCGAGGCACTCTGGCAACGCGCCTACAAGGGCCCCGATGGTGCCGGACTGTTGCGGCGCATGCTGCAGCAGGTCTGAGCGGTTCGTTTTTTTTCCCCTGAGAGACTATCCATGGACTTCAAGACGGTTACAGAGCAGTTTGCCAGCAGCGTTCCGGGGACGGACGCATTCCTCAAGGTCAAGGAGCAATCGCTGGCCCTGATGTCCGCCGATCCGGACCACGCCGCCGCCTACTTTCTGGTCTACGGTTTTGCGCGGTCGTATGTGATCCTGCATGACGACGAGGGGATCACCACCGATGTGGCCAATGCCGCCCAGGCGCAGTTGCTGGGCTATATGCGCGCTATCGAGCAGTCGCTTAGCGGCGGGGAACAGGCGCTGCTGGGCGCGATGAACCGGATCGTTCTCGACTATGATGGCCGGCGCCAGCTCTTTTGAGTTGGCCAGATGGGGGCTTGTCCGTGCCTGACGATCGCCCGCCGCGCTACTGCACCGACTCCGACACCTCATCCTGCTCTTCCCCCAAAAAGCCGCCGCTCTGGTGCCGCCACAGCCGCGCATAGGTGCCGTTCTTCGCCAGCAGTTCGGCGTGCGTGCCCTGTTCGATGATGCGGCCCTGGTCCATCACGATCAGGCGGTCCATCGCGGCGATGGTCGAGAGGCGGTGGGCGATCGCGATCACGGTCTTGCCCTCCATCATTTCGTCGAGGCTTTCCTGGATCGCGGCCTCCACTTCGGAGTCGAGCGCGCTGGTGGCTTCGTCCAGCAGCAGGATGGGCGCGTTCTTGAGCATCACGCGCGCAATCGCGATGCGCTGGCGCTGGCCGCCCGAGAGCTTGACGCCGCGTTCGCCGACCAGCGTGTCGTAGCCGGTGTGGCCATGCTGGTCGCTCAGCTGGCGAATAAAGTCATCGGCCTGGGCGTGCACGGCGGCGTGGCGGATCTCCGCATCGGTCGCGTTGGGGCGGCCGTAGGCGATGTTGTCGCGGATCGAGCGATGCAGCAGCGAGGTGTCCTGCGTGACCATGCCGATGGCGCTGCGCAGGCTGTCCTGCGTCACCCTGGCGATGTCCTGCCCGTCGATGCGGATGCGGCCGCTGTCCACGTCGTAGAAGCGCAGCAGCAGGTTGATCAGCGTGGATTTGCCCGCGCCGGAGCGGCCGACCAGCCCGATCTTCTCCCCGGGACGCACGGTCAGGCTGAGGCCGTCGAGTACCTGGCGTTCGCCGTTGTAGTTGAAGCGGACCTGGTCGAATTCCACTTCGCCGCGCCGGATCTGCAGCGCCGGCGCGCCGGGCACATCCTGTACCTTGGCCACATGCGTCAGCGTGGCAATGCCGTCCTGCACCGTGCCGATGTTCTCGAACAGCGAGGCCATCTGCCACATGATCCAGTGCGACATGCCGTTGATGCGCAGCGCCATGGCGGTGACCGCGGCCACCGCGCCGGTGCCGATCTCGGCCCGATGCCACAACCACAGCGCATAGCCGCCCGCCGCCAGGATCAGCGCCACCACCAAAGCCTGGTTGACGATCTCGAACTGGCTGACGAGGCGCATCTGCCGGAACCCGGTTTCCTTGAAATCCTCCATCGCCGCGCGCGCGAAGTGCGCCTCGCGCCGGGTGTGCGAGAACAGCTTGACGGTGGTGATGTTGGTGTAGGCGTCGGTGACGCGTCCGGTCATCGACGAGCGGGCATGGGCCTGCTCTTGCCCGACCTTGCCCAGCCGCGGCACGAAGTACAGCATGGCCAGCCCGAACAGCACGATCCAGCCGATGAAGGGCAGCATCAGCCGGAAATCGAAGCCGCCCGCCAGCGCGATGATGGTGATGAAGTACACGCCGATGGCGAGCACGATCTCGATAAAGGTGAACAGCACCTCGCGCACCGCCAGCGCGGTCTGCATGACCTTGGTGGTGACCCGTCCGGCGAATTCATCGGAGAAAAAGGACAGACTCTGCCTGAGCATCAGCCGGTGGAAATCCCAGCGCAGCCGCAGCGGCAGGTTGATTGCCAGCACCTGGTGCTGCACCATGGTGCGCAGCGCCACCAGGCCGATGCTGGTCACCAGCACGATGCCGATCCCCCACAGCACGCGCTGCTCCTGTGCCGAGGCTTCCCGGTTACCCTGCCACGCCGACAGCAGATCCACCACTTGCCCGAGGAAGGAGAACAGCCAGGCTTCGTAGATCGACACGCCGGCGCTCAGCAGCGCCAGCGCGACGAAGTAGCGGCGGGTGCCGCGGGTGCAGGCCCACAGGAAGGCCGCCAGCCCCTTGGGCGGCGGCGGTGCCTCGTCGGGCGGGAAGGGATCAAGCAGACGTTCGAACGCGCGCAGCACGGGGTCCTCCGAAACGGCAGAAGGCCCGCGATCCAGCCGGCATGCGGACCGGGCGGCCTTCGACGGTGTGAGGCGCAGATTCTACCCCCGTCAGCCAGGCGGTGCAGGGCGTGGCGGCAGAGCCTATTCCGCGACGATCTTGCGTTCCACGGCGATGCGCTTCCACTGCGCCAGGTCCTGCTTCATGCGCGCGCCGAACTCCGCGGGCGTCGCGGCCAGCGGGCGCGAGCCGTCCGGCTCCAGGATCGCGCGCACCTCCGGCGACGCGGCGATCTCGGCGATCTCGCGATTGAGCCGCTGCACCAGCGCTGCCGGCGCGCCCGCCGGCGCCAGCACGCCGACCCAGATCTCGATGCCATAGCCCGGCACCGATGCGGCCAATGGAGGCAAGTCCGGAAACGCGGGGTTCGGCGCCGCGGAGGTCACGGCCAGCGGCCTGACCTTGCCGGACTTGATCTGCGTGGCGATCGAGCTGTAGTTCGACATCATCACGTCGATCTGCCCGGCGGCCAGGTCGATCAGCGCGTTGGCCGCGCCCTTGTACGGCACATGCATCATCTGGACCTTGGAGGTGTCGCACAGCAGTTCGGTCGCGAGCTGGCCGAGCGAGCCCACCCCGGCCGAGCCATAGCTGATGGCCCCAGGCCTGGCGCGCGCCGCGGCGACAAGATCGGCCGGCGTGCGGATCGACCGCGATGCCGCACTGGTGGACGATACCGCCAGCAGCAGTGGACCGTCGGCCACCAGCGCCACCGGCGCGAACGCAGTCAGCGGGTCATACGGCGAGCGCGCCTGCGTGGCCGCAGCGGTCAGGAAGGTCGACGACGTCAGCAGCAGCATGGAGCCGTCGCGCGGCCCCTTGGCCACGTAGTCCGCGCCCAGCACGCCCGCCACACCGGGGCGGTTCTCCACGATCACGGTGTTGCCGAGGCGCTTCGCCAGCGCCGGCGCGATGGCGCGCGCGATCACGTCGTTGCTGGCGCCAGCCGAGAACGGCACCACGATCCGCATCAGCGGCGGGACCGTGGCTGCATGATCGGGCGGCGCAGCGGTGGCGGACAGCGGGGAGGCGGCCATCGCCGCCGCGGCCACGGCTGCGGCCGTGGGCAGGCGGCACGCCAGCCGGTGCCAGATGCGCTTGAAACAGGTCTTGTCCATACGTCGTTCCGAAATCGTGTTGCAGCAAGGCAGCGCGGCAACGCTGCGGAAGCGGCCGGCGCGCGGCCCGGACCACCCGGACCGCGGCAGGCCGCGCAGAAGGGATCAGGCCGGGATCTCCAGCGTCAGCAGCGGCGCATACTGCTGCGCGCCGAAAATGTCGCCATCGCCCGCGCTGCCGCTGGGCTGCGCGCGGTACATGGTGAACTTGATGGCGAAGGCCGGCTCGTATTCGACGAAATCCGAAATGCGCGAGACCGGGACGCCGAACAGCGCGGCCATGCTTTCGCGGGTCAGCACGCGGGAGCGCTTGACCCGTTCGTACTCGGCTTGCTCGCGGAAAATGATGTCGAAGGTGATCTTGTTGACCCCGGCGTTCTTGCTGCGGATGGTCTTGGCGAGCGCGTGCAGCGGCAGCGTCGATGCGGTAGTGGGGGCGGCGGCCGGGGAGGGCGATGGGTGGCTGGCAATGGTCATGGTGGCTTCCTTGGCAACGGGGCGCGTCAAACGCCGGCTTCGACGACATGGGTGGGAAACAGCGCGAGGGGATCGCGCACTGCCATCGTATGGTTCAGCGTCCAGCGATAGGCGGGGCTGGCATGCAGCACTTCGTCCAGCGGGAACGATACGGAGCCGGCGGTGCCCTTCACATCCGGCAGCCGCGCGTAGAACATCTGGCGCAGGCCGATCATCGCGACTTCCTCCGCCATCTCGCGCGTGGGCGCGACGCCCTGCACCATGACGCAGAGCTCGTGGCCGGGGCGGTCGCGCAGCGGTTCCAGTTCGCCCATCACCCCGTCGCGTCCATAAACGTTGTAGTGCAGCGAATAGCCGGTGTCGCCGAAGCGCGCGCGCACCTGTTCGCGCGCCCAGGCAATGACGCGGTCGACGTTGGCGATGGTGTAGGGGTCGCGGATGCCGCACAGGCCCACGTAGCGCTCGCCGACCTTGCCCGAGCCTTCCAGCTTGACGCGCACCTGCGGCGCGGGTTCGAAGCGGGCGCCGGTGATGCGGGTGGTGCGCGGATCGAGCTGTTCGTAGCGGCACTGGCTCATGTCGAGCCGGCCGCCGGCGACGAATTCCTCGAACGGATTGGAGCGCTCGTACATCGCATGCCCGGCCACCGAGGCAATGGTGCAGCGCTGCTCGGGATGCATGGCCGTGACGCGGACGTCGTCGCGGGTGATTTCGCCCAGCACGGTTTCCTTGCCGCCGTACGGCTCCGCGCAGAACGAGGCGCACTCCAGCACCTTGCCCAGGTAGTAGGCATGGTCGGCGGCAAAGCCGTGATGCAGCGCCGGCGCGGCGAACACCGCGGCATCGGAGCTGCGGCCGCCGATGATCACGTCGACGCCCTGGCGCAGCAGTTCCAGGTACGGATGCACGCCGGCCATGGCGACGATGCGGTCGGTGGCGTCCAGTTCGGACAAGGTCAGGTCGGCAAAGCCATCGAGGCCGCGGATGGCTTCGCCAGCGCCCATTTGCTCCCGCACCAGCGACTTCGGCACTTCGGAATAGAAATACCCGATGCGGAAACGCGGCAGGCGGTGCCGTAGCGCGAGCTCGCGCAGGATCTCGACATAGCGGTCGACGCGGCTGTTGGTGCCGGTATCGCCGGCCGAACCGATGATCATCGGCACGCCCAGCCGCCGCGCGGCCAGCAGCATCTGCTCGAGGTCGTGGCGCTGCCACGCTTCGGGGCTGGTGGAGGTATCGGAGCCTAGCGGCACCGGCCCGACATCATCGCTGCCCGAATCGGCCGCGATGTAGTGCGGTCCAGCGGCCACGCCGATCTCGAAACTGCCCGTGCGCAGCGGGGCAAAGCCGAGATGGCCATTGGGGCAAATGATCTTCAGCGACTGCATTCAACATTCTCCGGTTAGGTGTCGCTTCGTTGGAGCGAGTCACGCGACACCCAATACGCAGAAGCTGTGCCAGCCGGACGATGCTGGAATTTCCTTTGAAGATCAAAGGCTTGTGGTGAGGAGAGGGGATGGCGCGCGATTTTCACGCGCCTGGGTGGCGTGAATTTCACGCTATTGCGCGGAGTGCGCGCCGTGTCAGCCGGCGGGTAATCCGAGCTTGCCCATCTGGTGCCGCAGCGCATGGCGGCTCAGTCCAAGCCGGCGTGCGGCCTCGGCGAGATTGCCGCCACAGGCCGCCAGGGCCTGTTCGATCAACCCCGCCTGGAACCGTGCCGTGGCGGCGTGGTAATCCAGCGGGCCGGCCGGCGCAGCAGGCATGGGCATCAGGTCCGCCGGAGCCGTCGCGCCGAGGTTCATCTCGCGCAGGATGCGCGCCGGCAGGTGGGCCGGCAACACGCAGTGGCCCGGCTCGAGCAGGCAGATGCGCTCCAGCAGGTTCTCCAGCTCGCGCACATTGCCGGGCCAGCGGTATGCGCGGAAGATGCGCTCGACTTCCGGGTCGAGCCGCTCCATGCGGCTGCCGTACTGGCGGTTGTAGCGCTGCAGCGCGTTGTGCGCGAGCAGCAGGATGTCGTCGCCGCGTTCGCGCAAGGGCGGGATATTGATCGAGATGACCTGCAGCCGGTAGTACAGGTCCTCGCGGAACTTGCCGGCATTGACTTCGCTGAGCAGGATCTTGTTGGTGGCGGCGATAAAGCGCACGTCGACACTGATCGGCCTGATCGCACCGACGCGACGGAAGCGCCGGGTATCCAGCAGCGTCAGCAGCTTGGACTGCATCACCAGGTCGAGCTCCCGCACCTCATCCAGGAACACCGTGCCGCCATTGCCGGCTTCGATCAACCCTTCCTTCTTGCCTACCGCGCCGGTGAATGCACCGCGTTCGTGGCCGAACAACTCGGACTCCAGCAGTTGCCCCGGGATCGCCGCGCAATTGATGTCGATGAACTCCGCGTCCGCGCGGCTGGACTGCTGGTGCAGCAGGCGCGCCACCAGGCTCTTGCCGGTGCCGGTTTCACCGTAGAGCAGGACGGTACGCGCCTGGCTTTTCGCCACGCGCGCGACCAGGTCGCGCAGGGCGGCGACCGACGGATGGTTTCCGACGAGTTCCAGGGGAGCATTCATTGCGCACGGTGTGAATGACAAGGCAACGCGCCGGATCCGTCCGAATCGCGGCGCGTGCGAGGCATTCTAAACGAGCGGGCAGGGCAGCCGTGGCCCGGGATTCAGCAGCCCGGCGCAAGCCAATCCATGCCGAAGCTTCAGGAAGCCATCTTCATCATGACCAAGCCGCTGACTATCAGCCCGGCCGCCAGGATTCTGACTGCGCTGGCCGGTTCGCCCAGCACGAACAGTCCCACCAGGAACGCGCCCACGGCGCCGATGCCGGTCCAGATGGTATAGGCCGTGCCGAGCGGCAGGCTTTTCATGGACAGGGAAAGCAGGGCGAAGCTGGCAATCATGGCCACGATGGTGATGGCCGAGTAGCCGGGGCGCGAAAAGCCCTCGGACAGCTTCATGGAGTACGCCCAAAGGACTTCCAGCACTCCGGCGATGACGAGATATATCCAAGCCATGATGGCTCCTTGATCAAGAGCCGGGCCGTCCCGGACATTCATACCCGGTTGCGGGCGAGGTCGTCCTCGAAAGTGGGGCATTGTACCGGATCGCCGGGGCGGGCGAGCGCCGTGGCGAGGTGCAGCATGGTATCGTCGGCATGTCATGGTCATGCCCTGGGTCGTCCAGAATCGGGGGGAATTATGAGAACGAGGTCGGTGCTGTGGTTCGTCGCGATGGTGTTGCTCTTGCCGCAGTTGGCCCTGGCCAGCGAATTCGGCAGCAAGGGCGGGCCCGAGCCCGCCAACCTCGAACAGATAGCCGCACGGCTGCGAGAGGACCCCTATGACCTGGAACTGCTGATCAGCTTCGGCACCTCCAAGGGCGGATCCGCCGGCCATATCGCGCTGGCGCTGCGTGACGATGCGGCGGGCGAAGAGAGGGTGTACTCGGCCAACTTCTACGCCGACCGCGACCCCGCGCACGCGAGCGGCCGCTACATCGCCGACCTGATGGTCGCCATCCCCAAGCAGGAATATCTGTTCAAGACCGTATCCACGGTCGCCGAGACCGCATCGTTCGGGCTCGACTTCGGCGAGATCTACAAGCGTTCGGTCATCGGGGTGCGGGTCTACGGCGTGCCGGCGGTGGACAAGGCGGCGCTGGCCGCGTACTTCCGCCGCATCAACGATGACTATCACCAGCAGCGCAGCAACACCGAATATCACCACGGGCCGATCCGCTACGACTACCTGCGCCTGAACTGCGCCAAGACCATCGGCGCCGCCTTCAAGTATGGCGCCGGCTACCGCGATCTGGCAGTGACCGGCGCGACGCTGTTTTCAGGGCAGCGCATGATCGCGGCAGCCACCGCCAATATCCCGACCGAGATGGCGATGAAGCTGATCCGGGAATGGGGCCAGCGCCACTACGGCATGGATGTGGTGCTGTACAAGAAATACCGCGGCTCGACCTATGTCGATCCGCAAGAGGAAGAGAAGATCGCCTTCAAGGATCTGCCCGACCGCTTTCCCTCGGTGCTGTCGCTCGACTTCCGCCGCGAGGCCGGGGCTTACCAGGACTATGACAACCTGCTGGCGATGTACCTGCTGTTCAATCTTGGCAAGTACAGCGTGCGGGTCAACGAACAGACCTTGCTGCTGGAAATCGAGAAATCGAAGGACCCGATGCCCTATGCCGAGGCGCTGCAGGCCGCCGAGCGCGATGCCCGGGGCGACAGCGAAAAATTCCAGCGCCATATCGAATTCCGTCCGAGCGGCGAGGGCGTCAGCGAGGCGCCGGACAATACACACCTTTACCACTTTAACGAGGATGCGGAGGGAAAGTTGGCGCGCTAGGTGCCGCCTCTTCAGCCCAGCTCGAGCCCACCCTGCGCCAGCAACTGCCGAAACATCGCCAGGCGCGCATCGCCCGTTTCCGCCAGCCGGTCGCACACATGGAGGTATTCGGACATGTCGCTGTGTCCGCGCAACGCATCCTTGCACTCCCGCTCCGAAATCTCCAGATGGACCCCGCTCAGCAGCGCGCGGCCCTGGCCAACCTGCGCGCTGACGATGGCGGGCGGTGTGCCGGCGATGCCTGCATAGACAGCCAGCACCTCGGTCCCGGGCCCGGGGGTATCGGCGAAGTCGAAGCGGCAGCCGCCGTGGTAATGCGTGTAGACCGACAGCGGGACTTCGGTCAGCTTGTCTGTGGTCCGCAGTTCCGCCGCGGCCGTGGTGCGCGGTGTGCCGTCATAGAGCTTGCCGCCGGTCAGTTCGGGCAGCGAGCCGACCGCCACCGCATCGACCAGGCGCAGTTCGCGCGGGCCGCAGATGGCGCCGCGGGTGCCCGCATGAAACGCCAGCTCGCCGCAGGCGTAGTACGCGCCCGCGCAGATGCCGAAGTAGACGCCGCCCCGTTCGACAAACTGCCGGATGCGCGCGTTCGGCGCGCCGTTCAGCAAGGCGCAATAGGGCAGGTCGGCGCCGCCCGGCATGACGAACATCACCGCATCGTCGAACAGCGTGGCGTCGTGCCGGATCTCGCTGGCTATCACCGCACGGATCTCATAGGCCCCGGCAGGCAGCTGATGGCCGATGGTGCGCATCAGGCATGCGGTCCAGTCCGACGCGCCGGCGTCGACATAGGTAAGGATCTGTGGCTTGGGCATGGCCGCATCCGTGTCTTGTCGTCTCCGACTCTAGCCGTTTGGTATCGAAAACGCCATGCCGTCATCGGCATGAAAGCAAGGCAAAACCAACCTGCTATGCTGAAACAGCCGAAGCCGGCGCTGTCGGCCTGACCCTCGCAAGTTGACAATGCAATTTACGCCGCGGCGGCGCTGGCTCCGATCCGGAAACTCACCGGTAACCACTCGGTAAGGGAAGGAGGCAGCCATGCGTATCTCTGCTGTTCTGTGCGGATTTCTTCTGACGGCGGTGTTTGCGCTTGCCGGTTGCGCAACGCCGGATCGTGCCAAGCCTGCCACGACTTCGTCGTTATACGACCGGCTTGGCGGCATGCCGGCGATTACCGCGGTGGTCGACGATTTTGTCGGTAATGTGGCAACCGACACGCGCATCAATGCCAGGTTCGCCAATGCCAATATTCCGCGGCTGAAGACCCGGCTGGTCGAACAGATCTGCGCGGGTACGGGCGGGCCCTGTACCTATTCGGGCCGCGATATGAAAACCGCCCATGCCGGCATGGCCATCAGCAATGACGATTTCGATGCGCTGGTCGATGACCTGGTGAAATCGCTCAACAAGTTCAAGGTGCCGGCGCGCGAGCAGAAGGAATTGCTGGGGATTCTGGGGCCGATGCGCCAGGATATCGTCTCTCGCTAACCAGTCGCGCAAGGCGGTCAGCACGCTCGGTCTCAGCCGCGCGCGGCGGCCCGCCATGCTCCCGGCGGTAGCCCGAAGCGCCGCGTGAAGCTGCGCGTGAACGTGGTCTGGTCCGGATAGCCTGACATCAGCGCGATCTCGGCCAGCGGCAGCCGGGAGTTCGACAGCCACTGCAGCGCCCGGTCCAGGCGCAGCCGGGTCTGGTAGCGGTGCGGGGTATCGCCGAAGGCCTCGGCGAACAGCGTCTGGAAGCGCCGCACGCTCCAGCCGAAATGCGCGGCCAGTTCCGGCACGCGCAGCGGCGCGGCCAGGTTGGCGCGCAGGTGGGCATCGACGGCCATCAGCGGAAAGACCTCGCGGTCGGCGGGCATGCCGAGGCTGTCGGCCAGCGTCGCGGCCAGGGTTGCCGCAAGGTGCCAGTCTGCCTGCGGCGCGCGTGCCGCCAACGCCGTGCGCCCCGCCGCCAGCGCCCGCACCCGGTTGCCAAGGGCGCCGTCCAGCGCGAACGCGCGCGGACGCGCCATCAGCCGCGCGGGCAGCGCCACCGATTGCGCGGGAAAGTCCGCCACCAGCTGCAGGTTCCCCTGGTAGCCCATGTAGTCATGATGGCTGCCGGCCGGCACGATCAGGCCGGTGCGGTCGTCGACGCGGTAGAGGTGGCCGTCGAGCTCCAGTTCGGAAGCGCCGGCCAGGCCGAACAGCAGCTGGTGGTAGCCGTGCTGGTGGCCCTCCGGCTGCGGCCGGTAGCGCCGGTGCTCGACCAGCGGCGCGGCGCGCGCTTCAGCGGGCTTCGGCATGCCGCATCCTGCCGCGGGTCTGGCACAGCCAGACGCCGGCCCCTGCCACCGCCATGCCCAGCATCTGCACGGCACCGAGGCGCTCGCCGAACAGCAGCCAGGCCTGCAGCGCCGCCAGCGGCGGCGCCAGGAACATCAGCGCCGCGGCGTTGGCGGCCTGGCCGCGCCGCACCAGGCTGACCAGCAGCCATGTACCGGCGCCGGACAGGCCGATGGCGGCCCAGGCCAGCCCGGCCCACAGCGCCGGCCCGCCGTGCCAGTGCAGCGGCGCGCCGGCTGCCTGGATCGCCACCATCGCGGCGGCGACCAGCATGGCGCCCAGGTTCTGCCACGCCGAGCTGGCGCGCAGGTCACAGGTGGCGATGGCGGTTTTCTGCAACAGGGTTCCCATGGTGATGGAGATAATGGCCAGCACGCCAAGCAGCACGATCCCGGGCGATACCGCGCCGGCCGCGCCGTGCGGGCCAGCCTGCAGGGCGGGGGCGACCACCAGCGCAACCCCGAGCGCACCTAGCGCCAGCCCGTGCCAGGTCCGCCTGGAAGGTAGCTCTTTCAGCAGGGGGATGGCAAGCAGAGCGGTCAGCAGCGGCTGCAGCGCGCCCAGCAGGGCCATGATCGCCGGCGGCAGGCCGCTGGCAACGGCGCCATAGCCGGCGCACAGGTAGAGGCCCTGCATCAGCGCGCCGGCCAGCAGGTGGCGCGGCGCCTCGCGCAGCGGCGGCCAGGCCGCGCGCGCGGCCAGCGACCAGGCCACGAACATCAGCCCGGCGACGGCAAAGCGGCCCAGCAGGAACAGGCTGGTGTCGGCCAGCGGCACGATCGCCTTGCCGACGATAAAGCCGGTGGACCAGATCAGGACGAAGGCCATGGCGGGCAGCCAGGCGACAGTGGACAAGGGGCGCGACATGTTGGCAGGCGTTTCCGCTGCGGTAGCGGGAAGGGCAAAGCGCAAGGCTAGCGAGGCGCGGCGCCGCTGTCTTGGCAATTCCGGCAATCGCCCACTGAAAGCATTGGTAACACTCGTGTAGCGTCGCCGCGTCAACCGGCCCGGGCTTGCCACGTAACATGTGGATGGGGATCGAATCGAAAGAGGTGGACCACATGGATCCAGCGCAGCATCCAAGACCACTTGGCCGCGGGCGCGTGACCGCCTGGCGTGCCGCCGCGGCGTTGGCGCTGGCCGCTTGCCTGGCTGGCTGTGCCGAGCTGCAGGCGGGGCGGGGCAACGGCGACGACCGTGGCGCCACGGCCGCCGCCGACCTGCGCTGGCTCAATACCGTCACCTACGGCGCCGACGAGGCGTCGCTGGACGCGCTGCGCCGGCTGGGCCGCAAGGACTTCCTTGCGCAGCAACTGGCGCTGCCGCTGGCCGATCCGCCCGAGCTGGCGGCCGCCATCGCGGCCTTGCCCAACCTGCGCGACGGCGCCGCCGCGCAGGTCCAGGCCGCGCGCGAGGCGCGCCAGCGCATCGATGCACTGCCCGACGACACCAGCCGGCAGCAGGCGCGCCAGGCGCTCAACCTGCAGGGCCGCGAGATCGTGGCCGATGTGGCGCGGCGCCACCTGCTGCGCGCGCTGTATTCGCCGGCGCAGCTGCGCGAGCAGATGACATGGTTCTGGATGAACCATTTCAACGTCTATGCGGGCAAGGGCCAGGTCGGGCTGCTGCTGGCCGAGTACGAAGAGCGCGCGATCCGGCCGCATGCGCTCGGCCGTTTTCGCGACCTGCTGATGGCGACGGTGACCGCGCCGGCGATGCTGGTCTATCTCGACAATGCCCAGAGCAGCGCCAACCGCGTCAATGAGAACTACGCGCGCGAGCTGATGGAACTGCATACGCTGGGCGTCTCCGGCGGGCCCAGCGGATCGCGCTATACGCAGCAGGACGTGCAGGAACTGGCGCGCGTGCTGACCGGCGTGGGCGTGAACCTGCGCGGCACGCCGCCGCCACAGCTACCGCCGGCGCGTGCGGGCCTGTACCGCAGTGACGGCTTGTTCGAGTTCAATCCCGCACGCCACGACTTCGGCGCCAAGCTGCTGCTGGGCCAGCGCATCGAGCCGTCCGGTTTCGACGAAGTGGCGCGCGCGGTGTCGATGCTGGCGCGCGAGCCGGCCACGGCGCGCTATGTCAGCGCGAGGCTCGCGGCCCACTTTATCGCCGACAACCCGCCTGTCGCGGTGGTCGAGCGCATGGCGCAGACCTTCACGCGTACCGATGGAGATATCGCCGCGGTGCTGCGCACCATGTTGCTGGCGCCCGAGCTGGACCGGCAGGCGGGCGCGTTGCCGCGCAAGTTCAAGGACCCGATGGTCTATGTGGTGTCGTCGCTGCGGCTGGCGTATGAAGGCCGGCAGGTGGCCAACCTGCGCCCGGTGATGAACTGGCTGAACCAGCTGGGCGAACCGCTGTACGGCCATGTGGCGCCCGACGGCTACCCGTCGGCGGAAAGTGCGTGGGCCAGTTCGGGGCAGATGGTGCGGCGTTTCGAGATCGCGCGCGCGATCGGCTCGGGGCCGGCGGGATTGTTCGCGAGCGATGGCACCACGCCGCGCGGCGCGCGCTTCCCGACGATCGGCAACAAGTTCTACTACGACGCGATCGAAGCCACCCTTGGTCCCGCCACGCGCGCCGCGCTGAACCAGGCTGAGTCGCAGGCGGAATGGAACACCCTGCTGCTGGCTTCGCCCGAATGGATGCAGCGCTGAAGGCAACGGAGAGCACCATGCAACGCCGACAATGGCTCAAGACGATGGGAGGCGCCGCGCTCGGGCTGGCGCTGCCGGTCATCGCCTCGCGCGTCTACGCGCTGCCCGCGCAGGCCGACGCGCGCTTCCTGCTGGTCTTCCTGCGCGGCGGCTATGACGCGGCCAGCGTGCTGGTGCCGGCCGGCAGCGACTTCTACTACGCGGCGCGTCCCAATATCGCCATCCGCCGCCCGCCGGCGGCGGGTGCCGACGCGGATCCCAATGCCGCGGTGCCGCTGGCATCCGCCTTTGGCGCCGACAGCACCGCGCGCGGCATCGGCGACTGGGCCTTGCACCCGGCGCTGGCGCCGACGCTGCTGCCGTTGTGGCAGCAGGGCCAGCTGGCCTTCGTGCCGTTCGCCGGCACGCACGACCTGTCGCGCAGCCACTTCGAGACCCAGGACGGCATCGAAGCTGGCCTGCCCGGGCATGACGAAAGCCGCCAGGCCACCGCGGCGCTGCGCGGCAGCGGCTTCCTCAACCGGCTGGCCCAGGCCATGGGCGGCCAGGCCGCGCCGGTGGCGTTCACCGACGGACTGCCGCTGGTGCTGTCCGGCCCGCGCGACGTGCCCAATGTCTCGCTCAAGGGCAGCGGCCGCGCCCCGTTCGATGCGCGCCAGGCGCGGCTGCTGGCGCAGATGTATCGCGGCACGCGCTTCGAGTCACTGATCGACGAGGGCTTCGAGCTGCGCGAGACCGTCGCGCGCCAGGCGCAGGCGGAAGCGCCAGGGGGCGGCATGGCTCGCGCCGGCCCGGCCACGATGGCGTCGCGCCAGCAGGAAATGCAGGCCGCCAGCCGGCGCGCGCTCAGCGCCCGCGGCTTCGAGGTCGAGGCCCGGCGCATGGCGGGGCTGATGCGCGAGCGCTTCAACCTGGGCTTTATCGACGTGGGCGGCTGGGACACCCACGTCAACCAGGGTGCCGCGCAGGGCCAGCTGGCCGGGCTGCTCGACAACCTGGGCCGCGGTTTGTCGGCCTTTGCCGCAGAGATGGGGCCCGCATGGACCAAGACCACCGTGGTGGTGCTGTCCGAGTTCGGCCGCACCTTCCGCGAGAACGGCACGCGCGGCACCGACCACGGTCACGGCACGGTCTACTGGGTGCTGGGCGGAAGCGTGCGCGGCGGCCGCATCGCCGGCGAGCAGGTCGCGGTGGCAGCGGCCACGCTCAACCAGGATCGCGACTGGCCGGTGCGCAACGAGTACCGGGCGCTGCTGGGCGGGGTGTTCCGCAGGTTGTACGGGCTGGATGCGGCGCGGCTGGCGCAGGTGTTTCCGGGGGTGGCGGGGCGGGATATCGGGTTGGTGTGAACCGCGCTCCGGCAGACGGAACACCTGGTTCAGCGATCACCGTTGGCCGGCCGGGGTGATGATGGTGGGTGCGAGCGGCGTGATCGCCGCTGGTGCTGGTGCTGGTGCTGGCGTTGGCGTTGGCGTTGGCGTTGGCGTTGGCGTTGGCGCTGGCGTTGGCGTTGGAGCCGGAGCCGGAGCCGGAGCCGCGGGGGGCAGGGTCGGTGCCGGGACCGGTTCATGGGCCGGGGGCGGCGCAGCCGGCGCGCTGCCCGCGGCGACGTCCGGGGGCGGCACCGCCATCACCGTTTCCCCCCGATCCAGCGCCAGGCTGGATTCATCGTGGTCTGCGTCCGCCATCGCGGCCGAGGCCGCGGCTGCCGGCGGCGCGATCTCGGCTTCCTGCGCCGGCAACGCCGGGCGGCGCGGTGCCGGGCGCGGTGCCGGGGTCTCGCTGGCCTTGTCGCGCGTGAACAGCTGGCTGAACCAGCCGCGCAGCTGCGTGCCGAGCGAGGCGAACAGATGCGTTTCCTCGTGCTCGGCAAAGCGCGCGCGGCCGTCGATGATGCGGCCGCGCAGCGCGCGCTGGTAGAAGTCGCCAACCATCGGCAGCGCGCTGTGCGCGCCCTGGCCCCAGTAGTCGCTGCGCAGCGTGATGCGACTGTCGTTGAAGCCTACCCAGGCGCCCGCCACCAGTTCCGGATGCATCAGGATGAACCAGCCGTCCGCATTGTCCTGGGTGGTGCCGGTCTTGCCGGCGACGTCGGCGCGGATGCCGAAGCGCGAGCGGATGCCCGCGCCGGTGCCGCGGTCGATCACGTCGCGCATCACGTCGAGCAGGGTTTGCGTGGCGGCGGCGGACAGCGCGTGCTCGGCGCGCGCCGGGCGGAACACCTGCAGCACATTGCCCTGGCGGTCTTCGATGCGCGTCACCATGGTCGGCGCGATGTAGTCGCCGGCATTGGCGATGGTGCCGTAGGCGGCCACCATTTCCTTCAGCGTGACCGGGCTGGTGCCCAGCGCCAGCGACGGCACCACGTCGAGCTGGCTGTCGCGCACGCCCATGTTGCGCGCCAGCCGTGCCACGCGCGCGGGGCCCACTTCCTGCATCAGCTGCGCGGTGATGGTATTGCGCGAATAGACCAGGCCATCGCGCAGCGTCATGGCGCGGCCGGTGGGGCGGCCTTCGTCGCTGGGACGCCAGATCTCGCCGCCGGCCAGCTCGATTTCCACCGGCTGGTCCACCAGCGTGTCGTCGGGGGTCTTGCCCTCGTCGAAGGCCGCGCCGTAGACGAAGGGCTTGAAGGTCGAGCCCGGCTGGCGGCGCGCCTGCTGCACGTGGTCGAACGCGTCCTGGCTGTAGTCGCGGCTGCCGACCCAGGCGCGGATCTCGCCGTTGCGCGGGTCGATGGCCAGGAAGCCGGCCTGGATCCGGGTCTTGTTCTGGTGCAGCGCGCGCAGGAAGGCGCTGTCGGCCATCAGGTGGCGCAGCGCCTCGTCCGGCGCGGTGCCGGCGGCGACGGCGGCGCGGTACTCCGGGGTCTCGCGCACGAAGGCCTGCACCAGCGGCTTGTTGGCGGCCCAGCCCGCGCGCGGCGCCCAGGCGGCGTTGGCGACCGCCTGCAGCCGGTTGCCCTGCTGCACCACGGCCTGCGTGGCCATGGCCTGCAGGCGCGCGTCGATGGTGGTGTGGACCACCAGGCCGTCGGCGTAGATGTCGTAGCCGTTGCGGTCGGCCCAGCCGATCAGCCACTTGCGCAGCTGCTGCGCAAAGTGTGGGGCGGGGCCGGGCGGCTCGGTCTGGCGCTCGAAGTCGATGCGCAGCGGGCGCTTCTTCAACTGCTCGTAGCGCGCCGCGTCGAGCTTGCCGCGCTTGACCATCTGCCCCAGCACGGTATTGCGACGGTCGAGCGCGCGCTCGGGGTTGAGCACCGGGTTGTAGTAGCTGTTGCCCTTGAGCATGCCGATCAGCGTGGCGCTCTGCAGCACGTCGAGCGAGCGGGCGGGGCGGTCGAAGTAGGTGCGCGCCGCCATCTCGATGCCGAAGGCGTTGTACAGGAACGGCACCGTGTTCAGATAGGTCTCGAGGATCTCGTCCTTGGTGTAGAGCGCCTCGATCTTCAGCGCGGTGATCGCTTCCTTGAGCTTGCGCGTCAGCGTGGGGGCGCGGCCGATCTCGTCGGGATAGAGGTTGCGCGCCAGCTGCTGGGTGATGGTGGACCCGCCCTGGCGGTCGCCGGAAAAGGTATGCAGCGCGGCCGAGGCGATGCGGCGCCAGTCCAGGCCGTGGTGCTGGTAGAAGCGGTGGTCCTCGGTGGAGATCAGCGCCGCCACCACGTTGGGCGAGATCTGCTTGAGCGGCACCCAGTCGCGGTTGGCCCACTTGAACACCGCCAGCTCCTTGCCGTCGGCGGACAGCACCTGGGCCGGCTGCTCGGACTTGGCCTTGCGGATATCGCTGATGCCCGGCGTGAACGGGATCAGCACCAGCACATAGAGCAGCAGCACCGCCGGAAGCGCGGCCACGCCGAACAGCAGGCCGCGCCGGGTGGGGCGCAGCGTGCCGGGCCGGGTCAGGCCGGCGCGCGCGGTGCGCGCCGCCAGTCGGGACAGGCCTTGCCGGAGGGGGGCAGGCAGTGAAGCCGGGAACGAGGCAAGCAGCGGGGCAAGCCGGGTCTTGATCTCAGCCAGCTTCATGAGGCGAAGCGGTCGAGGCACAGGCGCGGGGCGGCACGGAACACTGGCATTACCGTCGTCGGAAAAGCCTGCATCCTACCAAAACGTTCCCGCCCGTTACAGGGAAAACCCCCATCCGGGCGCGATGCGCCACTTCCTGCTGCGAAGCATGGGTCACAAAGCTTTCATATTGCGCCGCCACAATGCCGGGGCCGCCACTCGTGCGGACGATGCGCCGTTGCCGGGTTGCCCGGCTGGGCCCCGATCGTCATGCCTTGACATGACTCGCCATGACGATCGGGCCTTGGGTCCGGTGCGGTGTCGTGCCTCAAACAGAACACAGAGAAACTACAGTGAAGAAAGCTCTCCTTGCAATGACGGCAGCAGCGGCCGCGTCGGCCGCATCCGGGGTGGCGTCGGCCCAGTCCACGTCCAACGTGACGCTCTACGGCATCGTCGACGCCGGCGTCGAAGTGATCAGCAACGTGCCGGGCAGCGGCGGCGCCGAAGGCACGGCCGTGCGCCTGAACTCGGGCAACCTGTCCGGTTCGCGCTGGGGCCTGCGTGGCACCGAAGACCTGGGCGGCGGCCTGAAGGGCATCTTCGTGCTGGAAAGCGGCTTCGACGTCGACACCGGCACCTCGGGCCAGGGCAACCGCCTGTTCGGCCGCCAGGCCTACGTCGGCCTGCAGGGCGGCTGGGGCGCGGTCACGCTGGGCCGCCAGCAGAACGCGCTGTACGACCTGTTCGGTGCCTTCGACCCGATGGGCGTGGGCCCGCGCTACTCGCTCAACAGCGTCGACTCGGCCTTCAACGGCCGCGCCGACAACGCCGTCAAGTACACCGGCAAGTTCGGCGGCCTGACCGCCACCGGCTTCTACAGCTTCGGCCGCGACAACAACGAAATCCCGGGCGAGACCAAGGTCGGGCGCAACTTCGGCGGTGGCCTGTCGTATGCGGCTGGCGGCTTCTCGGTCGGCGCGGCGTACGACCAGTTCCAGGGCGGCACGGTGGCGCTGCAGGACCGCGCCGCCAAGCGCGCGGCAGTGGGCGCGGCCTACGCCTTCGGCGGCGCCAAGGTGTTCGCGGGCTACCGCTGGCTACGCGACGACGGCGTGTCCAGCGCCACCGCGGCCACGACCCGCAGCAACGTCTACTGGGCCGGCGCGCAGTACCGCTTCACCCCGGCGTTCCTGGTGACCGGCGCGGCGTACTACAACGACACGCGCAACAGCGACGCGGATCCGTGGATGTTCGTGCTGTCGGCGGACTACTCGCTGTCCAAGCGCACCGACGTGTACCTGAACGTGGGCTACTCGAAGAACAAGTCGGGCTCGGCGCTGGGCCTGAACGGCGTCGGCACCGTGGTTGCCGGCGAGAACCAGACCGGCGCCACCATCGGCCTGCGTCACCGCTTCTGAGCGTCACTGCCTGATGCCCGCCCGGCCGGCTGCCATGCCAGCACGGGCGGGTGCTTAACTCTCATATCGACACCTGCGGCTGGTCTTGCGGGGTTCGTTGGGCCGGTTGCCTTGATCGGCCCTTTTTTCCTTTGGCCGAGTGCTTCGCTGTTCCATCGGCGCCATGGCTCCGTAGCCCGCGGTCCCTACCGATACGCCGCCGCCCCAATAAACTGCCCGAACCGCTCGCACCAGATCACCACCGCCGCATACCGGGACGGATCCACCCCGGCCGGCAACTCCACGGTGAAATTGCCGAAGGTCTTCAGTTCACCCACCTGCAGGGACTGGTCCTTGATCCGCAGGAAGGCTTCCTTGTTGTCTACGAATGCCGGCGCCAGGTAGATCCGGTAGTCCGGCCCCGGTGCCACGCTGCCTTCGAAGGCGAGCGCCCTGGCCGAGACATGGAGCCGGCCGCTGGCCCAGTGCAGCGCGTCGCTGCCGGCCAGGTCCTTGCGGAAGGTGCCGGCATAGCGCGCCTGTTGCGATATCGCCCGCACCTGTCCGGCGCTGGCACCAGGCTGTGCCGTCAGGATCGGCAGCACATAGATGCCTGCGGCAAAGCCGACCGCCAGCATGGCGAGGTGGGTCAGCACGAGGAGGGCGGGCCTGGCAGTCATGGCGGGCTCCGGAAGGGACGGTGATGGCGGTATGTCGGCGCTGGCGCTGGAACCTGACAGCAACGTGGCGTGTTGGCGTCCTTGGCACATTCGCAACGGTTTCACCAATCCAACACATGGAAGTGGTTATGATCTGGTAGTTGCCCTGTCGAGAAGCTGCCTATGACCCTCCACGTCACGATCCGCACCATCCGTACCGGCACGATGCAATCCGCGCGCTACCAGGCGCGCGTCTACCTGACCACCGATGCCGAGGCCCTGCCGTTGCTGGCAACGGATTGGAGCGAGCGCGAGGCCGAAGCCTTCCGTACCGCACAGTTCTGGGCGCAGCGCCACGCTTATGTGGTGTCTAATCCACGCGCAGGAACGTTCTACGGCGTATCGGGCCGGCGCTGAAGCCGGCCAGCGCGTCCCCGCATCCCCTATCTGACCTGCGTTCCGGACGCTGCCGGCGGCCGGGCAGGCCTGGCGGAGCCCGGCGCGGTGCCGGCCGGGCCCATGGCGTCGAGCGTCTTGGCCGCCGCCAGATGCTGCGGAATCATCAGGCCCTGGCGCGCCGTGGCCACCGATATCTGTCCGCCCTGGGCGCTGCCGCGCGCGACCAGATCGCGCCCGTTGCGGTAGACCAGCCGCGTCAGGTCGGCCACTTCGTTGTCGGACAGGTCCGGGCCGGTCACCAGCACGGCCGCGGTGGCGATGGTGCGCACCGGCGCGCTCAGGCCGGGATAGGTGCCGGGCGCGATCGATGCGCGGAAATAGCCCGCCTTGCGGCCCACCAGCGCGACGATGGCCTTTTCGTCGAGCGGCAGCAGCCGCAGCGGCATTTCGGCGAGCGCATCGCGGATGCTGTCGGCGGGCACGCCGATCACCTGGATCACGGCGTCGACCTGGTTCTGGCGCAGCGCCACCAGGCCGGTGCCCAGGCCCACTTCCTCGGCCTTGAAGTCCTTGTCCGCCAGCCCGTGCGCGGCCAGCACGCGCAGCGCGGTGTGGCGCGAGGCCGAGCCGCGCTCTCCCACGGCGATGCGCTTGCCGCGCAGGTCCGACACCGAGCGCGCCGGATCGCCTTCGCGCACCAGCACATGCACCGGTTCCGGATAGAGGCTGCCGATGGCGCGCAGCGACGCCTGCGGCCCGTCCTCGGCAAATGCGTCCTTGCCCTCGTAGGCATCCAGCGCGGCATCGCCCTGCGCCAGCGCCACCGAGACCTTGCCCGCGCGCAGCAGCCGCAGGTTCTCTTCGCCGCCGTGCGTGACCAGCGGGATTGCGCGCACGCGCGTGCCGGCCACCAGCGCCTGCGCAAAGCGCAAGTACTGGCCGTGCTCGGCACCGGCGGCGATGGCATAGCCTTCGTTGACCCGCGCCAGCCGCGCGCGGATATTGGCGTGCGCGGTGGTCAGCTCCTGCTCGATCACCGCGCGCTGCGCCGGCGAGGCATCTTTCTGCACCGAGTCGATCACCTTGCGCATCGCGTCGAGAATCGCCGCCGGGCCGGTCTGGGCATTGGTGGCGACGGCCGGGGCCTCGGCGGGGCGGTAGCCGGCCGGCAGCACACCGACCCAGCGCTCGCCGTCGCGTCGGTACAGCGCGGTACCGTGGGCGCGGATGATGTCGCCGGCCTTGTTGCCGCCGCTGGTAATGCCGGTGATGCCGCGCGGACCCGCGCCCAGCGCCGACACCAGGCCGGCCACGCCGGGCGAATCCCAGGCGCCGAAGTCATAGTCGCGCAGCAGCTTCAGTTGCGCGTCGAAATAGACGATGCGGCGGATCTCGCCGGCCGGGGCCTTGGTGTCGGCCTGCGAGCCGCGGCGCTGCAGCTCCACCACCTGCACCGTGCCAGGCGGCAGCGCCAGCGCCAGCCGTTCTTCGACGCCGGCGCGGATGCCGTCGCCGGACGGGCCGCCGCCGCATCCCGCCAGCCAGACACTGGCCAGCACGGCGAACAGCAGGGTGAGCAAGGCGCGGCACCGCATCTCGGCCCCCATCTCAGCCTCCGATCAGCGGCAGCGCCAGCATCATGGTCAGCACGAACGCGTTCATCAGGTCGACGAAGAACGCGCCGGCCAGCGGCGTGATCAGGTAGCTGGTCGGCGCCGGGCCGTAGCGCGCAGTGATGGCGCGCATATTGGCCATGGCGGTGGCCGTCGAGCCCATGTTGAAGCCGATGAACGCGGCCGAAGTGACGGCGGCCTCGTAGTCGCGCCCCATGAAGCGGAAGCACACCAGCACCACGTAGAGGATGATGAACACCACCTGCATCGCGATGATCAGCAGGAACGGACCGGCGGACATCGCCACGTCGGCCAGGTCCAGCGCCATCATCGTCATCACCAGGAACAGCGACAGGCAGACATTGGTGATCAGGTCGGTGGCGCGGTCGTCGAAGCGCATGCCGGCAAAGGGCAGCAGGTTGCGGATGGCAATGCCGAGCATCATGCACCAGAGAAAGCCCGGGATGGTGATGGCGCCGGTCGGCATCTGCGCGGCGATCCAGCGCCCGCCGATCACCGCGGCCAGGATGCCGGCCAGCGACGCCAGCGCGCCCACCGTGGTGATGGGTGAGACCGCCGCCGCTTCCTCCTCGGTGTCGCCGGCCTCGCGCGCGGTCGAGCGCAGCCGGTAGCGCGAAATCAGGTATTGCGCCACCGGTCCGCCGATGATGCCGCCGATGATAAGGCCGACCGTGGCGACCGTCATCGACAGGTCCATCACCGCCTGCAGGTTGTTGACCTCGGCAAAGCGCTCGGCATAGGCGGCGCCGGTGCCATGCCCGCCGACCAGCGTGATGGAGCCGCTCACCAGGCCGAAGATCGGATGCAGGTCCAGCACCCGTGCCATGGCCACGCCCACCACGTTCTGCACCACGATATAAGGGAGCAGGATGACCAGGAAGATCACCAGCGCCTTGCCGCCGCGCCGGAGCATGCGCAGGTCGGCGCAAAGGCCGACGCCGCCGAAGAACATCAGCAGCAGCACCGGCTTCATGCCGGGATCGATCACCACGCGGAACTTCACCGCCGCCATCGCCGTCGACGCGATGATCGCGAACAGCAGGCCACCGGTGACGGGATCGGGGATGTTGTAGCGCGACAGCACGCCGACGCTGCGGTTGACCAGCGTACCGATCAACAGCACCACCACGGCAGTCAGCAATGAGGCCAGCAGGTCAAGGTTCATCGGGGGCGTCCTGACGCGTAGCATGCATCACTACGGGTTGTAGTCGGACACCGGGGAGAAGGCAAGGAAAGGATGGGCTGAAGGCGTAGCCTCAACGCGCCCGCAACGCCTCCACAATATTCATCCGCGCCGCCCGCACCGCCGGCAGGAAGCCCCCTACCAGCCCCATCGCCATCGAGAACGCCAGCGTCTGCAGCGCAATCGCCGGCGTCAGGATAAAGCGGAACGACAGGTCGGCGAAGGTCTGGAAGTTGGTCGTCGAGAACGACGCGAACTGCATCAGCGCCGCGCATGCCAGTCCCGCGGCACCGCCGACCAGGCCCAGCAGCGCCGCTTCGGCCAGGAACGCGGCCAGCACGCTGGCACGCTGGAATCCGAGCGCCCGCAGCGTGCCGATCTCGGCCACGCGGTTGGCCACCGAGGCGTACATGGTGATCATGGCGCCGATCATCGCCGCGATCGAGAAGATGGTCGACAGCGTAAAGCCCAGGATATTGATAAAGCCCGACAGCGCCTTGGACTGGTCGCTGTAGAAGGCCTGCTCGCGCTTGGCCTCGTCGGCAAGGCGCGGATCGACGTCGAGGTCGGCGCGAAAGCGCTCGAACAGCGCGGAATCGGCCAGCCTGACCACCATCGACGAATACGAATTGCGCCGGAACGATTGCATCAGCTGGTCGACGTCGCCCCAGATCTCGGAATCGAACCCGCTGCCGCCGGCGTCGAAGTGGCCGACCACGGTCCAGTCGCGTTGCGCAAAGCGCAGGTGCTCGCCGATCTGCACGCCGGCAAAGCCGCCGGCGATGCTGCTGCCGACGATGATCTCGGACGAGCCCGGCCGGAACATGCGCCCGGCCACCAGCCGCACCTGCGGGCGCAGGTCCATGCCCGCCGGCGAGATGCCGCGGATCACCACGTTGGACGGCTGGCCGGTGCTGGCCTTGGTCAGCGAGATCAGCACCACGGCCTCGCGCGACGCGAGCGGCCGGCCGGCGCCGCTCATGGCCACGGCCGGGTGCATCTCGATGATGCTCGCCTGGTCGCGGTTGACCGCGCTCTGGATCTCGGTCTCGGCGCCCTTGCGGATCACCACCACGTTGTCGTGCTCTCCGGTGGTGACCAGCGTCTTCTTCAGCCCGGCGTCGAGCATCAGCATGGTGGCGAAGACGAACACCACCAGCGCCAGGCCGGCCGCGGTCAGCGCGGTGGTCAGGCGACGGGCCCACAGGTTGCGTGCGATATAGGTCAGCGGGATGGCCATGGCGGTCCCCTCGCGCTAGCCGATGGCCCGCAGGCCCTCGACGATGCGCACGCGCGCCGCCTGCAGCGCCGGCACGATGCCGGCAAAGATGCCCACCGCCAGCGCGCACGCCGCCTGCAACTGCATGGTTTGAGGCGATACCGTGAACACCGGGAACACGCCGCCCACCGCCTGCTTGAAGGCAGTGGCCACCGGCGGCGTGGCCAGCATGCCGAGCGCGCCGCCGGCCACGCACAGCGCCAGCGATTCGCCGAACACCAGCAGCGCCAGGAAACCGGGGCCGAAGCCCAGCGCTTTGAGCGTGGCGTATTCCACGGTGCGCTCGCGCGCGCTCATCGCCATGGCGTTGGCCATCACCGCCATGATGATCACGATCACCACGTACGACACTACGCGGATGGCCGCGATGATCTGGTTCGACATCGCGACAAAGCCCAGCTGGAAGGCCTGCTCGGTTTCGGTCAGGGTTTCGGCCAGCGAATTGCGGAACACGCCGTCGACCTGGCGCGAGATCGCCGCGGTGTTGTCGGGATTGCCGACGCCCAATATATAGACACCGACCTGGTCGGCCTGGCGCGGGGTGCGCTTGCGCACGGTCTCGTTCAGGTATTCCCAGTGGAACACCATCTGGCGCGTGATGGTGCTCTCGTCGCGCCCGTCCATGATGCCGCGCACCACGAATTCCCAGGTGCCCGGGTAGATGGTGCCCTTGATGGGGATCACGTCGCCGACCTTGAAGCCGAACTGGTCGGCGAGCTGGCGTCCCACCAGCGCGCCCTTGCGGTCGCGCTGGTAGTCGGCGCGTTGCGCGTCCGGCACGATGAATTCGGGATAAAGGTCGAGGTAGTTGTCGGAGACCGCGAACTGCGCAAAGAAATTCTTCGGATCGCGATAGACCCCGCCGAACCAGTTGGAGCGCGCCACCATGGTCACGCCGTCGATGCCCTTGATGCGGCTTTCGTAGCTGAGCGGCAGCGGAAACACCAGCGAGATCGCATTGCGCGTGACCAGCCGCGCGCTGGAGGCGGCCGAGGCGCCGGCATACCAGGCATCGATCACGGTCTGCAGCAGCCCGAACGCCAGCACCGCAATCACCAGCCCGAACACCGTCAGCGTGGTGCGCAGCTTGTGCCGCAGCGCATTGCGGGCGATCAGCTTGAGCGCGTACATGGTGAATCGAGGCTATGCCGGCTCGCCACGGATCAGCTCCCCCTTTTCCAGGTGCACCAGCGAGCCGGCCGCGGCGGCGGCGTGCGCGTCGTGCGTGACCATGATGATGGTCTTGCCGGCATCGGCGTTGAGCCGCTGCATCATCGCCAGGATCTCGGCCGCCGAGGTGCGGTCGAGGTCGCCGGTGGGCTCGTCGGCGACGATCAGCGCGGGGTCGGTAATCAGCGCGCGCGCGATCGCCACGCGCTGCTGCTGGCCGCCCGAAAGCTCGGACGGATAGTGGCTCATGCGGTCGGCCAGGTTGACCATGTCCAGCACCAGTTCCACGCGCGCGCGCCGCTCCGCGCGCGGCAGGCGCGTCAGCATCAGCGGCAGCTCGACGTTCTCGAACGCGGTCAGCACCGGCATCAGGTTGTAGAACTGGAAGATAAAGCCGACATTGGCGGCGCGCCAGTCGGCCAGCGCCGCTTCCGGCAGCTGCGTGATGTCCAGCCCGGCAACGCGCAGCGTGCCGCGGTCGGGGCGGTCGATGCCGGCAATCAGGTTCAGCAGCGTGCTCTTGCCCGAGCCGGAGGGGCCCATCAGCGCGACGAAATCGCCTTCGCCGATCTCCAGCGAGATATCGGTCAGCACCGGCACGGTCTGCACGCCGCGCCGGTACGACTTGGCGACGTGGTCGATCTGCACCAGCGGCGCGGCGCGCATGCGGCCCTCGCTCATGGCTTGGCCGTGCTTACGCGGCTGCCGTCGCCGATGTGGTCGCCGGGCGACAGCACCACCACGTCGCCCGGCTTGACGCCCTGCACGGCCACCAGCTCGCCCAGCTTGTCGCCGGTCCTGACCGTCATCTCGTGCGCCTTGCCGTCCCTGACCACGTAGACCACCTGGCGGCCGTCGCGCGTGGCGATCGCGGCCGGCTGCACCGCGACCACCGGCTGGCGATCCTGCGCGGTGGCCGCGCGCGACAGGAAGGCGATCTTGGCGCTCATGTCCGGCAGCACGCGCGCATCGCGGTCGACAAAGCGCACCTTGACCAGCACCGTGGCCTTGGAGCGGTCCACCGTCGGCACGATGCGCGCGACCTGCCCGGCCAGGCGCAGGCCGGGCAGGGCGTCGAGCAGCAGCTCGCAGGGCTGGTCGACGCGGATGCGGGCGATATTCGATTCGGCGACATCGGCTTCGACTTCCAGCGTTTCCATGTCGGCGATGGTGACGATCGCACCCTTGGTGTCGGCCGCGGCCGAGAAGGGCGTGATGTTGTCGCCCACGTTGGCATGCTTGACCAGCACCACGCCGTCGAACGGCGCGCGCACCACGGTCTGCTCGACCGCGACCTCGGCCGCGCGCGCATTGGCCTGCGCCGACACCACCGACGCGCGCGAGCTGTTCACCGATGCCCGCGCCTTGTCGAAGCGCGCCACGTCGGCATCGTACTGGGTGCGCGAGATCGCGTTCGGCACGATCAGCACCTTGGAGCGGCGCAGGTTCACTTCGGCATCCTTCAGCTCGGCCTGCTGCAGCGCCAGGTTGGCCTGCGCCACCTGCACCTGCGCCTGCGCCTGCGCGAACGATGCGGCCACGTCCTTGCTTTCCAGCCGCGCGATCACCTCGTCCTTCTTCACGCGCGAGCCTTCGAGCACGCCCAGCCATTCCAGCCGGCCCTGCGCCTTCGACGCGACCGCCGCCTTGCGCTGCGGCACGACATAGCCGGTGGCGTTCAGCAGCGTGAAGTTCTGCGTGGGGTAGGCGGAGGTAACGGTGGCGGTCTGCACCGGCCGCGGGCCGGCCAGCCGGAGGGCAATGCCGGCCAGCGCCAGCAGCACCACCGCGATGACGGCGTAGCGCAGCCACCGGCGCCGGGGGCGGATACTCGCGCCGGCCGCGGCGGCTTGCCGGTCGATCTTGAGCCTGGACAGGTCGTGGTCAGCCACTGCGCGCTTCCTTTTTCCGGAATGGGCGGGGCTGTCAGTATAGCGGTGATGGAGAAGGCTTTCGTTGATTGCGAGGCGAGCAAACCGGCAGCTAATGCTCGCCCTCCACCGCCAGCTTCAGCTTGCCCAGCGCAAACTCCCATTGCCGCCCGATCGCTTCCAGCGACCGGCGCGCGGCATCGAGCTGGCCGGGCTCGAACTGCCACAGGCGCTCGCGACCGGCGCGGCTGTCGTGCACCAGCCCGGCCTGCGCCAGCACCTGCAGGTGCTTGGTCACCGCCTGCCGCGTCATCGCGCTGCCCGCCGTCAGTTGCGCGATCGACATCGCGCCGCCGGCGCACAGCGCCGCCACCAGCCGCAGCCGGGTTTCGTCGCCGAGCGCGGCAAAGACCGCGGCGGACTGCCGCAGCTCCGGCGCGTCCGGCAGCGTATCAGGCAGTGCCGGCAACATGCTGGCGGATATTGTTGACCTGCTCGTCCCAGCCGCCGCTGTTGATGCGGAAGGCTTCCTGGCGGCGTTCGGGTGGGATCCGGTCAAAGCCGGACTCGACCACGGTCAGCATGGTCCCGCCTTCCACTTCGCGCAGCGTGAATTCCACCAGCGTGGCCGGCTCGTCCGAGTAATCGCGCCCGCGCTCCAGCGGCGCCGGATGCCAGCGCCACGACAGCAGCCGTTCCGGCTCCATGCGTTCGACGTGGACGTCGAATTTCAGGTATTCGTAACCCGGATAGGTGATGCTGCCCACCACGCGTGCGCCCGGGGCGAAGCTGGCGCCGTCGAAGCGGACGCCGAACCAGCTGCCGAAGGTATCGGCATCGGTCAGCGCGTGCCAGACGCGCGCGACCGGGGCTTCGATCAGGATGCTGCGTTCGATGCGGTCGGTGTCGGAAGGCATGGGCGGTCTCCTGGTTCAGGTATCAACATGCAACGCGATGGTTGCATCGTAGGAGCTCCGCCCGTGAAATGCAACCAAAAGGTTGCAGTTCTGCCATTCCCTCACAGATCCAGCACCAGCCGCTGCCCACTGCAGCGCGACACGCACAGCATCATGGTTTTCTGCGCCGCCTTCTCGGCGTCGGACAGGTACTGGTCGCGATGGTCGGCCTCGCCCTCGACGATGGCGGTCTCGCACGAGCCGCAGATGCCCTCGCGGCACATGCAGTCCACCTTGATCCCGGCTTTCTCGATCGCGCGCAGCAGCGATTCGTCGGCGCCGACCTGCAGCGTCATGCCGCTCTTGTGCAGCACGGCCTCGAAGGCGCCGCCGGTGGCGTCGACTTCGTTGCGGAACTGCTCGAAGTGGATGCGCGCGGCATCCCAGCCGGCGGCGCGCGCGGCGTTGACCACGGCATCGTTGAGCAGGGCCGGGCCGCATACGTAGACGTGGGTGTCGGCAGGCTGTGCGGCGATCAGCGCGGGGATGTCGAGCAGGGTGCCGTGGTCGCTTTCATACAGGTGTAGCTGGCCGGGCTGCAGCGTGGCCGGCAGCACGTCGAGGAAGGCGGCGGACTGCGTGTTGCGGAAGCAGTAATGCAGCTCGAACGCGGCGCCGCGCGCGGCCAGCGCCTGGATATGCGTCATGAACGGCGTGATGCCGATGCCGCCGGCGATCAGCAGGTGGCGGCCGGCGCCGTGGTCCAGACCGAACAGGTTCCCGGGCGCGCCGATGTGCAGTTCGTCGCCTTCGCGCACCTGTTCGTGCATGAAGCGCGAGCCGCCGCGCGAGGCTTCTTCCAGGCGCACGGCGATCTGGTAGTGGCGGGGCTCGTCCAGCGTGCTGGTCAGCGAGTAGGCGTTGCGCAGCCGGCCGCCGTCCATGTGGACGACGACGTGGCTGCCGCTGTCGAAGGCGGGCAGCGCGGCGCCGTCGCAGGGTTGCAGGGTGAAGCGCTTGATGCCGGCGGCCAGCGGCTCGACGCGGCCGACGCGCACGCGGAGCGTGTCAGTCATGGCGGTACCTCGGAATTCAGGGATTGCTAGAGACGCGAGAAATGCGGGAGGGAAGGCGGACCGGCGTCGCGCCGGCCCGCCCGGGCCATCAGGTAATGACCGTCAGCCTGGCGGCAATCCACACCACCAGCCCGCCGACGACCAGCGCCACATAGGGCAGCACGCCGGCGCGCGCGTTGGGCAGTTCCATGTCGCGGCGCATCGACTCGGGGAAGCGGCCCTTGTCCTGGATGTAATGGCGGTAGATGAACACCGGCACGATCAGCAGCGCGGCGATCAGGCCGTTGCGCAGCGTGTGTTCGCCCTGGAAGTTGGCGCCGGCGCCGACGAAGGCCAGGTCGAAGAAGCCCAGGAACGCGCCCAGCGCCAGCAGCCAGTTCTTGCACTTGTACGGCCGCGGCCAGTCGGGGCGGTCCATGCGGTGGATCCAGCCCGACTGCAGGTTCAGGAACACGAAGATCATGTAGCAGACGTTGGAGATTGACAACACTGCCATGTAGTTCGACATCAGCAGCAGGAACAGGTTGAACAGCAGGTCCGTCCACATCGCGCGGGTGGGCGAGCCGTGCTCGTTCACGTGCGACAGGTAGCGCGGCAGCCAGCCGTCGACCGAGGCCTGGTACAGCGTGCGCGACGAACCCATCATCGAGGTCATCACGATCAGCAGGATCGCCAGCACCAGCATCACCACGATCACGTTGAATACCACCGCGCCGCCGCCGACGAACCTGGCCATGGCCGCGCCCACGCCGGAGCCGTCGACGATGTCCGGCGCCAGCATGCCCTGCAGCCCGAGCGAGCCCTGGAAGGCGATCGGCACCGCGATGAACATGAACAGGCACAGCACGCCGGACCAGAAGATCGCCTTGAAGGTGTCCTTCTGCGGGTCCTTGAACTCGCGCGTGTAGCACACCGCGGTCTCGAAGCCGAAGGTCGACCAGCACGCCAGGAACATCGCGCCCATCGCCGTGCTGATGCCCGCGGCGTTCCAGCCGCCCAGCACCGCGGCGCCTGAGGCGTCATGCGTCAGCGGCAGCAGCGGGAAGAAGCTGGTCGAAGGCATGTCGCCGGTGAACAGCGGCACCAGCGCGATCACCACCAGCGGCGTCAGTGAGGCGATGCCCAGGATGCGCTGCGTGGTCGCCGCCGCGGAAGCGCCGCTGTGCTGCAGCTTGAAGGTGATCAGCAGGAACGCGGTGGCGAGCAGGAAGGTGGAATTCACCCGCAGCGTCAGGCCCTTGCTGACGAAGCCCAGGTCCACCAGCGTCAGCTGCCAGGTGTTGATGACGGAATCGGCCGGGAACAGCGCGCTGAGCATGTAGCCGGCCGCCAGGCTGGTGCCGAGCGCCAGCATCGGCGACCACGCCACCCAGTTGCACCAGACCGAGACCGGTGCGACGAACTTGCTGTAGCGGACCCAGCCCATCGCGCCGTACACCGACGCGCCGCCCGATTTGTGCGGGTACAGGCCCGAGATCTCGGCGTAGACGAAGCACTGGGCAAAGCCGACCAGGATGGCCAGGATCCAGATCACCCAGGCCGGGTTGCCGATGGTGGCGGACACGCCGCCGATGGTGAAGAGCACGCCCGCGGGCACGCCGCTGGTAACCCAGAAGGCATCCTTCCAGGTCAGGGTGCGCTGCAGTTCATGCGATGGGGCTTGTTGCTGGGTTTGCTGCTGCTGCGCAGGGGCGAGCGGCGCCTGCGCGCCGAGCGACAGCACGTCTTTTTGTGAATACACGATGTCTCCTTGCTTCCCGGTTGCCGTGTTGCGTGTTGCAGGAGCGAGGCTCCGTCACGGTCTGCCGTCTGCGGTCTGGGTGGGTACGTTGCGGTACTGCCTGCCGGGTTACGACGGTCGGGAATGTGTGGCGGCGATTTTGGGCGGCTTCGTCATGGTTGTCTCCTGTTGTCATCCCGGGGTTGCCAGACACCCGTTTCCCAGGGTGCCCGGCGTTTCCCGTTCTTTTGATTCACCAGAAGTTAATTAGATAACCTATGGTGTTTCGGTGAGTATAGGAAGGTCGGTGAGGCAAGGCAACGGAAGTTTTGTATCGCCGTTGCCAGGCGTCCTGGCCACCACCTGGCTATTGCTGCACGGGCTGGCCGGGACGCGGCGCGCCCAGCGTTTCCGCCACCGCCCGCCCGCTGTGGCCCCGCCGACGGTTGCGCCACCAGCCCAGCAGCGTCAGCGCCAGCCAGAAGCACTGGGTCAGGAACGACGCCAGGTTGAACGCGCCCGCCAGCGAGATCAGGATGCAGCTCGGCCCGATCACGTTGAGGACGACGGCCAGCCTGCCGGTCGGGGATTTGTGCAGGACCTGCACGGCAAAGTGCGCGGCAACGTAGGCGGCAACGCCGACAAGTCCGGTTGCGTCGGTAAGACCCAGGGAGGCCATGGTGGTGTGTGCTTCGTAAGGCAGTGGTACAGCGGTGGATAAACGCCGTCAGAAAGTCTTGGTCAGCGAGACCAGGAACGTGCTTTTCAGCGGATTGGAAACGGACGGGTTGCCGGAGGAGTCCAGCGCCCCGGTGGTGTATTTGTCGTAGACGTCGGTGCGGCCCCAGCCGCGCGTATAGGCTCCGGTCACGGTCCAGCCACCCTCGAAGGCCTTGGACAGCGCCACGCGCACGTCGCGGAAGTTGTAGGCGGCAAAGTTGCGCACGCGCTCCTGGCCGTAGTGCAGCAGCAGCGTGACGCCGTGGCCCAGGTCGAAGGTGCCGTTGATGTCCAGGTAGCCGGAGCCGCGGCTGTGCAGGTTGTTGCCGGACAGCAGCGAGGCGCTGTTGTAGCCGAAGTAGTCGGGGGTATACGTCAGCCAGTACTTGACGTTGAACCACTTCCACGTCAGCGACGCGACTGCCTCGCCGTAGTTGTATTTGGTCTGCGCGTATTGCAGCTTCGCACCCGGGTAGAGGTAGTAATAGACCTGCCCGGCGTAGACGAAGTCGCCGACGCTGCCGGTATAGCCGGCGTACAGATCCCATTCGACCGTGCCGCCCTCGATGAACTTGTCGCTGATGCTCGACATCCAGGTGCCGGCGGAAAAGCCGCTGGGGTGGCTGTAGTCGATGCCGCCCTGCACCGCGGGCTTGCCCCAGGTCTGGCGGAAACCGCGCGACACGTACTGGGACGTCAGCGTCATGTTGGCGCTCCAGGGCGAAGTTGCCGCGGTGGTCTCCGCAGGCGGAACGGTGGCGGTGACCTGCGGCACCGGCGCGACCGCCAGCGTGGTGTCGCCGCCGGCCTGCGCCAGCGCCGGCAGCGCCTGGCACAACAGCAGGGGCAGGGCGCAGGACAGCGTTGGTCTGGCGGCAAAGGGTTTGCGCAGCATGGTTGTGTCTCCTCCGTGCAGCCGGTCTGGGTTTGTGTGTTGGGTTGCCGGCTTTGGTGGTGGTGGAGGCGCGACGCGTCCGACCGGGCGCACGCTGCCCGCCGGGACGCCGGTCCCGGCAGCACAGGTGCCGCAGTCAGGGTTCGGGCCGAAGGCCCGGGCGCCGCGCCGCTGGGGTCAGGCAGGCATCGGCAGGGGCATGCGCGCGGCAGGCGGTTGCGCGCGTTCCGCCACCGTCTGCATGCGCGCGGGTGCGGCCTTGTAGTAAGGCGCCGTCGAACGCTGCAGTGGCGCGCGGCCACGGATCACGTCGGCGAGCTTCTCGGCCATCATGATGGTGGGCGCGTTCAGGTTGCCGGTGACGATCTTCGGCATGATCGACGCGTCGACCACGCGCAGGCCCGACAGCCCGTGCACGCGGCCGTGGGTGTCGACCACCGCCATCGGGTCGGAGGCGTCGCCCATCTTGCAGGTGCAGGACGGATGCAGCGCGGTCTCGGCATGCTCGCGCACGAAGGCGTCGATCTCGGCATCGCTCTGCACCATCATGCCGGGCTTGATCTCGCGGCCGCGGAACTGGTCCATCGCCTGCTGGCCGATGATCTCGCGCGTCAGCCGCACCGCGGCGCGGAACTCGCGCCAGTCGACGTCGTGCGCCATGTAGTTGAACAGCAAGCGCGGCTTGACGCGCGGATCGCGGCTGGCCAGCTTGACGAAGCCGGTGCTGGGCGAGCGCATCGAGCCCACGTGGCACTGGAAGCCGTGCGACTTCACCGGGTTGCTGCCGTCGTAGTTCATCGCCAGCGGGATGAAGTGGTACTGCAGGTTGGGCCAGGCGAACTCGTCGCTGCTGCGGATAAAGCCGCCGGCCTCGAAGTGGTTGGACGCGGCCGTGCCGGTGCCGCGCAGGTACCACTCGATGCCGATCGCCGGCTTGTTCCACCACTGCAGCGCCGGGTACAGCGAGACCGGCTTGGTGCATTCGTACTGCAGGTACATCTCCAGGTGGTCCTGCAGGTTCTCGCCGACACCTTTCAGGTCGACTACCGTATCGATGCCGAACGCGCGCAGCTCGTCGGCATTGCCCACGCCCGAGCGCAGCAGCAGCTGCGGCGACGCGATCGCGCCATTGCTGACGATCACCTCCCGGCGCGCGCGGGCCTCGCGCACGTGGTCGCCCTGCAGGTACGACACGCCGATGGCGCGTTGTCCGGCGAACAGGATGCGGTCGGCCAGCGCACGCGTATGCACGGTCAGGTTGGGACGTTCGCGGGCCTGGTCGAGGTAGGCCAGCGAGGTGCTGCAGCGGCGCCCGCCGGCGGTGGTGGTGCGGTCCATCGGGCCGAAGCCTTCCTGCCGGAAGCCGTTGAGGTCATCGGTGCGGCCGTAGCCGGCCTGCTCGCCGGCCTGGATAAAGGCATCGAACAGCGGGCTGATGCCGGCCTTGGGCGTGGTCACGTGCAGCGGTCCGTTGCCGCCGTGGTAGTCGTTGGCGCCCTTGTCGTAGGTCTCGGCCTTGCGGAAGTAGGGCAGGCAGTCGGCGTAGCTCCAGTTCTCCAGCGACCGGGTTTCCGCCCAGCCGTCATAGTCCATCGCATTGCCGCGGATATAGCACATGCCGTTGATCAGCGACGACCCGCCCAGGCCCTTGCCGCGTCCCTGCGTCATGCGGCGGTTGTTCATGTGCGGCTCGGGCTCGGTGACATAGGCCCAGTTGTAGGTGGTGCCCTGCAGCGGATACGCCAGCGCCGCCGGCATCTGCGTGCGCCAGTCCAGGCGCCAGTCGGGGCCGCCTGCCTCCAGCAGCAGCACCGAGACACCGGCGTCCTCGCTCAGCCGCGCCGCCAGCACGCAGCCGGCCGAGCCCGCGCCGACGATGATGTAGTCGTACTCATGGATTGCCTGCATGGTGCAATCTCCTTGTTTGCGTGACGCCGTGCGTGGCGGCCCATGGGGACGGCTCCGCCGCGCACGCGATTGCGAAGTCGGCTGCGCTCAGGCGCCGAACCAGCCCATCGCCTTGGGGGCGAGGTTGATATAGCTGTGCTTGAGCTCGGTGTACTCGTCCAGGCCGATGCGTGCCAGCTCGCGGCCGATGCCGCTCGCCTTGTAGCCGCCCCACGGCGCTTCCGGGAAGTACGGGTGGTAGTCGTTGACCCATACCGTGCCGAAGCGCAGCGCGCGCGACATGCGGTTGGCCTTGTCCAGGTCGCGGGTCCAGACCGCGGCGGCCAGGCCATACGGCGTGTCGTTGGCGGCACGCAGCGCTTCTTCCTCGGAGCGGAAGCGCTCGGCGGTGATCACGGGCCCGAAAATCTCCTCCTTCGCAATCTTCATGTCTGCCGTCACGTCGGCCAGCAGCGTCGGTTCCAGCCAGTAGCCCTGCTTGTACACGTCGCCGGCCGGCCGCTTGCCGCCGTGGACGAGGCGCGCGCCCTCGGCGATGCCGGCCTGCACCATGCCCAGGATCTTCTCGTGCTGTTGCGCCGACTGCACCGGGCCCATCTGGGTTTCGCCATGGAAGCCGTTGCCGATCACGATGCGCGGCAGGCGTTCGGCCAGCCGGCCGATGAATGCATCATAGATGCTGTCCTCGACCATCAGCCGCGAACCCGCGGAGCAGACCTGGCCGGCATGGAAGAACGCGGCGTTGAGCGCGTAGTCGACCGCGGCATCGAGGTCGGCATCGGCAAAGACGATATTCGGATTCTTGCCGCCCAGCTCCAGGCCGATGCGCTTGAAGTTGCCGGTGGCGGCCTTCATGATGCTTTCGCCGGCAAAGGCGCCGCCGGTGAAGGACACCAGGTCCACGTCGAGGCTTTCGGCCAGTTCCGCGCCCACTTCGGCGCCGCCGGTCACGAGGTTGAACACGCCCGGCGGCAAGTCCAGCTCGGCGACCAGCTGAGTGAAATGATGCGTGGTCAGCGGCGTCAGGTTGCTGGGCTTGATCACCACGGTGTTGCCGGCGCCCAGCGCGGGCGCGATCTTCCATGCGGCCTGCAGCAGCGGGTAGTTCCACGGCGTGATCAGGCCGCACACGCCGACCGGCTCGCGCAGCGTGCGGCTGATGACGTGGTGCGGCGCCTCGTTGACGGCGCCCGATTCCGATGCCACCAGTCCGGCAAAGTAGCGGAAGGTGGCGGCGATATCGCCCATGTCGGTGCGGCTCTCGGTCAGCGTCTTGCCGGTGTTGAGCGATTCGAGGTGGGCGAGCTTTTCGGCATCGCGGTCGATCAGTTCGGCGATCTTGTTCAGCAGCCTGGCCCGGTCGCGGATCGTGGTCTGGCGCCACGGGCCGTCAAAGGCGCGGCGCGCGGCTGCAATCGCCAGGCGCGCATCGGCGCGGGTGGCTTCGGCGGCCTGGGCAATCACCGATTCGTCGGCCGGGCTGACGATGGCGCGCGTGCCTTGGTCGATGGGCGACTGCCACTGGCCGTCGATGTAAAGCTGGGTCTGGATCATTGCTGCGGTTCCGGTTGATCTGGTGGTTCAGGCGGCCAGGGCGTCGCGCACCATCTGCTGGAAGTGCTGTACACCGTGCTCGCCGATGGCGGAGGTCTTGTCGTCGGTGACCAGCAGCGGGCCCTGCCCGTTGCGGTAGCCGCGCGACTTCAGGCCGCGCTGCACCGATTCGACGATGCTGAGGTCTTCGGGCTTGAGCACGTTCTTGTAGTACTCGATCAGCTGTTCCTGCTCGGCCGTGGGCGTGCTGTCGCGGAAGTAGAACTCGAAGTGCTGGATGGTGGTGTCGGCATCCACCGGGAACATGTAGAACACGCCGTAGTTGCCGTCGCCCGGCAGCACGTTCAGCGTCACGTTGGGCCACAGCCAGTACGCGGCGAAGTCGGTGTTGGGGGCGTCGCTGTCATAGGTGAAGGCATCGCTGCCCGAGCGGGTCTGGCCGACCTGGCTGGTGTAGAGGCCGCGCACTTCGTGCTTGTAGGTCTCCATCCGGATCGACTCCACCAGCGCCGGGTGCGCGGTCTGGCAGTGCAGGCATTCCAGGTAGTTGTCGACCACCACCTTCCAGTTGGCCTTCATCTCGTAGCTGAGCTTGTGCGCCGGCACCAGCTTGTCCACGTCCGGGCAGCGCGCGCGGATCTCGTCGTTCAGCCCGGCGGCCAGTTCTGCGAGCGGCTTCGCGTCCATGTCCAGGTTGACGAACACCAGGCCGCAGAACTCTTCCACCCGCACCGGCGTCAGGCCGGCGTTGTCCTTGCAGAAGCCCGGCACGTTTTCGGCGTTGCGCACATGGATCAGCTTGCCGTCCAGGCCGAACGACCACGCGTGGTAGGGGCAGGTGATCACGTTTTTCGCCTTGCCGGCGCCGTCGGCGAACAGCTCGTGCGCGCGGTGCGGGCAGACGTTGTAGAACGCGCGCAGCACGCCGTCGCGGCCGCGCACCACGAAGATGTTCTCGCCTGCCACCTGGGCGGTGGCGTACTGGTTGTTCCCGGCCACCTGGCTCTTGTGCATCACGCACACCCAGCTGCGCGCGAAGATGGTCTTCTTCTCATGCTCGAAGATTTCCTGCGAGGTGTAGTAGTGGGCCGGCAGCGTGTAGGCGAGCGACGGCGTGGTGCAGACGGGGGCTGCGGTCTCTTGCATTTGGGGTGTCTCCTCGTTGATCTCGGTGCTTTATGAATTCACTATAAGTAAATTAAATTACCAACAGTGATTTGAGAAGAAGTGTAGTGAGGAGGATCGGAGTGTTGCAATTCAAAAACGCGATCTTGTGAGGAAAATTAATTATCAAAAACTATCAATTCGCGCGATTTACGGGGATGGTGTAAGGTTCGAGTTACTCAATTCACCATCGGTTGAAAAAAAGCGGAGGAGCGCCCATGACCGAAGACACTTTTGCCACGCGCCTGAAGGGGGTGCTGGAAGGCAAAAGGATCATGCTCAAGCAGGTCGCCGAGGCCCTGTCGGTGTCGCCGTCGGCCGTGCACAAGTGGACGCGCGGCGGCGAGATCGAGTACGAGCGCCTGCTGGCGCTGGCGCGCTTCCTCGGCGTCAACTGGCTATGGCTGCGCTACGGCGAGCAGGCCATCGCCGATCTCGAGGCCAGCACCGCGTCCGACCCGCATATCAAGGAACTGCGCCAGAAGCACCTCGCCGAGATCATGGAAAGCGAGGCGCGGATGAAGTTTGCGCAGGAGGTCTCGGGCATCGTCACCTGGGAATGGAACGTGCTGACCGATGGCCTGACCTATTCCTCCAACGACGTCTCGCTGTTCGGCCGCCATATCCGCAACATGGACGACTTCTGGGCCTGCGTGCATCCCGGCGACGTGGCGCGGCTGAAGGAGGTGCTGGCGCGCACGCTCGGCGCGCAGGAGATGCACGAGTGGGAATTCCGCGTGGTGCATGAGGACAACACGCGCTGGATCTCGTCGCGGGCCACGCTGGTGCGCGATTTCGACCAGCGCCCGGTCAAGATGATCGGCGTCAGCCTCGACATCACCGAGCGCCGCCGCGCCGAGGCCGCGCTGCGCCAGAGCGAGGCGCTCTTGGCCAAGGCGCAGCAGATTGCCCACCTGGGCGGCTGGTACTGGAATATCCAGACCGACGACTGCGCCTGGACCGACGAGGCCTATCGCATCTTCGGCTGGGCCCCGCAAGCGTTCAAGGTGACCATGGAGCGCTACTTGGCATCGATCGTCGAGGAAGACCGCCCACGCGTGCAGGCCGCGATCCGCGCCGCCATCGTCGACAAGGCGCCGTATCGCGTCGACTACCGCATCCAGCTGCCGGACGGCAGCCATCGCGACATCCATGAGGAAGGCGAGGTCACGCTGGACGAGCATGGCAATGCGCTGACGATGGTGGGGGCGTCGCAGGACGTTACGCCCGGATAGGGGCTGGTAGCACAGGCTGGCCGCGCAGCGGCCGGATCATCGAAGGGCGGCGTTGCCGCCCTTTTTCGTTTGGGCGGGGCGTTCCCGTCACCTTGGTTCCGGGAAATATCGTTTGTTTCAGTGTAAACCATGCTGGAACGTTTGTTTCATGACCGGCTATGATGGCATCTCCTGGCGCCGGCCCCCGCGCGCCTGTCCACGGAGGAGAAAACCATCATGTCCCTGGCCAAGCCAGCCATGCCACAGGCGCCCGCCCACGCCGGCGCGCTGCCGGATGCCGCCGATACCGCGTTCGCCAAGGTCACGCGCCGCATCGTGCCGTTTATCGTGCTGTGCTACTTCTTCAGCTACCTCGACCGGGTCAACGTCGGTTTCGCCAAGCTGCAGATGCAGCAGGCGCTCGGGCTCAGCGACGTGGTCTACGGCTTCGGCGCAGGCATCTTCTTCTGGGGCTACATGCTGTGCCAGGTGCCGTGCAGCCTGCTGATCTACCGCTTCGGCATGCGCCGCTGCATGGCGGCCATCATGATCCTGTGGGGGCTGGTCTCGGCCGCCACCATGTTCGTGACCACGCCGCTGGAGTTCTACGCCGCGCGCTTCCTGCTGGGCGTGACCGAGGCCGGCTTCTTCCCGGCCGCGGTGATGTACCTGAACAAGTGGTACCCGGCCGACCGCCAGTCGCGCATCATGTCGATCCTGTTCCTGGCGATGCCGCTCGGCATGGTGCTGGGCGGGCCGATTTCCGGCGCGCTGATGTCGGCCACGCATGACCTGCACGGGCTCGACGGCTGGCAATGGATGTTCCTGATCGAGGCGCTGCCTGCCATCCTGCTGGGCCTGCTGCTGTTGCGCATGCTGCCGGAATCACCGGAGACCGCGCCCTGGCTGACGCCGGCCGAGGCCGCCACCATCACCCGCACGCTCAACACCGAGAACGCGAAGAAGAACACTCGTTTCAGCGCCGCGCTGAAGTCGCCGATCCTGTGGGTGCTGATGGCGATCTGCCTGCTCTTCAATATCGGCAACTACGGGCTGGTGTTCTGGCTGCCCACCATCATCCAGTCGACCGGGATGTCGTCGCCGCTGGAGATCGCCATGCTGACGGCGATTCCGTATGCCGTGGCGTGCGTGGCGATGAACCTCAATGCCGCACACGCCGAGCGCACTGGCGAGCGCCGCCTGCACGCCGCGCTGCCGCTGCTGGTGGCAGCGGTGGGGATGTGGGCCAGCACGCTGTTCCCGCACAACACGGTGCTGGCGATGGTGTTCCTGACCATCGGCATTTCGGGTCTGATGTCGACGCTGTCGATGTTCTGGGGCCTGCCGGGCCGCGTGCTGGCCGGCACCGCCGCGGCCGGCGGCATCGCCATGATCAACAGCGCCGCCAGCCTGGCCGGCCTGATCGGCCCGGTGCTGATGGGCGGGATCAAGCAGAGCACGGGCAGCATCTCGCTGGGCGTGCTGGCGCTGGCCGGGCTGATGCTGGCCGCGGCGGTGCTGCTGCTGGCGATCCCGCGCCAGCTGATGCAATCGCGGGGCTGAACCATGGTGCAAGGTCATGGCGATGATCCGGCCCGCCTGGTAGAGCAGGCCGCGGCCGCTCTGCAATTACCGGTTGCGTCGCACGATTGCGAGCAGGCCGCCGCGCTGCTGGCCGGCATGGCGGCGATGGTGGCGCGCTTGCGCGACGCGCTGGCGCAAGGGGAGGGGCAGCATGACCGCTGACACCTTGAGCGCTGCCGCCATGGCGGCGCAAGTGCGCAGCGGCGCGCGCCCCGCCATCGAACTGGTGCGCGAGGCCTTGCGGCGCGCCGAAGCGGCGGCGCCGCTCAATGCCTGCTCGGCGCTGCTGGCGCACCGCGCGCTGGCGCAGGCGGCGGCCCTGGACCGCCGGCGGGCCCACGGCCTGCCGCTGCCAGCGCTGGCCGGCGTGCCGTTCGTGGTGAAGAACCTGCTTGACGTGCGCGGCCACGCCACCCTGGCCGGTGCCGCGCCACGCGCGCAGCAGCCGCCGGCCACGCGCGATGCGGATGCGGTCGAGGCGCTGGTGGCCGCGGGCGCGGTGCCGGTCGCGCTGGCGGCGATGGACGAATACGCGTGCGGTGCCACCGGCGAGAACGTGATCGGCGGCCCGGTGCGCAACCCGCTCGACCGGTCGCGCATCACTGGCGGCTCGTCGGCGGGCACCGCGGCGCTGGTGGCGGCCGGCGTGGTGCCGTTCGGGCTGGGCTCGGACACCAATGGCTCGATCCGTGCGCCGGTCGCGTTCTGCGGCATCTGGGGGCTGCGCCCGACCACGGGCCGGCTATCGCTGCGCGGATGCGTGCCGTATGCGCAGAGCCTGGATACGGTGGGACCGATGGCGGGGAGCGCCGGGGACTTGGCGCTGGCCTATGCGGCCATGCTTGGCCTGGATGCGCCCGAGGATGAGCAAGGCAGGGGTGTCGCGACGTTGCGCGTCGGCATGCTCGGCCAAGGCATTGCCGATTTTGCCGAGCCAGCGGTGCAGGCGGCCGTGCTGCGCGCGGCAGCGGCCTTCGGCACGGTGCGCACCATCGACCTGCCCGACGCGGATGCCGCGCGCGATGCGGCGTCCGTGATCTCCGCCTATGAAGTCGGACGCAACCACCAGGCCATGGATTTCTCCGCGCGCCATGGCGGCTACAGCGCCTTCGTGCGCCAGCGCATCCTGGCCGGGCTGGCGATGCCGCGGGATTGGTATGACACCGCGCGCCGATATCAGTCGGCGTGGCGGCAGCGTCTGCTGGCGCTGTTCGACGACGTCGACCTGCTGCTGGCGCCTTCGACTCCCTATCCCGCCACGCCGATCGGCGCCGAGACCATCGAAGGTGCTGGCCGCCTCTACCGCCCGCGTGCCGATGCCGGCCACATGACGCGGCCGTTGTCGCTGGCGGGCCTGCCGGTGGTGGCCGCGCCTTGCGTGGGCGAAGGCTTGCCGGTGGGCATCCAGATCATGGCACCGCCGTGGCGGGAAGACCTGGCGCTGGCGGCAGGGCGTTTCCTCGAGGTGGAGGGCCTGTGCCGCAGCGCTGTGCCTCGATCTATGTAACATATGTTTCATGGCAAAGCGTGCGCTAGGGGCTGCCAACTGGGTCCGTACCGCGGGTTCGGTTTGCTCCCTTCTAACGGCTAAAGAAACAAATGTTGCATTGACCGCAGTCGTGAACCTATACTGCAAACGCATAACGCGCCAAGCCAGCTACTGAACGGGATATCGACATGCAAAAACAATGGCAGCAACGAAGGAGGTCGCTGGCCACTCTGTTGTGGCTGGGCGCCGCATTCATGGCCGGCCACGCGGCCGCAGACAACTATCCCGCGCGTCCGATCCGCCTGGTGGTGCCGTCCGCAGCCGGCGGCAGTCCCGACGTGCTGATGCGCGCGCTGGGCGCCGAGGCCGCCAGGTCGCTCGGCCAGTCGTTCGTGATCGACAACAAGCCCGGCGCCTCGGGCGTGATCGGCATCTCCGAGCTGGAGCGCGCCGCGCCCGACGGCTACACGCTCGGCTACGCCAACAACGTCACGCTGTCGATCAACAAGAGCACCTTCCGCAAGCTGCCGTACCGGCCCGATGCCTTCGTGCCGGTGGTGCTGCTGTTCAAGGTGCCGAACGTGATCGCGGTCCGTCCGGACATGCCGGTGAAGACCTTTGCCGAGCTGGTTGCCCACATCAAGGCCAACCCGGACAAGATTACCTACGCCTCGCCCGGGCAAGGCACGTCCGGCCACCTCACCGGGCAGCTGCTGGCCGACAAGGCTGGCCTGGCCTGGACCCATGTCGGCTACAAGGGCAGCCCGCAGGCCGCAACCGATGTGGTGGGCGGCCAGGTCAACGTGCTGATCGACAACATGCCCACCATCCTGCCGCTGATCAAGGCCGGCAAGCTCAAGCCGCTTGCCGTGACCAGCCAGGCACGCTCGCCGCTGCTGCCGGCGCTGCCGACCATCGCGGAATCCGGCGTGCCTGGCTTCGAGGGCGTGGCGTGGGGCGGCCTGGTGGCGCCGCAGGGCACCCCCGCCGAGGTGGTGGCCAGGCTCAACGGCGCCTTCAACCGCGCGCTGGCGGAGCCGGCCATCCGCGAGAAATTCGCCGCGCTGGGCGCCGAGCCGGTCGGCGGCACGCCGCAGGCGCTGGCCGGCTATGCCGCGCGGGAAACCGACAAATGGGCGGCGGTGGTCAGGCAGGCCGGCATCGCGCCGCAGTAAGGCCGCCGACAAGACAAGGACTGACTATGGCAACGCAATCCCCGGCGCCCCGACGCGCCGACCTGCTCTTTCGCAACGCCACGGTGGTGGACGGCACGGGCGCGGCGCGCCGCAGCGCCGAGGTCGCGGTCACCGGTGACCGCATCGTTGCCGTAGGCGACTGCGCCGGCATTGCCGCGGACCACACCGTCGACTGCAGCGGCCGCGTGCTGGCGCCGGGCTTCATCGACGCGCATACGCATGACGACGGCTATCTGCTGGTGCACCGGGACATGACGCCCAAGGTGTCGCAGGGCATCACCACGGTGGTGACCGGCAACTGCGGCATCAGCGTGGCGCCGCTGCTCAGCGGCGCGCCGCCGCAGCCGCTGGACCTGCTGGGCCCGCCCGCGCTGTTCCGCTTCGATACCTTCGCGCAGTGGCTCGACGCGCTGCGCGCAGCGCCCGCCAATGTCAACGTGGTGCCGCTGCTGGGGCACTCCACGCTGCGCGTGCGTGCCATGCCCGAGCTGGACCGTCCGGCCAATGATGCGGAGATTGCCGCGATGCGCGAGGAGGTCAGGCTGGCGATGGAGGCGGGCGCCTTCGGGGTCTCCACCGGCACCTTCTATCCGCCGGCAGCCGCCGCCACCGAAGCGGAAATCATCGCCGTGTGCGAGCCGGTCCGCACCCATGGCGGACTCTATTCCACCCACCTGCGCGACGAGACCGATGCCATCGTGCCGTCGATCGAGGAGGCGCTGCGCATCGGTCGCGCGCTGGACTGCCCGGTGGTGTTCTCGCACCACAAGGTGGCGGGCAAGCGCAACCATGGCCGCTCGGCCGAAACGCTGGGCCTGCTGGCCGACGCCGCGCGCCTGCAGCCGTTGTGCCTGGACTGCCATCCTTATCCCGCGACCTCGACCATGCTGCGGCTGGACCGCGTGCGCCAGTCCACGCGCACGCTGATCACGTGGTCCACCGGCTACCCCGCGGCAGGCGGCCGCGATTTCCATGAACTGATGCAGGAACTCGGGCTGGATGAAGAAGCGCTGTTCGCCCGCCTGCGTCCCGCGGCGGCGATCTACTTCATCATGGACGAGCGCGACGTCGCGCGCATCGCGCAGTTCCCGCTGACCATCTTCGGCTCCGACGGCCTGCCGTTCGACCCGCGCCCGCATCCGCGCCAGTGGGGCACGTTCCCGCGCATCCTGGCGCGCATGGTGCGCGAAGACCAGTTGATGACGCTGGAGACAGCGATCCACAAGATGTCCGGCCTGGCTGCGCAGCAATACGGGCTGGCGGACCGCGGCCAGATCGTGCCGGGCGCGTTTGCCGACCTAGTGCTGTTCGATGCGGACCGGGTGCAGGACCGTGCCACCTTTGAAGACCCGCTGCAACTGAGCACCGGCATCGACGGCGTCTGGGTCAACGGCGCGCAGGTCTGGCAACAATCCGCGCAGGCCGGGGACGCCGCCGGCAGCGCGCTGCCCGCATTTTCCGGCCGCGTGCTGCGCCGCGTTGCCGCCAAACACACTGCCACCACCACACCATCATGACTCACGTATTCCATCGCAACCCACGCCAGCAACTGCCCGTTGCCGTGGCCGGGCAGGGCATCGAACTGATCGACAGCACCGGCCGACGCTACCTGGACGCCTCCGGCGGCGCCGCCGTGTCGTGCCTCGGGCACGGCCATCCGCGCGTGATCGAGGCGATCAAGGCGCAGCTCGACACCATTGCCTATGCGCATACCTCGTTCTTCACCACCGAGGTGTCGGAGACGCTGGCCCGGACCTTGGCGCAGGCCGCGCCGGGCGATCTCGACCATGTCTATTTCGTCTCGGGCGGGTCCGAAGCGGTGGAATCGGCGCTGAAGCTGGCGCGCCAGTATTTTGTCGAGGTGGGGCAGCCCGCGCGCCGCCACTTCATCGCGCGCCGCCAGAGCTATCACGGCAATACGCTCGGCGCGCTCGCGATCGGCGGCAACGCCTGGCGGCGCGAGCCGTTCCTGCCACTGCTGGTGCCGGCGCATCACGTGTCGCCTTGCTATGCCTACCGCGACCGGCAGGCGGGCGAGACCGATGCGCAATACGCGCAGCGCCTTGCCGACGAACTGGAAGCGAAGATCGTGGACCTCGGTCCCGAAAGCGTCGCCGCGTTCGTCGCCGAAACCGTGGTGGGCGCCACCGCCGGCGCGGTGCCGCCGGTGGGCGACTACCTGAAGCGCATCCGCGCCGTGTGCGACAAGTATGGCGTGCTGCTGATCCTCGATGAGGTGATGTCAGGCATGGGCCGCACTGGCTACCTGTTCGCCTGCGAAGAGGACGGCGTGGTGCCTGATATCGTCACCATTGCCAAGGGGCTGGGCGCCGGCTACCAGCCCATCGGCGCGATGCTGTCGACGCGCCGGATCTATGAAGCCATCGTCGGCGGCAGCGGCTTCTTCCAGCACGGCCACACTTATATCGGGCACGCCACGGCTTGCGCCGCGGCCCTGGCGGTACAGCGCACCATCGCCGAAGACAATCTGCTGGCCAACGTGCTGGCCCGCGGCGAGCAACTGCGCAGCCGGCTGCGCGAGGCGCTGGGCGACCACCCCAACCTGGGCGATGTGCGCGGGCGCGGCCTGTTCGTCGGCGTGGAATTCGTCGCGGATCGCGACAGCAAGGTCACCCTCGATCCCGCACAGAAGACGCACGCGCGGCTGAAGTCGGCGGCGATGCAGAACGGGCTGCTGGTTTATCCGATGGGCGGCACCGTCGATGGCGTGCATGGCGACCACGTGCTGTTCGCGCCGCCGTTCATCTGCACGCCGCGGGATATCGACAATATCGTCGACCGCTTTGTGGCGGCGGTGGCGGCGGTGCTGCCGGTGGGCGTTACGGCTTGATTCACTGCAGGCACCAGCTTGCTGTGGGTTTGCTCCCCTCTCCCGCTTGCGGGAGAGGGGCAGGGGTGAGGGCAGGCGCTGGCATACCGCAGGCCTGACTTCGTAGAGACTCCCGCCCTCACCCCAGCCCTCTCCCGCAAGCGGGAGAGGGAGCACACAATCGGTCGTGATACGCGGAAAATTCGTCACCCCTCATCGACGGATCATGCAGCACGCGTAGAAGCTTCCGCATCCCGCAATCCAGATGGCTCGATATAAGCGAAGCATTATTGCCAATTCGCTAAGCCATCATGATGAAAGGTATTATTTGCCGCGGCGACAAGACCGATCACGGCGGCACCGTGATCGAGGGCTTCGATAACCAGAGTCCGCACGGCCGGCCATGGGCCGGTCTCGGGCACCTGGTGGTTTGTCCGCGATGCAAGGGCACGTTTCCGATCCTCGAAGGCCATGCGCAGGTGACGGTGGATGGTATTCCCGTTGCAATGCACGGCATGCGCACGGCTTGCGGCGCGGTATTGCTCGCATCGTCGGCGCTGACCGCTGCGGAGCATCCCCTGCCGGGAGCACCGCTCGTCGCGTACATGACGCGCTCGGCGGCATCGGCGACCACGCTGGCCAGCAACGCCTATAACGAACTCTTCGTACTGCGCGACCGCGTGACCGGCGAACCGATGCCGCACGTGGACTACGCCATTCGACGCGCGAGCGGCGAGATCGAGTATGGCCGCACCAACGCCCATGGCCAGACACACATGCTGAGCACCGTTGCGCAAGCGGAGGGGATTGAAATCTATGCCGAGGGGCTGCGCTGATGGCAACCGTTCAGCACCCCAACGGCAAGATGCTTACGCTTGTCGCACAGCGCCGCACCACGCCGCTGCCGGCGGATGCGCCGAAGACGGTGTATCTCGAGCGTGAATTCATCGAGGTACTCGTGTTCGATAGTGTCCTGCGCGACCCGGCTGCCGTCATGGGGCACGCGGCGATCGAAGTGCGCGGCTTCACCTACAACCGTCAGCTGAGCGGGTATCACCGCGAGCCGCCCTTGTTGTACCTGTATGAGCAGGTAGGGACGCGTGACATTATCGGCTTGCGCCTTTGGGTGACGCCAGTGGAAGCGGACCGGCTGCAAACCGAACTCGAGCGACGCGTAAAGGAAGGCAAGAGGTATAGCCTGCTTTCCAACTCATGTTCGACGAACACAGCCCAAGCTCTGGAGCATATCGGCATCCTGGCACATGATCCTCGCAACTTGCAGACTCCCGTGACGCCCGCCGAGCTATTGTCGGTAGTCAGCAAATCCAATCGCCTCGTAGAAACGCGAAAGTACCCAAAGGGATGGAAGCATGGCGAATCAGCGAACTGGTAAGCCATGAAAAAAATCCTTATCGTCCTGACGTCGCTTGTCGTTCTGTCGGCAGCCTATGTCTGGTTTTCCGGAATCCGCATCAGCTTTACGCCGAGCTACACCATTACCGCGGTCAAGCTTTACGCTACCGAGGCCGATGCCAACGCTCGCACTGACAACTACCGGCTACTGCCTATTCATGCCAAGTGCTATCTGACCAAGATTGGTAGCAAATACAACGCCGTGCGAATACGCTGCGATGATCCTGCTGTTGAAGGCTGGGTCCGGCAATTCAATTTGTTTGAGCCCCCGCTATAGGGCACGCGCCAGCCCTCAACCCTACAGCCGGAACTCCCGCACCACCTGCTGCAACTCCGTCGCCCGCCCCGCCAGCGCCTGCGATGCGCTGGCCGCCTGCTCCACCAGCGCGGCGTTCTGTTGCGTGACCGTGTCCATTTGCGCCACGGCTTCGTTTACCTGGGCGATGCCGGCGCTTTGCTGTTCCGACGCCGCGGTGATCTCGCCCAGCAGGCCGGTGACGCTGGCCACCGCCTGGACGATTTCCTGCATGGTTGCGCCGGCCTGGCCGACCAGCGCCGAGCCGCTGTCGACCTGCTGCACCGAATTGTCGATCAGCTGCTTGATCTCGCGCGCCGCGGCGGCGCTGCGCTGGGCCAGCGTGCGCACCTCGCCCGCGACCACGGCGAAGCCGCGGCCCTGTTCCCCCGCGCGGGCCGCTTCGACCGCGGCGTTCAGTGCCAGGATATTGGTTTGGAAGGCGATGCCCTCGATCACCTCGATGATGTCGGTGACCTTGCGCGAGCTGGCGCTGATCGCCGACATGGTCTGCACCACGTTGCCGACCACTTCGCCGCCGCGCGCGGCGATGCCCGAGGCGCTGGCCGCCATGCCGTTGGCGGCGCGGGCGCGTTCGGTGTTCTGCTGCACCATCGCGGTCAGCTCGTCCATGCTCGAGGCCGTTTGCTGCAGCGCCGCGGCCTGTTCTTCGGTGCGTTGCGACAGGTCGGTATTGCCGGCGGCAATCTGGTGCGAGGCGTCGGTAATGGAGTCGGTGGCGGTGCGGATGCGCGTGACCAGGTCGGTCAGCATGTCTTCCATCTCGCCCAGCCCACCGAGCAGCCGGCCGAACTCGCCGCCGCGGTCGGTGTTGAACTCCTGGCTGAGGTCGCCTGCGGCCACGGTTTCGGCAATGTGGACGGCTTCGGACAGCGGCGCCTCGATGCTGCGCGACAGGCCCCAGACCGCGCCTACCGCCAGGCATAGCCCTGCGGCGGCCAGCGCCATCAGCAGGCGCCGCGCATCGGCGGCGTCCTGCATGCGCGGCACTGCTACCGCGGTCCCGATCGCCATCAGCGACCACATGGCGCCAAACGCCGCGCCCAGGCGTATGCGAATGCCAAGGTTCTGCATCTCCGTCTCCCGTTTCCGTCCCAATGCGACCCCATTGCTTAACGGCCGGGATGGGCGAGGGCTTTAGCTTCTGGCGAGCGGCGCCGCTTACATTTGCAATTGAGTTGCGTTATGATGGCGCCCGTCGAAACCGCCAGCGCCACCTTCAATGCGTCTGCATGCGAACCTCGTGCGTCTCGCCTGGGCCGTGCTCCTGCTCGTTCTCGTGCAGGCGTGGGCCGCGGTGACGCACGTGCATGCGGTGCCGGAAGCGCAGCCGCTCGCGTCGAACGCGGCCGCGGCCGTGGCTTCGGACCCGTACGACGCCGGCGGGGCCACCGGCTCCGAGCGTACGCCCGCCGACGACGAGACCGAGTGCGATTGCCTGTGGTGTTCGCCCCGGCTGCACCTGTTCCTGTGCATCGCGTTCGCGGCCCAGTTGCTGGGCGTGATCCGGCGCTTGCTGTCGCGCAGCCAGCCGGTCGATGTCGCCGCGCCGCCATGGCGTACCCGCTTCCTTTCTCCCCCTGCCTTGCGCGCGCCTCCGGCGCTGCTCCGCGCCGCCGGCTGATCGTCGCGGCGCCGCCTTCCGCTTACGTCTGATTCCGCGCCCGTCATGCCTGGCGGGTGGCTTGCTCACGTCTGGATTTGGTACGGCCCGCCGGTGCCCGCAGCGGCTGCCGGTCGCGCCGCCGCAAGGGTTCATGAACAACAAAGAAAACACGGGTACCGCGCGCGCCCTTGCTTGCGCGCTGTTGCCGCTGGCGGCGGGCGTCGCCAGTCCGGCCGTCTCGGCCGACGCCGGTCATGCGACGCTGCCGGAAGTCAGCGTGGTGGCTTCGCAGGACGAGCGGCCGCACGACCAGCGCAACGTCGTCACCACCGACAGCGCGGGCCTGCCGGCAGCGGTGTCGGTAGTCACGGCCGACGAACTCGCCACCATCAATATCGGCCGGGACATCTCCAACATGTTCCGCCGCGTGCCCGGCGTGGTCGCCAACAACATCGACCAGGGCGATACCGGCAACGGCTTCCGCATGCGCGGCTTCGCCACCCAGGGCACGCACGGCGCCGACACCGCGGTCTATGTCGACGGGGTGCCGCAGAACATGCCGTCCAGCCAGGCGGGGGCAGGCCACGGTCCGGCCTTCCTGGAATGGCTGACGCCGGACATGATCGGGCAGATCGATGTCATCAAGGGGCCGGTGTCGGCGCTGTACGGCGACCAGAACCGCGCGGGCGCGGTGCCGATCCAGACCCAGTCCGGCGAGGTGCCGTCCAGCTTCGGCATCGGGCTGGACCGCTACGACGGCAAGCGCGCCACCCTGGTGCTGTCGGGCCGCCATGCGCTGCGGCCGGAGACGGAACCGATCCAGTCGCTGTTCGTCGCGGACCTGTACCGCACCCACAGCTACCGCTACGATGGCAGCACCGAGCGCAACAACCTGTTCTGGAAGCTGTCGACCCGGATCGGCGAAGGTCTCTACAGCCTGCGCCTGAATCACTATCGCGCCGAATCGACCGCGGCCGGCTACCTGCTGCTGAGCGACCTGCAGTCGGGCAAGGTGGACCCGCGCTCGACCCAGTACGGCCTGCCTGGCTTCGGCAGCGGCACGCGCTCGATGTTTGCGCTCAACCGCGCGCCCGCGCACGGCGAGGAAGGCTGGTACGCGACGCTGTACGGCGAAGCCTTCGAGCGCGAGCGCGGTATCGCCACCAGCAGCGTGCAGCATACCGTCGGTTCCGACGACCGCAACGTCTTCGGCGGCAGGCTGGCGGGCAACGTTACCTTCGGCGACCGTGCCGCGCTGATGGCCGGCCTGGAAGTGCGCCGCGACCACGGCGATGCGCAGCGCCAGATCTGGCTGCGCGGCGTGCCTACCGCCAACTATGTCAACGCGCAGCGGCTGACCCTGCTGACCTACGGGCTCTTCGTGCAGGGGCAGTTCAAGCCGGTCGATTCGGTCAAGCTGAGTGCCGGCCTGCGGCGCGACTGGTTCGACTACGACATCGTCAACCGCAAGCTGCCGGCAGCCAGCACGGACTATTTCAAGGGGGTGACCACGCCGAAGCTGGGCGCGGCCTGGACCGTGCTGCCCGGGTTAGACCTGTTCGCCAATGTCGCCCAGGGCTTCCGTTCGCCGGCCGCCGAGCAGATCAGCAGCAGCGGCGCGCCCGGGCCGCTGGGCGCGCCCGGCGGGACGGTCTACGACGTATCGCCGTCGAAGGTGAAGTCCTACGACGTGGGCTTCACCGCGACCCCGGCGCGCAACCTGACGGTCACCGCAGCGGCCTATTACACGCTCAACGAGGACGAGATCGTCGGGCAGGCCGACGGGTCGTTCCGCTCGGTGGGCGACACCACCCGCAAGGGCTATGAGGTCGAGGCGCGCTGGCGGCCGGTGCGTCCGGTTTCGCTCTATGCCAGCTACGGCCACATCATCCAGGCCGAAGCCAACAACCCGCTGCCCAACACCGGCGCCAGGCTGTCGGTCCCGCGCCACCAGCTCAAGGTCGGCGCGGAGTACCGGCAGCGGCTGCAGGGCGTGCAGCTGACCGTCAATGCCGACGCCTACCTGACCACCGGCATCCCGTACTACATGGGAACGCCGCAGACGCAGCTGCGCTTCATGCCGGCCTACACGCGCTTCGACCTGCGCGGGGTGCTGGACTGGAAGCAATACCAGCTGTCGCTGTTCGCGGTGCTGCAGCCGCACCGGTTCTCGACCGAGGCCGCCTATGGCTCGGCGGCCGGGTTGCTGGTGTCGCCGCAGCCGAAATGGCAGTTCGGCATGGCGGCACGCTACTTCTTCTGACTGCCTGACGGAGATACCCGATGCTTGAAATCCGCGACCTGGTGGTCCTGCGCGATGGCCGTCGCGTGGTCGACGGCCTGCGGCTCTGCGTGCCGGCGGGCTGTGTCTATGCCCTGCTGGGCGGCAACGGCGCGGGCAAGACCACCACCATCGACGCGATCCTGGGCTTTGTCCCGGCGGCCGGCGGCATGGTGCGCGTGGACGGGCTGTCGCCGGCAGACGATGCGGTGGCGGTCAGGCGGCGCGTGGCGTACCTGCCCGAGAATGTCGCGCTGTATCCCTACCTGTCCGGCGTGGAAAACCTGGACTACTTCTGCACGATGGCGGGGATTGCGCTGTCGCGCGCCGACGCCGCCGCGCTGCTGGACCGCGCCGGGCTGGCCCGCGAGGCGCAGGGCCGGCGCGTGCGCGGCTATTCGAAGGGCATGCGGCAGAAGGTCGGGCTGGCGATTGCACAGGCCAGGTCGGCATCGCTGCTGCTGCTCGACGAACCGACATCGGGGCTGGACCCGGCCGCCGCGGACGACATGGCGCGCAGCGTGCGCGCGGCCGCCGATGCCGGCATGGCGGTGCTGATGGCCACCCATGACCTGTTCAACGCCAGGCAGCTGGCCGACCGCATCGGCATCCTGCGTGCCGGCGTGCTGGTGGCCGAGTTCGACGCGTCCACGCTCGACCACCAGGCGCTGACCGCCGCCTACCTGGCGCATGCGCGCGCAGCGGGGGCCGCATCATGATCGGGGCCGTGCTGCGCAAGGAACTCAAGGCGATGGTCAGGGAAGGGCGGGCCGTGGCGCTGCTGGGCATTGGTGCCGTGGTGCTGGCCATCGCCGTGCTGGTGTCGCTGCAGCGGCATGCCACGGTCGCCGGCGAGATGGCGCAGGCGGCCGCCGCCACGCGCCAGCAGTGGGACGAGCAGGGCGACAAGCATCCGCACCGCGGCGCGCACTTCGGCCTGTATGCGTTCCGGTCGGCCTCGGCGCTGGCGGCGATCGAGCCGGGACTGGGCGATTACTTCGGCCAGGCGCTGTGGCTGGAGCCGCACCGGCGCAATCTCGCGCGCTTCGAGCCGGCGCAGGACGCGCTACCCTCCGCGCGCTTTGGCGACCTGAGCGCCGGCTTCGTGTTCGCGGCGCTGTTGCCGCTGCTGGTGCTGGCGGTCAGCTTCGATGCCGTCAGCGGCGAGCGCCAGCGCGGCACGCTGCGCATGCTGCATGGTGCCGGCATGGCCCCGGCCAGCCTGCTGGCGGGCAAGTTCCTCGCGCTGGCCGCGGCCTTCGCCGGCTTTGCGCTCGCGCTGGCGCTGGCACCGGTGGCGGCCAGCCATGCGCAGGGCTCGCTCGATGCCGGGGTGTGGTGGCGCGCCGCCGGCCTGGGTGCCGGCTACCTGCTCTACACGGCCATCCTGGCGGGCCTGGGGCTGGCGGTGTCGGCGTGGATGGCCGACGGCAGGAGCGCGTTGCTGGCGCTGGCCGGGCTGTGGCTGGCCTTTGTCTTCGTCATCCCCGGCGCCGGCGCGGCGCTGGCGCGGCATGCCGTGCCGCTGCCATCGGCGCAGGCCTTCTGGGCCGGGATCCAGCACGACTACGTGGAAGGGCTGCCTGGCGACGGCAACCTGGCCACCCGCACCGCGCGCCATGACGCGGCGCTGCTGGCGCGCTACGGCGTGACGCGCCTGGCGGACCTGCCGGTGGGCGCCGCGCCGCTGCGCAGGCTGCAGCGCGACGCTTACGCCGACCGCGTCCATGCCCTGCATTTCGACGCGCTGTGGCAGCGCTACGCGGCGCAGGAGAACGTGATGCGCGCGGCCGCGCTGCTGAGCCCGACGCTGGCGATGCGCAATTTCGCCATGAAGATGGCAGGCACCGACCTGGCGCACCAGCGCCACTACGAGACCGCCGCGGAACGCTATCGGCAGGCCGTCAATACCGCCATCGATACCTGGGATGCCAGCCATACGCGCGGCCTGACCTCGTTCGACGCCAAATATGCGGGCGCGTCGCTGTGGCGCGCGATCCCGCCCTTTGCCTACACCATGCCGCCGGCGGGCTTCGCGCTGCGCGCGGCGTGGCCCGAGATCGCCTGCCTGCTGTGGTGGTGCGCGGTGGCCCTGGCCGGGCTGTACGGTTGCCTGCGGAGGATGCGGCCATGAATCAGATCGGACAGACCGCGCGCCTGCTGGCGGTTCAATGGCGCGCGCTGTGGGGCGCGCGTGGCGCCCGCTGGGCGCTGCTGCTGTGCGCTGCCGCGCTGTGCGCCTGCGCGGTGGCATCGGGGCTGGGCGCGCGCGCCTGGCATGGCAAGTTCCAGCAGCTGGAGGCCGGCGCTCAGCAAGCGTTGCGCCAGGCCGGCGCGCAGGCTTTGCCGGCCGCGGGGGACCAGGCCGCCATGGCGGCGTTCCGCTTCGCCCGGGCGCACGCGCCTGCGGCACTGCTGCCCACCGCCGGCGGCCGCGCGCTGGCCAGCGGCATGCTCGAGCTGCTGCCGCCCGCCATCCGCGTCACCGTGGAAAGCCGCCATACCGACGCCCGCAACGAGGAGAAGCTGGGCAATCCGCTGTTGCAGCGCTACGGCATGGCGGACCTGGCGACGGCGCTGGCGTTGCTGGTGCCGCTGCTGCTGGTGTGCCTGTGCGCGGGCATGGTCCAGGGCGAGCGCGAGCACGGCACGTGGCGGATGTCGCTGGCGCAGGGCGCGGCTGGCTGGCACCTGCTGCTTGCCGCGCTGGCGGTGCGGGCGGGCGCGGTGTGGCTGGTGGCGGTGCTGGCTTCGCTGCTGGCGTTCCTGCTGGATCCGGCGGCGACGCTGCGCGCCTTCGGCGCTTGGGTGTTCTGCCTGAGCGCGTTCGTCTTGTTCTGGAGTGCGGCGAGCGCATGGCTGAACCTGCTGCCTGGTTCCGCCGCCACGGCGGTGCTGGCCGGCCTGGGCCTGTGGGCCGTGGTCACCTTCGGCGCACCGGCCATGATTGCGGCGGCGACCGACCGCATGGCGCCGATGCCGTCGCGCCTGGCTGCGATCGTGCAGATGCGCGCCGCCCAGCAGGACGCCGAAGCCGCCGCGGCGGACCTGGTGCGGGCGTGGTACCGCGCCAATCCGCAATGGGCGCCGGCAGCGCCGCGCCAGCACAGCTGGCCGGTTTCATTCATGCCGCGCTATCTCGACCAGGCCGCGCGGATCGAGCCGATCGCCGCCGAATTCGAGCGCGTGCGCGCGCAGCGCTTCGAGCACGCGGAACGCTGGGCGTGGCTGTCGCCGCCGCTGTCGCTGCTGCTCGCGGCCGACCGGCTGGCAGGGCACGACGCCCCGCGCTACGCCCGCTACATGGCGCAGGTGAACCGCTTCGAAGCCGCGTGGCGCGCCTTCTTCGTGCCGCGCATCATGAGCTATCGCGGCGTGCTGCCGCAGGACTATGCTGACGCGCCGCGCTTCGCCTGGACGGACGGTCCCCCATGGCATGCGGTGTGGCGCGCCGGGCTGCAGCAACTGGTACTGGCCGCGGCGCTGCTGGGCCTGCTGTGGTGGTGCCGGGCGCGGCTGGCCCGGCCCTGACCCGGCCTCAGGCCGCTTCCTTCAGCGCCGCCAGCGCCTGCCGCCCCGCGACCAGCTGCTGCGCGACTTCGGCCACGCGCGCACCCAGGTGCTCGGCGGTACGCAGGTCCGCCGGCGGCGGCGCCACCTCAGCGCTTACATCCGCATCCGACTGCGCGGCCGCGCCCAGGAAGAAGCCATGGCGGTTCAGTGAATCCTCGGTCGACTTGGAATTGTTGTGGCCCGGGGGCAGGCCCAGGTTGACCCAGTGCATGCCGTGCTGCGCCGCGAAGATGGCGATCTGCTGCAGCGTCGCGAGCTTGTCGCCGGAGCGCGAGGCCGCGTTGGTAAAGCCGGCGGCGACCTTGTTGGACCACTTGCCACCCTTGGCGAACACGTTGCGCGAGGTCGCGTCCATAAAGCCCTTGAACTGGGCCGAGGCGCTGCCCATGTAGGTCGGCGCGCCGAAGATGATGGCGTCGACCTGTTCCAGGGTGTCCCAGTGCTGGTCGATGTCCTCGACCGGAATCAGCAGGCTTTCGGCACCCGCGACGCTGCCGGCGCCGCGCGCGACGGCCTGGGCCTGGCGGGCGGTGTGGCCGTAGCCGCTGTGGTAGACGATGGCAACGCGGGTGGAGGCGGTGGTCATGATTTCGATCCTTTTGATTTCGAAAATCTGAATATCGTTATGCTGCATTGCCTGGGTAGGAGTTTGCGGGCAGCAGCGGCTGGTGAAGGAAGTGTAGGGGCGCGAAGCGGCGCCAGCAGAGGTCGTCCCGCAATAAGTCGTTGAAATTCTCTGAACATTGGTTTCGGGGTGCCTCCGGCGCCGTCCACGGGTTTTCCCCGCGCCTCGGCGCGTAGCCACCGGCCCACGGCCGGGATAAAGTTGCGCCATATCCACCCACGCCCTGGCGCTGCCCGACTTCGCGCCCCCAACCGCTTCCGATTCCCATGAACCCAGGCGGCAGGCAGATTCCGGCGATGCGGCAGCAGCGCCGCTCCCCTTATCGTTTCCCGGCGCCTTCTGCGCTGGCGTGCGCGGCGCTGCTGCTGGCCAGCGCCGCCACGCGGGCGGCGGATGCGCCCGGCACGGCCGTCGCCGCGGCCACCGGCGAGACGCTGCCGGACGTGGTGGTCAGTGCCACGCGCAGCGAGCAGCGCCGCTTCGACGCGCCCGCCGCGGTCGACAGCGTGCCGGTCGACCCGCTGCGCAGCGCCACGCCGCTGGTGAACCTGTCGGAAGTGCTGGCCGGCGTGCCGGGCGTGGCGGTGCGCGACCGGCAGAACTACTCGCAGGACCTGCAACTGGCGGTGCGCGGCTTCGGCACGCGCTCGACCTTCGGCGTGCGCGGCGTGCGCCTGTATGTCGACGGCATTCCTGCCACCATGCCGGACGGGCAGGGGCAGGCGTCGACGGCAGACCTTGCCAATGCGAGCCGGGTCGAGGTACTGCGCGGCCCGTTCGCGCAGCTGTATGGCAATGCCGCGGGCGGGGTGGTGCAGGTGTTCACGCCCGATCCGCCCAAGGATGGGTTCACCGCGCGCGCTTCGACCGGCTTCGGCGCCGACGGGCAGTGGCAGGCCGGCGTGGCGCTGGCCGGCGGCAATGAGCGGCTCGGCGGCTCGCTCGATGCGTGGACCTACCAGACCGACGGCTATCGCGAGCACAGCGCGGCGCGCCGCTACCAGCTCAATGCCAGGGTGGTGGCGCAGCCGGCCAGCGGCACGCGCGTGACCGGCCAGTTCAACTACTTCAACCAGCCGCTGGCGCAGGACCCGCTCGGCCTGACCCGCGCGCAGGCCGATGCCGACCCGCGCCAGGCGGTGGCCGCGGCCACCCAGTTCGATACCGGCAAGACCGTCGAACAGGCACAGGCCGGGGTGGTGGTGGACCACCAGGTCAGCGGCACCGACAGCCTGTCGGCACGGCTGTACGGCGGCACGCGCAACCTGTACCAGCGGCTGGGCTTCAGCGGCGCCGCGCCGACCTCGTCCGGCGGCATCGTCGATCTCGACCGCACCTTCGGCGGTGCCGCGCTGTCCTGGAGCCGGCGCACCACCACGGCCGCGGGCCTGCCCTTGCTGTGGAGTGCCGGACTGGAAGCCAACGGCATGCGCGACGGCCGCAACGGCTACGTCAACCAGAACGGCACGCAGGGGGCGCTGCGCCGCGACGAGACCAATACCGCGACCGACCTTGGCGCCTTCGCGCAGTTCGACTGGAGCTTCCATCCGGCCTGGCAACTGGTGGGCGGGGCGCGAGCGAGCCGGGTGCGGCTGGGCATAGACGACCATTTCATCACCGCGGCCAGTCCTGACGACAGCGGCAACGCCAGCTACAGCAATGTCAGCCCGGTGCTCGGCGTGGTCTGGCATGCGCTGGATTCGCTCAACGTCTACGCCAACCTCGGCCGCGGCTTCGAGACGCCGACGCTGACCGAGGTCGCCTACGGCCCCGGCGGCGTTGGCAGCAACCTGGGTTTGCAGGCATCGACCAGCCGCCAGGGCGAGATCGGCATCAAGTGGCAGGCGTCCGGCCAGCGGCTGGAAGCGGCGCTGTTCGATGCCGACAGCCATGACGAGGTGGTGCCGCAATCGAACAACGCCGGGCGCACCGTCTACCAGAATGTCAGCGGCGTGCGCCGGCGCGGGCTGGAGCTGGGCTGGCGTGGGGGCTTTCTGGATCAGGTCGGTACACCGGGGCAGGGCGGCGGCAGCCGGATCGAGGCGGGGCTGGCCTATACCTGGCTCGATGCATACTTCGGTGATGGCTTTATCAATGCGCAGGGGCAGGCGGTGGCGGCCGGCAACCGCCTGCCCGGCACCGCCCGCCACAGCCTGGCCGCCGACCTGTCGTGGCGGCCGCTCGCACCGCTGACGCTGGGGGCCGAGCTGCGTGTCGACAGCCGCGTCTATGCCGACGACCTCAACACGCAGGCGGCGCCGGGCTATGCCGTGATCAACCTGCGCGCCGGCTATGCCTTCCGCATCGGCCCGACGCGCTTCTACCTGTTCGGCCGCATCGACAACGTGGCCGACCGGCGCTACATCGGCTCGGTCATCGTCAACGAGGCCAACGGGCGCTACTTCGAGCCGGCACCTGGCCGGCGCTTCTTTATCGGTCTGCGCGCGGCGCTGTAAGCGTGGCGCCGATTGCCTCGGCCTTCGTTGCCCTTTAAGGTGTTGGCTTTGGCCGGCGCACCGGGTCACCGCTGCGCCGGCCGGACCCGGAGCCGCACCATGACCTCGCCCGCGCCCGACGACCGCACCCGCCGCATCATGCTGTGGGTGGTGGCAGTCGGCTTCTTCATGCAGACGCTGGACTCGACCATCGTCAACACCGCGTTGCCGTCGATGGCGCACAGCCTGGGCGAGAGCCCGCTGCGGATGCAGTCGGTGGTGATCGCCTACTCGCTGACGATGGCGGTGATCATCCCGGCCTCGGGCTGGCTCGCCGACCGCTTCGGCACCCGCACCATCTTCCAGACCGCGATCGCGCTGTTCGTGGCCGGCTCGCTGCTGTGCGCCTACGCGCCGACGCTGAACTTCCTGATCGGCGCGCGCGTGGTACAGGGCGTGGGCGGCGCGATGCTGCTGCCGGTGGGGCGGCTCTCGGTGCTGCGCACCTTCCCGCGCGAGCAGTACCTGCAGGCGCTGAGCTTCGTCGCCATCCCCGGCATGATCGGTCCGCTGATCGGCCCCACGCTGGGGGGCTGGCTGACCCAGGCGCTGTCCTGGCACTGGATCTTCCTGATCAACGTGCCGGTCGGCGTGCTGGGCGCGCTCGCCACCGTGCGCTACATGCCCAATGCGCGGCTGGCCGGCGTCGGCCGCTTCGACATCGCGGGCTACCTGCTGCTGGCCACCGCCATGCTGGCGCTGTCGTTCTCGATCGACGGCCTGGCCGGGCTGGGCTTCCAGCACGCCACCGTGCTGATGCTGCTGATCGCCAGCATGGCCGCGCTGACCGCCTACGGGCTGCATGCCAACCGCCGCAAGCAGCCGCTGTTCCCGTTGCGGCTGTTCCGCATCCACAGCTTCAGCGTCGGGCTGCTGGGCAACCTGTTCGCGCGCATCGGCAACGGCTCGATGCCGTTCCTGATCCCGCTGACGCTGCAGGTCAGCCTGGGCTATGCGCCGCTCGATGCCGGCCTGATGATGCTGCCGGTCACCGCGGCCGGCATGGCGTCAAAGCGGCTTGCCACGCGGCTGATCCAGCGCCATGGCTACCGCCGCGTGCTGGTGTCGAACACCTTCGTGGTGGGCGTGGTGATGGCGGCCTTCGCGCTGATCACGCCGCAGCTGCCGCTGTGGCTGCTGGTGCCGCTGCTGGCGTTGTTCGGCATGGTCAATTCGATCCAGTTTACGGCGATGAATACGGTCACGCTGAAGGACCTCAGCGGCGCCGGCGCCAGCAGCGGCAACAGCATGCTGTCGATGGTGCAGATGCTGTCGATGAGCCTGGCCGTGACGGCCGCGGGGGCGTTGCTGGCGACGTTCCAGCACCGCTTTGGCGGGGATCCCGCAGCGGTGCTGCCGGCCTTCCATGCCACCTTCATCTGCATGGGGCTGATCACCTGCGCGTCGGCCTGGATCTTCATGCAGCTGGGCGTGCGCGAGGCCGCGCCGGCGATTCCGGTGCAGCATGGCGAGAAGGAGGTGTAGCGCGCGCCTGGGCTAGTCCTGGCGTGGCACATGCGCCGCTTTGCGGCGCGGCGGCGAACTTACCGCGCGCGGCGCGGCTCCTATTTCTATCCCATCGGAGCCGGCCGCGGCCGGTACAAGGAGGCGTCCATGCGGCCAACCGGCAAGCCCGATCCCGAATCCGTGGTGCCGCCATCGCCCGGCGCCGCCACCAGCGGCAGCACGGTGCCGCGCAGCGCCCCGGCCACGCCCGACGGGGCCGGCGCCGTGGCCGGGCCCGCCGCGGCGCCCGGCAAGGTCCATGCGGCGGCGCAGCCCGCCTGGATCACGCACCGCGACTGCCCGCCGCCGCACGCGCTGCCGGGCTGCGCCTGCGCCGACATGCTGTCGCCCGCGGCGCGTTATTGCGAACTGTTCGTCGACGTCCAGCACAGCGGCCTGTTCGCCGACAGCAAGACCTTCCCGGACTGCATTCCCAACTGCGACCCGGCCCTGATCGTGGCGCGCTATCGCGAGAGCCGCGACACGCCCGGCTTCTCGCTGGCGGATTTCGTGCAGGCGTACTTCACCCGCGCCACCGTGCCGGACAGCCACTACGTGTCCGATCCGGCCAGCACCCTGCGCGAGCATATCGACGGCCTGTGGCCGGTGCTGACGCGCGCGCCCGTGGCCCATCCGCCGCTGTCGTCGCTGTTGCCGCTGCCGCACCGCTACGTGGTGCCGGGCGGGCGCTTCGGTGAACTCTATTACTGGGATTCCTACTTCACCATGCAGGGGCTGGCCCGCAGCGGGCACGGCGACCTGATGGTGGAGATGACGCGGAATTTCGCCTACCTGATCGACACCTACGGCCTGGTGCCGAACGGCACCCGCAACTACTACCTGAGCCGCTCGCAGCCGCCCGTGTTCGCGCTGATGGTGGACCTGCTCGAGCGCGAGGAGCTGGCCAGCGCGCTCGACTTCCTGCCGCAGCTGCGCCGCGAATATGCATTCTGGATGGACGGCGCCGACCGCCTGTGTCCCGGCCATGCGCACCGCCGCGTGGTCTGCCTGCCCGACGGCGCGCTGCTCAACCGCTACTGGGACGACCGCCCGTGGCCGCGCGAGGAGGCCTTCCTCGAAGACATGGAGACCGCGCTGCGCAGCGGCCGCCCGCACCATATGGTGTTCCGCGACCTGCGCGCGGCGGCGGAATCGGGCTGGGACTTCAGTTCGCGCTGGCTCGATGCGCCGGACCCGCGTGCCGGCCAGCCCGCGGACCTGGCCACCATCCGCACCACGGCGATGCTGCCGGTCGACCTCAATGCGCTGCTGTGGCACCTGGAAACGCGGCTCGCCGCGCTGTGCGAGCAGGCCGGCGACGACGCGGCGCAGGCCTACCGCGCCGCGGCGCAGCGGCGCGAGGCGGCCATCGTGCAATACCTTTGGGACGGCGCCGCGGGCGTCTTCGTCGACTACGACTGGTGCCGCGGCGCGCCGCGCCGGTACCTGACCGCGGCCACCGTGATGCCGCTCTATCTCGGCCTGGCCAGTGCGGCGCAGGCGCAAGCGGTGGCGCGGACGGTGCAGGAGCGGCTGCTGGTGGACGGCGGCCTGGCCACCACCGAATGCACTTCGGGCCAGCAATGGGACCATCCCAATGGCTGGGCGCCGCTGCAGTGGCTGGCGGTATGCGGCCTGGAGCGCTATGGCCACGAGGCGCTCGCGCGTGAGATTGCGCGTCGCTGGCTGGCAACGGTGGCCAGCCTTTACACCAACGAATGCAAGCTGGTGGAGAAATACCGCATCCGGCATATCGAAGGGGCCGCCCGGGGCGGTGGCGGCGGCGAGTATCCGCTGCAGGACGGCTTTGGCTGGACCAATGCGATTGCCGGGGCGTTGATGGCACGCTATGGCGAGGTGCCGGCAACGTGCCGCGCGGATGATGTGGTGGCTTCGAGGTGAGCGGACCGTGCCCTCAACCCCAAAACCCTACCCTTCAAAACTTCACCGCCACACTCATCCAGTAGCGCCGGCCGTCCTCGACATAGCCGTAGTCGGTGTAGTTCACCTGCTTGTCGAACAGGTTGTAGATGCCTGCGAACACCGACACGTTCTTGGTCACCGCATAGGTCGCGCCCAGGTCGACGAAGGTGTATGACGGCGCCACCACGGTGCTGGAAGACGGCCCGGTGATCGGCTGGCTTTCCTTGCCGCGGTAATTGACGCGGGCCCAGGCGTTGAGCTTTTCCGAAGGGCGCCAGTTCAGCGTGGCCACCAGCAGGTGCATCGGCAGCTGGTTCAGCGGCTGGCCCTGGTACTGGCCGGTCTTCTGTTCCGAGCGGGTGTAGGTATAGCTGCCGGTCAGCGACCACGCCTGCGCGATGGGCCAGCGCAGGCTCGCTTCCACGCCGCGCGAGTAGGCGCGGTCCACGTTCATGTACGTGGTCGGGGCGGCGCCGAACTGGTTGGGGCCGTCGGTGCATTGCGTGAGCGGGCAGGCCACGCGTGTGATCTTGTCCTTGAAGTCATTGTTGAACAGCGTCACGCCGGCCTGCAGGCCGTTGCCCTTGTCGTAGAGCAGGCCCAGCTCCTGCGACACCATGGTCTCGGGCTTCAGGTCCGGGTTGCCGTACATGTTGCCGCCGCGGCTGGTCTGGCCCCAGCCGGCCACGGTCTGGCGCAGGTCCGGCGCGCGGAAGCCGGTGGAGACGCCGCCCTTGACGGTCCAGCGCTCGGCCGCGTGCCAGACGCCGTACAGGCGCGGGCTGTAGTGCTGGCCGAAGTTCTGGTCATGGTCCATGCGCACGCCGCCGGTCAGCGCAAAGCTCTTTGCCAGGCGCCATTCGTCCTCGGCAAACAGCGCCCACTGGTAGCGCTCGACCCGGTTCGGGCCCCCCGCGATCTGGTTGCCGGTCTGGTCGTTCAGGCGCTGGTTCAGGTATTCGGCGCCGACCGACAGCATGTGGTTGCCCAGCGGCATGGCCCAGCTGGTGCGCGCATCCAGGTTCTTGATCTTCATCTGGCGGCTGCGGTTGTCGAACTCCTCCTGCTGGATATAGCTGTCGGAGACGCCGAAGCCCCAGCGCCCGGTGTGCGACAACGCGTACTTCTCGCTGCGGTAGTCGGTCTCGGACGAGGTGGGACAGCCGGTGCGCGGGCACGGCGTGCCGGGCGGCAGCGGCGGCATGGTCTTGCCCAGGGTCTCGCTGCGCTGCTGGCGCATGCCGGTGGCTTCGAACACGATGTCGTGCTGGCGCGTGGGCGTCAGCGCCAGCTTGGCGGTCAGGCTCTCGGCGCGGCGGCCGCGGAAGCCGTGGTCGATCTCGTCCTCGATGCGGTGCGTGCTCTGGCCGTACAGCTGCAGCCCGAGCAGATCGCTCTTGAGCGGCCCGGCCAGGTAGAAGTTGCCCTGGTACTGGTTGCCCGAGTCACTGTGCTGCTGCAGCGTGGCATCGCCGCGCAGCTCGCCGGTCCATTGCTTCGGCACCTTGCGCGTGATGATGTTGACCACGCCGCCCATGGCATCGGATCCATACAGCGACGACATCGGGCCGCGCACCACCTCGATGCGCTCGATCGCGGCGAGCGGCGGGGTCCAGCTGCTCTCGACGCCGGACGAGTCGGAGTTGGTGCGGGTCTCGCGCGAACTCTGGCGCTTGCCGTCGATCAGCACCTGGGTGTACTTGGCGCCCATGCCGCGCAGGCTGATATCGGTGCGGTCGCCGCCGCCGCTGACGATCACGCCCGGCACTTCAACCAGCGCGTCGTTGATGTCGCGGTAAGCCTTGTTCTCGAGCTCCGAGCGCGTAACCACGCTGATCGACGCGGGCGCATCGCGAATGTCCTGGGCACTGCCCGCCGCGGTCACCACCACGGTGGCGAGGGTGGCGTCCGCCCTGGGTTCTTGCGCCTGGGCCCAGGCACCGGTCATGCCCGAAGCCGCGCAGACCGCGGCCAGCCCTTTCGTCCATTGACCCCGCGGCATGCCCCCCGTTGCTGCCGTCCCAACCACCGCCTGTGCTGCCGCCTTCAATGCCCACCCGCTTCCGGCGGCCTGCCTGTCCTTCATTATTATCCCCGCTGTATGCAAATAACAATCATTCTCATATTAGAATCGGGGATGTAAATTGCTAACCAGTCACTTTGGAAAGCTTTTGTTTTCTTGACGTTTCTTGACGGAACCGGAGGCCGGCGGACTTACTCCTCGCCCGCCAGGGCCCCGGCAAGCTGCATGCTGATGTGCTCTCACACGCCGCCCGCGCGCGTGCTGCTGATCGACGACGACCTGGAACTGGCGCAGATGCTGCGCGAATACCTGGAGCCCGACCACTGCACCGTCACGCTGGCGCACACCCGCGAGCAGGGCGAGGCCCTGCTGGCCCGCAACGACTACGATGTCGCGCTGCTCGACCTGATGCTGCCCGACGGCAACGGCCTGGAACTGCTGCGGCTGCACCGCGCGCGCTCGCAGCGCCCGGTGATCATGTTTACCGCGCATGGCGACGAGACCGACCGCGTGCTCGGGTTGGAACTCGGTGCCGACGACTACCTGAGCAAGCCCTTCAGCCCGCGCGAATTGCGCGCGCGCATGCACGCGGTGCTGCGCCGGTTCCAATGCGCCACGCCGGCCAGCGGCACCAGCCCGTGGCTTGAGGCCGGCGCGCTGCGCCTTAACCTGGCCTCCGGCGAAGCCATCCACGGACCGGCGCGGGCCACGCTGACCGGCGCGGAACAGCGCGTGCTGGAAATCCTGATGCGTTCGTCGGGCCGCGTGGTTACGCGGGAGGAAATCGGGCGCTTCGCGCTGGGGCGCGCTCCCGAGCGCTACGACCGCAGCCTCGACACCCACGTCAGCGCGCTGCGCCGCAAGCTGGCGCTCGACGGCACCTCGTCGCCGCTGCGAATCCGCAACCTGCGCGGACAGGGCTACTTGCTGGTGCAGGCGCCGTGATCGGCTGGCGCCTCGTGCGCGCGCTGTTTCCGCTGCCGCTGTTCTGGCGCAACTTCCTGGCGTTCTGGCTGGGCATGGCCGCGATCGTCGGCATCGGCATGGCGCTGACGGCGGCGGTGGCCTGGTACCGCTTCGAGGCGCTCGACGGCCTGAGCCCCGCCGCGCTCACCGAAGACGCGGTCGAGGTAGCGCGGACCCAGGGGCGTCCCGGACTGCGGCGCTGGCTGCGGGCGATGGATTCGCATGCGTCGGCGCTGGACGTCTATATCGTCGACCACGCGCTGCAGGACATGCTCGGCCGGCAGTTGCCGGCGCGGCTGCGCAACCATCTGGCCGACCGCATCGTGCCGATGTGGGGCGCGGGCATGATCGGCCATGCGGTCGCGCATGTGCCACGGCCCGGCGCGCGCGTGTCGTGGTGGGACCCGCAACCGATCGCGCTGCCGGACGGCAGCGAGGTGCTGATGCTGTTCCTGCCGTTCGATTCGTCGCGCTGGGAGGTGCTGCACCTGTCGCCGGTGGCGCTGGCGCTCGGCCTGTTCGCGCTGGCGGTGTCGGCGCCGCTGTGCTGGGCCCTGACGCGGCACGTGACTGGCCCGGTGCGGCGCCTGCGCGAAGCGACGCAAGCGCTCGCCGACGGCGAGCTGGCCACGCGCACGCCACCGGTGCTGGCCCGCCGCGCCGACGAGCTTGGGCAACTGGCGCGCGATTTCGACGCCATGGCCGATCAGCTGCAGCGCCTGGTGGACTGGCGCGAACAGCTGCTGCGCAATATTGCGCATGAGCTGCGCTCGCCGCTGGGGCGGCTGCGCCTGTCGCTGGAGCTGGCGCGCCGCCGCGATGCCACGCTCGCACTGCAGTTCGATCGCATCGAGCGCGAGACCGAGCGGCTCGATGCCCTGGTCGAGCGCACGCTGCAGCTGGCGCGGCTGCATGCGATGGCGCCGGTGCGCAGCGCCATCGACGTCGCCGGACTGGTCGACGTGATCGTCGCCGATGCCCGCTTCGAGGCCGCGGGCCGCGGCGTGACGATCCACTGGCACGCGCCGGACAAACTGATCCTGGACGCGGATGCCGCGGCGCTGGGCAGCGCCATCGAGAACATCCTGCGCAACGCCATCCGCTACACCGATCCGGCCGCGCCGGTGAGCGTGACGCTGCAGGCCGAGGCGCACGAGATCCGCCTCGATATCGTCGACGATGGCCCCGGCGTACCGGCCGAAGCGCTGGCAAGCCTGTTCGAACCGTTCTATCGCGTGCGCAGCGACCCGGACCATCCGGCCGGCGCCGGGCTTGGGCTCAGCATCGCGCATGCGGGTATCGCCGCGCATGGCGGCACGGTATCCGCCCGCAATGCGCAGCCGCGCGGGCTGGCGGTATCGGTGCGCCTGCCGCGCCCGGCCTGACGGGCGCAAGGGCGGCCCTGCAACGGGGCTTCCGGTGGTGTCAACGCACCATGGCTTGACCCTGGCATGTCAAAGGGAAAATTCCGAACAAGATCTAAGGCTTGCCTGATTGGTGGCATTAAGCCCCATCCCTATATTCCACTTGTCCCCGGGGCGGCCGGCAACTGCACAAGCTGATCGACAGTTGCACGCGGCACGGGGCAGGGCGGGATCCGCCGGATCCGCAAGCCATTGACCTACCAACCTCTGAATCACCCATCATGACCAATAACAAGCTTCTCGCCGCTCTGATCGTTGCCGGTACCGCCATGGGCGCGCAGTCTGCCCATGCTGCAGATGGCACCATCACTTTCAATGGCAACATCACCGCCCAGACCTGCAAGATCAACGGCAACGGCACCAACTCCAACAACTTTCAAGTGCAGTTGCCGACGGTCTCGACCTCGATCCTGAAGAGCCTCGGCGACGTTGCCGGCCAGACGCCGTTCAACATCTCGTTGACCGAATGCACGCCGGACACCGGCAATGTGCATACGTTCTTCGAGGCTGGCCCGACCACCGACGCCACCACCGGCAACCTGATCGTGGAGGCTGGCGGCGCACAGAACGTGCAGATCCGGCTGCTGAACGGCGGCACCGCCAACACGCCGATCAAGGCCGGCTACACCGATCAGGCGCAAAACTCGAATGCCGTCGCGCTGACCAACGGCGCGGCCACGCTGTCGTACTACGCGCAGTACTACGCCACCGGCCAGGCAACGGCCGGTGCCGCCAACTCCAGCGTGATGTACTCGATCGCCTACGAGTAAGCCCAGCGCCGCAGGTGCGGAGCGTGATACCGGCGCGCTCCGCGCCTTGCACTACCTGACGTCGCGCCGGTAAACCAATTGGGCGGCCGATCCGGCTGCCGGTTCACCCGAGCTGGCGATCGCTGCCAGCAAGAACATGACGATCAAGTCCCTGATTTCCACCGGCGTTGTTGCGCTGGGACTCCTCAGTGCAGTGCAAGCGCAGGCCTCCGTGGTCATTGCCGGTACGCGCGTCATCTATCGCGCGCAGGAGAGCGAAACCACCATCAAGCTGACCAACGAAGGCAAGACGCCTGCATTGACGCAGGCGTGGATCGACAAGGGCGATGCCAAGGCCACGCCCGCAACCATCGAAGTGCCGTTCACCGTGACGCCGCCGGTGTCGCGCATCGACCCGGGCAAGGGCCAGACGCTGCGCATCCTCTACACCGGCGAGCCGCTGGTGCAGGACCGCGAATCCGTGTTCTGGCTCAACGTGCTCGAGATTCCGCCCAAGCCGGGCGCGGACCAGGCCGATACCAACAAGCTGCAACTGGCGTTTCGCTCGCGCATCAAGCTGTTCTTCCGTCCTGCCGGCCTGAAGGGCACGGCCGAGGAAGCACCGGCCTTGATCCGCTGGCGTGTGGTCCAGGCCGGCGGCAAGCCTGCGCTGGAGGCCAGCAACCCGAGCGTGTATCACGTTTCCTTCTCCAGGATCGAACTGGTCGGCAGTGGCAGGACTGCACGCTTTGAAGACGGCGGCATGATCGGGCCGGGCGAAACCAAGAGCTTTCCGCTGACCGGCGAGGTGCCGCAGGGCTCCGACGCCAGGGTCCGCTTCAACACCATCAATGACTACGGCGGCTCCGCACGCGGCGAAGCCGCTCTCGACAGCGGCTCCGCCCCGGCCCTTTAGCGCTGAACTTCGCGCTGAATCTTGCGCTGACCTAGCGCCGGGCGCCGCCCGGCGATCTTCCAGGCTGAATGCCTTCGATTGACGATGCCGCGCAGGCGGCAGGGGCAAGTCTTGCCCGCGCAGTGCCAGTTACCCGGCATAAACCATGAAAACCCAGAAGACCTCGTCGTTCCCGTCGCGGCTGCGTCCGGCCAGCGCGGTGGTGTTGTCCTTGTTTGCCAGCGTGAATGCGTGGGGCGCGCCCGCCGGTGCCGGCGCGTCGACCATGCTCGCCGAAGTCGAGTTCAACGACACCTTCCTGCAGCAGCCGGGCGGCGTCCGCATCGACGTGAGCCGCTTCAACAAGGGCAACGTGGCCTTGCCGGGCACCTATCGCGCGGAGCTCTACGTGAACGATGTCTGGCTGGGCCGGACCGAGGCGACGCTGCGCCAGGTCGGCGACGATACGCGCAATGTGCAGCCCTGCTTCGACCGTGCCGGGGTCGAGCGCATCGGCATCGACCTGTCGAAACTGTCGCCCGAGGCCTCGGCAAAACTGGTGGCAGGCTGCGTGGCGCTGCCGGAGCTGGCGCCCGATGCCACCGCCAGCTTCGACAACGGCGAGCAGCGGCTGGACGTGTCGGTGCCGCAGATTGCCATGTCGCGCACGGCACGCGGCTATGTCGATCCCAAGTACTGGGACGAGGGCGTCACCGCGGCGCGGCTGCAGTACAACGCCAACGTCTACCACTCGGATGCGGGCGGGTTCTCGACCACGCAGAGCTACGTCGGCCTGAACGCCGGCTTCAACTTCGGCGGCTGGCGCTTCCGTCATGTGGGCAACCTGACCCATGGCGATTTCGAGGGCAGCCGCTACCAGAGCGTGCAGACCAGCCTGCAGCGCTCGCTGGCGCCAATCCGCAGCCAGCTGGTGATCGGCGAGGCCTATACCGATGGGGCACTGTTCGACAGCTTTGGGTTCCGCGGCGTGCAGATTGCCAGCGACGACCGCATGTATCCGGAATCGCAACGCGGCTATGCACCGGTCGTGCGCGGCATTGCCAACAGCAACGCCCGGGTGCAGGTGCGCCAGAGCGGCAACATCATCTACGAAACCACGGTCGCGCCTGGCGCGTTCGAGATCACCGACCTGTATCCGACCGGATACGGGGGCGACCTGGAACTGGTGATCACCGAAGCCGACGGCAGCGTGCGCATCTCGCGCCTGCCCTTCGCCGCGGCCGTCAATGCGCTGCGCCCGGGCATCACGCGCTACAGCATTACCGTGGGGCAGTACCGCAATGTGTCGCTCAACAGCCGGCCGATGATGATGCAGGGTACGGTCCAGCACGGCATCAACAATATGGTGACTGGCTACGGCGGCTTTATCGTGGCGCAGGACTACACTGCGGTGATGGGCGGCGGCGCGCTGAACACGGACATGGGCGCCTTCGGTGCCGACATCACGCAAGCTTGGACCACGCTGCAGGACGCCGGCAACCGCAGCGGCCAGAGTCTGCGGCTGTCATACAGCAAGCTGGTGGCGCCGACCAACACCAACCTGACGCTGGCCGCGTACCGCTACTCCAGCAGCGGCTACCTCAGCATGGCGGATGCCATGGCGCTGCGCGACCTGGAACAGCGCGGCATGGCCGCAGGCATGTTCATGGGCGGGATCCAGCGCGGGCGGCTGCAGGTGACCATCAACCAGATGCTGCCGCAGGGCTACGGCTCGCTTTACCTGACCGGATCCACGCAGAACTACTGGAACCGCAGCGGCAGCGACACCCAGTTCCAGGCCGGCTACAACAACAGCTACAAGCGCATCAACTACGGGATCTCGGCATCGCGCCAGTTCAACGTCAACGCCGGCAAATGGGATAACCGGGTGATGCTCACGGTGGGCATCCCGCTGGGCAGGGGCCAGCATGCGCCGTATTCGATGACCAGCCTGTCGCATGACTCCAGCGGTGGCACCGCGCTGCAGGAATCGGTGACCGGAACGCTCGGCGACGACAACGCCTTCACCTACGGCATCAATGCCGGCTACACCGGCGGCGGCAACAGCACCGACACCGCCACCGTCGGCGCCAACGTCGGCTATGTGTCGCCCTTTGCCACCGTCACCGCCAGCGCCAGCAAGGGCCGCAACTACTCGCAGGCCGGCTTTGGCATCAGCGGCGGCATCGTCGCGTATGCCGGCGGCGTGGCGTTCACGCCGATGCCAGGCGATACCATGGCCATCGTCGAAGCCGCGGACGCCGCCGGCGCGCGCGTGACCAATGGCAGCGGCCTGCGTGTGGACCCGTGGGGCCACGCCATCGTGCCGAGCCTGACGCCGTTCTCGACCAACCAGATCGAGATCGATCCCAAGGGGCTGCCGATCAGCGTGGCGCTGAAGACCACGCAGCAGAACACGGCCCCCACCGCGGGCGCCATCGTCAAGATGAAGTTCGAGACCGACAACCCCGGGCGCGCCGCGATCCTGCGGGTCATGGGCCCGGACGGGGCGCCGCTGCCGTTCGGCGCGGAGGTCACCGATGCGCAGGGCCAGGCGGCCGGCACCGTCGGGCAGGGCGGGCGCATCATCGTGCGCGGGCTGAAGCAGGACAGCGGCGAACTGCTGGTGAAATGGGGCAGCGACGCGAAATCCTCGTGCGCGCTGCACTATGCGCTCCCGCCGGAAACGGCGCGCCCGGCCAACCCGTTAGCGGTGCTTGACGCGGCGTGCGTGGCATCGGCGGCGCGCTGACCTGGGACCATGACATCGGCCATGGCGCGCCGGCCGTCGCGACACGGCAGCGTGCCAGGAAGCGCCGGGATGTTGGTGCATAATCCGTAGGCAATTCCCCAGCCAGCGGGCACGGGTGATGCCCGGTCCCCGAGCAGCGTCAGGCAGGTTGCTGAGAAGGAGCTTCGCCAATGCCCAATTGGCTGTCTCGCGCAAACAAGCAGTTTCCCGGTCGCCTTCTCGCCGTCGTTGCCGCCCTGCTGATCGTGGTCATCAGCGGGTGCCTCGCCTTGTTTCTGCATAGCCGGTTCCAGCGCGTCGTATGGGAGCAGGCGTGGGCCGCGCGCCAGCACTTTGGCGCCGTGCTGGCGGCCAAGGCCACCCACGAGTACTTTATCCGGCGCATGGCCGAGATCACCGGCCCCGAGTACCGGCTGGTGCGCAGCGACCGTCCCGCGACCCAGCTGGAAGCCACGCTGATGGCCGTTCCCGCGGGCAGTGCCCGCGCCGTCGACTTGCCCGGACTGATCAATCCCGCGACCCTGATGCGGGGCGCGCCGCTGCCGGGCGCGGACCGGTCCGCGGCGGTGTCGCACATCATCCGCTTTGCCATCTTCGAGCGCGCGTACTGGGGCACGGCGCCGCAGGGCGTGCGCTCGGTGTTTCTGATGGCGGATGGCAGCGAGGCGCTGGTGACCCCCGCGCTGCCGGCGGCGCTGCCGCTGAGCGGGCCGCTGGTTGCCGATGCCGTCAGCAACTGGGCCAAGGCGCTGGCGCGCCGGTCCCGCGAGGCGCGGGCCTCGACGCCGGCAGGCACGCCGCTGTGGGGCGGCCCCTATCCGGGCCTCGTCGGCCAGGAAGCGATGTTGAGCTGCTTCCTCCCGGTTCGCAGCGCCACGGGAACGCTGCTCGGCTATACCGCGACCGCCATTCCGATCCGCGCCCTGATGGGCGATGTCAGCCTGCCGGGGGCCACGCCAGCGGCGCAGCGGGTATCCGGCAAGCGCGCGGTGTTGTTCGACGAGGGTGGCAAGCTGCTGTTCCAGGGCGGCGATGCCGGCTGGTTGCTCCCGCACACCCTGAGCCAGCGGATATCGCGCGAGCTGGCCGCCAGCAAGCAGGGCGTGGCCTACTGGTTCGAGCAAGGCAGCCTGATGATCGGCAGCATGGCGCCCGGCCAGGGCTGGCGCGCGGCCTATGCCTATCCGCTGTCGCAGGGCCTGGCGGATCACGGGATGGCGCTGGCGGCGGCGCTGCTGCTCTATGGGCTTGGCATCGCCGCGGTGCTGCAAGGCGCGCGCATGGTCCGGCGCCGGGTGCTGGTGCCGATGCAGCGCAACGCCGAACGCATCGAGGACAGCGAGCGCTTCAACCGCACCGTGATGCAGGCCGCGCCGGTGGGATTGCGGGTGGTGCGCACCGCCGATGCGCATGTGCGCGCCGAGAACGCGCTGGCGGCGCAATGGCTACCGCTCGATGCGCGCACGCAAGGCCGGCCATGGCTGGATGCCATGCTGGCGCGGCGCGGCGAAAACCCAGTGCGGCTCGAGGTGCGGGTACCGGCGGGCGCCGGCGGCGCGCGCGACGTGCTGGTGGTCGGCCGCCGTACCCGCTTCGAAGGCGAGGACGTGCTGCTGTGCGCGATCCACGACGTCACGGAAGAACGCGAGGCGAACCGCGAGCTGGCCCGCGCGCGCCAGCTTGCCGACGAGGCCAGCGCCGCCAAGCTGCGCTTCCTGGCCACCATGAGCCATGAGATCCGCACGCCGTTGTACGGCATGCTGGGCACGCTGGAACTGCTGTCGTTGACCAGCCTCGCGCACAGCCAGCGCGAGATGCTGTCGACCATCCAGTCTTCGTCGCAGGTGCTGCTGCAGATCCTGGACGACCTGCTTGATTACTCGCGCGCGGAAGCGGGCCAGATGCAGCTGGACAGCGTGCCGTTCGATCCGGTCGACCTGCTCGAATCGACGGTGCGGGCGCACGCGCCGATCGCGCTGCAAAAGGGGATTGCGCTGTCGTGCTATCCGGAGCCGGGCCTGCCGTGCCTGGCCGGCGACCCCGTGCGCGTGCGCCAGATCATCGGCAACCTGATCGGCAATGCGCTGAAGTTCACCGCCACGGGCCATGTCATCGTTCGCCTGGGACGAGCGCCGCAGGGTGAGGTGGCCGCTGTGCCGGAGACCGCCGCTGCCGCTGGCAGGATCACGATCCGGCTCGAGGTCGCGGATACCGGGCCGGGCATCGCGCCCGAAGTACAGGACAAACTGTTCGAACCATTCGTGCAGGCCGACCCGTCCACCGCCAGGCGCTATGGCGGCACGGGCCTGGGCTTGTCGATCTGCCGGCGGCTGGCCGCGCTGATGGATGGCAGCGTTTCCGTGCACAGCGAGCCCGGCAAGGGCAGCGTGTTCCGGGTCTTGCTGCGGCTGCCGCAAGCGGGGCCGCGCAAGGCGCTGGAACCGGTGCTGCCGCCGGTGGCCGTGCTGACCGAGGACGACGAGATCCGCAACCATGCCATCGAGACCCTGCGCGCGACGGGGTGCGAGGCGATCGCCTGCGACGGGCCGGCGCCGCAACCCGGCATGGTGCTGTTCGTCGCCACCCGCCGTATCGCAGCGATTCCGCAGGGCTATGCCGGGGTGGTGTTCGGACGTGCCGATGGCCCGGCCGAACCGCAGCTGATCGGCGGCACCTGGCTGGTCAGCGCCTATCACCAGGCCGGTATCCTGCGCGCGCTGTGCCTGGCCGCCGGCATGACGCCGGCGAGCGCGCCGGCGGTGGCGGCTGCCGCCGATCCCGTGCCGCAGCTGGGCCTGGAGATCCTGGTGGTCGACGACCATCCCTACAACCGGCTGCTGATGCAGCAGCAGCTCGACCGCCTGGGCTGCCGCGCCACGCTGGCGAGCGGTGGCGAGGAAGCGCTGGCGCTGTGGCAGCAGCGCAAGTTCGACCTGGTGCTCACCGACGTCCACATGCCCGGCATGGACGGCAACGAGCTTTGCCGCAGGCTGCGCGCGCAAGGCGTGACCGTGCCGATCGTCGGGCTGACCGCCAGCATTGCGCAGGGCGAGGCGGAGCGCTGCCTGGAAGCCGGCATGGATCGTTACCTGTCCAAGCCCGTCCTGCTCGGTCCCCTGGCCGAATGCCTGCGGGCGGTGCTGCCGGAGCATGCGGCCGGGCCGAGGCGACTTGCCGACGACGAAGCCGGACTGCCGCGGATCCCCGACAGCGCCGCCAGCCTGGCGCTGCTGGCGCATACCATGCGCGAGGATTTCGCGGCGCTGTCCGCCGCCGCGCGCAGCGGGGAATGGAAGGCGATCCGCCATCATGCCCATCGCATGCGCGGCGCCATGGCACTGGCCGAAGACGGCGAGGAAATCGTCGCGTTGTGCCGGGAACTGGAACTGGATGTGGCGCAGGCGCAGGAGGCCGTGCAGGCCCATGTCGACAACCTGGCTTTGTATCTTGCAGCGTACTTCGAGGGGTCCGACGATCCGGCAAGCGAACCGCAAGGCGGCCAGAACGGCAGCAACCGCGGCAGCCGGAACGGCCATCCTGGCGATTGGCGGAGTACTATTTAAGGGATACCTTAATTCGGGTTTTTCGGAAGACTCCTAATATTCAAGTCAGCGAAGATGACCGGTATTGAATACCGGCTCAGTTCCCGGGCGCACCGGTGCGGGGCCCACGGAACCGAAAAATCAGGGGGTAAGAATGATCAAAATAATCATCGCCGATGACCACCCCGTCGTGCTGGACGGAATGAGCCGGGTGCTGGCCCTTGAAGTGGGCATGCAGGTCGTCGGCAGCGCCACCAATTCGACACAACTGGTGGCGCTGCTCGAAAGCACCGACTGCGACGTCATCGTTACCGATTACTCCATGCCCGGCGGGCAGTTTGGCGATGGCCTGCCGATGCTGCAGATGCTGCGGCGCCGCTATCCCACCACGCGCATCGTGGTCATGACCATGCTGGATAATCCGGCGCTGATCCGCAATATCCAGAAGGTTGGCATTTCGGTGATCCTCAACAAGACCGATCCGGTCCAGGAACTGATTCCCGCGGTGCGCGCGGCGTTCAGCGGCCTGAGTTACCAGCCGGCATCGGTGCGCGCCATCCTCGCCTCGGGCGGGCTCGATGAACTGTCGCGCCGCCCGATCCTGACGCGCCGGGAACTCGAAGTGATCCGCCAATGCGCCGCCGGCGTGCCGGTCATCGAGATCGCGCGCCAGGCCAATCGCAGCAGCAAGACCATCAGCGCGCAAAAAAGCATTGCCATGAAAAAGCTGGGCCTGGCAAACGATTATGAGCTTTACGAATATGCCCGCACCAACGGCCTGCTTGGCGGCGCGTGATAATCGCGCTCGCGCAGTATTCCCTTAGTAGTCGCTTAGTAGCCGCATAGCCGCCGCGGCTGCGCGAGCACCCGCGTTTCAGCTTCCCTTCCTTCTTCTTCTCTTTCTCTTTCTCACTGCCGATTTCGGCGCGGGCGCTGACCCGCGACGTTATTGCCGGCCTGCGCCGGACCGCGTCTCCCCTCGGCAGCTGCTGATCAGAAAATACCGCAGACATTTCAGGCTTGGCTGATTTCGAAAGCCAGGCGCATGGCCCATCCTGAAACCGGGACAACGCTGGAGCATAAAGCGGCCATGGAAAAGATCCGGGTGATCGTCGCGGACTCGCAATCTGGGATGCGGCGGCTGTTGGGCCGGCGGCTCGCGGCCAGCGCCTGCATCGAACTGGCAGGCCTGGTCGCCGACGAGCGCGGCCTGGTGCAGGCGCTGGGGCAAGGCGTTTGCGATGTGGTGGCGCTGCGGTTCCCGCTCGGCACCGGCAACGATGCGCGCGCCGGCAGCTATGCGCGCCTGGGTGCGCGGCTGGCCTCGCTGGGCCGGCAACGCGTGGTCGCCATCGCCAATATCGCGGACCGCGCCGGCGTGCTGCAGCTGATCAAGGATGGCTGCCGCAATGTCGTGACCGCCCGCGACCACGCCGACGAAGTCGTGAAGGCGGTGCGGATGGCACACCTGGATCTCGCCTCGGTGTCGGAAATCGCCTGTGACCTGATCTGGGGCCGGCGCTGCCGCGGCCTTGGCGACTTCGACGACTGGGCCGAACTGCTTACCACCCGCGAAAGCGAAGTGCTGCGGCTCTATCTGTCCGGCCTGTCCGTGACCGAAATCGCGGTGCGGACCGGCCGCACCGTCAAGACCATCAGCACGCAGAAGCAGAGCGTCATGCGCAAGGTCGGCGCCGACAACGACGTCGAGCTCGCCGCCTTCGCCATCCAGCGCGGCATGTTGTGAGTAGCCCCGCGCAACGCGGGCCGGGCGGTTCGACGTGAATACGAGGTAATCCATGAAAAGGCTGATGCCGGCCGACAGCAGCGCCGCATTGCCGCTGAGCATTCGCCAGATCCGCTATCTGGTCTATCTGTTCTCGGCCTGCGTGGTGGGCCTGACCGTATTGTCGTGGGGCGTGCTGCTCCATTACCGCCTGCGCGAGGCGATCGACCGGCAGGGCATGGTGCTGCGCGCGCAGTCCGAAGAACTCCAGTCGACGCTGCACCGTGCCGAGGCGCTGACGGTGCGCGCGCAAGGATCGCTGTCGCGGCTCTCCGATATCGGCCTGGCCGACGATGTCGCGGCGGTCCGCGACACGCAATGGACCGACCGCCTGCAGCGCCGCGGCGACCGCCCCTACATCGCGTTGCTGGTGCCGCCCGCGAACGCGAGCGCGCCGCGCAAGGGGCTGAAGGACCTGGCCGACGTGATGACGTTCACCTTCCGCGTCAACAACCTGCAATACCGCGAGGTGCAGAACGCCTATCTGATCGACCTGCAGGCCGACCAGCTGTACGTCATCCCGCACCGGCTCAATCCGGCGCGCATGCTGCTGCAGCGCGACGACGCGCGCCAGATCTTCTTGCGCGACACCCTGCAGCGGCTGCGCAACGATGCGCTGCTGGCACGCCTGCGTGCCCGGCCGGGCGAGGCAGCGATGCTGCCGCCGGCGCAGGACTGGGTCAGCGGCATCCGCACAGTCACCTTTGCCACGCTGGTGCAGGACGGCGGCGAGCCCGCCGCGGTGCTGGCGATGGAGTTCCCGCTGTCACCGATGCTGCCCGACGGCCAGGCCGTGGATGGCGACTTCATGCTGCTGACCGATGGCGGCATGGTGCTGGGCGCCGACGGCATGCCGGCCGGCCCGCTCGCGGCGCCGGTGGCCGCGGCGCTCGCCGCCGGCCGCGCGCGCCCGGGCGCGGTGCGATCGTCGCTGGTGCGGCAGGGGTTGCTGCAGCATGAGGTGGTGCTGGAGTATCCGCTCGACGCCTGGGGCTGGCGCACCGTGGCCGTGGTGGAGTTCGGCCGCGTGTGGCGGCAGTTCCGGGACAACACGTTGTGGATGCTGGGGCTGACCGGATCGCTGTCGCTGCTGATCTTCGCGTGGATCTGGCTGATCGACCGGCGCATCATGCGTCCGGCGCAGCGCCAGTCCCAGCGCCTGCAAGAGAGCGATGCGCTGGGGCGCTTCGTAATCGAAGTGGCGGGGGTGGGCCTGATGATCGTCGCGCGCAGCACGCGCCAGGTGCTGCTGTCCAATGCCGCGGCTCAGGCGCTGATCGACCAGGCCACGCCCGCCGGGCTGGCGCAGCTGCAGGACGCCTGCGAAGCGCGCCTGGCCAGCAGCGGTGCCAGCGCCGAAGGGCCGCCGCAGGTGCTGCCTTGCTTCGATGTCGACATGGTTTGCAGCAACGGCGAGACGCGCTACCTGGAAGTGCGCCTGGTGCAGATCACCTACGAAGTCCGCGCGGCACTGCTGTGCGCGCTCAATGACGTCACCGAGGCGCGGCGCGGCGAGGCGCGCCTGCGCGAGGCAATCCGCGCGGCCGATGCCGCCAACCGCGCCAAGTCCGCGTTCCTGGCCACCATGAGCCATGAAATCCGCACGCCCCTCAACGGCATGCTGGGCAGCATCGAACTGCTGAGCATGACCCGGCTCGAGCCGCGCCAGCGCGACCAGCTGGCCGTGATGCAGCATGCCTCGCAATCGCTGATCGACATCATCAATGACGTGCTCGACTTCAGCAAGATCGAGGCCGGGCAGATGTCGCTGCAGCCGCGACCGTGCCGGCTCGACGAGGTGGTCGAGGAAGTGACCCGGGGCTTTGCCGCCGAAGCCGCGCGCAAGCACCTGCGGCTGCTGTGCATCAACGATCCGTCGCTGTCCGAGCCGGTGATGGCCGACGTGGTCAAGCTGGAGCAGATCCTGAACAACCTGGTCAGCAACGCGGTCAAGTTCACCGAGCAGGGCAAGGTGATCGTCACGGCCAGGCGCATGCGGTCTGCGCAGGGCGGCGGCGCCGACGGCGTAGAGATCCGCGTGGTCGATACCGGCATCGGCATTGCGGCGCACGACCAGCGCCGCCTGTTCGAGCCGTTCGTGCAGGCCGAGCAGCCCGATACGCGCCACTATGGCGGCACCGGGCTGGGTTTGTCGATCTGCAGGCGGCTGGTCGAACTGATGCGCGGCGAGATCCGCGTGGTCAGCGAGCCGGGCCTGGGCAGCTGCTTTATCGTCAGCCTGCCGCTGGCCAGCGCCGGCCTTCCGGCGCCCGCGGAGCCCTGCCCGCACGCCGGGCTGCGCGGCTTGAGCGTCGGCCTGCATGTCACCTTGCAGGAGCTGTATCAGGGCGTCGAGCAGCTGCTGCGGTACTACGGCGCACGCGCGGTCAGGTACGATCCCGGCGCGCCGCCGGTGACGCCGGTCGACGTGCTGGTTTGCGACGAAGAGGCGCTGTCGGCCTGCCCCGATGCCGATGTGGTGATTTCCGCGCTGGCGCCGATCGCGCCGGACCTGACCCAGACCCCCGTGGTGGCCTCGCCTTATGCTTGGCAGGGCCTGGTCGCTGCCATCGCGGCCGCGGCGGGCGCGGAGGTGGAGGCAGTGCCCGCGGCGGCGCCGGCGCCGGCGCCGGTTCGCGCCGAGGCGCCCGCCGCCCAGCTGGCCTTGCTGCTGGTGGAAGACCATCCGATCAACCAGGTGGTCATGCGCGAGCAGCTGGAGAGCCTGGGGCAATCGGTCGACCTGGCCCACGACGGTCCCGAGGCGCTGTCGCTGGCGTCGGGCCGGCACTACGACCTGATCCTGACCGACCTGCAGATGCCGGGCATGGACGGCTTCACGCTGGCGCGGCGCCTGCGCGAGGCGGGGCACGCCATGCCCATCGTCGCCATCACGGCGAGCGTGGGGCCCGATGTGGCCGAGCGCTGCCGGCACGCCGGCATCGATCGCTGCCTGACCAAGCCGGTCGGCCTGGCCACGCTGCGCGAGCTGCTCGAGGACTTCTCCCGCGCCCGCGTCGCCGCACGCACGTCGCCCGACCGGCATGCCGGCGGCGGCGCGGTGCTGCATGCCGATGCGCTGCGCAGCGACCAGCGCGCGCTGGTCGAGGCACTGCGCGCGGGCGATGCCGACACCTTCGCCCAGCGCCTGCATGGGTTGGCCGGCGCACTGTCGGTGATGGGCCATCCGGTGCAGAGCCAGGCCTGCCGCTGGCTGGAACAGACCGTGCGGCGCGCCGGGCTGGGCGCCGTCGGCGCCGACTGGCAAGCCATCCACGCCGAACTGGAGCAGCTGGCGGAGCGGCTGGAGGCGCAGTGCGGCAGCCACGCCGCCTGACAATGACGCCGCGGCCGTGCATTCATCACTGCAGATCGGCCAGGCGCTGGCGGCACAGGCTGACAAACTGCTGTGCCGCGGTCGATTGTCCCAGGCCCGGATGGAAGGCCAGGATGGCGCGGAATCGGATCGGCGCGGTCAGGGGTACGCTGCGCAGCCCGAGCGCCACATAGGCGCGGGCGACGAGGGGATTGGTGATCGCCAGGCCGGCACCGGCCAGCGCCAGCGAGCATTGCGTATGGCTGTACGGGGTCATGGCCACGAAGCGCGGCGCGATGCCGAGTTCGGCAAAGCAGGCCTGCAGCCGGCGTTGGGCCGGATCGGCGGCGTCCAGGCCGATCAGCGGCACATCGACCAGGTCTTCGATTCCCACTTTCGCGCGCGCGGCGAACGGATGCGTTGCCGGCGCGACGCAGACCGCCTGCACCGCGTAGAACTCGGAAGCGGTCAGGCCGCTGGTGTCCGCCTCGTCGCCCATGAAGGCGATATCGAGTTCGCGCTGCAGCAAGCGCTCGCGCAGGCCGCGCGAGCTGTCGACCTCCAGCTGGCAACGCACGCGCGGATAGTTGTGGACGAAGTCCGCCACCGCCGCCGGCATCACGCTGGACGCCATGGCGTGCAACACGCCCACGCGCAGCACCGTGTCCTCATGCGCGCGCAATTGATCGATCCGGCGTTGCACGGCGTCGAGGCCGACATAGACCCGTTCGACTTCGTCCATCAGCGATGCGGCCTCGGGCGTCGGCACCATGCGCCCCTTGCTGCGGTCGAACAGCCTCAGCCGCGCTGCCTTTTCAAGCTGCAGCACGATCTGCGTCACGGCGGGCTGGCTGATATGCAGGGCTTCGGCGGCGCGCCGCGCCGATCCCAGGCGCATGACCATGCGGAACACCTCGACCTGCCTGGCGCTGATGCCTGAATCGGCGGCTGTCTTCATCTCTACCCTATAAGTTTTACTTAAGCCGATCATCGGCGCGCCTGCGCAACGGTGTTGTCGCCCGGCATAGACTCGAGCCACTTTCACTCCGGCCATTCGCCTTTACCATGCGCGCCAGCGGCAATCCGATTCAACCGCTTATTAATCCGTCCATGCAGGGGCTGCGATGCATCACCTGCCACGCCCGCTATCTGCTCGACGACATGCCGGAAGGCTGCCCGGCCTGCGCGGCCGCCGGACATCCAAGCAGCCTTGAAGCGGTCTACGACACCCGGGCACTGGATTTTGCATCGAAAAGCGGAAGTTATACATGGGGCCACTGGCAGCCCTACCTGGACGGCGTGTCCCTGGGCGAGGGCGCCACGCCATGCCTTCCGGTGCCGGTGCTGGCGTCGCTGGCCGACGTGGCATCGGTATGGGTCAAGAACGAGGGCGCGAACCCGACCGGCTCGCACAAGGACCGAATGTCGGCGCAGGCCGTCAGCCGGGCCCTCGATATCGGCGCGCGCGAGGTGGTGCTGGCATCCAGCGGCAACGCCGCGGTTTCGGCGGCGGCCTATTGCGCCGCGGCGGGGCTGGACTGCGAAGTCGCGACCTACCAGGCGCTGCCCGCCGTATTCGACGCGGCGTTACGCCATTACGGCGCACGGCGCGTCGTTTGCGATAGCGGCCATGCGCGCTGGGCGCATGTGCGCCGGCGCGTCCGCGACGGCGGTGCCTTCGCGCTGACCAACTACAACGTGCCGGCGGTGGGCAGCCCGGTATTCGGGGTGGAAGGCTACCGGGCCGTTGCGCTGGAATGGGTGGCGCAAGGGTGCCGCCCCGACCATGTCATCGTGCCGACCGCGCGCGGCGACCTGCTGTGGGGCATCTACAGCGCGCTGCGAGACCTGGTTGCGCTGGGGCACCTGCCGAAGCTGCCGCGCCTTTGGGCGGTCGAGCCGTTTCCGCGGCTGTCGCGAGTGCTCGCAGGAGCGTCGCAGCAGTCCGACTTCGCCGGCACGACGATTCAGTTCTCCACCGCGGGCTCCACCGTGACCGCCCAACAGGTCCTTGCCGTCAGGCGCTCGGGCGGCGGTGCGGTGGTGGTCGACGACGCGGCGGCACGCGATGGCACCCGCCATCTCGCGGCCGCGGGATTCTGGGTCGAACTTTGCGCCGGCGCCGGCCTTGCCGCGGCGCAGTCATTACGCGCCGACGGGCGCATCGACCGGACCGAAGCCGTGATGCTGATGCTGACCGCGCGCGGCGACCGCGATCCGGGCCAGGCATGATTTCAAACACCTTGGGGAGACACTCATGAAGCTGCGTTACCTGCTGACCGCCATCACCTGCTGCCTCGCGGCCCATATGCCGGCGGCGCTGGCTGCCTATCCGGAAAAATCGATCCGGCTGATCGTGCCCTGGGCCGCCGGCGGCAGTACCGATGCGCTGGCGCGTGCGGTCGCGCAGCGCATGAGCGAATCGATGGGCCAGCCCGTGGTGGTCGACAACCGCGCCGGCGCCTCCGGCCGCATCGGTGCCGACACACTGGCCAAGTCGGCGCCGGACGGCTACACGCTGGGCGTGATCGAGCTGGCGCACACCGTTGCGCCATCCGTGTTCCGCCAGATGCCCTACGATGTGTTGCGCGACTTCACACCGGTCTCGCTGCTGGGCGAGGCGCCGCTGGTGCTGTTCGCGGACAGCACGCAGTACCGCGCCGGAGAGATCCAGCGCTTCCTCGCGGACTCGCGCAAGGCGGGAACGCCGCTGCAGCTTGCCACCAGCGGCAACGGCTCGATCAGCCACCTGGCCGCCAAGATGCTGGAAAGCCAGGCGGGGCTCCCGGTCGATCCGGTGCCGTACCGCGGTTCCGCCCCGGCGCTGACCGATGTCTCGGCGCAACTGGTCAAGGGGCATTTCGCCACGCTGGCAAGCGGCAGCAGCCTGCTTGGCGGCAACAAGATCTCGGCGCTGATGGTGACGGGGCCGGTGCGCGTGGCCGCGCTGCCCGGCGTGCCGACCGCAGCCGAAGCCAGACTGCCCGGCATGCAGGTCAGCCAGTGGTGGGCCCTGGTCGCACCGGCGCGGACACCGACGGCGGTGGTGAATAAGCTCGCGGACGAAGTCCGCGCGGCGCTGGCGAGTCCTCAGACCAAGGCGCGGCTGGACAGCCAGGGCATCGACCTGAAGGCGTCGACGCCCGCCCAACTCGGTGACCGGCTGCGCGCGGAGGTGGACCGTTGGGGAAATCTGGTGAAGCAAGCGGGTATTCAGCCCGAATAGTGCAAGAGTCTGGGTGACGGGCAATCGCATGCGGATCCGGTGGTAGTCGTATGCGGTAAGGACATCGCTTGGGACGGGCACATCACAAGGGCCGTAGTCACCCAACGCACATGCTGGCGCGGATCCCGTCTTGACTTCCCCTTGCTGCACACTAGATTCAAGCCAGACTGCCCATCGTGCGGGGACGATAAGCAGGCGCTCAAGACGTCAAGCGCAAGGAGGACTGCCATGACCCCCTGGGAAATCCAAGGCACCGAGCTGATCAACTGCAATTGCTCGTACGGATGCCCGTGCCAATTCAACGCGCTGCCAACCAAGGGCTTCTGCGAAGCAATGGGCGCGATTTCGATCAGCGACGGTTACTACGGCGACGTGCGACTCGACGGCCTCAACATCGCGGTGGTGTTCCAGTGGCCCGGCCCGATCCACGAAGGGAGAGGAAAGTGCCAGCCCATCGTCGACGAACGGGCCACCCCGGACCAGCGCGAAGCCGTCCTGAAGATCATGACCGGGCAGGACACCGAGCCGTTCGCGACCATGTTCGCGGTATTCGCGTCGACGCTCGAGCAAGCCTTCGATCCGATCTTCACGAAGATCGACTTCGACGTCGATGTCGACGCCCGCCGCGGCCGGATCCATGTCGAAGGCGTGTTCGACACCGTCGGCGAACCGATCCGCAATCCGGTGACGGGCGCCGAACATCGGGCCCGGATCGATCTGCCGCACGGCTTCGAGTACGAGCTTGCCGAGATCGGCTCTGGCACCAGCCGCTCGCAAGGCAATATCGCCCTGGATCTCAACGGCACCTACGCGCAATTCGCACGATTGCACATGAACAACAAGGGACTGATCCGGCATCGCACTGCCGCATGAGCGGTCTCGCATGAGCAGTCTCGAGTACGTCCTCGGACGCGAGCGCGCCATCACGTTGTTCGGCATCGCCGCCATTGTCGCGCTGTCGTGGGGTTATCTGTGGACGGGGGCGGGGACCGGCATGTCCGCGCTCGACATGACGGCAGTCACGCTTTTTCCGCATCGGCTGCCTGGAGGCATGGGTGACATGGATACGCCGTTGTCCACCGTCATCCTGATGTGGTGGGTGATGATGATCGCCATGATGACGCCCAGCGCCGCGCCGGTCGTCTTGCTGTATCGGCGGGTATTGCGGCATCACGACCCCTCCGGGGGCGGGTCAGTTGCCACGTCGATGCTTCTGCTGGCCGGCTACCTCAGCGCATGGCTGGCATTCGCCATCGGCGCGGCATGGCTGCAGCTGGCGCTGCAGCCGACCGGCCTCATTTCCGCAATGATGCTGTGGTCGAAGAGCGCTCTCCTTTCCGCGAGTGTGCTGCTTGCGGCGGGCGTCTACCAGTTCTTGCCGCTCAAGCGAGCCTGCCTGGCACAATGCCGCGCGCCGGCAGCGTTCCTGGTCGCGCATTGGCGTCCCGGCGCCGCCGGCAGCTTCGTGCTCGGCCTGCGCCACGGTGCCTACTGCGTGGGCTGCTGCTGGGTGCTGATGGCGTTGCTGTTCGTCGGCGGCATCATGAACATCGTCTGGATCGCCGCGCTGTCCGTGGTGGTCTTCGTTGAAAAGGTCCTGCCCGGCGGCGAGCGCGCCGGCCGCGTGCTGGGTGTCTTGTTGATCGTCTGGGCGGCTGCCACCTTGTTGGTGTAGCGGGGCTTCCGCCAACTCATGGCGGGGCGCGCCGGCATGGCAAACATGCCCCGAGAGGGCAAGGCAAGACGGCGGAAGTTGCCCTATAATTCTTGACAATGCAACGATTGATCGAGCAATAAAATGACCCCCGAACCACATAGTGCCCAGCCGACCGGCCAGGTCCTGCCGTTTCGCGAATCGCTGCTGGCCATGCTGGGCGTGGCCTTCGTGGTGATGCTGGTGGCGCTGGACCAGACCGTGGTCGGCACGGCGCTGCCCACGGTGGTGGCGGAACTGCAGGGGTTCGAGTACTACGCATGGGTCGCCACGGCCTATCTGCTGACCTCGGTGATTACCGTGCCGGTGTTCGGCCGCCTGGGGGACTACTACGGGCGCAAGCCCTTCGTGCTGGCCTCGATCGTGGTGTTCTCGGTGGCCTCGGCGCTGTGCGGCATGGCGCCGAACATGCCGTTCCTGGTGGCGGCGCGCGCGCTGCAGGGCATCGGCGGCGGCATGCTGGTCGGTACCGCCTTTGCCTGCATCGCCGACCTGTTTCCGGATTCGCACGTGCGGCTGCGCTGGCAGGTGATGCTGAGCGCGGCGTTCGGCATTGCCAACGCGATCGGCCCGTCGCTGGGCGGGCTGCTGACGGAGTGGTATGGCTGGCGCGCGGTGTTCTACGTCAACCTGCCGGTGGGCGTGCTGGGGCTGTGGTTCGCCTGGCGCTACCTGCCTCACCTGCGCCAGCAGGCGCATCGCGGGCCGATCCGCGTCGACTGGCTGGGGGCGCTGCTGATCGCGGCCGGGCTCGGCAGCTTGCAGATGAGCGTGGAATTGCTGCCGGCGCGTGGCCTCGACGCCTATACCGCGGGCCTGCTCGTGCTGGCGGCGGTGGCACTGGTGGCGCTGTGGCAGTGGGAGCGGCGCTGTGCCAATCCGATCCTGCCGGTCGAGATGTTCCGCGATCCGGGGCTGGCGCCGCTGTTCAAGCTCTCGGTGTTCGCCGGTTTCACCATGTTTGCGCTGCTGCTGTATGCGCCGCTGCTGTTCCAGGGCGGCTTCGGCTACTCGCCGAAGGAGGCGGGGGTATTGATCACGCCGCTGGTGGTCTGCATCACCGTCGGTAGCATTCTGAACGGCCGCATCGTGACGCGCATCCGCCGGCCCAATACCATGCTCTATGCCGGCTTCGGCATGCTGGCGCTGTCGTGCCTGGGGCTGTCGCAGGCCACGCGCGGCATGCCGCATGGCGTGCTGATGGCCATCATGCTGGTCGGCGGCCTGGGTCTTGGCTTTATCATGCCGAACCTGACGGTGTTCGCGCAGCAGACCGCGGGCCGCGAGCACCTCGGCATCGCCACCGCCATGCTGCAGTCGCTGCGCATGGTGGGCGGCATGGTCGGCACCGCGATCGTGGGCACGCTGGTGACGCGCAGCTATACCGGCGGCGTCGAACAGGCGCTGTCCGGCGCCAATGCCATCCAGTGGGCACCGCGCATGGCGGATCCGCAGGTGCTGATCGACAAGGCGTCGCAGCTGGCGCTGCTCGGCCAGCTGGAGCAGGCCGGGCACAATGGCGCATTGCTGCTGGAGCAGGCGCGCGTGTCGCTGGTGGGTTCCATCCACCTCGGCCTGGTAGTGGCGGGTGCAGCGGCCGCGCTGGGCGTGTGGTGCGCGCGCCAGGTGCCGTCGATCAAGCTGACCCGCGGTCCGGCGCCGGCGATGGCGACGGACTGAAGCACGGCGGCAACTTATCCTGAGGAGAACGGATGGAACTGGAGCGACAGAGCGTGGCCGTATTGCAGCAGTTCGGCCGAACCTACCGCGCCTATGCGGGGGCGTTCGAGCAGCGCATGGGACTACCCTTGCCGCGCTGGCGCATCCTGCATGCGCTGCATCACCAGGAGGGCGCCATCGGCCAGAAAGCGCTGGCCGACCTCGTCGTCATGGATCCCGGTGCGCTGACGCGCCAGCTCAAGGCCATGCAGGAACTGGGCTGGGTCGAGCGCACCACGTCCGAGCGCGACAACCGCGTGACCCATGTCACGCTGTCCGCGGCCGGGCGCGAGGTGGTGGCGCGCGCCATGCCGCTGCGCTCGGCCTTTCTTGAGGATGTGCTGTCCGAGGTCTCGCCCACGACCATGCGCGAACTGTCGCGCGGCCTGGCGCGCTTGGAGGCGGGCATTGCCCACGCACAGGCCCGCGCGGCGGAGCAGGCCGACGCGGCCTGATGCGGCGGCATCGTATGCCGTGCGGCTGCAATGCGCTCAACCGCCAAGCAGCAGGCCGTTGAGCGCGGCAAACTCGAACATCTCGCGGTCGTTGGTGACGCCCAGCTTCTGCATGGCGCAGTTCTTTTGCCGGCTGATGGTCTTGACGCTGCGGCACAGCTGGATCGCGATCTCGCTGACCGAGCGCCCGGTCAGGTATAGCCGCAGTACTTCCATTTCACGCCGCGACAGGCGTTCCGCGCCAGCCCGACCGGCTCCCGCCAGGCTGCCCGGGTCAGCCTGTGACAGCACTTCCATGGCCGACTTGCCGATGTAATGAAAGCCGCGCTGGATGCGGTACACCACCGTGACCAGTTCGGTCAGCGGGGCGTCCTTCAGCACCAGCCCGTGCACCTGGGTGTCGAGGATCGAGCGCAGCACCAGCGGGTTGGTGATCATGGTCAGCACGATCACCGCCATCGACGGATGCCGCCGTCGCAGGCTCGCCAGCAGCCGCAGTCCGTCGCTGTTGCGTTCGCCCTGCGCGGGCATGTGGTAGTCCGTGATGACGACATCGGGGCGCAGGCTGTCGATGCTGTTGAGCAGCGCCGTCGCGCTGGTCACGCTGCCGCAGACTTCCCAGCCGGTCTGGGTGTGCAAGCGGTCGGCGACGGCCGCCGAGACCAGCGGGTGGTCGTCGGCAAGCAGGATCCTCAATGCCATCGGGTTGCTCCTCGATTCTTGTTCAGGCGGCGCAGCCTTCGGCAAACGTCAAGAAAACGCCGCACGCCTGTACGACGTGCGGCGCAAAAATGACGCCAGACAGGGAGGCGCCGGACAACTGCTCGCATGACCGCCGGTCCGGGCCAGACGGGAGACGGCCGGACTGCGGCAATGCCATGGCAGCATAGCGGCGAGTCGGTGCGGCGGAACTAGGAGGATTCGTAAATCATGGCCCGAAAAGATCCTGGCGCCATCCAGCGCGCGCGAGTGCAGCGCGGGCCGGCAGTTCGAAAATCCATTTCGGGAATGTGATATACGGTGCGGCTGTCGCCGATCCGTGACAACGGTCCGTACAGCGGTCGTGACAAAAAACGGGCGCTATCTCCTTGCGGCGGACAGCGCCCGTTTTCACGTTGGTGTCGCGCCTGGCGTCAGGTCGTTGCGACCTCGGACGGGACTGCGGGACGCCCGTTGCGGCGCCCGTCGATGGCCTTGAGCGGGTCGCGCAGCACGGCGCTGCCGACTTCCATGACATCGCGCAGCACGCCCTGGTCGCGGCTGCGCTCAGGCCCCCAGAAATGCAGCGCGGCCCATTCGGGGAAGCTGCTTGGTGGTGCCAGTAGCCGGGTCTTGCGCTCGCGCGTGACCAGCGGCACGTTGAAATCGAGCACGGAGCAGATGCCGCCGGCGGAATGCAGCAGCGTGATCTGCGTATGCCACGATGGCACCACCGTCTCGCGATGACCGGGCGTGCTGGCCTGTCGGCTCAGGAAGGCTCGCAGCGGGCTGCCGGCCTCGCTGTCTTCCTGCAACAGGATCCACGCGCTCTCGCTGTCATCCTGGCTGCCGCCGCGCGTGGCGCTGACCAGCCGGCGCGGCGTGGCCATGATGTTGTGCTGGCGCACGCGTTCGGGATCATGCCCGCTATCGACGACGAAGGCGCAGTCGAGCTCGCCGTCGCTCAGTTGGCCCGCGAGGGCGGCGTCGGCAATCACCGGGCGCGTGACAAAGCTGTCTTGCGGAAACTGCTCGCACAGCGCGGTCAGGATCTCGGTGATCACGGGATCGCCGATCGATGAGGAAAAGCCGATGGAGACGCGCCTGCCGCCTTCGCGGCGTTTGCTCAGGCCGGGTTCGCCGGGCCGCACCAGGTGGTTCCATTTCGCCAGGATCTGGCGCGCCGTCTGTTCCAGCCGCAGCGCATGCGGGGTCGGCTCGAGCATGCCGTTGCGCTTGACGAACAACGGGTCGCCGGTGATCTCGCGCAAGCGCGCCAGGCTGTAGGCCACGGTGGGCACGCGTCCCTGGGTGCAAGCCGCAACGGCACTCAGGTCACGATACTCCATGACCAGAACAAAGACATGCAACAACTTCGTGCTGACATGACGCATTCCGACTTCTCCCGATACATGACTTCGCCTTCTTCTGTTTTTTTTCGGTCTGATGCAAACAGCGATGCGCCATTGCCGGCACGCATGAAACCAGCGCACACCGCGGCGCGTTGGCCACGCCGCGCGAGCCAGGTAGGTCAAGCTTGAAGTCCCGCACGCAAGGCTTCGGCAGGATGTTTCACTACACGCGTGACAGGCCAGTGTCCACGTAGCTCAGACCCACAACTTAGCGATGCTTTGATCCATCAAAATCCGGCGCATGCCGACGTGGCCGGGATGGGTGCCGGCATGCGGGGGCGACTTCTGGGTGGTGCGCTGCCGGGCCGCTCTTCTGCCGGGCCGCAGGGGCGCCGTGCGAAGGCTTGTGAAATTTAGTTATGCCGAGGAATCTTAATACATGCTTAGGAAAAGGCATAGAAACTTGAATTGATGACAGACCTGTCAATTCTTTTTTGACGCCTTTGTATCGCACCACAGACATGGCTTGCCATCAGCGTTTGCGGGCCGCTCTGGCGTGAAATACCGGTTCCGGCAACGGTATTTCATCCCCCGCTTGGGTGACATTTGCATGCAATCAGTCCATGCAATTTCCAAATTGGAATAACGAAATTTGGTGACGCATGCCAATGGCTGCCACTGCTGCGCGGCGATAATTTTCTTAACTCGCACTGCGAAGACACTGAATTGCCTTTTGCGGCGGCCCTGGGCTAACTTACGGCGAGAGTCGGCACGGTTGGCGTCGCGGGCTGGCTGTGCGACGCCTGGGCCCCGCCGTTGCGAAGCGGAGAGATTCGTGAACAGACGGTATTCGGAAGAGCAGATCCGCGGTTATCTCGCCGAGGCAGCCAGCGGTGTGCCGGTGCGCGAGCTGTGCGCGCGCTATGGCTTCAGCGATGCATCGTTCTACGGGTGGCGCAGCCGCTACGGCCAGCCCGGCAACGGCGAGGCGCGCGACGGGCGCAAGCTGCGCGAACTGCAGGAAGAGAATGCCAGGCTGAAGAGTATGCTTGCGGACGCGCTGCTCAAGCTTGAGCTGATGCGCAACCGTACCGGCCGCCGCGGCGGCAACAGCAAGGACCGCTAGCGACGGACGGTTCCCGCAACATGTCCACGGCCTTGGGACTCGCCGTGGTTGGCTCTGGAGTAATGGGTTTGATGAAGTTTCTGATCAAGGCGGGCATGCTGGCATGCACCGCGATGGCGGCTGCCCCGTTGTGGGCGGTTGGCAATGCCAGCGCGGCTGCGGCCGCTGCAGCCGCTTCGGCGGCCGCTACGCCGATGGTGGCGCCGCCGCCGCCGCGGATGCTGGATGAGGCCACGGCGGTGGTGGAGGGGCCTGGCGGCACGCTGTCGGCATCGCAGCGGCAGCACTGCCAGGGCTTGCTCGACCAGATCAACGCACTGCCCGGCGGACCGCAGTGGTCTGCCGGCAAAGGCTCGGTCACCACGGCCGACGGGCGCACCTACCCGACACTGGAACGCCAGGCGGATCGCAAGCGCCTGGAAGAAGCGTATCGCCAGCAGTGCGCGCAGGAGCGCCGCTGAGCGGTACCCTGGCGGAGCCGGCCGTCACTTGCGAACTTGTGGAGCGTCAACATGCATCGTCTTCAACAGCTTTTCGCATGGTGCCTGGCACTGATGCTGATGGCGCCGCTTCAGCCCGCGCTGGCGCAAACCACGCTGAGCCAGGCGCAACTGGACCAGCTCACCGCGCCGGTGGCGCTGTATCCCGATGCGCTGCTGTCGCAGGTGCTGATGGCCGCCACCTATCCGGCCGACGTGGCCGCGGCGGCGCAATGGTCAAAGGCCAATCCTAGCTTGTCGGGCGACGCCGCCACCAAGGCGGTGGCCAGCCAGAACTGGGACCCCAGCGTGCAGTCGCTGGCCGCCTTCCCGTCAGTGCTCGACATGATGGGCCGCCAGCCGCAGTGGGTGCAGTCGATCGGCGATGCCTTCCTGGCGCAGCCCAATGACGTGATGGATTCGGTGCAGCGCTTGCGCCTGCAGGCGCAGAAGGCAGGCACGCTCAAGACCACCGAACAGCAGAAGGTGGTGACCCAGAGCACCGGCGGCACCACCATCGTGCAAATCGAGCCGGCCAATCCGCAAGTTGTCTATGTGCCCACCTATAACCCGACCACGGTCTACGGCACCTGGCCGTATCCGGCCTATCCGCCGGCGTATTACCCGCCGCCGCCGGGCTCTGTGTTCGCCACGGCGCTGGTGTCGGGCATCGGCTTCGGGTTGGGTGTGGCAGCGGTCGATGCGATGTGGGGCGGATTCGACTGGCACGATCACGATGTCAATATCAACGTGAACCGCTACAACAACATCAATGTCAACCAGCGCCTGGACGTGAACCGTGCCAACGTGAACTGGCAGCACGACCCGGCCCGGCGCGGCAACGTGCCCTACAACAACGCGGCGGTGCGCGGCCGCTATGACCAGCAGCGCCAGGCCGGCCTGGCCAATCGCCAGGCGGGCGCGCAGCCAGGCCAGCGTGTCGGCGGCGCCGGCGCCGTGCAGCGTGAACCGTCGGCGCGCGACCAGGCACGCGATCGCGCGGCCCGCTCGTTCGAAGGCCGTACCGGCCAGGCGATTCCGGGCCATGCCGGCGGCGTGGCCGGCCGCGCCGAGGGCGCGCGGCCGGGCGCGGGCAGTGCCGGCACGCGCAATCCGCGTCCCGCCGGAGCCGAGCACCAGCGCGCCGACCAGGCTGCGGCGCGCGACCGCGCGCGCAATGCCAATCGTGACAACGCGCTGCGCGACGCCGGCAACGGCGATCGCATGCGCCAGCAGACGCAGCGCGCCGGGTTGACCCAGCACCAAGCGGCACCGGTGCGTCCGGCCGGGTTCAACCAGGGCGGCATGCGCCACGGCGGTGGGCCGGGGGGCGGAGCCCGGCTCGGCGGCGGTGAACATTTTGGCCATGGTCGGAGGTAATGCATGATGCGCAAGACCGGTAACCTGATTCCCGCCGTCGCCTCCCGTCGCGGTGCGCGCGTGCTGCCGCTGGTGGCTGCGGCCCTGGCCCTGTCGCTGGCCGTCCCCGCGGCGGCGCAACAGGTATTCCCGAGCCCGCAAGCCGCAGCCGATGCGCTCGGCGATGCCATCGCGCGCAGCGATGGCGACGCACTGCAGCGTGTGCTGGGCAGGCAATACCAATTGCTGGTGCCGCAAGGCTCGATCGACCAGGACGACGTCTATGACTTCCTGGGCGCCTGGGCACGCCACCATGCCGTGCAGCCCGAAGGCGACGACCGCGCACGCATTGCAGTGGGAGAGAGCGGGTGGACCTTCCCCGTACCGCTGGCCCGCCAGAAGGGCGGCTGGCAGTTCGACCTGCCCGCCGGCCAGCAGGAGGTGCGCCGCCGCCGCCTTGGTCGCAACGAGCTGGTCACCATGGAGACCCTGCTGCAGCTGGCGGACGCCCAGCAGCGCTATGCCGAGCTGGTGGGCCAGGGCCGCTACGCCAGGCGGCTGATCAGCACGCCCGGCAAGACCGACGGACTCTACTGGCCCGCCGCCAGCGAGCAGGACGCCAGCCCGCTCGGTCCCGATGCACTGGCGATGGGGCCGGAAACGCCTGCCGCCGACGCCTTCTACGGCTATCACTACCGCATCCTGCCGGCCGCCCCGGGTAGCGACGGCGGCTACGGTCTGGTCGCATGGCCGGCGCGCTACGGCGATACCGGTGTCCATACCTTCCTGCTTGGCAGCGACCGTGTGTTCTACGAACGGGACCTGGGGCCCGGTACGGCATCGCGCGCCCGGGCCATGCGCAGCTTCTCGCCGGAAGGCTGGAAGCGGGTGGCCGATCGCTGACATCTTCCACTAGCGCCGCCCGGCGGACATGGGCCGCCCGGGCCACCGGCATCGTCAAAGCCCCATTTCGTTTTCCCGACGCATAGCCACCCATGGCGGGTGGACGACGCACGCCTGTGATATGCTGCAACGCAACAATAAAGGCATAGGGGGAGATTCCGTCACATAGGAGTCCTCATGACGAAGAGCCTTGCAGCAGACTGGCATGCCCGCATGCGACGTTTGAGCCGCGTGCAGACCCGCACGGAAGCCCAGGTGAAATCCTGGCTCCGGCGCATGGATTCGCTCAATCCGCTCACACCGACGCGCCTGCCCGACCCGCGCCGGCCTGCCCGGCCCGCCCGCCCGGCGGCCGATCCCGGCATCCTGCCCGGCACCTGGCAGGCCCACCGGCTGCGCCTGGCACCCATGCCAGGCGAACTGGTGCCGCAACTGTCCTATCACCTCTACATCCCGTCGAAGGCCCATCGCGGCCCGCTGCCGGTGGTGGTGGTGCTGCACGGCTGTCGCCAGACGCCGGATGACCTGGCCGCGGGCACGCGCCTGAATGCACTGGCTGAACGCGAGGGCTTTATCGTCGCCTACCCGCAACAGCCTCTGCGCCGCCAGGTGCAGCGCTGCTGGCAGTGGTTCGACCTCGGCGCGGCCGACGGCGGACGCGAGGCGCAGGCGGTGGCCGCACTGGTCGACGCGCTGGCGGCGCGCCACGACGTGCGCGAGCGCGAGATCTACCTGGCCGGCATGTCCGCCGGCGCGGCCATGGCCGCGGTGGTGGCGCTGCGCTACCCGGACCAGGTGGCCGCCGTGGCGCTCCATTCCGGCGTGGTCATCGGCGCGGCCGGCAACCCCCGCGCCGGCCTGCGCGCGATGCAGGAGGGCTCCGAGGCCGAGCCCGCCTGGCTGCTCGATGCCGCCGGCGTAACGCCGGGCGGACCCGAGATGCCCGCACTGGTGATCCATGGTTTGGCCGACGACGCGGTGCATCCGGTCAACGGGCGCCTGCTGGCGCGGCAGTTCCTGGCCTACAACGGCCTGGAAGACCGCCTCGCCGGCCGCCCCGCGCGCTTTGATCCAGAAGGCGCCATGCCGGGCCGTTCGCACGAATACCGCTTCGGCCGCTGGCACCGCGACCTGGTGACGCTGGTCGAGGTGGAGGGCCTGGGGCACGCCTGGAGCGGCGGCGATGACCGCTACAGTTACCACAGCGAGATCGGGCCGGATGCGAGCGGGATGATGTGGGAGTTTTTTCGGCAGTATCGGCGGTGAGGCGCAGTGCGTGGTAGACGCCTGAGTCTGTGCCGGCGGATACTCACCCGGCGTCGCACCGATCAGCACATGGAAGGCGAAACATGCGAAGCCAAACCACAATCACCTGCGAACTTCGCTCGCTCGGAGTCAACGCCGGCGACCTTGTGATGGTGCATGCCTCGCTAAAGGCCATAGGTCCTATCGAGGGAGGCGCTGCTGGTCTTGTGGCAGCACTTCGCGACGCCGTTGGCACGGAAGGCACGCTGGTAGGTTATGCCTCCTGGGATCGATCTCCCTACGACGAGACGCTGCATGGTGCGAAGATGGATGATCAGCAGCGGCGCAACTGGCCGCCTTTCGATCCTGCAACGGCCGGCACGTACCGCGGCTTCGGTTTGCTCAACCATTACCTCGCCACATCCCTGGATGCCTTGCGAAGCGGACATCCCGACGCTTCCATGGTCGCGCTCGGGCCGCGCGCAAGATTCCTGATCGAGCCACATCGGCTTGGTGAAGCCTTTGGCAAAGGCTCTCCAATCGAGCGCTTTATTAACGAGGGCGGCAAAGTGCTGCTGCTTGGCGCTGGTCTCGATGCTCTGACCGTCCTGCACTACGCCGAGGCCATTGCCGAGATCCCCGGCAAGCGCCGCGTCACCTATGAGATGCCCATGCGAGGCGCGGACGGGCAGACGGTGTGGGAGGCCGTAGAGGACTTTGACTCGAACGGGATTCTGGATTGCTTTGCCATCGAAGGCCAGCCGGACGGGGTAGAAACCATCGCCAGGGCCTATGTGCCCTTAGGCCGGCATACCGAAGGCCAGGTGGGGTGTGCGCACTGCTATCTGTTCGACGCCCGGGATATCGTGGCGTTCGGCGTGAGCTACCTGGAACAGCACTATTTCGCGCCGTCCGCGAAATCGGGACGCTGATCGAATCCCGATTCCCACTACAAGAGGGCGTCAGCCCTCCCGCTGTATCTGCCGCGATGGCCCTATCACCCTCGCGAGCGATCCTTCACAAACAACGCCGTCACCATCCCCACCACGCACAGCGCGACCACATAATGCGCCGGCGCCAGCGGATCGTTCTTCAGCATCAGCGTCACCACCATCGGCGTCAGGCCGCCGAAGATCGCATAGGACACGTTGTACGAGAACGATAGCCCCGAGAACCGCACCTGCGCCGGGAACGCGTTGACCAGCACGAACGGCACCGCGCCGATGGTGCCGACCAGGAAGCCCGCGAGCGCGTACAGCGGCAGCAGCAGGTCGGGGCGGGTGAAGATGGTGGTGTAGAACGCATAGGCGCAGACCGCCAGCAGCAGGCCGCCGAAGAACAGCGTGCGGCGCGCGCCGATGCGGTCGGCCAGCGCGCCGGAGACGATGCAGCCGACGGTCAGGCACAGCGTGGCCACGCTGTTGGCGACCAGCGCGGTGCGGGCGTCGAAGCCATACAGCTTCTGCAGGAAGGTGGGGGTCATCAGGATCACCACCACGATGCCGGCCGACAGCATCCATGTCAGCAGCATCGACACCGCGACACTGCCGCCGTGGTCGCGCATTACTGACTTCAGCGGCATTTCGGCCGCCAGCGCCTTGCGCTGCTGCAGTTCGGCGAAGACCGGGGTCTCGTGCAGCCAGCGGCGCAGATACATCGAGGCGATGCCGAACACGCCGCCGATCAGGAAGGGCACGCGCCAGCCGTAGTCGGCCAGCTCGGCCGGGGTGAAGACGGTGTTGATGCCGGTTGCCACCAGCGAGCCGAGCAGGATGCCGGCGGTCAGTCCCGCGGTCAGCGTGCCGCAGGCGTAGCCGACATGGCGTGCCGGCACGTGCTCGGAGACGAAGACCCAGGCGCCCGGCACTTCGCCGCCGACGGCCGCGCCTTGCAGGATGCGCAGCACCAGCAGCAGCACCGGCGCGGCCAGTCCGATCGACTGGTAAGTCGGCATCAGGCCCATCAGCAGCGTGGGCACGGACATCAGCAGGATCGACAGCGTGAACATCTTCTTGCGGCCGAGCAGGTCGCCGAAGTGCGCCATGATGATGCCGCCCAGCGGCCGCGCCAGGTAGCCCGCCGCGAAGATGCCGAAGGTCTGCAGCTGGCGCAGCCAGTCGGGCACCGACGGCGGGAAGAACAGCTGGCCGATCACCGTCGCGAAGAACACGAAGATGATGAAGTCGTAGAATTCGAGCGCGCCGCCGAGGGCGGCAAGCGAAAGCGTCTTGTAATCCTGGCCGGTGAGGGCGCGCGCGCCGGCGCGCGGCGTGCCGACAACCGCGGCGGTACTGCTGGTGGTAGACATGGAATGGACTCGCATGGAAGAGAACGCATGCGAAGCGCGCAGCACGGAATAACGTGATGGGTGTGGCCGGAGGGTACAGCGCGGGAGAGGCAGGCTCGACGCGGCGGGTAAGCCACAGGCTTGCGACGGGACGCTTCGCAAAGGACGTAAAGATACCAGATCGGCGCTCGGGTCGTTGAGCGGTCAAACCGACGCCAGTCAGCGCCCGCGTCGCGCACAGCCTCGCCGGCCCAATTTCTTTGCTTTGTCCAAAACCGTTGCCATAATGTCGAAAAATGTGAAATCCGGGGCACAAAGAAGCGTGCAGCGCCGGATTGCGGGGTCGGAATTTCTGGAACGTCATGGCATTCAAGCAATCCATCCAGTTGGCCGCCACGGTGGCTGCCACGCCGCGCGGCCGGCTGGCCGTGCGCATTGCGGGCGGCGTGGCGGCGGCGCTGGCGGTGTTCGGGCTGGCGGGGTATTTCGGCGGGCCACCGCTGATCAAGTACCTGGTTGAAAAGAACGCGACCGAGGCGCTTGGGCGCAAGGTCACGCTGGGGCAGGCCCATGTGCGGCCGTTCGAGCTGGCGGCCACGCTGACCGACCTGACCATCTACGAGCGCGATGGCAAGACGCCGGCGCTGACACTGGGCGAGGCGCAGGCCAATACCTCGCTGGCCTCGGTCTGGCACCTGGCGCCGGTGGTCGACAACCTGCATGTCGACCGCCTGGCCGTGCACGTGGTGCGCGGCGCCGACGGCCGCATGAGCTTCGCCGATGTGCAGGAGAAGTTCGCGGCGCTGCCGCCCAAGCCGGCCGATGCCAAGCCGGCGCGCTTCTCGGTGAACAACATCGCGGTGACCGGCAGCAGCATTCGCTATGACGACAAGCTGCTCGATACCACCCTGCGCGTCGACAACCTGACGCTGACGCTGCCGTTCCTGTCCAACTTGCCGCACGACGTCGAGATCGTGACCCGGCCCACGCTGAGCGCGCAGGTCAACGGCACGCCGCTGGCGCTGGATGGCGAAGTGCTGCCTTTTGCCGATTCGCGCCAGACCCGGCTCAACATCAACCTCGACGGGCTCGAGGTGGCGCGGATGATGGCGTTCGCGCCGCCGTTGCGCGATGCCGAGGTCAAGTCCGGCAAGCTCGATACGCGGCTGACGGTGGCGTTCCGCCAGCAGCAGGACACGCAGGAGATGGTGGTGCTGGGCACCGCCGCGCTGCGCGAAGCCGACGTGCGGACGCGCGCCGGCCAGCCGCTGATCCGCAGCGGCAAGCTGGCCGTCGATATCGCCAGGCTGGAGCCGCTGGCGCACCGCGCGCAGCTGCGCAGCGTCGAGATCGAAGGGCTGGCGGTGGAGGCGGCGCGGCGCGCGGACGGCTCGCTCAACCTGGCCACGGCATTCCTGCCGCAGGCGGTGAGCCGGTCCACCGATGGCGTGGCGCCGGCACCGGCGCCGGCCTCGGCTCCGGCTGCTGCGTCGGCGGCCTCGGCCGCGCCCGCAACCCCTGCGACAGCCGCGGCCAAGGAAGTGCCGTGGCGCTATGCGGTCGACCGCATCGTCGTCAGGCAGGCCCGGGTCGGATTCGAAGATGCGCTGGCGCCATCGGGCCCGGGCAAGCTCGCGCTCGGGCCGCTCGATGCCGAGGTCAAGGGCTTTGCCGGCACCGACGGCGACAAGCCCGTGCGCGTCGAGGCCACGCTGACCGTGGCCGACGGCCAGACCCTGCACCATACCGGCGACCTGCTGCTGCGCGACGGCTCGATGGCCGGCACGCTGGAAACCACTGGCTTGCGCCCGCAGGGGTTTGCCGCCTGGTGGCCGCGCGAGCTGCGCAGCCAGTTCGGCACCACCGCGGTCAACGCCGAGCTGCATTACCGCATGGCGTGGGGCACGCCACAGTTCCAGTTCGTGCTGGAAAAATCGCGGCTGGAGCTGGCGCCGCTGTACGTCGCCACGCGCGACCCGGTGGTGATGCCAGCGGCCGCCGCACCGCGCGTCAACGCAGCCGAAGCGCCTGCCGCGGACAGGCCGAAGGGCGACGGCCGCCGCGCGCGCGATCGCGCCGGCGAGCGCGGCAGTGACGGGGATGGTGCTGCGTTGCCGCTGCTGCAGGCGCAAAAGCTGGTGCTCGACGATATCCAGTTCGACCTCGCCAAACAGACCTTCGCCACCAGCCAGGTGACGCTGGCGCAGCCGCAGATCGCCGCCACGCGCGACCATCGCGGCGAGCTGATCGAGATGGCCCGGCTATGGGCGAGCGAATCCGCGCAGCAGGCGCGTGCAGCGCCGCGGCGTACGGCGCCGGCCAGTGCCAACGGTGCCAGTGGCGCTGCCGCCGGCGGTGGCTGGAAGGCCAATATCGGCAAGGTCGTGGTGGAAGGCGGCAGCGCCCGCCTTGCGGACTACCAGCCGGCGCAGGCCAACCGCGGCCGCCCGGTGATTCACCAGTTCCGCAACATCGGCCTGAGCACCGGCGCCGTGGCCTGGCCGCTGACGCCAGCGGCGGTGCCGGTCAAGCTGCACGCCGAAGCCGGCCGCCGTGGCGTGATCGGCATCGATGGCACGGTGTTGCCGGCGCTGCCGGCGAGCCGGCTGCAGCTGGACCTGCGCCAAGTCGATGTGAGCCCGTTGCAGCCTTACCTGGCTGACCGCTTCAACGCTGCGCTGCGCAGCGGCACGCTGACGGTCAAGGGCCGGCTCAATGTCGACGCGCCGGCCGGCAAGCCGCTTGCCGCGCATTTCAACGGCAATGTGCAGACCGGCAACGTGCGCACCGTGGACCGCGTCAGCGGCGACGATTTCCTGCGCTGGCGCTCGCTGGCGGTGTCGGGCATCGACTTCGCGATGGACGAGAGCAAGGGGCCGATGCGGGTCAGCCTGGGCAATATCGCGCTGTCCGATTTCTACGCCCGCGTGATCCTGAACGCCAACGGCCGCCTGAACCTGCAGGACGTGCTGGCGGGCGGCGCGGAAAAAGGCGAGGCGGCGCCGTCCACCAGCCTGACGCAAGCCAACCCGGCTTCAGCGCCGGCCGCGCCCCCGGTGCAGGCCGGCGACACGCGTACCGCGCAGGTCGAACAGAAGCCGGGCGGGCCCAAGCCGCAGATCCGCATCGGCGGGGTCTCCGTCGACAAGGGCAACATCAATTTCTCGGACTTCTTCGTCAAGCCCAACTACACCGCCAACCTGACCGGCATGAAGGGCTCGGTGTCCAGGGTGTCGTCGGGCGACCCCACCCCCGCCGACCTGGTGCTGGACGGCCGCATCGACGACGACGCGCCGGTCAATATCAGCGGCAAGCTCAATCCGCTGGGCGAGCAGCTGTTCCTCGACATTGCCGCCAAGGCCGCCGGCGTCGAGCTGACGCGGCTCACGCCTTATGCCGCCAAGTACGCCGGCTACCCCATCACCAAGGGCAAGCTGACCGTGGACGTGGCCTACAAGATCGAGAACGGCAAGCTCGATGCGCGTAATCACCTGTTCCTCGACCAGCTTACCTTCGGCGAGCGCGTCGACAGCCCCGATGCGACCAAGCTGCCGGTGTTGCTGGCGGTGTCGCTGCTCAAGGACCGCAATGGCGTGATCGATGTGAACCTGCCGGTATCGGGTTCGCTGTCGGATCCGGAGTTCAGCATCGGCGGCGTGATCGTGCGTGTGATCGTCAACCTGCTGACCAAGGCGATCACCTCGCCGTTCTCGCTGATCGCCTCGGCCTTCGGCGGCAGCGGCGAGGAGCTGGGCTATGTCGAATTCGCGCCCGGCACGGCCACGCTGACCCCGGCGGCGAAGGACAAGATCGCCAAGCTGGGCCAGGCGCTCAATGACCGGCCCTCGCTGCGGCTGGAAATCAGCGGCCGCATCGATCCCGCCACCGATGAAGCCGGCGCGCGCCGCGCCTGGCTGGATGCGCGCGTGGCCGAGCAGAAGCGGCGCGACCTGCGCGACAACGCGCAGGCCGGTGCCGCAGCGGGCGACGACGAAGCCGGCGAGCAGGGCGCCGAGGTCAAGGTGTCGAAAGCCGAGTACCCCAAGTACCTGGAGCAGGTCTACAAGCGCACCTCGATGAAGAAGCCGCGCAACTTCGTCGGCTTTGCCAAGACCCTGCCGCCCGAGGAAATGGAAAAACTGCTGATGGCCAATGCCACCGTCACCGAGGCCGACCTCAAGCGGCTGGCCGAGCAGCGCGCGCTGGTGGTCAAGCAGTCGCTCGAACGCGAGGGCAAGGTGCCCGAGAGCCGGCTGTTCCTGACCGCGCCCAAGCTCAGCGCCGAAGGCATCAAGGACAAGGGCACGCCCAACCGCGTGGACTTTTCCATCCGCGGCTAGCGCGGATGGCGGCGCCGCACCGCGCGGCGCCGCCACGGGCCCTGCCGGGAAAACCGGTATGATTCGGCCCGGACAATCCGTTCCATCGCCGAATCAGGAGTGAATTTTGCAGCAGGAGCCAATGGAAGCCGCCGTCGCCTACAAGACGTGGGTGTGCGTGATCTGCGGCTGGGTGTACGACGAAGAGCAGGGCTGGCCGGAAGACGGCATCGCCCCCGGCACGCGCTGGGAGGACATCCCCGATGACTGGCGCTGCCCGGAATGCGACGTCGGCAAGGGCGAATTCGCGATGATCGAGCTGTAAACGGCCCACTGCGCTCTATACGACGCCTGCCGGGCCCTCGCGACTAGCCGTCGTGGTGCCTGTGTCCCGGCCGGCAAAGCCCCGCGCGCTGCCGCTGCACCGCGCACCGCCGATACCGCATCCGGTACGGATGACTGCAGCGCCACAGCGCCCGCCACACGGTAACGCACAGCAGCGCCACCATGATGGCGGCAATCAGGCCGATCGACATAGCGGGGTCCTCCTCCCACTACGTGTGAACAAGACTCCCGCGGGAGTCAGATGAGCAGCGGTAATGCCTCGAGCACCAGCACCGCGACCAGTGCGCCGATCAGCGCGCCCATGGTGCGGCAACTGATGCGCAGGAACTTGGCGGTCACCGGGATCGAGCCCATGGCGATCACGCCTACCAGCGCCATCGGAATCAGGAATACAAGATCATGCGCGGTGAAGTGCATGGCGGTCTCCTGTCTCTCTCTTTTGTGATTCCAGTATAGGCTGTGTGTGCCGTATGAATGGTGTGCGCATCGGGATTGTCCCCGATGCGGCGCTTGTGCCGGTGCGCGCAGGTATCGGTGGCCGCACTTGCCTCGGGCGGTCGTTGCGCGACGTACGCAATCCGAGCCTTTTTTCGGCTTTGCGGCCCCGAAGCGGGAAACGCGTGTCCTATGCTGAGCAGAGACGCGGGGCGTGTTTCCCCTTTCGTGCGATGCCCCGCCGACGAGAGAGACGGAGGTGGCTATGGAACTTCACATGCAATCGCACCACTACGTGCGACGACTGCCGGACTGGACCGCGGCAGCGGTGTCGGGGCTGGCGGCGGGCGCGTTGCTGCTGGTGCTGGAACTGTTCTGGTCGTCGATGGTGTCGGGCGTCAACCCGTGGGTGGCCACGCGCATGATCGCGGCGATCGTGATGGGGCCGGAGGTGCTGCAGACCTCGCTGTTCAGCGTCGGCACGGTGGCCGCGGCACTGGTGATCCACTTCGTGCTGGGCGCGGTGCTCGGCATGATCCTGGCGGCCATCCTGGCGCCGTTCACGCTCGACTCCAGCCTGGGCCTGGCCATGCTGGCGGGCGCGGTGTTCGGGGTGCTGGTCTACGTCTTCAACTTCTATGTGATGACGCGGGCGTTCCCGTGGTTTGTCGAGGTGCGCGGCTGGCACACCTTCGTCGGCCACCTGATCTTCGGCATCGCGGCGGCGGCTTGCTACTGGAAGCTGGAAAGCAAGGACGTCTCGCACTGAGCGCGAGCCGGCCAGCACACCGGACCGGCACACAGCAACAGCGGCGGCGGGAACCACGGGTTCCCGCCGCCGCTTTTTCCTTGTGCGGCGCACTTGTGCAGTGCGACACCAATGCTACGGCGTGTCGCCTTGCAGTGACCTGACGGCATGCACTAGTCTTATCTCTACCTGCGTGACTTGCGCATCCCTCGCCGCGCGCGAGGAGGAGGGTGGATATGGCGATGGCCATCGCACTCGTCGTCATGGTTGCCGCATCGGTGCTCTTTCATTTCCTGAGCCCGTGGTGGGCAACGCCGCTGGCGTCCAACTGGAAACAGATGGACGACACGCTGACCATTACCCTCGTCATCACCGGCATCTTCTTTATCGGCATCAACCTGTTCGTTGGCTACATCGTCTGGCGCTTTCGCCATGATGCGCCGCATCCCAATGGCGGCAGCGGTCACCGCGCCTCCTATCACCCCGAGAACAGCCGGCTGGAACTGTGGCTGATCGGCGGCACCACGCTGGGCGTGATCCTGCTGCTGGCTCCAGGTTTGTTCGTCTATGCCGACTACGTGCGCCCGCCGCGCGAGGCGATGGTGATGGAAGTGGTCGGGCAGCAATGGTCGTGGGCCTTCCGCTTTCCCGGCAAGAGCGGGCAGCTGGGCGCGTCGGACGCGCGCTTCGTCACCGGCGCCAATCCGCTCGGGCTGGACCCGGACGATCCGCGCGGGCTCGACAACATCGTCATCGTTGGCCCGGAGGTGCACCTGCCGCTGAACCAGCCGGTCAAGGTGCTGTTGCGCTCCAAGGACGTGCTGCATGACTTCTACGTGCCGCCGTTCCGCGCGCGCATGAACATGGTGCCGGGCATGGTGACGTCGTTCTGGTTCACGCCGACGCAGGCGGGACGCTTCGACATCCTGTGCGCGCAGCTGTGCGGCGTCGGGCACTACAACATGCGCGGCACGGTGGTGGTGGAAGAGCCGGCCGCGTTCGAGGCGTGGCTGGCCAAGCAGCAGACCTTTGCCATGACGCTGGCGAAGGCCGCGGCGCCGCCTGCGGCGATGGCCGCCGCCTCGCCCGGTGCCGCGGGTGCGGCCGGCACCATCGAGAAAGGCCGCGCGCTGGCGCAGAGCAAGGGCTGCGTCGGCTGCCACAGTATCGACGGCAATCCGGGCGTGGGACCGACCTGGAAGGGCCTGTACGGCAAGACCGAGAACTTTGCCGACGGCAGCAGCGCCAGGGTGGACGATGCCTTCCTGCACAAGGAGATTGCGGACCCGCATGCGCGGCTGGTCAAAGGCTACGGCCCGGTGATGCCGAAGGTGCCGGTCAGCGACGACGAGGTCGCGGCGCTGACCGCCTATATCAAGTCTGTCAGCAGCGGCGCCGCGGACGCCGGCATGGTTGCTCCGGTGGCTCCCGCGGACGTGCCCGCAGGAGCGGCCGCCACCACCAGCGCCGCGACCACGGCGGCTACCGGTTCGGCAGCGCCCGCGGCCACGGCCGGCGCCGCGTCCGGCAGCTATACCACTTCGACGGCCGTCGCGGTGCCGCCCACGGCCGCGCCCGCGCCGCCGCGCCAGTGAGGAGACCTGCATGGCTTACGCCGATGATGCCGCCCATCACGCGCCGCAGAGCTTCTGGACGCGCTATATCTGGAGCCAGGACCACAAGGTCATCGCCGTGCAATACACCATCGTGGCGATCGTGGTGGGCCTGGTGGGCGTGGCGCTGTCCAACCTGATGCGCATGCAGCTGGGCTTCCCCGGCCGTTTCGAGTTTATCGACGTCAACCGCTACTACCAGTTCGTCACCATGCACGGCATGATCATGGTGATCTACCTGCTGACCGCGCTGTTCCTGGGCGGCTTCGGCAACTACCTGATCCCGCTGATGGTGGGGGCGCGCGACATGGTGTTCCCCTTCCTCAACATGCTCAGCTTCTGGGTCTACCTGCTGTCGGTGATCGTGCTGCTGGCCAGCTTCTTCGTGCCGGGCGGGCCCACCGGCGCGGGCTGGACGCTGTATCCGCCGCAGGCCATCCTGCCCGGCACCCCAGGGCACGACTGGGGCATCATCCTGATGCTGGTATCGCTGGCGATCTTCATCGTCGCGGCGACGATGGGCGGGCTGAACTACGTCACCACCGTGCTGCAGGCACGCACCGAGGGCATGACGCTGCTGCGCATGCCGCTGTCGGTGTGGGGCATCTTCATGGCGACCATCCTGGCGCTGCTGGCGTTCCCGGCGCTGTTCGTGTCGGCGGTGATGATGCTGCTCGACAAGACCATGGGCACCAGCTTCTTCATGCCGGCAATGGTGTCGATGGGCCAGCAGCTGCAGTACAAGGGCGGCAGCCCGCTGCTGTTCCAGCACCTGTTCTGGTTCTTCGGCCACCCCGAGGTCTATATCGTCGCGCTGCCGGCCTTCGGCATCGTCTCGGACCTGATCAGCGTGCATTCGCGCAAGAGCATCTTCGGCTACCGCACCATGGTCTGGGCGATCCTGGCGATCGGCGTGCTGTCGGTGGTGGTGTGGGCGCACCATATGTTCGTCAGCGGCATGAACCCGTATTTCGGCTTCTTCTTCGCCACCACCACGCTGATCATCGCGATCCCCACGGCGATCAAGGTCTACAACTGGGTCATCACGCTCTGGCGCGGCGATATCCACTTCACCGTGCCGATGCTGTTCGCCATCGCCTTCATCAGCACCTTCATCATCGGCGGGCTAACCGGGCTGTTCCTGGGCAACGTCAGCGTCGACATCCCGCTGTCGAATACCTACTTCGTGGTGGCGCACTTCCACATGGTGATGGGCGTGTCGCCGATCCTGGTGGTATTCGGCGGGCTCTACCACTGGTATCCCAAGGTGACCGGGCGGATGCTGAACGACACCATGGGCAGTATTCACTTCTGGGTCACCTTCGTCGGCACCTATGCCATCTTCTTCCCGATGCACTACCTGGGCGTGCTCGGGATGCCGCGGCGCTACTACGCCTGGGAGAACTACGCCTTTATCCCGGAATCGGCGCACGTGATGAACATGTATATCTCGGTGGCGGCGTTCGTCGTCGCCACGGCGCAGCTGCTCTTTGTCTACAACCTGTTCTGGAGCCTGCGGCACGGGCGCAAGGCCGACGGCAATCCGTGGCGCGCGGCCTCGCTGGAATGGCAGACGCCGCAGACCCCGCCCGCGCACGGCAACTGGGGCCCGCACCTGCCGGTGGTGTACCGCTGGGCCTATGCCTACAGCGTGCCGGGCGCGCGCGACGACTTTATCGCGCAGAACGCGCCGCCCGAGCAGGGCGGATCCGAGCCTGAACCGCACGCCAGCCGTGGAGCCGTAGCATGAACGCCGACGCCGTCTACAAGGTCAGCCGCGACGACTTCGGCGGCAACCCGTCGGGCGAGAACGCCGCCAACCGCCATCCGCAGCGCCGCGCACCGGCCAGCATCGGTTTGTGGGTGTTCATGGGCGTGGTCACGTCGCTGTTCGCGCTGTTCCTGACCGCCTACGCGCTGCGCATGGACAGCCCTGACTGGCACCGCATCGCGCTGCCGTGGCAGGTATGGCTGTCGACCGCGCTGCTGGCCGCGGGCAGCGTGGCGATGGCGGTGGCCTCGCGCGCGGCGGGCCGGGGCGAGATGGCCGCGGCACGGCGCGCGTTGCGCCTGGGCGGGCTGGGGGCGGCCGCTTTTGTCGCCTCGCAGCTGTGGGCCTGGCAGGCGCTGGGCGCGATGCAGGTGATGCCGGCTGGCAATCCGGCCGGCAGCTTCTTCTACCTGCTGACGGCGATGCACGGGCTGCACGTGCTGGGCGGCCTGGCGGGCTGGGGCTTCGCCATGACGGCACGCGGCAGCGGCGAGGCCGCGGTGCTGCGCCTGCGGCTGTGCGCGCGCTACTGGCATTTCCTGCTGGCGGTGTGGGCGGTGCTGCTGGCGGCGCTGGGATGGCTCACGCCCGAACTGGTGCGCTACATCTGCGGCACGGCCTAGCGCCGGCGGCAAGGAGGACCGGCATGTCCACGCAACTGTCTTCACCATCGGCCGCCCCCGCGGTGCAGCCCCCGCCATCCGCGCCACCGGTCGGCGGCGTGCGCGGCATGCTGGCCGACTGGTCGTCGGACCAGCAGGCCTTCAAGGTGTCGTGGGGCAAGGCGATGATGTGGATCTTCCTGCTGTCCGACACCTTCGTCTTCAGCTGCTTCCTGACCGGCTACATGACCGTGCGCATGTCGACCACGGTGCCATGGCCGAACCCGAGCGAGGTGTTCGCATTGCATGTGGGCGGCGCCGACATCCCGCTGCTGCTGATCGCCATCATGACCTTCGTGCTGATCACCAGCAGCGGCACCATGGCGATGGCGGTGAATTTTGCCTACCGGCGCGCGCGGCGCGAATGCGCGACGCTGATGTTCGTCACCGCAGCGTTCGGCGCGCTGTTCGTCGGCATGCAGGCGTTCGAATGGACCAAGCTGATCGTCGACGAGGGCGTGCGGCCCTGGGGCAATCCGATGGGGGCGGCGCAGTTCGGCTCGACCTTCTTCATGATCACGGGCTTCCACGGCCTGCACGTGTCGTGCGGCGTGATCTACCTGCTGGTGGTGGCCATGCGCGTGCTGCGCGGGCGCTACGAGGCCACCGGCAACTACCAGATCGTCGAGATTGCCGGCCTGTACTGGCACTTCGTCGACCTGGTGTGGGTGTTTATCTTTGCGCTGTTCTATCTCTGGTGAGGGTGGCCATGGCATCGAACCCTGCAACCCCCGCGGCGCCGGCAACGCCCCCGCATGCCACTGGCGCGGACGCCGCGCACCACGGCCAGCAGCATCCGATCGGGCTGTACCTGAAGATCTGGCTGCTGCTGTTCGTGCTGTCCGCGCTGTCCTACATGGTCGATTATTTCCATGTCAGCGGCTACCTGCGCTGGACCCTGATCCTGCTGTTCATGAGCCTGAAGGCGGGGCTGATCGTGGCGGTGTTCATGCACATGGCATGGGAGCGGATGGCGCTGATCTGCGCCATCCTGATCCCGCCGCTGTGCCTGCTGGTGCTGGTCTGGCTGATGGCGGAAGAAGCGAATCATACGTTCCTGACGCGCGGCATCTTCTTCCGCTGACGGGGAGGCGCCGCCGGCCCCGGGAGGGCGCCGGCGGCAGGCCGCCTTGCACCGCGCCCGGGTGCTCAGACCTGGGTGATGAACTTGGTCACCAGGTAGCCGTCGAAAGTCTCCAGGCCGCCTTCGCTGCCGATGCCCGAGTCCTTGATGCCGCCGAACGGGGTTTCGGCCAGCGCCATGCCGAAGTGGTTGATGTTGACCATGCCGGCCTCGAGGCCGTTGGAGACTTCGGTCGCGGTCTTCAGCGAGTTGGTGAACACGTAGGACGCGAGGCCGAAGGGCAGGCTGTTGGCGCGACGCAGCACCTCGGCGGTGTCCTTGAAGCGCGTCACCGGCGCCACCGGGCCGAACGGCTCGTCGGTCATCAGGCGCGCGTCGTCGGGCAGGTCGGTGACCACGGTGGGCGCGAAGAAGTAGCCCTTGTCACCCAGGCGCGAGCCGCCCGCCACCACCTTGCCGCCGCGCTGGCTGGCATCGTCCAGGAACTGCTCCATCGACAGCACCCGGCGCTCGTGCGCCAGCGGGCCCATCTGGGTGCCGTCTTCCAGGCCGTTGCCGACCTTGATCGAGCCGATCACCTCGGTAAAGCGCGCCAGGAAGCGGTCATAAGCCTTCTCCTGGACGTAGAAGCGGGTGGGCGACACGCATACCTGGCCGGCATTGCGCAGCTTGAAGCGCGCCAGCATCTCGGCGGCCGGGTCGATGTCGGCATCGTCGAACACCAGCACCGGCGAATGCCCGCCCAGCTCCATGGTCACGCGCTTCATGTGCGCGCCGGCGAGCGCCGCCAGCTGCTTGCCCACCGGCACCGAGCCGGTGAACGAGATCTTGCGCACGATCGGCGATTCGATCAGGTAGGTCGAGACCTCGGCCGGCACGCCCCAGACGATATTGAGCACGCCCGGCGGCAGGCCGGCATCGTGGAACAGCTGCGCCAGCGCCACCACCGCGCTGGGCGAGTCCTCGGGGCCCTTCAGGATCAGCGTGCATCCCGCGCCCACCGCGGCGACGATCTTGCGGATGGCCTGGTTGAACGGGAAGTTCCACGGCGTGAACGCGGCGCAGACGCCAATCGGCTCGCGCACCACCAGCTGGCGCACATTGGGCTGGCGCGGCGGGATCACGCGGCCGTAGATGCGGCGGCATTCCTCGGCGTGCCAGTCGGCGTGCTCGGCGCAGACCATGATCTCGCCGACCGCCTCGGCCAGCGGCTTGCCCTGGTCCAGCGTGATATTGCGGCCGATGTCGCGGGCGCGCTCGCGCGCGAGTTCGCCGACGCGGCGCAGGATCTTGCCGCGCTCCAGCGGCGAGGTCTTCTTCCAGCTTTCGAAGGCACGCTGCGCGGCGGCCAGGGCGCGGTCCAGGTCGGCGCGCGTGGCGTGCGGCAGCTGGCCCAGCACTTCCTGCGTGGCCGGGTTGATGACCTCCTGCTCGCGCCGGTCGCCTCCCTTGATGAATTCTCCGTCGATATAGAGGGCGAGATCCTGGTACATGCGTGTTCTCCTGGTGGGCGGTGAAACCGCAAGCTTAACCCGGCCGCCGCGTTCATGCAGCGCGCCGGATGCTGGTCCGCCAGGAATGTGCGGGAACGGGCGCGCTGGCCCGTCAGTCCGTCGTCCGGTGTCAGGCGGGGTCGCGCGAGCGTGCCATCGCGGCGGTGCCGGCCACGGCGCCGGTGCGCGTGGCTTCCACCACCAGGATCACCAGCAGCGTGATCAGGCTCAGCCCGAATACCGCATAGCCAATGCTGTCGCCTTCGATCGCAAACAGGCTGGGGGCGTAGGTCGGGCTGGTGCAGATCATGGTGCCGGCCGACATGCCGGTGTAGTGCATGCCGCAGACCGCCACGCCCATCACCACGGCCGCCGCCAGCTGCTTGCCGCCGGTCTTCACCGTAATGGCCAGCCACAGCGCCACCACCGACACGACCACCGCGATCACCACCGACAGCCCGATGATGGCGAGATCCCAGTCGAAGCGGGTGTTGGAGCGGATCGCGGCCATGCCGGTGTAGTGCATCGCCACCACGCCCAGCCCGGTCAGCACGCCGCCCTGGACCACATTGGCGCTGCGGCTGCCGCGCGGGCGCGACGCGAGCGCCAGGCCGGCCCCGGCCAGCACCATCACCACCAGCAGCGAGGCCAGCGTGGTGAACAGGCCGAACTCGCGGTGGGTCGGGGTCTGGTAGGCCACCATGCCGATGAAATGCATCGACCAGACCGCGCCGCCGCCCAGCGCCACGCTGGCGCACAGCAGCCGGTCGACGTCCAGGCGTCCGTCGGGCTGGCGCACCCGGCGCGACCAGCGCAGGCCGACGTAGGCGCCGCACACCGAGATCAGGAACGACAGGCCCACCATCGGCCAGTCATAGGCAAACGGCACCAGGGCGCCGGCAACAGGCTCGAATCCGACAAACATGACCCCACCTCCTTGTTTTGACTGCGGCGGAAGGCGCTCGCATGCCGGATCCATCCGGATAAGCCCGGATAACCCCGTCCGGCAGCCGGCCCGGGACGCGCTGGTCCCAGCCGGAGTATGCGGCGGCGGCCATCGGCCGGAAATAACTCATTCAGGTAAAAAGCCGGGCGAGGCGCCGCGGCCGGCCGGCGCTGGCGGCGGTGCGGATGCCGCGGCATGCTTGTAGGCCCCCGGGTGGCAGGAATAGACTGGCCGGATTTCCGCCGCGCGAAGCCCCATGAAGCCCGATGCCAGACTGACCACCGGCCCGATCGGCCGGACCTTGCTGCTGTTCTCGCTGCCGGTGCTAGGCAGCAACATCCTGCAGTCGCTGAACGCTTCGATCAATTCGGTCTGGGTCGGGCGCTTCCTGGGCGAGGCCGCGCTGACCGCCACCTCCAACGCCAACATCATCCTGTTCTTCCTGCTGGGCGTGGTGTTCGGCATCAGCATGGCCAACACCATCATGGTTGGCCAGGCAGTCGGCGCGCGCGACATCGACGAGGCGCGGCGCGTGGTCGGCACCAGCACCACCTTCTTCGTCGCGCTGTCGGTGCTGGCGTCGGCGCTCGGCTACTTCTACACCCCCGACATCCTCGCGGCGATGCGGACTCCGCCCGACGCCGCGCCGCTGGCGGTGGCCTACCTGCGCATCATCTTCCTGGCGCTGCCGTTCATGTACTTCTACAACTTCGTGATGATGACGCTGCGCGGCGCCGGCGATTCGCGCACGCCGTTCTGGTTCATGCTGCTGTCGGTGGTGCTCGACGTCGCGCTCAACCCGGTGCTGATCTTCGGCGTCGGCCCGGTCCCCGCCATGGGTATCGCCGGCTCGGCGCTGGCCACGCTGATCGCCCAGCTGGCGAGCCTGGCGGCGATGATGGCGCTGCTGTACCGGCGCCGGCATTTCCTGCTGCTGCACCGCGGCCAGCTGGCGCTGCTGGTGCCGGACCCGGCGATCCTGCGCGCGCTGGTGGTCAAGGGCCTGCCGATGGGGCTGCAGATGGTGGTGATCTCGTCGTCCGCGATCGTGATGATGGCACTGGTCAACGCCTATGGCTCGCAGACCACCGCCGCCTATGGCGTGGCATCGCAGCTGTGGACCTATGTGCAGATGCCCGCGCTGGCGGTGGGCGCGAGCGTGTCGTCGATGGTGGCGCAGAACGTCGGCGCCGGGCTGTGGCAGCGCGTGGCGCGCATCACGCGCGTGGGGCTGCTGTTCAACGTGGCGATGACGGGGGCGCTGGTGGCGCTCATCTACCTGTTCAACCGCCATTCGCTGGGGCTGTTCCTCGGCACCGACGGCGTCGCCATCGGCATCGCGCAGCATATCAACGTGGTGGTGCTGTGGTCGTTCATCCTGTTCGGCTTCACCATCGTCATCTTCGGCACGGTGCGCGCCACCGGCGCGGTGATGGCGCCGCTGGTGATCCTGTTCCTGTCGATGTGGGTGATCCGGCTGCCGTTCGCCTGGGCGCTGGGCCCGCGTCTCGGCGCCGACGCGATCTGGTGGAGTTTCCCGCTCGGTTCGGTGGTGTCGCTGGCGCTGGCGGTTGGCTACTACCGCTTCGGCAACTGGCGCGGCAGCCAGATCCTGCCGGTCGCGCCGCATCCGGTGGAGGCCGTGGGGCAGGCGCCCGATACCAGCATGGGCACACCCTGCGAAGACGCAGGCGAGGTCGTCGATGCGCCAGGCGCGTCAGCGCCCGCTGCCGAAGCAGCGCGGTGACGGCATTGAAAGCTGTATTGAAATGCTCGCATTGAAAGCCTTTCGAAAGATCGATGTGTCATCGTGTCATCGCTGGCTCTCCCTCCCAGCGCACGCGCGGGCTGCCCGGCACGGCAGCGGTGCGCGTCTTTGCGGCCGCGCCTTGCGTTGATGCAAGTGCGCGCGCCGTCTTGTTGGCCTGACGTTCCTGTCCGCTCTCCATCCTTTTCCTGAGAAAAATGCATCACGTTGTGATGTATTTGCTCGCGTCATTCGACCGGATTTGCCTTGTTTTAAGCGGTCATTGGTAAATACCCCTAAAACAGGACAAATGAAAGGCACCTGAAAGATCACGTCTCTAAGGTTCGGGTCAACCGTCGGGGAGCATGCCCGCTTGCATGCTCGTTGCGCCAGAGCCAGTGCGCCCCGGCACGGCATTTCGTGAACTTTGAGGAGAATCGTTTTGCGCATACGCAGCCAAAAGGACTTTGCCTCCGGCCTGATGTTCATTCTGGTCGGGCTGGGCTTTTCCTGGGTCGCTCGCGGCTATTCCATGGGGACGGCCGCCAAGATGGGACCCGGATACTTTCCATTCCTGCTGGGCCTGGTGCTCGCGGTGCTGGGGGCGGTGGTGCTGCTGACCTCGCTGTCGCCCAAGGGCGAGCAGGACCACCTGGCCCGCTGGGACCTGAAGACGTTGCTGTGGATCCTCGGCTCGGTGGTGCTGTTCGGCCTGCTGCTCAAGCCGCTGGGCATGGTGCTGTCGGTGTTCGTGCTGGTGCTGGTGTCGTCGATGGCCAGCCATGAATTCAGCTGGAAGGGCGCGCTGCTCAACGCGGTGGTGCTGGTGCTGATCAGCCTGGGCGCCTTCGTGTACGGCATCAACCTGCAGATGCCGGTGTGGCCGGCCTTCATCACCGGTTAAGGAGCGCCGCATCATGGAATTGTTTGAACACCTCGCGCTGGGTTTTTCCACCGCGCTGTCGCTGCAGAACCTGGCCTACGCCTTCCTGGGCTGCGTGCTGGGCACGCTGATCGGTGTGCTGCCGGGCCTGGGGCCGCTGGCCACCATCGCCATGCTGCTGCCGATCACCTACACGCTGCCGCCGGTGGCCGCGCTGATCATGCTGGCCGGCATCTACTACGGCGCGCAGTACGGCGGCTCGACCACCGCCATCCTGGTGAACCTGCCCGGTGAATCGTCGTCGGTGGTGACCACCATCGACGGCTACCAGATGGCAAGGCGAGGCAGGGCAGGGGTGGCGCTGGCCACCGCGGGCCTCGGTTCGTTCTTCGCCGGCTGCGTGGCCACGCTGATCCTGGCCGCTTTCGCCACGCCGCTGTCGGAAATCGCCTTCAAGTTCGGCCCGGCCGAGTACTTCTCGCTGATGGTGCTGGGCCTGATCGGTGCCGTGGTGCTGGCTTCCGGCTCGCTGCCCAAGGCCATCGCGATGATCGTGCTGGGCCTGCTGCTGGGCCTGATCGGCACCGACGTGAACTCGGGCGCTGCGCGCTTCTCGTTTGACGTGCCGGAGCTGACCGACGGCATCGACTTCGTCGCACTGGCAATGGGCATGTTCGGCTTTGCCGAGATCATCGCCAACCTGGAGCAGAAGGAAGCCCGCGAAACCTTTACCAACAAGGTCACCAACCTGTTCCCGACCAGGGAAGACTTCAAGCGCATGATCCCGGCGGTGCTGCGCGGCACCGCGCTGGGCTCGGCGCTGGGCATCCTGCCGGGCGGCGGTGCCTCGCTGGCCTCGTTCGCGGCGTATTCGCTGGAGAAGAAGACTTCCAAGAACGCGCATGAGTTCGGCAAGGGCGCGATCGAAGGCGTGGCCGGTCCGGAATCGGCCAACAACGCCGCGGCGCAGACCTCGTTCATCCCGCTGCTGACGCTGGGCATTCCGCCCAACGCGGTGATGGCGCTGATGGTGGGGGCGATGACCATCCACAACATCCAGCCCGGCCCGCAGGTAATGACCAGCAACCCGTCGCTGTTCTGGGGCCTGATCGCGTCGATGTGGATCGGCAACCTGATGCTGATCATCCTGAACCTGCCGATGATCGGCATCTGGGTGAAGCTGCTGACCGTGCCGTACCGCTTCCTGTACCCGGCGATCCTGGTGTTCTGCGGCATCGGCGTGTACTCGGTCAACAACCAGACCTTCGACGTCTTCATGGCCGCGGGCTTCGGCGTGATCGGCTACCTGTTCCTGAAGCTCAAGTGTGAACCGGCGCCGCTGCTGCTCGGCTTCGTGCTGGGGCCGATGATGGAAGAGAACTTCCGCCGCACGCTGCTGCTGTCGCGAGGCGACTTCAGCGTGTTCGTGACCCGGCCGCTGTCGGTGGGCCTGCTGATCGCGGCCGCCGCGCTGGTGGCGGTGGTGGCGCTGCCGTCGATCAAGGCCAAGCGCGAGGAAGCGTTCCAGGAAGACTAGCGCCAGCGAGCGCCCCGGAATGGCGCCGGCCCTGCAAGCGGCCGGCGCGAGCAACGCAAGCTTTCGGGGTGCCTTCGCGCACCCCGTTTTCTTTCGCGGGCGCGTCGCGCGTCCGCCCGCCTTGTTCCCAGAGAGTGCCCGACTGCGGCAGCAGTCATGGGCTGCGCATGATGATCAGGATTCCCGCACCATCGGGTGCGCCGACAGCGCCCATGAAACCGCCTACCCTTGACCGGTTTTTCTCCCGAATCTATGTGCTCAAGCTGGTCCAGTCGAGCCCGTCGACGGTGCTCAGCCTGGTCGACCGGCTGCGCGAGCGTGGCATCGACAAGAACATCCGCTCGCTGCGGCCGATTCTGCGCAGCCTGATGATGGCCCGCGCCATCACCGCCGAACTGGTCGAGGGCAGCGGCCGCGTGTATTGCATCACCGCGCAGGGACGGGCCGAACTGGAGTCGTATATCTCGCACCTGGCCGTGCTGAAGGCGGAGCTGGAGCCGGCCGACGAAGCCCCCGCGCGGACTGACGCCGAGCCCTGAACAAAAAAAGGCCGGTCCCTCCGGACCGGCCTCCCGCATGCTGCACGCCTGCCACGGGCAACCGCGACAGCGTTATTGCGTCGTCACCAGTTCCAGGCCGGCTTGCGACTCGTCGTCGCCGCGTGCCACCAGCACCTTGATCTTGTTCGGCGTCAGGCCGGCGATGCCATCCGACGGGATGGTGGTGATCAGCCAGTCGGCGTTGTTCGCCAGCGTCAGCGCGCCGGAGTCGAAGATCACGGTCTTGGTGCCGGCCGGCGTGATGCGCAGGCGGTAGGTGGTGTTGCCGTCCAGGTCGATCGAATCCTGGCCCGATGCCGGCGAGGCCTGCTTGTAGCCCACCGCGGCGAAGGTCGGCGCGACCGAGTTCAGGTCGATCGCGGGCAGGGTCACGTAGATGTCGATGTTCTGCGCGTTGAACGAGGCGTTCAGCGAGCGCACGCGCGCCTTGTTCGACAGCAGGCCCTTGCCGAACGGATCGTCGATCGTCACCGTTTCCGCGACCGATGCACCCGGCACCGCCACCACGGTGTACTTGTGGCCGGTGGCCGCCACCAGGCTGGCGCGGGCCAGTTCGGTCTGCGTGCCGGCGGTGTTGAACGAGATCAGCTGGTTGCCGGTTTCAACGTTGAAGTAGGTCGAGACGAACTTGTAGGGCTTGTTGACCATGCTGGTGAGCGCGCCGTTCTGCAGCACGTCGACGTTGGGGCCGCCGGTGACGGCGTGGATCACGCGCACGCTCGGCTTGCTCAGGCCGATGCGGTCGTCGATGCCGTCATCGCCGCCGCCGCACGCTGTCAGCACCGCGGTCGCGGCCAGCGCGAGCCCGAGGAAAAGGGTCTTGGATCGAAGCATGGGTCACCTCTTGCTGTTAGAGTCAGAGACGAGCTGGCCCATGCCGGCGCGGATCGCGGCGGCCGCGTGGCCAGTTGCTATCTGGTATGCAGGCGCGGGATCACGCTTGCCGTGATGCAACGATAGGTTTGAAGCCGTAGGCCAGACAGGCGCGACGCTCCGAATTCAGTGTCGGACGATTCCGACAGGAGGTGATGCCTGCGCGGGCCCCGCAGGCGGCGCGCCTTGGCAGCGCAGGCGCAGCGGCGCGGCGAGGCAAGCCTGCGGGCCGCCATGCCGCATGTGCAGATGTGTAACCGGTTGTTGCCGCCGTGCCTCAGGCCGGCGACATCATGACCTGGTTGCGGCCGTTGCGCTTGGCCTGGTACAGGCCCGCATCGGCCGCCTGCACCAGCTCGCTGGGCTGGGCATCGGGCTGGGGCACCAGTACCGCGCCGCCGATGCTGACGGTGACGCAATGGAAGGCGGGCGAGCCGCTGTGGGCGATGGCCAGCCCCTGCACCGCGCGCCGGACCTTTTCAGCCAGCAGCCGCACGCCGCCGGGCGAGGTGGCGGGCAGCACCATGGCGAACTCTTCGCCGCCAAAGCGCGCGGGCAGGTCGGTGGCGCGCGCGCAATTGTCGCGTATCACCGCGGCGACGCGGCGCAGCACGTCGTCGCCGGCGACGTGGCCATAGGTGTCGTTGTAGGCCTTGAAGGCGTCGACATCGATCATCAGCAGCGCCAGCTCGGTCTGCTCGCGCAGCGCGCGGCGCCATTCCGCGCCGAGGTATTCGTCGAAATAGCGCCGGTTGGACAAGCCGGTCAGCCCGTCCGAGTTGGTCAGGCGCTGCAGCTCCAGGTTGGTCTCCAGCAGCTGCTGCTGGCTCTGGCGCAGCGCGCGGTAGGCTTCGTCGCGCTGCAGCTGGTTCAGGTACGAGCGCGAGTGGTAGCGGATGCGCGCGATCAGCTCGATGCTGTCCGGCAGCTTGACCAGGTAGTCGTTGGCGCCGGCGGCAAAGGCCGCGCCCTTGGTCGCGGCTTCTTCCTTGGTCGACAGCACGATGATCGGGATATCGCGCGTGGCGGGGTTGTCGCGGTAGCGCTGCACCAGCGTCAGCCCGTCCACGCCCGGCATCACCAGGTCCTGCAGGATCACCGTGGGCTTGGTGCGCTGCGCCACCGCCACCGCTTCATCGGGCTGCGAGCAGTAGTGGAAGTCGATATCGGGCTCGGTGGCGAGCGCGCGGCGCACTGCTTCGCCGACCATGGCCTGGTCGTCCACCAGCAGCACCATGGCAAGGTACTCTTGCTTGTCGGTCGCGGCGGGCATGCCGGCGGGGTTGGAGGATTCGGATTGCATGTTCAATTCCTGTTCTCGCGGTCCCGGCACGGCCTGGGACCGGTTGCATTCTTTCAGACGGGCGGCGCAGGCCAGGTCAGTGCCGCCGGGCCGCACGCCTGCACCAGCCGCGGCGCGATGCGCGGCAGCGGCAGGATCTCGGCGGCAGCGCCGAGCGCGGCGGCGGCCTTGGGCATGCCGTACACGGCGCTGGTGGCGCGGTCCTGGGCGATGGTCAGGAAGCCGCGGTCGCGCATGGCCTTCAGGCCCAGCGCGCCGTCGCGCCCCATGCCGGTGAGCAGCACGCCGACCACGTCGCCGCGCCAGTGTTCCACCACGCTTTCGAAGAACACATCGATGGAGGGGCGGTAAAGGTAATCGCAGGGTTGTTCGGTGTAGGCCAGCCGGCTCGGGCTGGCCAGGCGCAGGTGGTCGTTGGTGCCGGCCAGCAGCACGGTGCCGGCCTGCGGAGTCTCGCCGGCGCGGGCGATGCGCACCGGCAGCGCGCACTGTCCGTCGAGCCAGTCGGCCATGCCGGCGGCAAAGGCCTCGTCGACATGCTGCACCGTGACCACGGCGGCGCCGAAGTCCGCCGGCAGCGCGCCCAGCAGCGCGGCCAGTGCGGCCGGGCCGCCGGCCGAGGCGCCGATCGCCACCAGCCGCGCCGCGCTGACGGCGCGCGGCGCCACCGCCAGCGCATGCTGCGGCGCCACCCGGCCGGCCAGCAGGCGCGCGATGTTGCGCAGCTTGCGCAGCAGCGGACCGGCGGCCAGCTGCGCGTCGGCCTCGGCCAGCGTCGGGGTGTCGACCGCGTCGATGGCGCCATGGCCCATCGCGTCGAACACCTGAGAGGCGTTGCGGCCCAGGTCCATGGTCACCACCACGATGGCGCAGGGCGTGGCGGCCATGATCCGGCGCGTGGCCTCGACCCCGTCCATGACCGGCATCAGCAGGTCCATCAGGATCAGGTCCGGGGTCTGGCGCGCGGCCATCTGCACCGCCTGGGCGCCGTCGCCGGCGATCCACGCGATCTCGAACGACGGATCCAGCGCCAGCGCGCGCCGCAGCGCGGCGACCGCGAGCGCGGAATCATTGACGATGCCGATTTTCATGGACGTGCCTCGCCGATCAGGTCCTGGACCGCGTCGAGCAACGCGGCGTCGTGGAAACTGCCCTTGGCCAGATAATAGTCCGCGCCGGCCTCCAGGCCGCGCTGGCGGTCCTGTTCGCGGTCCTTGTACGACACTACCATCACCGGCAGCTGGCGCAGCGCGGCGTCCTGGCGGATGCGCCGCACCAGCTCGATGCCGTCCATGCGCGGCATGTCGATGTCGGTGATGACCAGGTCGAAGGGCTCGGCACGCAGCACGTTCCAGCCGTCCATGCCGTCGACCGCCACCGTCACGTCATAGCCGCGTCCGGCCAGCAGCTTGCGCTGCAGTTCGCGCACCGTCAGCGAGTCGTCCACCACCAGCACCCGGCGCGCGCGCGCCTGCACGCTCGTCGCCGCGCCCTGGCGCACGCCTTCGATGCGGCCTTCGGAGACCAGCTTCTCGACCGAGCGGATCATGTCCTCGACATCGAAGATCAGCACCGGCGTGCCGTCGTCGGTCAGGCTGCCGGCGGCAATGTCGCGGATCTTGCCCAGCGCCGCGGGCAGCGGCTGCACCACCAGCAGGCGTTCGCCCAGCATGCGGTCGACCGCGATGCCATAGGTGCGCTCGCCTTCGCCGATGACAACCACCGGGACCTGCTCGCGCGCCGGCGCGTCGGCGCCGGCCCGCTGCAGCACCTGCGCCGCGCTGACCAGGCCGATGGCGCGACCTTCGTGGCGGAAATGCTGGTGGCCCTCGGTCTGTTCGATCTCGCCGCGCGCCACCGAGGTCGCGCGCAGCACGCGGCCCAGCGGGAAGGCATAGGCTTCGCCGGCCACGTCCACCAGCAGCGTGCGCACCACCGACAGCGTCAGCGGCAGCTCCAGGCTGAAGTGCAGGCCGTGCCCAGGCTGCTGGGTCAGGCGCAGGCTGCCGCGCACGCGGCGCACCATCTCCTGCACCGCATCGAGGCCGACGCCGCGCCCGGACACTTCAGAAACGGTGTCGCGCATGCTGAAGCCGGGCAGCAGCAGGAAGTCGAGCAACTCTGCCTGCGACAGCCGCGCCGCCGTGTCCTCGGAGGCCAGCCGCCGCCGCACGATGGCGCGCCGCAGCGCTTCCAGGTCGACCCCGGCGCCGTCGTCGGAGATCTCGATCTGCAGCCGGCCGGCGTTGTGGCGCGCGTGCAGCATCACGCGGCCTTCCGGCGGCTTGCCCTGCGCCGCGCGCACTGCCGGCGCCTCGATGCCATGGTCGACGGCATTGCGCAGCAGGTGGGCCAGCGGCGCATCGAGCGCCTCGAGGATGTCGCGGTCCACCTGCGTGCCGGCACCGGACAGTTCCAGGTGCACCGGCTTGCCCAGCGCGCGGCCCAGGTCGCGCACCATGCGCGCGTAGCCCGCCAGGCCGTCGGACAGCGGGCGCATGCGCGAGGCCAGCGCGCTGTCGTAGAGCCGGCGCGCCAGCCGCGTGGCGCGATGGTCGTACTGCTCGAACTCGTCCAGCCGCGCCGCCAGTTGCTGGTGGCCATCGTCGAGCAGCTGGCGCAGTTCGGCCAGCGCCGCCTGGGCCGCCGACAATGCCTGCGCGCCGTCGCCATCCTGGGTCTCGCGCAAGACCTGCTGCAGCGCGTCGGCCGCACGCAGCGCGCGCGCCTGCTGGCGCCGCGCTTTCTGCAGCGATGCGCCGAACGGCCGCAGCCAGTGCGATTCGACCATGGCCTCACCCGACAGCGCCAGCAGCTGGTCCAGCGCCTCGGCATTCACGCGCAGCATGCGCTCGTGGCCTTCACCGGCGTGCGCGGCAATCGGCGCAGAGGGCGCTGGTTCGGCCTCGAGGGTAGGCCGAGGGGCGGGAGTACTGGCAGGCGCCGCTGCTGGGGCGGGCGCATGCGTGGCAGCCGGCTGCGCCGGCGCGCCGCCGCCGTCGAGCGAACCCAGCCGTTGTATCACCGCGTCGATCTCGGCGCGGCCGGCCTGCTCGGACCAGTCCGGGTCGCCGCCGGGCGGATGGCCGATGCGCAGCAGCAGGTCGGTGCCCTGCAGCAGCGCATCGATATGCGCGGCGGTGAGCGGCATGCCGCCCTGCGCGGCGACGAGGCAGTCTTCCATCGCATGCGCCAGCCGCACGCCGCCATCGAGCCCGACGATGCGGGCCGCGCCCTTGAGCGAGTGGGCCGCGCGCATGCACGCCTCCAGCTGCGCGGGCGCGCCCGGGGTGCGCTCCAGCGCCAGCAGGCCGGCGTTGAGGATCTCGGCCTGGGCGTCGGCTTCGAGCGCAAACAGCTCCAGCAGCGAGGCGTCGCGCAGTTGTTCGGGGTTCATGCCAGGCTCCGGTCCAGCGAGTGGCGTACCTGCGCGGCGTCGAGCAGGCCGACGCTGCGGCCCTGGTCGACGAACAGCGCCTGCGTATAGCGGGCCGAGCCTCGTGCCAGCGTGGCTGGCAGCGGCTGCAGCGCGGCGCGCCGCACGCGCACGATGCCGGCGATCTCGGCTACCGGCAGGGCGATCGCGGCGCGGCCTTGTCCGAGGATCAGGAAGCGGCTGCCGGCGGCATCGAGTTCGGCCTGGGCCGCGCCCGTGTCGAACAGGTGCGCCAGCGACAGGCAGGCCAGCAGGTTGCCGCGCACCGCGGCCAGCCCCAGCACCGCGGCATCGCGCCGGTGGGGCAGCGAATGGACCGGGCACGGCGCCGTGACTTCGCCCAGCGCGGCGGTCGGCAGCGCCAGCCATTCATCGCCGATGCGGAATACCAGGCAGGCCAGCGCGCTGGCGTCCTGGGCATGGTCGTTGCCGCTGTCGTTGCCGCTGTCATCGGCCGCATCCGGCAGTTCCTGCAGGGCCTGGTCCAGCTGCTGTGCGTCGAGCAACATCGCGGCGGCGTGTGCGTAAGTCGGGCAGTTGCGGCAGTGTGCGTGTTCGGCCAGCGCCGGGCAGCTGCCGTCGCCGCGCACGCCGATGCGCCGCCAGCAGTCGTCCACGCCTTCGGCGCGCACCACGGTGGCAAAAGGAGGGGCGTGGGTCTCAGCCATGGTGCTTGCGGGAGTGGCGCTGCGCGCGCTGGCGCAGGCGGGTGGCGCCGTCGTGGTCGCCCTCGGTGTCGAGCAGCGCGGCCAGGTGATACAGGCTTTCCTGGTGCGAGGGATCCAGGTACAGCGCCTTGCGGTAGGCCGCGTGCGCCTGGGCGGTGCGGCCGGCGGCATCGTGCAGCACGCCGAGCATGCCAAAGGCATCGGCCAGCGCGGTGCCATCGGCATCGGGCGCGGCACGGTCTAGCAGCGCCAGGCAGGCGGCGGTGGCCGCGTCCAGTTCGCCGCGGTCGGCCATGGCGGCGATCGCGGCCAGCGCGTCCGCATGCGCGCCGGCCGCAGGCCTTGCGGCCGGTGCTGCGGCCGGCGCGGGCGCGCGCACCACCGGCGGACGCAGCGTCGCTGGCGGGCGCGGCAGCCGCGGCGGCGCGGCCATGCGGGGCGGCTGGGTGGCGTGGACCGGCGGGTGGGGCGTGGCCCGGGAGCGCGGCGCTGCGGCGGCCGGCTTGCGGAAGGCAAAGGACAGCGGAATGCCGACCGGCTCCAGCCCCTGCGCGCTCAGCACGCTGGCCTCGGCCGGCCCGACGAACAGCAGGCCGTCGGCCATGGTCAGTCGCACCAGCGTCTGCACTGCCTGGCGTTGCCCGGCGGCGTCGAAGTAGATCAGCAGGTTGCGGCAGAACACGAAGTCATAGGGCGCTTCGCCCGCCAGCAGGCCGGGCTCGACCAGGTTGCCCTGCCGCAGCCGCACCTGCGCGCGCACGCGCGGGTCCAGCACGTAGCCGGTGGGCGTGGCGGTGAAATAGCGGTCGCGGAAGTCTAATGGCGCGCTGCGGAAGGCATTGGCGTTGTAGTGCGCCTGGCGCGCGCGCGCCAGCGCGCGCGCGCTGATGTCGACCGCGTCGATATAGAAGCGCCCCGGCGGCACGCCGGCATCGAGCAGCGCCATGGCGATCGAATACGGCTCTTCGCCGGTGGAGCAGGGCAGGCTCAGCAGCCTCAGCGTGCGCCTGCCGTCGGCAAAGGCGCGTTCCGCGGCAAAGCGGCCCAGCGCAAGCAAGGCCTCGCGATGCCGGAAGAACCAGGTCTCGGGCACCACCACGGCCTCGATCAGCGCCTGGAATTCGTCGGCGGTGCCTTGCAGCAGCTGCCAGTAAGCCTCGGTATCGGGCGCCTGCCGCGCTTGCTGGCGCTCGCGCACGGCGCGCGCCACTGCACCGCTGCCGATGGCGCAGGCGTCAAGGCCGATGCGGGCCTTGAGGAGGGCCTCGATATGCGCGGCGGTGCTCACGCGGCCTCCCCGGCTGCGTCGGCGGCATCGGCGGCAGCGGCGAACAGCATGGCATGGACGTCGTCCGGCAGCAGCGCGCCGACCCTGACCCATTGCACCAGCCCGCGCGCGTCGTGCCGCACCGGACCGAGATAGCGCGGGCTGGCGCCGGCGATGCCGGCATCGACGAACGATTCCGCCGGGCAGCGCAGGGTCTGGGTGGCCGCCTCCAGGCGCAGGCCGAGCAGCCGCACCGGTTCGCTTTCATCGCGGCGGTAATGGACCAGCACCGTGCGCGTGCTGGTGCGCAGCGCCGCGGGCACGCCGGTGGCCAGCGCGGGCAGGTCGATCACCGGCACCGGCTGGCCGCGCCGCTGCATCAATCCCGCCACCCAGGCCGGCGCGCCGGGAATCTGCTTCAGCCGCGTCAGCGGCAGCACCTCGGCCACCTCGGCGGCATCGAGCGCATAGTGGTCGGCGCCGAGGCGGAACAGCAGGAAGAGTTTCATGGCGGCGGCGTGCGACGGCCCGGTGCGGGAAACGGGAGGAAACGGCAGCCTAGACCTTGAAGCGCGACACGCCGCTGCGCAGGTCGTTGGCGACCAGCGTCAGTTCGTCGATCGCCTGGCTCGACTGGCGCAGCGATTCCACGGTCTGCTGCGCGGCCTCGGACAACTGCATCAGTGCCTGGTTGATCTGCTCGGCGCCGCCGGCCTGGGCCTGCATGCCTTCATTGACCATCTGCACGCGCGGCGCGAGCGACTGCACCTGGGCGATGATCTGCGACAGCTGGTCGCCCACCTGCGTGACCTCGGACATGCCGCGGCGCACTTCCTCCGAGAACTTGTCCATGCCCATCACGCCGGCCGACACCGCCGACTGGATCTCGCGCACCATCTGCTCGATGTCGAAGGTGGCAACCGCGGTCTGGTCGGCCAGGCGGCGGATCTCGGTGGCCACCACGGCAAAGCCGCGGCCGTACTCGCCGGCCTTCTCGGCCTCGATCGCGGCGTTCAGCGACAGCAGGTTGGTCTGGTCGGCGACCTTGGCGATGGTGGTCACCACCTGGTTGATATTGCCGGCCTTCTCGTTGAGCGTGGCCAGCTTGGCGTTGACCGAGCCGGCGGCGTCCATCACATGCTGCATGGTGCCTTCCATGCGCGACAGCCCGACCTGGCCGGTGCCGGCCAGCCCCGCGGCCTGCTCGGCGGCGCTCGAGACTTCGTGGATGGTGCGCACCAGGTCGCGTGCGGTGGCCGAGATTTCGCGCGAGGTCGCGCCGATCTGCGTGGTGGTGGCGGCGGTCTCGGTGGCGGTGGCCTGCTGCTGGCGCGCGGTCGCGGCGATCTCGTTGACCGAGGTGGTGACCTGGATCGCGGTGCGCTGGGCCTGGCCCACCAGCGAGGTCAGCTCGCCGGTCATCTGGTTGAAGCCTTCCTCCACTTCCTGGAATTCATCCTTGCGGCGCAGCGCCATGCGCAGGCGCAGGTCGCCGCCGCGGATGCCGGCCAGCAGGCCGACGATCGACTGCATCGGCACCGTGATCGCGCGCAGCAGCAGGTAGCCGCACACCAGCGCCACCACCACCGCCACGATCAGCGCCGCCTCGATGCCGATCTTCGCGGCATTGACGGCATCGTCAATGCCCTGCGCGGCGCGCGAGCTGACCGCGCTGTTGTCGTCCACCAGGCGCTGGGTCGCCTTGCGCGCCTCGAACCAGCGGTCATGCGCCTCGCCGCGCAGCGCCGCCGCGGCGGCGGCGGCGTTCCACTCGGCCTGGCCGGACAGGACCTGGGCCGCCTGGTCGTAGCGCGCGCGCAGGTCGAGATAGGCCTTGAAGGCAGCGCGGTCGTCGTCGCGGGTGATCGAGGATTCGTACTGCTGCTCGAGCTTGTCCAGGCGGCTCGCAGCATCCTGGCCTTGCTGCTGGAAGCGCCGCCGCTCGGCCTCGTCGGTGGCGTTGATGGTCTGCCAGGCCAGCACATAGCGTTCGCCCCAGACGCCGCGGATGCCGGTGCTGTAGTTCAGTCCGGGCAGCGCGTCACGCAGCATCAGCGCGGTTTCGCGTTCGATCGCGACCAGGCGGGTATAGGCGACCACGCCCATCAGTGCCATCACCAGCAGGATCAGCGAAAAGCTTGCCAGGATGCGCGTGCGGATGGTCCATTCATTCACGGTGAAATCCCGGTAATTGTTCTTGTTCAGGGCACCGCCGGTGCCGGCAAGGCGCGCCGCGGGGGCGGAACGGGACCATGCGGCGGGGCGGGGGCGCCCCCGATGCGCGGTAGGGTACTGTATGCGGCCGCCCGATTCAACGCGCAGCAGGGTCGCGGCAGGGACGGCGTTGCGCCGGCGCCTAGGGGTTTTGGCGTGTATCGGAACTGCTTGATTTTTTCCAAGTTTTCGTCACACTTGCTAAATTGCTAGCGGGTAACAATGTCGACAATTACAGATGGGGCAGGGATGGTGGCCAAGTCGGGGGCGAAGTCGGCTGGCGCCTCGCCAGGCTCGGATCTCGATCCGCTGACCGGCGTTGACAATCGCCAGGGCTTTCTGAAACGGCTGGAGGCACGCCTGCATAGCGAGGCTGTGCCGCGCTGCGCATTGCTGCTGATCGGCATTGATGACTTCCGCGCCTTCAACGACATGCACGGCCATGCCGAAGGCGACATCATCCTGCAGCGCGTGGCCCGCCGCCTGCGCGATGCCTCGCCCCGCGACGCCGCGATCGGCCGCATCGGCAGCGACGAATTCGGCGTGCTGCTGCCCTCCATTGCCGATCCCACGCTGGTGCGCCACGTCAGCGCCGCGATCCTGTCGATGCTGTCCTCTCCCCACGAACATGCCGGGCGCCGCCATCACGTGCTGGCCAGCATCGGCGCGTGCGTCGCGCCCGCGGCCGGTGAACAGGCTTCGGACATGCTGGCGGCGGCGAGCCTGGCGCTGGCGCGGGCCAAGCACGACGGCGGCCGCACCATCCGCTTCTTCAAGCCGCAGATGCGCTCGGACGTGACCACGCGGCTGTCGCTGGTGCAGGCCCTGCACGAGGCCTATGCCCAGCGCCAGTTCGAGCTGCTGTACCAGCCCCAGGTCGACCTGCGCGACGGCCGCGTCCATGGCGCCGAGGCACTGATGCGCTGGCGCCATCCCACCCGCGGGCTGCTGTCGCCGGCGGCCTTCATCGACGCGCTGGCCGGCAGCAGCATCGCCAGCGATGTCGGCATGTGGCTGCTGCAGACTGCGTGCGCCCAGGCCCGTGCCTGGGCGCTGGCGTTTCCGCGGCCGCCGCGCGTGGCGATCAACCTGTTCGCGGCCCAGCTGTCCGAAAGCCGGCTGCTGACCGAGGTGCGCCACGTACTGCGGGCGCTGGAGCTGGCGCCGGACTGCCTCGAGATCGAGATCACCGAGACCATCGCCCTGCAGCAGGGCGACGAGGTCTCGGACCAGCTGCAGGCGCTGCGCCGCGACGGCATCACGCTGACCTGCGATGACTTCGGCACGGGCTATGCCTCGCTCAGCTTCCTCAAGTCGTTCCCGGTGGACCGGCTCAAGATCGACCAGTCCTTTATCCGCAACGTCACCGAAGACCCGGTCGACGCGGCGATCGTGCGCTCGGTGATCAATGTGGGCGCCAGCCTGCACATCGGCGTGGTGGCCGAAGGCGTGGAAACCCCCGAGCAGCGCGATTTCCTGCTCGCCAATGGCTGCCATGAGGCGCAGGGCTACCTGTACGGGCGTCCGATGCCGGCCGAGCGCCTGACCGAGATGCTGCGCCAGCAAGCCGCCGGCTGAGCGGCAGCCGGTCCGGGGCCGTCCGCCCGGCGCACCGAAGTTGTTTCCACCTTTGACTGCCAACGGGCCCTGGCCACGGCGGTGCCGCCCGCCGGCCCGCCCGCAGCCTGCCGCGCGCACTGGCAGGGCCGCGCGGCCCGGGCGCCAGGCGAAATACGAGCTTACAAACTGTGCCGCACCGGACGCGCCGCGGCATCCGGGGCCATGTATGGTAACAATAGGGTGGCCGCCGGCGTGGGCCGGCCTGCCCGCCGACCCATGCCGGGTCCCGCTCCTGCCCTTCCATGTCTGATCCTTTCCAATCCGCTGGCCGTTTTCCGCCCCGCCCTGGCGGCCGGCTGGTGCTGACCGCGCTGGCGGCCGCAGCCGGCCTTGCAGTGGCGGCTGCTGCACTGGCGCAGGTGCCCGCCGCGCCGGGCGAACCCTACCTGGATGCCCCGGTGGCCGACGCCGCGCAGCAGCAGGCCGATCCTTCCTCGCGCATCGCCACGCTGACCGCGGTCGACGGCAATCTCAGCTTTGCGCCCGCCGGCTCGGACGCCTGGGCCGCGGCCGGGCTGAACCGGCCGGTCACCACCGGCGACCGGCTCTGGCTGGAGCCGGGCGGACGCGCCGAACTGCACGCCGGCACGGTGGCGCTGCGCATGGGCGGCGCCACCGCCGCCAGCATCCTGAACCTGGACGACAGCACCACCCAGGTCAAGCTGACCCAGGGCACGCTGCAGGTGCGCGTGCGCGCGTTGCCGCCGGGCCAGACCGTCGAGGTCGATACCCCCAACCTGGCCTTCGTGCCGCGCGAGCCCGGCGACTACCGGCTCGACGTGGCGCCCGACGGCAGCACCACTACCGTGACCATGCGCCATGGCAGCGCGGTGGTCTACGGCGACAGCCGCACCATCGAGCTGCAGCGCGGCGACCGCATGCGTTTTGCCGGCACCGACCTGGCCGATGCCGGCGGTGGCGCGGTGCCCGAAGACGCGTTCGACCGTTGGACCGCGGCGCGCGACGCGCGCGAGGACGCTTCGCAGTCGGCGCGCTATGTGCCGCGCGAGATGCCGGGCTACGCCGCGCTGGACGGGTATGGCGACTGGCAGGAAGACCCGGGCTACGGCGCGATCTGGTTCCCGCGCGTGGTCAGCGCGGGATGGGTGCCATACAGCGCCGGCCACTGGGCCTGGATCGCGCCATGGGGTTGGACCTGGATCGACGACGCGCCGTGGGGCTTCGCGCCGTCGCATTACGGTCGCTGGGCTTATGTGGGCTCGCGCTGGGGCTGGGTCCCCGGGCCGCGTGTGCGCCCATGCTATGCCCCGGCGCTGGTCGCCTTCGTCGGCGCCGCCGGACCTAACTGGAGCGTGCGCGTCGGCAGCGGCCCGGGCGTGGCCTGGTATCCGCTGGGACCGCGCGACGCCTACCGGCCGGTCTATCGCGCCAGCCCGACCTACGTCGCCCGCATCAACCGGGTTACGGTCAACAACTTCGTGATGGGCGACCGCCGCCCGCCGCCTTACGCCAACCGCAACGTGCCCGGCGCCATCACCGGCATGCCGGCGCGCAACTTTGTCGAAGGACGGCCGGCGCGCGGCCTGCACCGCCCCGAATGGCGCAACTTGCCGACGGGCGAGGCCCACGGCGCGCCGCCGGTGGCGCCGGTCAAGGGCAGCCTGGTGGGTGCGGCGCCGATGCGGCCGCTGCCGCCGCAGGCGCGCCATGGCTTCGAACGCCAGGCCATCGCCGCGCGCGCGCCGGGCCGGCCGGCCACGGAAGACCTGGCCCGGCGCTTTGCGCGCGAGGGCGGGGTCGTGCCCGGTGCCGGCCCGGCCTGGCGCGGCGGCAACGAACGCCGGCCCGGTCGCGACGCACGGCCGGTGCCGGACGTGCGCATGAGCCAGGCCGCGATCGCATCGCGCGACCACGCTCCGGTCCAGCCGCGCCCCGGGCGTATCGATGCCGACGGCGACGGCCGTGCGGATCGCAACGATGCACAGGCCCGCGGTGAGTCGTGGCGCGGCCCTGGCCGCGGCCAGAGCACCCGGCCCGACGAGGCGCGCGGCTTTGCCGGGCAGCCGGGCGGGGCCGGCGACGTCCAGCGCCAGCAACAGGCGACGCAGCGCGATCAGCAGCGCCAGCAGTTCGAGCAGCAGCGTGCGCTGCGCGAGCAGCAACGGCAGCTGGAAGAGCAGCGCCAGCAGCGCATGCCGCCGCGCCAGTGGGCCGACGGGCAGGAACGCCCGGATCCGGCGCGGCAATCGCACGAGATGCAGCGCCAGCGCTTCGAACAGCAGCGCCAGATGCAGGAAGCGCAGCAGCGCCAGGCCGAACAGCAGCCGCGGCAGATGCAGGAGCAGCAGCGCGCGATGCAGGAGCAGCAGCGCCAGCAAGCCACGCAGCGGCAGGCGGACCAGCAGCGCCAGATGCAGGACCAGCAGCGCGCGGTGCAGGAGCAGCAACGGCAGCAAGCCATGCAGCGGCAGGCGGACCAGCAGCGCCAGATGCAGGACCAGCAGCGCGCGGTGCAGGAGCAGCAACGGCAGCAGGCCATGCAGCGGCAAGCCGAGCAGCAGCGGCAGATGCAGGACCAGCAGCGCGCGGTGCAGGACCAGCAACGGCAGCAGGCGATGCAGCGGCAAGCCGAGCAACAGCGCCAGATGCAGGATCAGCAGCGCGCGGTGCAGGAACAGCAACGGCAGCAGGCCATGCAGCGGCAGGCCGAGCAGCAGCGCCATATGCAGGAGCAGCAACGCGCCATGCAGGAGCAGCAGCGCCAGCAAGCCATGCAGCGGCAGGCCGAGCAGCAGCGCCATATGCAAGAGCAGCAACGCGCGATGCAGGAACAGCAGCGGGCGATGCATGAGCAGCAGCGCCAGCAGGCGATGCAGCGCCAGGCCGAACAGCAGCAACGGCAGATGCACGAGCAGCAGCGGCAGATGCAGGAGCGCCAGCGCCAGCAAATGGACCAGCAGCGGCAAATGCAGCAGCAGCGCGCGCAGCAGGAGCGTGGCCAGATGGAGGCGCGCCAGGGCCGCGACGGCGATCGCCGCTAGTTGCGCTTGACCGCCGCAATGAAAAACCCCGGCATGCCTCGCGGCATGCCGGGGTTTGTGCTCGCGGTACCGGCCGCGTGTCCCGCTTTACTTCGCCAGTTCGGACAAGCGGACCTGCGAGATCTTGCCGTTCTGCACCCAGCCCACCACGGTGTCGGCCATCGAGCCGCCCTTGGCATCGATGCCGTCGACTTCGTTGGGATTGACCTCCTTGGCCAGGCCCTTGACCGCATCCGGCATCTTCGCGCGGATCGCCGTGGCGTCGCTGGTGGTGCCGGCCAGCTTCATCGCTCCGGCCAGCGCATACACCATGGTGTAGTTCAGGGACATCTCGGTGGTGGCGTCGCGCCCGTCGTGCAGCTTCTTGTACCGGGCGTTGAAGGCTTGCGTGGCGGGGCGGCTGTCGTTGACCAGCGGCAGCACGCCGATCGAGCCCTCGAGCATGCCCAGGCCGTTGGTGACGCGGGCCATCTCGTCCATCTTGGCCTGGTCCATCACGATAAAGCCGCCCTTGAAGCCCAGTTCGCGCGCCTGCTTGACCACCAGCGCGGTCGGCTCCGACGGGCCGCCGACGAACATCACGTCCGGCTTCTCGCTGATGGCGCGCGACACGCCGCTGTAGAAGTCGGTGGCCTTGGTGTACGACATCGGGTTGTTCGCCACCACCTTGCCGCCGGCGGCCTCCCACGCCGGCAGGAAGGCCTGCACCCAGGCCTTGGCGTAGTCGTGGTCGGCCGGGGCCAGCGCCACGTTCTTGCCGTAGCGCTTCATCTGCGCCTTGATAAACGGTTCGATATAGCCGGTATAGGCCGGCGGGATGCGGATGGTCAGCTTGTTGCCGGCATCGGTGATGCGCGGCACGCTGGAGTAGGCCATCACCAGAAATTTCTCCTGCTCGTTGAAGGCCTGCAGCGCGAAGATGCCACCCGAATGCGGCACGAACACCGCCGGGGTCTTGTGCTGCTGCACCAGGCGGCGCCCGTTGATGGCGGCCTCGGCGGGCGAGTACTTGTCGTCCAGCGCCACCACCTCCAGCTTGACCTTCTTGCCCTTGACCTCCAGGCCCGAGGCATTGATCTCGTCGACGGCCATCTGCACGCCCGACAGCACGTTCTTGCCATACAGCGCGGCGCCGCCGGAAAGCGGGCCGGTATAGCCGATCTTGACCACTTCCTGCGCCAGCGCGGCGCCCGAGGCCAGCATCGCGGCCACGGCGGTGGCGGCCAGCGGGAAGATGCGGCGCATGAGGTTGTTTTGCATGGTGTTGTCTCCTGAAAGTACTGCATCTATTCGATCTGCCATCTCTGGCCGACCGCTTGTTTTCTCCCCTCTCCCGCTTGCGGGAGAGGGGCGGGGGAGAGGGCAGGACGTGGTTATGCCAACGCATGCACTTCGTCTGACGCCCCGGCCCTCTCCCCAACCCTCTCCCGCAAGCGGGAGAGGGAGCATGCTTGCGGTACAGCAAGCTCATCGCGTCGAGCCTGCCGGCTACCCCCCGATATACGCCTTGCGAATCCCTTCATCCTTCAGCAACGCATCCCGATCCCCCTCCATCACGATCCTCCCGCTCTCGATCACATAGGCGCGATGCGCGATCCCCAGCGCCGCATAGGCGTTCTGCTCCGCCAGCAGCACCGTGGTGCCCGCGCGGTTGATGCGCTGGATGATCTCGAACATCTGCTTGACCACCAGCGGCGCGAGGCCCAGCGACGGTTCGTCGAGCAGCAGCGCGCGCGGGCGGCTCATCAGCGCGCGTCCCAGCGCCACCATCTGCTGCTGCCCGCCGGACAGCGAGCCGGCCGCATCGTCCTTCTTCTGCCGCAGGATCGGGAACAGTTCATAAACCTCGTCCAGCGTCTTCCGGATGCCGGCGCCGTCGCGCCGGTGCACGTAGGCGCCCAGCACGAGGTTCTTCTCCACGCTCATCGCCGGGAACAGCTTGCGTCCCTCGGGGCAATGTACCAGCCCCGCCTGCACGATCTGTGACGGCTTCATGCCGGACAGTTCGCGCCCGTCGAAGCGCATGCTGCCGCCGCTGATGCGGTGGATCGCGCTCATCGCAAGGAAGATCGAGCTCTTGCCGGCGCCGTTGGCGCCGAGCAGCACCACCAGCTCGCCAGCGCCGGCATGCAGGGTGATGTTGTCGAGGGCGCGGAAGCTGCCGTACGACAGCGAGACGCGTTCAAGCTGCAACATGGTCGGCTCCCAGGTAGGCCTCGATGACGTGCGGATCCTGCTGGATCTGCGCGGGCGTGCCTTCGGCGATCTTCTCGCCGTAGTTCAGCACCATGATCTTGTCGGCCAGGCGCATGATCATGTCCATCTTGTGTTCGATCAGGCAGACCGTCTTTCCATGGCGCACCATCTTGCGGATCAGTTCGGCCAGGCCGACGGTCTCTTCCGGGTTGACGCCGCCGGCGGGCTCGTCGAGCAGCAGCAGCTCGGGGTCGGTCGCCAGCGCCAGCGCGAACGCCACGCGCTTGCGCGCCTCCTGCGTGATGTCGGCCGCGACCTCGTGCGCCAGGTGCGACAGGCCGACGAAGTCGAGCGCGGCCTCGGCCTTGTCGCGGCACAGCCGCTCTTCCTCGCGCAGGCGGCGGGTGTTGAACAGCACGTCGCCCAGCCCGGAACGGGTGCGCAGCCGGTGGCCGACGATCAGGTTGTCGAGCACCGTGGCGCGGTCGAACAGCGCTGTCGCCTGGAAGGTGCGGGCCACGCCCAGCCGCGCGATCTGGTCGGCGCGCAGGCCGGCCACGTCCTGGCCCTTGAACAGGATCTGGCCGGAGGAGGGCGCATGGGTGCCCGCGACCAGGTTGAAGAAGGTGGTCTTGCCGGCGCCATTGGGGCCGATGATGGCGTTGATATGGCCCTGCTCGAAGGTCACCGAGACATCGTGCACGGCGGTCAGGCCGCCGAATTTCTTGGTCAGGTTGCGGATCTCAAGCATGGTCGGCTCCGGCGCGGGTGGTCGGTACAGCGGCGGTGTGGCTCTCGGCGGCGGGCTGGGCCAGCTTGCCGCGGCGCTCGGCGGCGGCCTTGCGCGCCTGCTTCTTCAGGTAAGAGCCGACGATGCCGTCGGGCACGAAGATGATCAGCAGCACCAGCACCGGCCCGAACACCAGCATGCGGTAGTCCTGCATGAACTGCAGCGACTGCGTGATCCACGGCACCAGCACCGCGCCCAGCAGCGGCCCGAATAGCGTGCCGATGCCGCCCACCAGCATCGACATCACCATGTCGAAGGTCAGGTCGGTGCGGGCGATGTCCGGGCCCAGGAAGCGCACCTGTCCCGCGTACAGCGCACCCGCAAAGCCGGCGTAGCCCACCGACAGCACGAACGACAGCACCTTGGTGCGCATCAGGTTGATGCCCAGCGCCTCCGCCAGCGCGTCGCTGTTGCGCACGGCCATGAAGCTGCGTCCCAGCAGCGAGGTGACGATGCGGTGCATCAGGAATACGCCGACGGCGAGGAAGGCCAGCACCAGGTAATACTGCGCCTGCACGCTGTCGAAGCCGAGCGGCCCGATCGCCGCCGGCACCGGGATGCCGATCAGCCCCACGGTGCCGTGCGTCAGGCTTTCCCACTTCTCGATCAGCAGGTAGATGATGTAGCCCACGCACATGGTGAAGATCGAGAAGTAATGGCCCTTCAGGCGCAGCGACACCACCCCGACCACATAGCCCAGCACCATGCACAGCACCCCGGCCAGCACGAAGGCCAGCCAGAACGGCACCTGGTAGTCCACGGTCAGGATCCCCAGCGTGTAGGCGCCGATGGCCATGAAGCCGCCGTGCGCCAGGTTCAGCTGACCGGTATAGCCGGTGATCAGGTTCAGCCCGAGCGTGGCGATGGCATAGATGAAGGCCAGCGTCATCACGGTCAGGTAGTAGCTGTTGGGCGTGACCAGCGGGAACGCGATCGCCAGCGCCAGCAACAGCATCCAGCCGGTCTTTCCTTGCAGTGCTTTCATGTCTTGCTCCTCAGGCTGCCTTGCCGGCAAACAGGCCCTGCGGCCGGATCGACAGGATCACCACCAGCAGCACGAAGGCGATGATGTCCTTGTAGTCGGTGGAAACGTAGAAGCCGCCGAAGCTCTCGGCCATGCCGATGATCAGCCCGCCGACGATGGCGCCGGGGATGCTGCCCATGCCGCCGAGGATGATGATGACGAAGGCCTTGGTGATCACCAGGTTGCCCATGCTGGGGTAGACCAGGTTGATCGGCGCGTACAGCGTGGCGGCGATCGCGGCCAGCGCGCCGGAGATGGCGAACACCAGCAGCGTGACGCGCGTGGCGTCGATGCCGACCAGCGCCGCGCCTTCACGGTTCTGCGCCATCGCCATGATGGTGGCGCCGGTCATGGTGCGGGTCAGGAACAGGTGCAGCAGCACCATCAGCGCAAAGGCGGCGCCGATGATCAGCAGGCGCTGCAGCGGCGCGGTCAGGCCGAACACGTCGACGATCTGGCCATAGGGCGTGGGCATGCGGTGAAAGTCAGCGCCCCACAGCGCCTGCGCGCCCGCTTCCAGGAACAGCAGGATGCCGATGGCGGCGATCATGTCGTGCAGCTCGGGCGAGTTGCGCAGCGGGTGGAACACCAGCCGGTCGGCCAGCATCGACAGCACCGCCACCACCAGCGCCGCGCCCAGCATTGCCAGCCAGTAGTTCACGCCCAGCGCGGTCATCAGGTAGTACGAGACGTAGGCGCCGGCCATGTAGAAGGCGCCGTGCGCGAAATTGGGCACGTGCAGGATGCCGTAGACCAGCGTCAGGCCCAGTGCCACCAGGCTGTACACGCCGCCCAGCGTCAGGCCGTTCAGGAACTGTTGAAGGAACAATGCCACGGGGGTACCTCTTACGGTTCGGGAAAGCAGGCACGCGCCGGCAATGGCCGTGCGTGTTCCGTCGCGGCGGCGCCAGGCGCGGCCGCGCAGTTGAAACTCGGGCGCAGTGGGTCAGGCCGGCGGCAGGGCGGGCTGTCGTGCCGGAATGCGTGCGAGGGTGCGTGTGTCGTTGCGCGGGGGCCCCGGGTCCACGTGCGGGACCAGGCAATGGCGGTGCGCAATGCGGTGCTGCGGATGCTGCATGGCGGTGTCTCCTGTGCGATGCGGCGCGATGGCCGCCCGGCAAGCCGGACGGCGTTGCCGCCCGGTGACGCCGTGTCGGGAAAGCGTTCCCGCACGATCGTTCGTTTTCGCCGACTTTTGCATAGGCCCGCGGGCACCGTCAAGGAAAGCGGCCCGCTATTCCGCACCGCGAAATAGCAGCCGTCGCGCCTCCGGGTAAGCCCTGACGGACAGGGCCGTCATCATCGCTGCGCTACATGGTTTCCATGCCGCGCCTGCATGGTCCGGACCAGCTTGAAAAAGCCCCCGCCGCTTTCTATGGTGCCTTCATCAGCCCTAGGCACTGTCGCGGCAATCCACCCTGCAGTTTGCTGATGACCAGGGGGGAGAGCCGATGAAGATTGCGCAGATTGCACCACTCGCCGAACGCTGCCCGCCCAGCCTTTATGGCGGCACCGAGCGCATCGTTTCGTACCTGACGGAAGAACTGGTGCGCCAGGGCCACGAGGTCACGCTGTTTGCCAGCGGCGACTCGGTCACCGGCGCCGAACTGGTGCCGTGCTGCGACATGGCGCTGCGCCTCGATGCGGACGTCGGCGACCATCTGCCCTACTACGTGATGATGCTGGACCGCGTGATGGCTGCCGCCACGCGCTTCGACGTGCTGCATTTCCATATCGACATGCTGCAATGCCCGCTGCTGCGGCGCCTGCCGGTGCGCGCGCTGACCACCTTGCACGGCCGGCTGGACCTGCCTGAGCTGCAGCCCTTCTATGCGCATTTCCCGCAGTTCCCGCTGGTGTCGGTTTCCGACGCGCAGCGCGCGCCGATGCCGCCGGTGAACTGGGTCGGCACGGTGCACCACGGCATCCCGGCGACGCTGCTGGACTACTGCGCCAGTCCGGCGGGCGACTACCTGGCATTCCTCGGCCGCATCTCTCCCGAGAAGCGCCCCGACCATGCCATCGAGGTGGCGGCGCGCGCGGGTTTGCCGCTGAAGATGGCGGCCAAGGTCGACCGGGTCGACCGCACCTACTGGCAGGAAGTGATCCGCCCGCTGGTGGCGGCGCACGCCGACGTCGAATACATCGGTGAAATCGACGAGTCCGCGAAGTCGGCGTTCCTCGGCAATGCGCGCGCGCTGCTGTTCCCGATCGCGTGGCCTGAGCCGTTCGGCCTGGTGATGATCGAGGCCATGGCGTGCGGCACGCCGGTGATCGCGTTCGATTGCGGTTCGGTGCCCGAGGTGATCGAGCCGGGCATCAGCGGCTATATCGTGCACAGCGTCGACGAGGCGGTGGCTGCCGTCGCCAGCGTGGCCACGCTGCCGCGCGCCGGCGTGCGTGCCGCGTTCGAAGCGCGCTTTACCGCGGAGCGGATGGCGCGCGACTACGTGCGCATCTACCAGGGCTTGCCGAAACCCGGCGATGCGGGCCAGGCACATGGCGAGGCCGACGGACTGGCGCTCGCATAACCGCACACGACCACTGCTGGAGAGACCTCCTCATGCCTGCAGAATCCACGGAACATCCCAGCCGCTCGGTGGCCGTCGCCGGCGCCGGCGACGTCGCGCAGTTCTATATCCCCGCGGCGGCGTCGCTGCAGGAGCGGCGCCCGCGCACGCTCAAGCATGGCGACACCTTCGCGCTGTTCGACCATAACGGCGATGCGATCGGTGCGCCGGGCAGCCCCGAGGGGCTGTTCCATTTCGACACGCGCCACTTGTCCTTCCTGCGGCTGACGGTCGAAGGGCAGCGCCCGATGCTGCTGTCGTCGACGCTGCGCGATGACAATGCCGCGCTGACCTGCGACCTGACCAATCCGGACCTGTTCGACCAGGAGGGCGCGCTGTGGCTGGAGCACGACCTGATCCACCTGCGCCGGTCGCGCTTCCTGTGGAACGGCGCCTGCTATGAACGCCTGAGCGTGCGCAACTTCGACGACCGGCCGCGGCGCGTGTGCATCGACATCGCCTTCGATGCGGACTTTGCCGACCTGTTCGAAGTACGCGGCACGCAGCGGCTGCGGCGCGGCACCCTGCACCCGCCGCAAGTCGACGGCGCCGCGGTCACGCTGAGCTATACCGGCCTGGACGAGGCGCGGCGCGAGACCAGGCTTTCGTTCGATCCGAAGCCGCAGGACCTGAGCGGCAGCCGCGCCAGCTTCACGCTGCTGCTCAAGCCCTCGTGCATGCAGCTGCTGCGCATGGAGATCCGCTGCAAGTCGGTCGATCATGAAGAGCGCGAGGCCCAGTCCTTTCTCGGCGCGCTGCTGCAGTCCCGGCGCGAGCTGCGGCGCTCGTCCGGGCGCGCGGCGTCGATCACCACCTCGAACGAGCTCTTCAACGAAGTCGCGCGGCGCAGCATCTCCGATCTGTACATGCTGCTGACCAACACCGTGCACGGACCTTATCCGTATGCCGGCATCCCGTGGTTCAGCACGGTATTCGGCCGCGATGCGCTGATCACCGCGCTGCAGACGCTATGGCTCGATCCCGAGATCGCGCGCGGCGTGCTGCAGTACCTTGCCGCGATGCAGGCCGAGACCGTCGACCCCGGCGCCGATGCCGAGCCCGGCAAGATCCTGCACGAGATGCGCCACGGCGAAATGGCGCGGCTGGGCGAGGTGCCGTTCGCGCTCTACTACGGCAGCGTCGACGCCACGCCGCTGTTCGTGCTGCTGGCCGGCGCCTACCTGCGGCGCACCGGCGATGTCGACACCGTGCGCGCGCTGTGGCCCAGGCTGCAGGCCGCGCTGGACTGGATCAGCGAATACGGCGACCGCGACGGCGACGGGTTCGTCGAATACGGCCGGCAGTCGCCGGAGGGCCTGATCAACCAGGGCTGGAAAGACAGCCGCGATTCGGTGTTCCACGAAGACGGACGGCTCGCCGCCGGCCCGATCGCGCTGGCCGAGGTCCAGGCCTACACCTACGGCGCCTGGCAGGCCGCGGCGCAGATCCGCGCGGCGCTGGATGACAGCGAAGGCGCGGCCCGCTATGCCGCCCGGGCGGAAGTGCTGCGCGACGCCTTCGACAAGCACTTCTATGACCCCGTGCTGGGCACTTACGTGCTGGCGCTGGATGGCAAGAAGCAGCCGTGCCGCATCCGCGCCTCCAACGCGGGCCATACGCTGTTTACCGGCATCGCGCTGCCGGAGCGCGCGCCCTCGGTCGTGGGCACGCTGATGCAGAGTACGTCGTTCTGCGGCTGGGGTATCCGCACTGTCGCCGCGGACGCGGCGCGTTTCAACCCGATGAGCTACCACAACGGCTCGGTCTGGCCGCACGACAATGCGCTGATCGCGGCGGGCATGGCGCGCTACGGCTACCACCCGGAAGCCAGCCGCATCTTCGAGGGCCTGTTCGCGGCATCGAGCTATATCGACCTGCGCCGCCTGCCCGAGCTGTTCTGCGGCTTCGCGCGCCAGCGCAGCCAGGGACCGACCTTCTATCCGGTGGCGTGCGCGCCGCAGGCCTGGGCCGCGGCCGCGCCGCTGCTGATGCTGCAGGCCTGCCTGGGCCTGGACTTCGACACGCAGGAGCCGGCGATCACGTTCGAGAACCCGTCGCTGCCGCCGTTCCTGGACGAGGTGGTGTTCCGCAACCTCGGCGTCGGCGGCGGTAGCGCCGACGTCGCGGTCCGGCGTTCGGGCGAGCGCGTGGTCGTCGACGTGCTCGAGCGGCGCGGGCCGGTGCGGGTGCTGACGCGGAACTGATGCTTGGTCGCGGGCGGGTGCGGGCCTGTGCCGCAGGCTACGCGAGGTCTGCCGGCAGCGCGCGCAGGCACGCCACCAGCGCCGCGACCACATCGTCCTCCACCGGCTGGCGCCGCCACATCACGCCCACCGGCGGCAGGTCCCAGCTCAGCGCATGCGGCAGCACCACCGCGCCCCTGGCCTCGGCCAGTTCGCTGGCAACGGCCCTCGGCACGATGGTCGTCGCCGCCGGATGCCTGCGCATCAGCGTGGCCATGGTCTTGATCGAGTAGGTTTCGACCATCGGCGTCGGCTGCGCCACGCCCGCCACCGCGAAGATGGTATTGATGGTGCGCCGGATCGGCGTGTTGGGCGGCGGCAGGATCCAGTCGCGTTCGGCCAGCCGGTGCCAGTCGAGCGCGCCGCGCGCCAGCCGCGCGGCAGCCGCGGTGGGCACGACCAGCGCCGGCTCTTCGCGATACAGCGGCTGCTGCACGATGTCCGCGCCCGGCGCAAAGAAGGTGCGCGCGATGACGCAGTCCAGTTCATGCTCGCGCAGTGCGCCGACCAGCTCGTCGGTGGTGCCTTCGCGCACCAGCACCGACACCCGCGGGGTCTGCGCCAGGCCGAAGGTGCAGGCCGTATCGAGCACGCCGCGGCTGATGTAGGGAATCACGCCGAGGCGCAGCCGGCCCGACAGGCCCGCTTCGATCGCCGCCAGTTCGCGCCCCAGCGCATCGGCGTCGGCCAGTGTCAGCCGGGCGTGCGCCAGCACCGCCAGGCCGGTGGGCGTGGGCTCCAGTCCGCGCCGGGTGCGGGTGAACAGCGGCACCATGAAGATGTCTTCGATCTCGCGCAGGGTCTTGGTGACGGCGGGCTGCGACAGGTTGAGCTCGGCCGCCACGCGCGACACCGAGCGCTGCCGCGCCAGCGCGAGCAGCAGCGGCAGGTGGCGCAGGCGCAGCCGCGATACCAGGTTGTGGACCAGCTTGTCGGGGGCGACGGACATGGGGGCTTGCCGCGCCGGGGGCGGGCGCGATGACGGTATTACCAGATGGTAATACCACAATAACCAAACAGGCACAGCTGGTTATCCCGCAAACCTATACTGGCCGGCATCACAGGAGCATTCCCCATGTTCACCACCCGTCCCGAAATTGTCGGCACCTTTGGCGTTGCGGCGTCCACCCACTGGTTGGCCACGCAGACCGCCATGGGCGTGCTGGAGCGCGGCGGCAACGCCTTCGATGCCGCGGTCGCCGCGGGCTTTGTGCTGCAGGTGGTCGAGCCGCACCTGAACGGTCCCGGCGGCGAAGTGCCGATCCTGTACTGGAGCGAGCGCGAGCGCGCCATGCGCTCGGTGTGCGGGCAGGGCCCGGCGCCGGCGCTGGCCGATCCCGCCGCGCTACGCGCCATGGGCCTGGACCTGGTGCCCGGCATCGGCCTGATACCGGCCGCCGTGCCCGGTGCCTTCGGCGCATGGCTGACGATGCTGCGCGAGCATGGCAGCTGGACCCTCGCCGAGGTGCTGGCGCCCGCCATCGGCTATGCGCGCGACGGCTTTCCGCTGGTGCCGCGCATCGCGCGCGCGATCCTGGCGGTACAGGCGCTGTTCCGCGACGAATGGCACAGCTCTGCGCAGACCTGGCTGCCCGACGGCAAGGTGCCGCGCCCCGGCAGCCTGCACACGCTGCCGGTGCTGGCGGCCACCTACACCCGCATCGTCGAAGAAGCGCAGCGCCGCAGCGAGACCCGCACCGGCCAGATCGATGCGGCGCTGGACTGCTGGTACCGCGGCTTCGTCGCGCAGGAAATCGATGCCTACTGCCGCCATACGCCGGTGCGCGATACCACCGGCGACAAGCACGCCGGCCTGCTGCGCCTTGACGACATGGCAAGCTGGACCCCCGAGATCGAGGCGCCCGTGACCCTGGACTTTGGCCGCTATACCGTGGCCAAGTGCGGCATCTGGAGCCAGGGGCCGGTGTTCCTGCAGCAACTGGGCATGCTGCGCCATGCCGGCCTGGAACAGCACGCGGTGGACTCACCCGAGTTCGTGCACCGCATTGCCGAGGCCGCCAAGCTGGCCATGGCCGACCGGCTGGCGTGGTACGGCGATCCGCGTTTCGCCGCGTGCCCGCTGGCGGGTTTGCTGGACGATGGCTACCTGGCCGCGCGCGCGCAGCGCATCGGCGCGCAGGCGGCGCTGTCGCTCGAGCCCGGCACGGTCAACGGCATCGCGCCGCGCCTGCCCGACCTGGCCGCGGCCACGCGCACGCTGCAGCGCGCCGACGTGCGCTTCGGCGTGGGCGAGCCCACCTTTGCCGAACTGCCGCCGGTGGCCGAGTGGGCCGAACAGGAGATCTTTGTCGGCGATACCTGCCATATCGACGTGATCGACCGCCACGGCAACATGGTCGCGGCTACGCCGTCGGGCGGCTGGCTGTCGTCGAGCCCGACCATCCCGGCGCTCGGCTTCGCGCTCAATACCCGCCTGCAGATGACATGGCTGGAACCCGGCCTGCCCAATACCCTGGCGCCCGGCAAGCGGCCTTGCACCACGCTGTCGCCATCGCTGGCGCTGCGCGACGGCGAACCCTACATGGTGTTCGGCACCCCCGGCGGCGACCAGCAGGACCAGTGGTCGCTGGCATTCTTCCTGCGCCATGCCGTGCATGGCATGAACCTGCAGGAGGCGATCGACGCGCCGGCCTGGCATGTCGACCACTTCCCGGCGTCGTTCTGGCCGCGCCAGACCGTGCTCAACCGCATCAGCATCGAATCGCGCTTCCCGGACAGCACGCTGGCGGCACTGCGCGAGCGCGGCCACGACGTGCGCGTGGGCGAGCCATGGTCCGAGGGCCGCATGTCGGCCTGCTCGCGCCAGTTCGACGCCCGCGGCCGGCTGGTGCTGCGCGCCGGTGCCAATCCGCGCGGCATGCAGGGCTATGCCGCCGGACGCTGACGATCCAACCGGTTCCACCCAATAGACAGACAGCAACGAAGACGGAGGAGTAACACCATGCGATGGATGACCAAGACCCTGCTGGGCGGCATGGCCGCGCTGGCGATGTGCCTGGGCGGCGCCGCAAGCGCCGCGGACAGCTGGCCGCAGAAGCCGATCACGCTGATCGTGCCCTGGGCCGCCGGCGGCTCGACCGATATCCTGGCGCGCGTGCTGTCCGAACACCTGACCCGCTCGCTCGGCCAGCCGGTGATCGTCGACAACAAGCCCGGCGCCTCCGGCAATATCGGCTCGGCCATGGTGGCGCGTGCCAGGCCCGATGGCTATACGCTGCTGGTCGGCTCGATGAGCACGCACGCGATGAACCCGGCGCTGATGCCCAACATGCCGTTCCGCGGCGTGGAGGATTTCACGCCGCTGGGGCTGCTGGCCTACGTGACCAACACGCTGGTGGTGCACCCGTCGGTGCCGGCGAACAATGTCAAGGAACTGATCGCCTACGCCAAGGCCAATCCGGGCAAGCTGGCCTACGCCAGCGCCGGACCGGGTTCGACCAACCACCTGAGCGCGGTGCTGTTCGAGAAGATGGCCGGTGTGCAGATGCTGCACGTGCCGTACAAGGGCGGTGCGCCCGCGGTGGTCGATACCGTCGCGGGCCAGACCCAGCTGCTGTTCTCGGCGGGCACCCAGACGCTGCCGCACGTGAAGGGCGGCAAACTGCGCCTGCTCGCCGTTACCGAGAGCAAACGCTCGCCGTTGCTGCCCAATGTGCCTACCGTGGCCGAAACCGTGCCCGGCTATGAACTGGCGGTCTGGTACGGTGCCTTCGGTCCCAAAGGCATGCCGGCAGAGCTGGCCGCGCGCCTGAACCGCGAGATCAACGCGGTGATGTCGCTGCCCGAGGTCAAGTCCAAGATGAACGCCATCGGCGTCGAGACCGCGACCTCGACGCCGCAGCAGTTCGGAGCCATCCTGCAGCGCGATGCCGACCGCTACGGCAAGCTGATCCGCGAACTCGGCATCAAGGGGGAATGACATGAGCCTGCTGCGCACCGCCTCGCTGGTGGCGGCGGCCAATGCGCTGTGCGAACAGCTGCAGCACGCCCGCGATCCCGGCGCCGCGTTCGATGCGATCGGCAGCGCCACCCTGCACGCGCTTGGCCCCGGCCTGCTGACGATTAACGTCTGGCATGCCGGGCCGGCCCAGATCGAACGGCTGTGGTCGTCCCACCCATCCGCTTATCCGGTCGGCGGACGCAAGCAGAAGGGCGACAGTCCGTGGCGGCGCCAGTTGCTCGAGCGCGGCGAAGTCTTTGTCGGCGAGGGCGATGCCGCGCTCGCGGCGGTGTTCGATGACGTGCAGCTCATCCGCGCGCTCGGCTGCACGGCGGTGGTTAATGTGCCGCTGTACTGCCAGTCGCGCGTGATCGGCACCTTCAACTATCTGGCGGATCGCTCCGCATGGTCGCCGGCGGAAGTAGCAGCGTTGCGTGTGCTGGCGGCGCTGGCCGGTTCCGCCGTGCGGGACTGCCTGGAGGCGCGGGCATGAACGCTGCCATCTGATCGCCTTCAGAGCTGCCGCGCCGCCTCATCGAGCAGGGCGCCGGATGACAGCATGTCGCCACGGGCGAAGCGCACCAGCGCAAAGGATCGCACCAGCGGCGGATCGCCCGGGACGCGCGCGGTAAGCAGCTCGATCTCCTGCGCCGGCGCCGTGCTTTCCGGTGCCAGCAGCACGTTCATTGCGCTGAGCCGGAGGTGTCTCGGCTCGATGGACAGGTAGTCGCGCGCGTTCGTTAATACCTCGGCCAGGCATTCCAGCTGGCGCTCAAGCGCCCCGGCATCCTTGCCGAGTTGCGCCAGTTCCCGGTCGTTCTCCGCGACCTGTGCGCGCAGCGTGGCTTGCTCGCCGGATCTGCCATCGCCATCGCCATCGCCGCCGAGCATCGCGCGCATGCCGGTGCCTTGCCGCGCGAGCAGGCGCAGGCGCGCCACCAGCAGCGCCTGCTCGCGCTCGAGCACGTTGCGGCGCGACTTGCCGGCTGCGACGCGGGCCAGGCTCTCCAGGGCCAACTGGTCGAACAGCCGCCGCACGATTTCGTCGCGCAGGGCCGCTTCGGTGCAGGCAATGATTCTGACCTTGTGGTCGCTGAAACTGATCACGGTCTGGGGCACGTCCGAGCGCATGACATCGCCTTCCAGCGCCACACCCAGCGTGCGCCGCTCGGCCATTGCCATGCCGAGCACCGCATAGGCCTGCGCCGACTCGGGCGACTGCGCAAAGAACTCGCGCAATTCGGGAGACCGGCTGAATCCGAGTTCCACGTCATGGGGCGTGCCGAAAAAGGCGTGGATATAAGGGTCGCTGGCCCAGGTTTCCTTGCTGGCGTCGCGCGGGGCGGGAAGGTCCTGGACCAGTCCTCGCACATAGTCCAGTGCCTGTTCCAGCGCGGGACGAATCCGCTGCTGGTAGCGCGGCACCAGCCGCAGGCGCGGACTGAGGCGCGTCACCCGTTCCGTCAGTTCGGCAATCTCCCGCGATTCGCGTGCGGGGCCCTGCGTTTTGCGCCGGCGCATCCATCCCAGGAAGCCCATCAGCATGCTCCTGCCTTGTCCCGCCCATGCCGCCCGCGCGGTCTGGTGCCGGCGGTCCGGTTGGCCAACACGTCGTGGCAGCCGCGGTTACCCCTCCGTTGGCAGGGGGTCATGCGGCGATGCCGTGCCTTGCTTGCCTGCCTGTTCAATCTATGATTCATTGACGCAGTGCGCCAGGAATTTGATGACGATGCGTACGCACGGCTCTGGTTTTTCACGCATCAATGTGCGCCGGCCGATCCGTCCCGGCATATCGTCGGGCAGACCGGTGCGGCAGCGGTTGCGCAACGCCAAGGAGAAGGCCATGAGTTCAATGATGCTGGTGAATATCGACGCGGGGACCACCGATGACGAAATCCGCGACTTTCTGGTGCGCTACGGACTGCCGGCATTCGACGACATCACCCGCGTGGAGGGCGATGGCTCGCGGCCGGCCGTGACGCTGCATTTCAACGAAGTCGATGCCGGCACGTTGCGCGGGCTGGTGCCGCGCATCAACCATATTTTCTGGAAGCAGCGCAAGGTCGACGCCATGGTGCTGGCCGAGCGCTTCGAGTAAGGAGGCGCCATGGCCATTCGCTGCCGGCGCATAGCCGCTGCCACCGGGCTTGCCGCGGCCGTGTCGGCGTGGCCGGCCTGGGGCTACTTTGACCACTATCTGTCCGGCACCATCGTCGGCACGCTGGGCCAGGACCAGTTGAATTCCGCATGGGGCGTCTTTGCCAAGACCCTGGACCAGTCCGCCGACGGCGCAAGCGTTGCGTTCAGCTTGCCGGCCGACCAGCGGCACCGCGCGGTGGAAGGATCGTTCACGCCGTTGCAGACGCGCACGGATCGCGGCGACGCCTGTCGCCAGGTGCGCAGCGAGTTCCGCCGCGCCGGGCAGTCGGAATCGTGGACCGGGTGGTATTGCAAGGAGCAGGGCGGCTGGAAGTCGCGCAAGCTGCCGGACTAGCGTTGGTCCCGGGTCAGCCCCGGGCGCGCGTGGTCAGTAACGTTCCTCCACGTAGCGGTATGGGTAGTTCGGCTCGCGGTAGCCGCCGGCTTTCTGCCGGGCAGGCAGCTTGACCGCCTTGCGCGGGATCTGCTCGTACGGTATCTGCGCCAGCAAGTGTGTGATGAGGTTCAGCCGGGCGCGCCGCTTGTCATTGGAATTGGCCACGTGCCACGGCGCGAAGTCGGTGTCGGTGGCGGCAAACATGGCGTCGCGCGCGCGCGAATAGTCGTACCAGCGGCTGTACGAGCGCAGGTCCATGTCGGTGAGCTTCCACAGCTTGCGCCCGTCGTGGATGCGCGCCTGGAGCCGGCGCGTCTGCTCCTCCTGGCTGACCTCGAGCCAGTACTTGACCAGGATGATGCCGGAATTCACGATGGCGCGCTCGACCAGTGGCACGGCGCGCAGGAATTCCTCGGCCTGGGTTTCGGTGCAGAAGCCCATCACGCGCTCGACGCCGGCGCGGTTGTACCAGCTGCGGTCGAAGATCACGATCTCGCCGGCCGCGGGCAGGTGGGGCAGATAGCGCTGTACATACATCTGGGTCTTCTCGCGCTCGGTAGGCGCGGGCAGCGCGACCACGCGGAACACGCGCGGGCTGACGCGCTCCGTGAGCGCCTTGATGGTGCCACCCTTGCCGGCACCATCGCGCCCTTCGAACACGATGCACACCTTGATGCCGCGCGCCTGCACCCACTGTTGCAGCTTGACCAGTTCGACATGCAGCGCGAACAGCTGCTTGCGGTATTGCTTCTCGGACAGCCGCCCGGTCTGCTTGCCTGGCTCGGCGGGCTCGGCAGTGGCCTCGGTCCCGCCGGCCGCGCTGTTGTCCCTATCGGTCTCGCGCAACGGCTCGTCGATGTCGTGCTTGTCGTGGCGCTTGCCCTTGCCCTTGCCTTTGGCCATGGTATTTCCTCCGCCTTGCAATGCCACTTTCTGTTTCCGCCATGCTGGCCGCGCGCGTGGTCATCCGGCGCGGAATGGCGGATCGTTTTCGCAATGGAAGCCAGGTGTCAACGGAATCTGACGCGAATCAATTTTATGTACAAATTTCCGGTAATGGCGGCGCGGGCCGTAAATCGGTTGAAATCCCATAAATGTCGTACTACCTTCATATCGCGTATTCAGCATGAACGCGCGCGTCAATCGGCGCGCATCGGCAGCCCGCACCCATCGCATTCGCAAACGGCATGCGCCGCGCGCCTATGCCGCACAAGCGCCGCACCCGGTCGCGAGGAGGGAATATGGCCTTTCTGGTGAAACGGCTGCTTGGTTCCGGCCGGGCATGGCTGCTGGCGGCGCTGATGGCCGTGGCAGCCGGCGCCAGCGCGCAGGGCGCGCCGGCCGGCGGCCAGGGACAGACCCCTGCCTTCAAGCCCGAGGAGATCGAGGCGCTGGTCGCGCCGATCGCGCTGTATCCCGACTCGGTGCTGTCGCAGGTGCTGATGGCCTCCACCTATCCGCTGGAGATCGTTTACGCCGCGCGCTGGCTCAAGGCCAATCCCGGCATCAAGGGCGATGCCGCGGTCAAGGCGGTGGCCGACCAGCCATGGGATGTCAGCGTGAAGTCCCTGGTGGCGTTCCCGCAGGCGCTCGAGCCCATGAACGACAAGCTCGACTGGACCCAGAAGCTGGGCGATGCCTTCCTGGCGCAGGAAAAGGACGTGCTGGCCGCGGTGCAGCGCCTGCGCGCTCGGGCGCAGCAATCGGGCAACCTCAAGAGCACCGAGCAGCAGAAGGTCATCGTCGAGCCCGCCACCAGCAGCGCCACCGGCACGCAGAGCGTGGTGCGCATCGAGCCGGCCGACCCGCAGGTGATCTACGTGCCGGCCTACAACCCCACGGTGGTCTACGGCGCCTGGAGTTATCCGGCCTACCCGCCGTATTACTGGCCGCCGTATCCCGCCTACTATCCGGGCGCGGCGCTGGCCACCGGCCTGGCCTGGGGCGTCGGCCTGGCCGCGGCCGGCGCCATCTTCGGCAATTGCAACTGGGGCGGGGGCGACGTGAATATCAACGTCAACCGCGCCACCAATATCGACCGCAATTTCGACCGCACCAAGGTGCAGTCCGGCGGACGCTGGCAGCACGACGCCAGCCACCGCCAGGGCGTGGCCTACCGGGACAACGCCACGCGCGAGAAATTCTCGCGCGATGTGCCGGGCGCGGACCGCCGCAATGATTTTCGTGGCCGCGAAGGCGGAGCCGGCGGCCGCGGCGAGGTCGCCGATCGTGGCCAGCGCGATCGCACGGGCGGGCTCGACCGTACTGGCGGCGGCGAGCGCGCGACATTGTCGGATCGTCCCGGCGGTGGCGACCGGGGCGGCGCGTCCGACCGCGCCGGTGTCTCCGACCGCGCCGGCGTCTCCGACCGCGCCGGGGCTGCCGACCGCTCTCGCGGCGGCGGGGGCGGAGGCGGGCGCGACAACGCCTTCCAGGGCGTGGGCGGTGGCGCTGCTTCGCAGCGCGACTTCGATCGCGGGCGGTCCAGCATGCAGTCAGCCGGCGCGCACCGTGGCGGCGGCGGTGGTGGCGGCCGCGGCGGCGGCTTTGGCGGCGGTGGCCGCGGCGGCAGGCGCTAAGTGCAGGGAGCCTCGATCATGACTTCACCTCTCGCGCGCGCCTTGCGCCATCCGGTCCGGCATCTGGGCTGGCTGCCCGGCCTGTTCCTCGTGCTCGCCATGGCGTACGGGCCGGCGGCGCACGCGCAGAAGCCCTTCGAATCGGCCGAGGCAGCGATGAACGCCTTCGGCGACGCGGTTGCCCGCCAGGACGACACTGCCATGAAAGCGTTGCTGGGCAATGATTTCCGCCAGCTGATCCCGCCTGTGGGCGCGGAAGTCCGGCAACGCTTCCTGGAGCAATGGCAGGTCGCGCACGCGCTCCAGCCGGTCGACGACAGCCACGCCCGCATCGCCGTCGGTAACGACGGCTGGACCCTGCCGGTCCCGCTGGTAAAAGGCGCCAAAGGCTGGCAGTTCGATACCCGCGCCGGGGTCGAGGAGATGCGCATCCGCCGTGTCGGGCGCAATGAACTGGCGGTGATGCAGACCATGCTGGCGATCTACGATGCCCAGAACGAATATGCCCAGACCGACCACGACGGCGATGGCGTGCTGGTCTATGCGGGCCAGCTGGCGAGCACCGCCGGCAAGCGGGATGGCCTGTACTACCCGACTCGCGACGGCGAGCCAGCCAGCCCGCTGGGTGCGGCTTTCCTTACGGCCGGCAAGGGCAAGGACGGGCAGGGGTACTATGGCTACCACTACAAGCTGCTGACCGCGCAGGGCCCGCATGCGCCGGGCGGCGCGTACAACTATGTGGTCAACGGCAAGCTCTTCGGCGGGTTCGCGGTGCTGGCCTGGCCGGTGAAGTATGGCGATACCGGCGTGCAGAGCTTTATGGTCAGCCACGACGGCCAGCTGTTCGAGCGCGACCTCGGGCCCGACAGTGCGGCCCAGGCCGCGAAGATACGGTCGTTCGATCCCGGCCCCGGCTGGAGCCGGGTGACGCCATGACGTGTGCTACAAGGGCGGCCATGAAGCCTGCCATCAAGCGCGCCATCAAGCGCGCCATCAGGCGCGCGGGCGCTGTGCCGGGTGTCGTGGCCGCGGCTGGCGTGGCGCTGTGGCTGTCGGCGTGCGCATACCCTTACCCGGTCGAGCCGGTGGCGGTGGTGCCAACCACCTACCCCGGCTCGCAGCCCACGCGCTACGACCGCGCCTTCGAGGCCGCGGCCGGCGCCCTGCGCGACCAGGGCGTCGCGATCCGGGTGCAGGACGCAACGGCCGGCACCATCGCCGGCAGCCGCAACAACCGGCCGGTGTCGGCAAGCGTGCGGCGCCAGGCCGACGGCACGGTGCGGGTCCAGTTCGACGGCGGCGACCCTGATGACCCGGGCCTGATGCAGCGCATCTCGCGCAGCTATGACGCGCGCATGGGGCACTGAGCCGGCCTCTCTTGCCACGCCAGCGCGCGCGCAGCCCGCGGCGCGGCTACGTGCAGTTGGCGCGGTAGGCTTCCTGCAGCGACTTGCGGGACTTGTCGCGCTCGATCTTGGGGATCGTGCGTCCCTGGGCTGTCTGCGTGGCCGGGCCGGAAGACTGGTAGGAGCGCTGTTTCGAGGTGGCGTTGTACTGCGCTTTCAGCGATTCGCATTTGGCCCGCCTGGCCTCGTCCGGGTCTTCGCTGGCGGCAGCCGGTGGGCGGTAGGGGCTGGCGCCGCCCTGCACGGCCTCGGCGATGGCGCCGGCGGCATCCGGCGCCGAGCCCTGCTGTGCGCTTGCGGCGGTGCAGCCCAGCGCCAGCAGCGCCACGGCCAGGCATTGTCTGGAGATCAGCATGAAAGCCCCCGGTTGCGATCGGCAATGCCGCATGGCGGTGCCGCGGGCCGCGAGCACCATTGCCCGATCGTCCGGCCCGACAACCATGATATCTGCCAAGGCGTGGATTGCCAGTGCCTTGTTGCCGGCGCACGCGCCGCAACCTGCAGCGTCCCCTGGTCCGGCAAGCCCTGACACCCATCCAGCGCCTGTAGTCCGCGCACGCGGTAGCCCGCCTTAACCCAGGACAGCCCCCATGCAGACTGAACCGCTTACCCCGCATGGCGAGCGCAGCGCACCGCGCGTGCCCGGCTGGTGGCGCTGGCTGCCCGGCCTGACCATGCTCAGGACCTACCAGGCCGCCTGGTTGCCGCGCGACCTGGCGGCCGGCCTGGTGCTGACCACCATGCTGGTGCCGGTCGGCATTGCCTATGCCGAGGCCTCGGGCGTGCCCGGCGTGTACGGGCTGTACGCCACGGTCGTGCCATTGCTGGTCTATGCCGTGTTCGGTCCCAGCCGGGTCCTGGTGCTGGGGCCGGATTCGGCGCTGGCGGCGCCGATCCTCGCCGTGGTGATCCAGGTCTCCGCTGGCGATCCCGCGCGCGCGGTCGCCGCGGCCAGCATGATGGCGGTGGTCTCGGGCGTGGTCTGCATCGTGATGGGGCTGCTGCGGCTGGGATTTATCACCGAGCTGCTGTCCAAGCCGATCCGCTACGGCTACATGAATGGCATCGCGCTGACGGTGCTGGTCAGCCAGTTGCCCAAGCTGTTCGCGATCTCGATCGACGAGGGCGGGCCGCTGCGCGAGATCCTGGCGCTGGGCCGGGCCATCCTGGACGGCCAGGCCAACTGGTATAGCTTTGCCGTCGGCGCCGGCAGCCTGGTGCTGATCCTGCTCCTCAAGCGCTTCGAGCGGGTGCCCGGCATTCTGATCGCGGTGGTGCTGGCCACCATCGCGGTAAGCGTGTTCGGCCTGGACCGGGCCGGCGTGAAGGTGCTCGGGCCGATCCCGCAGGGCCTGCCGCAACTGGCGCTGCCATGGCTCAGCGGCGCCGACCTGGTCAAGATCGTGCTGGGCGGCTGCGCCGTGGCGCTGATTGCGTTCGCGGATACCAGCGTGCTGTCGCGCACCTATGCGGCGCGCTACCAGAGCCGGGTCGACCCGAACCAGGAGATGGTGGGCCTGGGCGCCGCCAACCTGGCCGCGGGCTTCTTCCAGGGCTTCCCGATCAGCAGCAGCGCCTCGCGCACGCCGGTGGCGGAGGCGGCCGGCGCGAAGACGCAGCTGACCGGTGTGGTCGGCGCGCTGGCCGTGGCGGTGCTGCTGCTGGTGGCGCCCAACCTGCTGCAGTACCTGCCCAGCAGCGCGCTGGCGGCGGTGGTGATTGCCGCCGCGCTCGGCCTGTTCGAGTTTGCGGATCTCAGGCGCATCTATCGCATCCAGCAATGGGAGTTCTGGCTGTCCATGGTGTGCTTTGCCGCGGTGGCGGTGTTTGGGGCGATACCGGGCATCTGCCTGGCCGTGGTGATTGCCGTGATCGAGTTCCTGTGGGATGGCTGGCGCCCGCATTTCGCCGTGCTCGGCCGTGTCGAAGGGCTGCGTGGCTACCATGACGTGCAACGCTATCCGCATGCGAAACGCATCGACGGCCTGCTGCTGTTCCGCTGGGATGCGCCGCTGTTCTTTGCCAATGCCGAGCTGTTCCAGGAGCGGCTCATGGAAGCCGTGGAGGACTCGCCCACGCCGGTGCGCCGCGTGGTGGTGGCCGCCGAGCCTGTCACCAGCGTGGACGTGACCTCGGCCGACATGCTGCGCGAACTGATCCGGACGCTGCACGCGCGCGGGATCGCCGTGCACCTGGCCGAGATGAAGGATCCGGTGCGCGACAAGCTGAAGCGCTTCGAGCTGCTGGAGCTGATCGGCGAGAAGAACTTCCACGCCACCGTCGGCGGCGCGGTGGATGACTACGTCGGCAAGGGCAGGGCGCCTGCGGCCGGCGCGGGATGAGCCGCGGCGGTCCGGCAACGACGTGCGCCGTTTTTTCCGGGTGTCTTCGCGTATTAGAGGTGGCAGGGTTTGTCGGGCCTTGGCCTTGCGGCCAGCGCTCTAGTCCTCAGCCAGCCGCCAACGTGGCGCGCCGCTTGGCACGTGCCAGCGCCTGGTGCATGGCTTGGAGCAGCACCTCGGGCGGCCGCGCACCCGACACGCTGTGCGTGCCGTTGAACACAAAACAGGGAACGCCGAGACCGGCGCGCGCCGGCGGGTCGAGCGGGCCGTGCACCGATGGCAGCCAGTCCAGGTCATGCCCGCCGGTGCTGTCGGCATGCTCTGGCAAGGCGATCCCGCACGACGCCGCGGCCTGCCGCAGCAAGCGCGGGTCACCGATGTTCTCGGCGCGAATGAAGTAGCGCTGGAACAGTTCTTCGATCAGCAAGCCAGCCACGCCGGCGCCCGCCTGCTGGCGCGCATGGCGCACCAGCCGGTGGGCCAGCAGCGTGCTCGGGAAGGTTTCGATGCGCTCCAGCGCCAGCGTGAGGCCGGCATCCTTTGCCGCGGCGCGCACCTGCGCCTGGCGCATCGCCACGGCCTCCGGGCTGCCCAGCCGCGCCAGGTAGAACTGGCGGTACGGAAGGCCGGCGGGCGGGGTCGTGGGGATCAGCGGGTAGGAACGCCACGACACCTGCACGGCGACGTCCGGGCGCTCGCGGCCGAGCCAGTCGATGGCGGTTTCCAGGTGCCTTTTACCGATCAGGCACCAGGGGCAGATCAGGTCGAAATAGGCCACGATCGAAAGCGTCGCCGGCTGGTCCGGGGCAAGCGACTGGCGCCTGGAACCGTTGTCGGGGTGTGGGAAATTGTCGGGGCATTGCATGCGTTGGCTCCTGATCATGTCATCGGTGCGCGCGCCTGCCGGGTATCCGGCGGCACGGTCCGGCGGCTTTTGTTGCCGTCTGCGGTGAGCACGGAGTTTGGTCCACTGGGGCCGGGAAATTTTGACGATACGGGACGATCAATTGACATTTCGTGACAGGCAGGGAAAACACGATGTCCGGCGGGCCCCGGGCAGCTTGCGCGTTCGAGGAAGGCAGCCGCAGAATGCGCCGACCTCTTTCCTGTGGCATGCACTGCCAGCGCGCTAGCGTGAACGCCCTGTCTCCTACCGTCCCCATCTCCGTCGTCAACGGCTTTCTTTGCGGCGCCGACCCCATGGCGATCACGCGGCTGGCGCAGCGTTCCGGCATTGCGGCCGAGCTGCTGGCGGAGCCGGCGGCGCGCGTGACGCAAGAGCAGTTCGCCACGTTGTACCGGCTGCTCGCGCACGAACACGACGATGAAATGCCGGGCATCTTCAGCCGCCCGCTGCGCAATGGCACGCTCAAATACCTGTGCCTGAGCTTGCTGGATGCGCCAAGGCTGGAAGTGGCGCTGCACCGGTTCGGGCAGTTCTTCCACCTGATCCTCGACGATTTCCGCATCGAGTCGCGGCGCGATGGGGCTTCGGGCTATGTCGAGCTGATGGAATATCCGGCGTCTCCCGCCGTCAGCATGCTGGGCCGCGAGCTGATGCTGAAGCTGGTGCATGGCGTCACGTCGTGGCTGGTTCGCAAGGAGATTCCGCTGCAGGCGGTGGAACTGCCATCCGGCCGGCCGCCGCTGGCCAGCGACCATCTCTACCTGTTTCCCGGTCCGGTGCATTTCGGCTGCGAGCGGAGCCGCATGATCTTTGACGCGGCTTACCTCGACCTGCCGGTGCGGCAACGCAAGCCGGACCTGGAGAAGTTCCTGGCGCGCGCGCCCGAGGACTGGATCTTTGTCTCGTTCGCCGAGCAGATGACCTGTCATCGCGTGCGCCAGTACGTGGCCGACCGCCTGCCGGATCCGCCCACGATCGAGGCCGCCGCGCTGGCGCTGCATTGTTCGGTGCGCACGCTGTGCCGCCGCCTTGCCGCGGAAGGCACCACCTTCCAGGCCATCAAGGACGATGTCCGGCGCGATATCGCCATCCAGCGCCTGACGCGCTCGGCGGATCCGATCGCGGCCATTGCCTTCGACGTGGGCTTCGACAATCCCACCGCGTTCCATCGTGCCTTTCGCCACTGGACCGGCAGCACGCCGAACGCCTACCGCCGCGCGCCGTAGCCGCGTATCACAGCCGCGTATCGCAGCCGCGTATTGCTGCCAGGCAATGTGCCGGCAATGCCAACCGGCGACTGACCGTTTCCGCCATCACGGGCGGCTTCGCGTGCGCATTGCACGGCGGCTGCGGCACATGCGCGCAAAGCGGCAGGTTTTGTCAGCGATTGGGCCGGATTTGGTAGCCGCCCCGGCGCGCGTCGCCACTACGATGCGGGCATCAGATCCGCGCTCGCCAACGCGCGGCACCGAATCAAGCGAGGAGACCTATGGCAATCGAAGGCTACAGCATGGCAACGCTCTGCGCGTTCATCGGCAAGGAACTCGGCGTGTCCGAGTGGATGGAAGTGGACCAGGCGCGCATCGACGCGTTCGCGGAATGCACCGAGGACCGCCAGTGGATCCATGTCGACGTCGAGCGCGCCCGCAAGGAAAGTCCGTTCGGCGGCACCATCGCCCATGGCTACCTGACGCTGTCGCTGCTGGCGGGAAAGCTGACCGGCATGGGCGTGGTGCCGGGCGACGCGCGCGCCGCGGTGAACTACGGCCTGGACAAGACCCGCTTCCTGGCGCCGGTCAGGGCAGGCGTGCGCGTGCGCAACCGCGTCAGGCTGTTGTCGGTCGATGACAAGGGCGACGGCCGCGTGCTGTTGCGCATGGAGAACACGATGGAAGTCGAGGGTGAAGCCAGGCCGGCAATGGTGGCGGAAGCCCTGGCGCTTGTCATGGCATGAAGCGGGACACGGGGAACCGGGCAGAAAACAAGGCAGAGGCAGGAGCAGCAACATGACAACCGCATCCAGGACGCGTGCGCCGGCGAGCAAGGCCGGCAGGAACAAGCAGGCCGCGACGGTGATGGCCGCCACCGCGGCCGGGGCCATCGAAGCCATCGACGCGAAGCCGGCGCTGGCCGGCCCCAATCCGTTCGTCGGCCTGAGGCCGGAGGACTTCGTCAGCGCCGCGCAGCAGATCGGCGCCCAGTGCGTACAGGAGCCGGTGCTCGTGCTCGAGCAGCAGGCGCAACTGGCGCACGATCTCGTCAGCGTCCTGGATGGTTCGGCGCCGTTGCCGTCCGCGCGGGACCGGCGCTTCGGCGATGCCGCCTGGCGCGACAATCCGCTGTACCGCATGTCGCTGCAGGGCTACCAGGCCTGGCGCGACGCACTGGGCGGCTTGGTGCGGCGCTCGGTGATGGACGCGCGCAGCAAGCACCGCGCGCAGTACTTCACCGAGCTGGTGATCGATGCGCTGGCCCCGACCAATACCCTGCTGGGCAATCCCGCCGCGCTGAGAAAGACGGTGGAATCGTGCGGCATGAACCTGGTCAGCGGACTGGCCAACCTGGTCGCCGATACCCTGGGCAACGGCGGCATGCCGGCCCAGGTGGACAAGGAAGCCTTCAGCGTCGGCCAGAACCTGGCGACGACGCCGGGCGCAGTGGTGTTCCGCAATGAACTGCTGGAACTGATCCAGTACGCGCCGTCCACCGCCCGCGTGCATGCGCGGCCGCAGCTGATCGTGCCGCCGCAGGTCAACAAGTTCTATGTGTTCGACCTGGCCAGCGGCAAGAGCATGGTGGAGTACCTGCTGGCGCAGGAGCTGCAGGTATTCATCGTCAGCTGGCGCAATCCCACTGCGGCGCAGTGCGACTGGAACCTGGATACCTATGTCAGCGCGCTGATCGAGGCGATCGGGGCGATCCGCGACATCACTGGCAGTGCCGACGTCAACCTGCACGGCGCCTGCTCCGGCGCGATGACCATGGCGGCGCTGATGGGCTACTGCGCCGCCAGCGGCGAAAAGCTGGTGCATGCCGCGACGCTGATGGTATCGGTGTTCGGACTCGATGCGGAGTCGCAGCTTGGGCTGTTCAGCACGCCCGAGTCCGTCACGGCAGCGCGGCAGGGCAGCCAGGCGCTCGGCGTGCTCGACGGCGCGGCGCTGGGACGGATGTTTGCCTGGCTGCGGCCAAACGACCTGGTGTGGAATTACTGGGTCAACAACTACCTGCTCGGCAATGCGCCGCCGGCCTTCGATGTCCTCTACTGGAACAACGACACCACGCGGCTGCCCGCCGGCCTGCACGGCCAGTTCCTCGACATGCTGACGATGAACCAGCTCGCCACGCCGCGCACGCTGCACGTGCTGGGCCACGCCATCACGCTGTCGGACGTGACCTGTGACAAGTATGTGCTGGCCGGCATGACCGACCACATCACGCCATGGAAAGCGGCTTACCGGTCGATGCGCGCCTTTGGCGGACGCACCGAATTCGTGCTGAGTTCCAGCGGCCACGTGCAGAGCCTGGTCAATCCCCCCGGCAACCCGAAGGCGAAGTTCTTCCGCGGCGACGCGCCGGCCGCCGATCCGCAGGCCTGGCTTGACGGCGCGACCGCCGTGCAGGGCTCGTGGTGGCAACACTGGAGCCAATGGCTGAAGGCGCGCTCAGGACCAAAGCGCCGCGCGCCCGACGTTCCCGGCAGCGCGCAATTTCCACCCTGTGGCGAGGCGCCCGGACGCTATGTGAGCGAAGCGTGATGCGCAGGTCCATGGGCGCCGGCCCATGGCGTGGCCGCCCATGGCGTGGCGGCCAACGGCAGTTTCGATTTTTGCAACCCAACCGTGAGGAGATACCCAGATGGAATCGACCAACACCGCGGACGCCGCCGCCCGGCAGGCGTCCCAGGCCCCGCACCGCAAGCTGCTTGACTTCGTCCGGCACAATCGCCTGGACCCGGCCGCGATCCTCGAGTCGCGCCGCAAGGACATCGAGGCGCTGGCCAGCATCAACATCACGCTGCTGACCGGCCTGCAATCGGTGGTGCGCCTGCAGGCCGAGTACCTGTGCGACACCGCCGCCGACCTGCAGGCGCTGGCGCGCGGCGGCGAGTCCGCCGAGGGCAAGGCTTCTGCCGGGGTGGCGCAAGCGCTGCCGCGCTCGCTGCACAAGGCCGTGGCCGGCCTGCGCGGCCTGAGCGATACGCTTTACAAGGCCCAGGCGGACAGCATCGCCACGGTCGGCCGGCGCATCGCCGAGAACGTTGAGGAGGTCAAGGGCATCCTGCGCCCCAAGGCATAAACGCCCGCGGACATGGCCGGCGCCCCGGCCATGTCCGCGCGCCAACGTCTCCAGGACCAACTGATGACAACCATCGATGCCGGCACGCAAGCCGGCCACAAGCTGCAGGTCCGGACCGTGGATCTGGACGGCCAGGTACTCAGGACCGGCATCCGGCCGGGCCGCGACGCCGGCCCGCCGCTGCTGGTCTTCAACGGCATCGGCGCCAACTTCGAACTGCTCCAGCCCTTTGTCGACGCACTGCCCGACATCGAAGTGATTCTCTTCGACGTCCCCGGCGTCGGCGGCTCGCCCGCGCCGCTGATGCCTTACCGCTTCTCCAGTCTCTGCGTGCTGGCCGACCGGCTGCTGTCGCGCCTTGGCTACGATGGCCAGGTCGATGCGCTTGGCGTGTCGTGGGGCGGAGCGCTGGCGCAGGAGTTTGCCCGGCTTCATGCCCACCGTTGCAGGCGCCTGGTCCTGGCCGCCACCTCACCCGGCGTCATCATGGTGCCCGGCAGGCTGTCAGTGCTGACCAAGATGATCGGCCTGCGCCGCTATACCGATCCGCAGTACCTGCGCCGCGTTGGCGCCGACCTGTACGGCGGCGCCTTGCGCCATGACCCCGCATGGCTCGACCAGCATGGCCGGCACATGCGGCCGCCGCGCGGACGCGGCTACCTCTACCAGCTGCTGGCGGCCTGGGGCTGGAGCAGCCTGCCCTGGCTGGGCGCGCTGAAGCAGCCCACGCTGGTGATGCACGGGACCGACGACCCGATCGTGCCGCCGGTCAATGCCAGGATCCTGGCCGCGGCCATTCCCCACGCGGCGCTGCAGCTGGTCGACGACGGACACCTCTTTCTTGTGACTGGCGCCGACAGCGCGGCCAGCACCATCGGCCGCTTCCTGCGCGCATAGTCAATCGCTTCCGCGCACGCCTTGACGCGCACGCAGCACGCCACCCGGATGGGGGAGCGCATGCTGCGCTTCGTGAGCTGGGCATCACCCTGGTCGGGTGGGCGGTTTTTCTTATCTCGCGCTTGGAAAAATTTCATCTCTGCCGCGGGACCGGCTCCCATTAAAGTTGGTCAGAGCAGGAATACGGATGCTGCAGGATTCTTGGCGGAGGACGGCATGGATGCAGGCAAACAACTGGCTCACGCGCGTGAAGTGGGTGTCAAGACGGGCGTCGTGCTGCAAAAGCGGCTGAGGAATGCGCAGGAAGCCTACACACATCGTGTGCAGCAGGCCATGGGCGAGGACAAGGCGGCCCTCGCGCCGGCGAAGTGGATGGCCGGCCTCGATCCGATGAACGGCTATGCCTACGCCGTCGACAGCATGCAGCGTGCCATCCTGTTCTGGGACACGATCAGGGAACGGGGCAACCGCTTTGTGGAAAACGCCACGCACGGTCTCAAGCCAGTCCTGCACTTCGACTACGAAACCGTGATGGATGGCCGCCAGTTCGCGCGGCCGGTCAACTACGCGCTGCTGAAAATCACGCCGCCCGAAGGCGTCACCATCGATGACAGCCGCCGCCCCTATGTCATCATCGACCCGCGTGCCGGGCACGGCCCCGGCATCGGCGGGTTCAAGGACGATTCGCAGGTGGGCGTGGCGATGCGTGCCGGCCACCCGGTCTACTTTGTGATCTTCTTCCGTGACCCGGAGCCGGGGCAGACGCTGCTCGACGTATGCGAGGCGGAGCAACAGTTCATCCGCAAGGTGCGCGCCCTGCATCCGCACAGCGCCAAGCCGGCCATCATCGGCAATTGCCAGGGTGGCTGGGCCGCGATGATGCTCGGTGCATCGGACCCCGACGACACCGGCCCGATCGTCATCAACGGTGCGCCGATGTCGTACTGGAGCGGTGCCTGGAGCGCGGGCGAGGGCGACAACCCGATGCGCTATTCCGGCGGCCTGCTGGGCGGCACCTGGCTGGCCTCGCTTACGGCGGACCTCGGCAACGGCAAGTTCGACGGCGCCTGGCTGGTGCAGAACTTCGAGAACCTGAACCCGGCCAACAGCCTGTGGGACAAGTACTACCACCTGTACCGCAAGGCCGATACCGAGCCGCCGCGCTTCCTCGAGTTCGAGCGCTGGTGGGGCGGCTACTACCTGATGAACCGCGAGGAGATCGAATGGATCACGCGGAACCTGTTCGTCGGCAACAAGCTGTGGAGCGGCGACGTCAAGGCGGCAGGCGGCAAGGGCTTCGACCTGCGCGAGATCCGGGCGCCGATCGTCCTGTTTGCCTCGATGGGCGACAACATCACGCCGCCGCAGCAGGCCTTCAACTGGGTCGTCGACGTCTATGGCAGCACCGAGGAAATCAAGGCGCGCGGCCAGGTGATCGTCGGCATGATGCACCGGAGCGTGGGCCATCTTGGCATCTTCGTCTCCGGCAAGGTCGCACAGAAGGAGCATGCGCAGATCGTTTCGGTGCTGAAGAGCATCGAACTGCTGCCACCGGGCCTCTACGGCATGGTCATCCACGAACACAAGCGCGGCGATGGCCTCGAATACGAGGTCGAGTTCGAGGAACATTCGCTGGAGGAGCTCGCCGGCCGGCTCAACCGCTTCGAGCGGGTCGACGAGAAGCCGTTCGAGGCCGTTGCCGCGCTGTCGGACTTCAACCAGCGCGCGTATGAACTGTTCGCGCAACCGTTCGTCCAGGCCATGTCGAGCGAGGCGTCGGCACGGATGCTGCGCGAGTTCCATCCGCTGCGGGTGCAGAACTGGGCGTTCTCTGACATGAATCCCTGGATGGCCTGGCTCAAGCCCGCGGCCGAGGCGGTCAGGGCAAATCGCCAGGCCATGGCGGATGACCATCCGCTGCGGCAGCAGGAACAGGCGGGGGCGGAAATGCTCAGTGCCGGCCTCGACGCTTACCGCGCCGTGCGCGACGCGATGACGGAGGCATCGTTCTTCAACCTGTACGCCAACCTGTTCTCGTTCCTGTCGCTGGACAAGCCATCCGCGCCGGCAGCCATCGCGCCGCAGGAACCGCCGGAAGTCAGGGCCGCGCTGGCCTCGGTCGGCGAGGGCGGATACACCGAGGCGATTGCCCGGCTGGCCTGCCTGCTCAATCGCAAGGGCGAGCCATTGCCGCTGTCCCGGCTGGAGCTGCGCAAGGAGCTGGTGACGGACTACGCGGACTTCCTGCCGGAACTACCCCCCGACGCCTGGCGCAAGACCCGGGGCCAGCAGGAGCTGATCACCCGGTACGCGCCCGAGCAGGCGCTGGAGACGCTGCCGGTCTTGCTCAGGCACCAGGCTGACCGCCAGCGGCTGCATGCGCTGGCCGAAAAACTGCGTACCGACGAGCGCCTGCTTGGCACCAGCCCCACGGCGGAGCAGGCGGCGATGCTGGGGCGGATCCGCGCGGTGCTGTCGCCGAAAGCCGGAGGCGGCCGCGCCGCTGACGCCCCGCGCGCCGGGGCGTCCTGAGGCAATACGGCACCAGGCCACGCGCGCAACCATCGCAGCTTGCCGACCCCGATGAACATTGAGTGGAGCATGCCGTGAACGCCAGACATGAGAAGTACCAGCGGCTGATCGACTATTGCAAGACCATCCCGCCCACCCCGACCGCGGTGGCGCATCCATGCGACCAGGCGTCGCTGGAAGGCGCAGCCGAGGCGGCCCGCATGGGCCTGATCGCGCCGATCCTGGTCGGGCCGCGCAGCCGCATCGAAGACGCGGCGCGCGCCAGCGGCATCGACATCCGCGCGTACCCGATCGTCGATGCACCGCACAGCCACGCAGCAGCGGCGGCCGCGGTGCAACTGGTGCGCGAAGGCAAGGCCGAGGCCATCATGAAGGGCAGCCTGCACACCGACGAGCTGATGGGGGCAGTCGTCAGCGGCGACAGCGGCCTGCGCACCGCCCGGCGCATCAGCCACTGCTTCGTGATGGACGTGCCCGGGCACGAGGACGCGTTGATCGTGACCGACGCCGCCGTCAATATCGCCCCGACCCTGTCTGAAAAGGCCGATATCCTCCAGAACGCGATCGACCTGGCCCACGCCCTGCAGCTCAAGGAAGTCCGGGTGGCGATCCTGTCGGCCATGGAGACCATCAATCCCAAGGTGCCATCCACCATCGAAGCCGCCGCGCTGTGCAAGATGGTCGACCGCCACCAGATCACCGGCGCGGTGGTCGACGGCCCGCTCGCGCTGGACAATGCCATCAACCTGGATGCGGCACGCATCAAGAAAATCGATTCGCCGGTGGCCGGGCGCGCCAACGTCTTGCTGGTGCCCGACCTGGACGCCGGCAACATGCTCGCCAAGAGCCTGACCTTCCTTGCCGGCGCGGACGCCGCCGGCATCGTGCTGGGCGCGCGCGTGCCCATCATCCTGACCAGCCGTGCCGACACGGTGACAACGCGGCTGGCGTCGTGCGCGGTGGCTGCCCTGGTCGCCAGGGCGCGGCGCGAGTCCACCCAGGTGGCGGGGTGATGCCATGGCAGAGATCATCCTGGTCCTGAACGCGGGCTCGTCAAGCCTCAAGTACTGCGCCTACGATGTCCATGACGACGCACTGAGGCTCGTACTGCGCGGCAGCATCGAAGGGCTTTACACCGCTCCGGCGTTTCGCGCGGCCGATGCGGCCGGCGCCGAAGTCGAAGCCAGGCAGTGGGATGCCGGCACCCAGCTTGGGCACGAAGGCGCGATCGCCTACCTGGCGGATTTCCTGCGTGGCCACGGGGAAGGGCATACGCTCGCCGCGGTGGGGCACCGGGTAGTGCACGGCGGCGTGCGTTTCACGCAGCCGGCAAGGGTGACCGAGGCGCTGCTGGCGGAGCTCGATACGCTTTGCCCGCTGGCGCCGTTGCACCAGCCGCACAATCTCAAAGCCATCCGCATTCTGGCGGAGCGGCGTCCGGGCTTGCCGCAAGTGGCGTGTTTCGACACCGCCTTCCACCGCGCGCAGCCGGAAGTGGCGCAGGCGTTCGCGCTGCCGGTGGAGATCACCGGGCGCGGCGTCAGGCGCTATGGCTTCCATGGGCTGTCCTACGAGTACATCGCCAGCGTCCTGCCGCGCATCGACGCCGCCGCGGCCGCGGGCCGCACCGTCGTCGCCCATCTCGGCAATGGCAGCAGCATGTGCGCGCTGGTGGCGGGGCGCAGCGTGGCCAGCACCATGGGCTTCACCGCTGTGGACGGGCTGCCCATGGGAACGCGCTGCGGCAGCCTGGATCCGGGCGTGATCCTGTACCTGATCGGCGAGCTCGGCATGGATGCCGGCGCCATCGAGGACCTGATCTACCGCAAGTCGGGGTTGCTCGGCATGTCCGGCGTGTCGAGCGATATGCGCGCACTGCTCGCCAGCGACGACGCGCGTGCCCGCTTTGCGGTCGAGGTGTACACGTACCGCATCGCGCGCGAGCTTGGCTCGCTCGCCGCGGCCGCGCAAGGACTGGACGCGCTGGTATTTACCGCGGGCATCGGCGAGCATGCGGCACCGGTGCGCGAGCGCGTGTGCCGGCAGGCGGCATGGCTGGGCGTAAGCATCGATGCCGCGGCCAATGCACGTAACGGCCCGAAGATCAGCGAGGTATCGGGCAGGGTACCCGTCTGGGTCATCCCGACCGACGAGGAGTTGATGATCGCCCGGCATACCCGGGAGATCATCGCGACGCCCGCGCCATGACCTCCGAACCGGCAGAGCAGTGGACCGACACGGCGCGATGGGCGCCGCGTCAGCAATGAACCTTCAGGGGACGCGACATGACACCCGGGAACAGACCGCCGATTCTCGCCAATACCAGGGCACTCGTCTGCGGCATTGCGAACACGGATTCCATTGCCTACGGTTGCGCCCGGGCCTTCCACGAACTGGGTGCGGAAGTTGCCATCACCTATGCCGGCGAAAAGGCCCGGCAATATGTCGAACCGGTGGCACAGGAGCTTTCCGCCCCGATCTTCCTGCCGCTGGACGTGACCAGCGAGGCCGAAATGGATGCGCTGTTCACGCGGATCCGGGACCAGTGGGGAAAGCTCGATATCCTGGTGCATTCGGTGGCCTGGGCCCCGAAGGACGACCTGCAGGGCGGCCTGCTCAATTGTTCGGCGGAAGGCTTCGCCCGGGCCATGGACGTATCCTGCCACTCCTTCATACGCATGGCCCGCCTGGCGGCGCCGCTGATGCGCGATGGCGGCACGATGTTCACCATGAGCTATCACGGCGCCAACAAGGTGGTGCCGAACTATAACGTCATGGGTCCCGTGAAAGCCGCGCTCGAAGCGGTGTCGCGCTACCTGGCGTACGAGCTTGGCCCGCAGGGCATCCGCGTGCATGCGATCTCGCCCGGGCCGCTCCAGACCCGCGCGGCATCGGGCCTGAAGGATTTCGACCTGATGCTCGCCGACGCGGTGCAGCGCGCGCCGCTCGGTGAGCTGGTCGATATCATGGACGTCGGCTACACCTGCGCGTTCCTGGCCACGCCGTATGCCAGGCGATTGTCAGGCGAAACCCTGTATGTCGATGGAGGCGTCAACATCATGGCCTGAGCGCCGCCTGTGACCGGGCGCCCGCGCCAGCTATTGCCCGCTGGCCTGCAACGCCAGCGTGACGACGCGTAGCGTGGCGTCGTCGGGGCACGGTGTGTCGGCAAATCCCAACCGCTTCGCCAGGCGTCGCATGGCGGTATTCGACGACAGCACATAACCGTCCATGCGCCGATAGCCGCGGCGCGTGGCAACATCGATCAGCACCCGCAGCAACTGGCTGGCGAGGCCGAGCCCATGCCAGTCGTCGCTGACTGTCACGGCGAACTCGCAAGCGTCGCTGCCCGGTGCGGCAGCATAGCGGGCACCGCCGACGATGGCAGGCGCGTCGTTCTCGGTGGCGATCGCCACCAGGGCAAACTCGTGCTCCGGCGACGGATGCGTCGCCTGCTCCAGCATTGCCTCCGGCAGTTGCCGCATGGCCGCCATGAAGCGGGTATACCGCGCATCGGCGGACAGCTGGTTGAACGCGGCCAGCAGGCCGGCCTTGTCACGTTCGCCGATTTCCCGCACCAGGAGCTCGCGACCGTCGCGCACGGTGACGTTGAAGGGTGCAAATACTGTTGCCGGATCGCGCTCTTGCATGGGCAGTGAGATGGATGGGGTGAGCAGGGAATAACCTGGGCCGATGCAGTCATAGTAGTTGATGCGCCATGCCGGTGTCGGTGCCGGTGTCGGAAAACGGAAGCCGCGGGTGCAAGGCGACGGAAGCGAGGCGCCCTTGCAAGTGCCCGCTTGCAACTCCCTATTTCGTGCCTAGACTCCATATGGGCAAACCGCGCGCTTGCTTGCGCGGCTTGCGATCCCGCCATGTCCGCTGTCCGCCCTTCTCGTTGGCTGGCAGGCCTTCTTCTGTACGGCCTGATGGGCGCGCTCAGCCTTTGCGGACCCTCTGCCGCAGCCCCGCAAGCTCCGCCATCGCCAAATCCGCCAGCGTCGTCCCCGGCCGCTACCGCCGCGACGGGGCAGGCCACTCCCGCCAAGCCACGCGGCCTGAACCTTGCCAACAAGCCCCGTACCGGCGACTTCGGCGTGATGCTCGAGAGCCGCGTCATTCGCGTGCTGGTGCCGTACAGCCGCACGCTTTACTTCAGCGACAAGGGCCGCGAGCGCGGACTGACCGCCGAGCTGGTGCGTGACTTCGAGCGCTACCTGAACAAGAAATACGGCGACCAGCTCGGCAAGCGCCCGCTGACCATCGTCATCATCCCGACCACGCGCGACCGGCTGCTTCCAGACCTGATGGCGGGGCTTGGCGATATCGCCGCCGGCAACCTCACCGAGACCGAAAGCCGGCTGAAGCAGGTGGACTTCACCGCGCCGCGCGACCGCAAGCCGGTGCGCGAGCTGGTGGTCACGGGGCCAAAGGCGCCGCCGTTGCAGCGCCTCGACGATCTCGCCGGAAAGACCGTGCATGTACGTCGCGCCAGCAGCTATTTCGAAAGCCTGACCGTGCTGAACGACGGCCTGCGCCGCGCCGGCAAGGCGCCGATCAAGCTGGTCATGCTGCCCGACGCGCTCGAGGACGAAGACGCGCTCGAGATGCTCAACGCGGGCGTGCTGCAGATCCTGGTGGTCGATGACTGGAAGGCCGCGACCTGGGCGCAGATCCTGCCAAACATCAAGGTGCGCGAAGACCTGGCCGTGCGCGAAGGTAGCTATACCGGCTGGGCCTACCGCAAGAACAGCCCGCAACTGCGGCAGGCAATCGAAGACTTCTACGTCAATTTCGTCAAGAAGCAGGGCGGAGCGGAGTACCGGCTGAAGCAGACCATGCTGCGCATCAAGCAGATCAAGAACAATACCGACGATGCCGAGTACAAGCGCTTCCAGCAGACCATCGCCTTCTTCGAGAAGTACGGCAAGGACTATGGCTTCGACCCGCTGATGCTGGCCGCGCAGGGTTTCCAGGAATCCCAGCTGAACCAGGAGGCGCGCAGCCATGTCGGCGCGGTCGGCATCATGCAGATCATGCCGGCCACCGGCAAGGAATTGAATGTCGGCAATATCCGGATGGCCGAGGCCAACGTCCACGCCGGCGCCAAGTACATGGACCGGCTGATGACGAAGTACTTCCCCGACGCGCATTTCTCGGAAGCGAACCGGCCGCTGTTCGCCTTTGCCAGCTATAACGCCGGGCCGGGCAATATCGCCAAGATGCGCAAGGAAGCGGCGGCGCGCGGACTGGATCCCGACAAGTGGTTCAACAACGTCGAGATCGTGGTGGCGGAGAAGATCGGCATCGAGACCACCACCTATGTGCGCAACATCTTCAAGTACTACGCGGCGTACCGGCTGATGCAGGACATGCAGGCGTCGCGCGAGCGCGCGATCAGGCAGGTACAGAAATAGCGGTGTCGGATACCCCCCATCGCGTCACGGCGCGGGATTCAGGATACGCTCGGTATCCTCGCCCAGGTTAGGCGCGGGCTTATAGATTGACGCAGGGGTTTTCGAGAAAAGCGCCGTCGGGCGGGTCGTCACCACTTCGCCTTCGGTCGGGTGCGCCATGGTCTGGAACAAGCCTGTGCTCTGCACCTGCGGATGGTTCTGGATGGTGTGGATCGAATACATCTCCGCGACCGGGATGTCCATTTCCCGGCAAACGTCCATCATTTCCCTGGTGGTGTATTGCGCGGTGATCTTGCGCAACTCTGCGTAGATTGCCTGGATGTTCTTGTTGCGCTCGATGCGGCTGCTGATATTGAACTGGTCGATGAACTCGCCACGCCCGAAGCGGTGGAAGAAGGCCTTCCAGTGCTGCTCCGTGTAGGGCAGCACGGCAATATAGCCATCCCGTGTCGGCGAAGGCTTGCGCCCGCCCTTGAGCAGGCGCGCATAGCCGGCATCGCCGATGGGCGGGTGGAAACCATGGCCGCCCAGGTGTTCGGTCATGGTAAAGGCGACCATGGTCTCGAACATCGGCACTTCCACGTACTGGCCTTCGCCGGTGCGGGCCTTGTGCACCAGTGCGCCGAGGATGGCGTTGGCCGTGGCCAGGCCGGCGATCTTGTCGGCCAATAGCGTGGGCGGATAGTCGGGTACGCCGCTCTCGTGGCCCACCAGATGGGCCAGGCCGCAAGCCCCCTGGATGATGTCGTCGAACGCGGGCTGGCCGGCAAAGGCGCCGCCCTCGCCAAAACCGGTGGCGGCGCAGTAGACGATGCCAGGGTTGATTTGTGCCACCGCATCGTAGTCAAAGCCGAGCCGCTGGATCGCCTTGACGCGGATGTTGTGCACCAGCACGTCGCAGCGGGCAATCAGCTGGCGCAGCTGCGCCTTGCCCTGCTCCGTCTTCAGGTCGATGCAGACCGAACTCTTGTTGCGGTTGATATTCATGAAGGTCGAACTCATGCCGGGCGTGCGGCTGACACCGTTGGCACGCATCAGGTCGCCCTCGGGCGGCTCAACCTTGATTACTTCGGCGCCATAGTCCGCCAGCACCTGGGTCGCGACCGGACCCAGCACCACGGCGGTCAGGTCCAGCACGCGGATACCGGCAAGAGGGCCGCGCGGAACCGTGGCGTGAGGTTGCGTCGGGTCGGTCGTGTCGCTTGCTTTCATGGTGGACTGGCTTCTCCTCGTAATTACCTAGAGCGGATTCGATGCATTGACTATAGAGTGTTGCTTGTTCGCAAGCAAATAAGGATAAACATAGATACGTTGCACATCGCGGTAGGCGACTTGCCGCCGGAATGCGAGACGCTGCGCGAGGAAGCCAGGGCATTTGCCAGGGAGCACATGACCCGGTATTCCCGCGTCGAGCGGGCGCACAACTGGGCCGGGCGGGACCCCGCATTCTCGAAAAAAATGGGCGAGAAGGGCTGGCTCGGCATGACCTGGCCGACCGAGGTCGGCGGCGGCGGCAAGAGCATGCTGGAGCGCTATGTGATGCTAGAAGAACTGCTGGCCGTGGGCGCGCCGATGGGCGCGCACTGGGCCGCGGACCGGCAGATGGGGCCCCTGCTGATCCGCTACAGCCGCGACCAGCTGGCGCCTAAGATCATTCCGCAGATCCGCCGCGGCGAGGCCTTTATCTGCATCGGCATGAGCGAGCCGGACTCGGGTTCCGACCTGGCTTCGATCCGCACGCGCGGCACCAAGGTGGAAGGCGGCTGGAAGATCAACGGCCGCAAGGTCTGGACCTCGGGCGCCCACCATGCGCACTACATGGTGGCGCTGGTGCGTACCAGCGAGCGCGGCGATGACCGCCACGCCGGCATGAGCCAGATCTTCATCGAGATGGACCGGCCGGGCGTGACCGTGCGCCCGATCGTGTCGCAACTGGGCACGCGCATCTTCAACGAGGTGATTCTGGACGATGTCTTTGTCCCCGACGACCACCTTGTCGGCGAAGAAGGCAAGGGCTGGAGCCAGGTCATCAACGAGCTGAAGTACGAGCGCTCCGGCGCGGAGCGCTTCCTGAGCAGCACGCAGCTGTTGCTGGAGATGCTCGATGCCGCCGATGCCGGCAACCGCCAGCAGGCGGTGGCGCTTGGCAAGGTGATCGCGCGTTACGCCACCCTGCGCCAGATGTCGCAGGGCATCGCGCTGATGCTGGCCGAGGGCCAGGACCCGTCGCTGGCCGCCTCCATCGTCAAGGACCAGGGCGCGCTGCTGGAGCAGTCGCTGCCCGATATCGCCTATGAAGTATTCCCTGACCGGCTGGGCGACGGCAGCGAGTTTGACCAGGTGCTGAACCTGGTAACGCTGGCGGCGCCGTCGTTCTCGCTGCGCGGGGGCACGAGAGAGATTTTGCGCGGGATTATTGCGAAAGGACTGGGGCTGCGATGAGCGACAACATGATTGAAGAAACCGTCAGGCGACTGCTGGCCAACGAGGTGAGCCGCGAACTGCTGACGGCGGTCGAGGCCGGCGCATTCGCCGGCGCGCTGTGGCAAACCATCGCTGAAAGCGGCATGACCAAGATCCTGTGCCGCGAGGCGCATGGCGGGATCGAGGCGTCCTGGCCCGAGGCCCTGCCGCTGTTCTACCAGGTCGGCTACACGCAGGCGCCGGTACCGCTGGCACAGGCCGTGGTGGGACAGTACATGGCATCGCGCTGCGGGCTGGACCTGGCGGCCGACAGCGTGTTCGCGCTTGCCGCGGGGGCGCAGACCCGGTCATTGGAATTGAGCAGCCATGAAGCCGGCAAGCCGGCCACCCTGTCCGGCACGATGACCGCCGTGAAGTGGGCTCGCCACGCGCACTGGCTGGTGGTCGAGACGGCTGGCTGCATTGCGCTGGTGGATGCCAGGGAATCCGGCGTGCGGATCGAGCCCAAGGCCGATGCCGCATCGCTGCCGGCCGATACGGTGGTGCTGGATCAGGCCGTGGTTTCTCATGCGCTGGCTGCCGGCATTGCGGGCCTGAGCCGGCCGCTGGAAGTGTGCTACGCCGCCACCACCGCGGCGCAGCTGACCGGCGCACTGGACTACGCGCTGGACCTGGCGGTGCAATATGCGAAGGACCGCGTGCAGTTTGGCAAGCCCATCGGCAAGAACCAGGCAATCCAGCAGCAACTGGCGGTGCTGGCCGGCGAAGTGGCCTGCAGTTATGCGGCGGCCACAACGGCACTGCGCGACCTGCCAGCGATCCACCAGCACAGCGCGCCGCAGGCGGAATTCAGCGCCGCGGTCGCCAAGGTGACGGCCAGCGACGCGGTGCGCACCGGCGCCTCGATCGCGCACCAGGTCCATGGCGCGATTGGCTTTACCTACGAATACCCGCTGAACTTCGCCACCCGTCGCCTGTGGGCCTGGCGCGCCGAGGCCGGCACCAGCACCGAATGGGCCGAGCGCCTGGGCCAGGCCTTCATCCAGGCAGGGTCCGATCAGTTCTGGCCGAACCTGACGGCGCGCACCTTGCCGTCCGCAGTTGGCGCGGCTGGCGGGGCTGACGGGCACGCCGGATCGATGCAAGCAGAAAGGAACGCCACCCATGCCTGACACCACGGACCAAGTCATCCTGAGCCGGCGCGACGGCCATGTCGCCATCCTCGAGCTGAACCGCCCGCCGCACAATTTCTTCGATGTGGACATGATTGCCCGGATAGCCGATGAGCTGGACCGGCTGCAGGGCGACAAGACCTGCCGCGCGGTGCTGCTGCAAGCGGGCGGCAGTGCGTTTTGCGCGGGCGCGGACTTTTCGCGGCGCGACGGTGCCGCGGCGCCGCGCAGCGCCTCGCGCATCAATCCGATCTATCTCGAGGCCTTGCGCATCTTCAGCTTCGGCAAGCCGATCGTGGCGGCGATCGAGGGGCCGGCAGTCGGTGGCGGGCTGGGCCTGGCGCTGGCGGCGGATTTTCGCGTGTCGTGCACCGAGGCGCGCTTTTCCGCGAACTTCAACCGTCTCGGCTTTCATCCCGGGTTTGCGCTCTCGTACACGCTGCCCGCGCTGATCGGCAAGCAGATGGCGGCGTGGATGCTTTACACCGGCGCCCGCGTCGACGGCGCACGCGCCCATGAGTTGGGGCTGGTGGACTTCATCGTACCCAGGGCCGAGGTGCGCGGCGCCGCGCTGGCGCTGGCGCGGGAACTGGCCACTTCGTCGCCGCGGGCACTGCAGTCGACCCGCCAGACCTTGAAGGCCGACTCGCTCAGCCATATCCGCAATGCCATCTCGCGCGAAAGCGCGGAGCAGGCGGTCCACTTTGCCGGGCCGGACCTTGCCGAGGGGGTGAAGGCCATGGCCGAGCGACGGCCCCCGGTCTTTGAAGACTGATCGCCTGCAGGGGCAGGCCACCACAATCGATAAACGGAGACAAAGACATGCAACGCAGACAATTCGGCGCCACCCTGCTGGCGGGCGCGGCAACGCTGGCATTACCCGGCATCGCGCGGGCGCAGGGCAAGGCGATTCGCGTGATCGTGCCGTTCACGGCGGGCAGTGGCTCGGACGAGGGCGCGCGCTTCTACGCGGAGCAGATCGGCAAGGCCTTGGGCCGCGCGATCGTGGTCGAGAACAAGCCGGGCGCCAGCGGCCTTATCGCCGTGCGCACCGTGCTGGCGGAACCGGCTGACGGCAATACCATCCTGCTCGGCAGCAACTCGCTGATCGCGGTCAACCCGGTGATGGTGAAGAACCTCGGTTACGACCCGTTCAAGGACCTGGTGCCGCTGCACGGCCTGGCTATCTCGGCCGCGGCTTTCGTGGCCGGCAACGATTCGCCGTACCACACCATTGCCGATGTGGTGGCCCGCTACAAGGCCACCGGCAAGCCGATCTCGGTGGGCAATTATTCCGAAGGCTACCGGCTGGTGGGCGAGTGGCTGGCGCAGGCGACGGGCATCAAGACCACGCCGGTGCCCTACAAGGGCGGCGCGCCGATGGTGACGGACGTGATCGGCAACCGGCTCGACATCGGCCTGAACGATATCACCGGCATCGCGCCCATGGAAAAGGGCAAGAAGCTGCGCGTGCTTGCCATCACCGGCGGGGTGCGCGACAAGCTGTTGCCCAATGTCCCGACCATGAAGGAACTGGGCTACACCGACTTCGAGTCCTACGTGTGGTCGTCTTTCTCGATGAAGGCCGGCACCCCGCAGGACAAGCTCAACGAGCTTGCCGCAGCCATCTCCGCGGCGCAGAAGACCGAGGAGGCAAAGGCCTACCAGGCCAAGCGCGCCGGGACTTTCCTGAACAAGGCGCTTGGCGACCTGGGCGAATTCCAGCGCGCGGAATACCTGCGCTTCAAGCGGGTGGCGGAAAAGGCCAATATCCAGCCTGCCTGAGCCGCCAGGCACGCACGGCTGTGCCGGCAATTTGCGAACGCAGAGGCCGGCGTGTCCTGCGCCGCGGCGAGGCAGCGCTCCCTGGAAAGCGGATATTTGCCTTCGGTACAATCTGGTACGGCACGACTTCGCGTTGAACCCCCAGGATCTTTGCTCGACGCGAAGCAGGACGACACCACCAATATTCGCAGGCGGCATCACATTCACCACCTATGAAGCAGCAATCCAGTCGCACCCAGGAGCAACGGCGTGAAGAGTCCGTCGGCCGCATGGTGCAGGCCGCTATCGAGCTGATTTCCGAGAAGGGCCTGGCGGGGCTGACCATGAATGAAGTCGGCACCAAGGCCGGCTATAGCCGCGGCCTGGCGCACACCCATTTCGGCTCCAAGGAAAAGCTGCTGGCGGAGTGCCTGGAACAGTTGTCGCGTGAATTCAATGCCCAGCGCAAGAAGGATGGCAGCGACACCAGCGGCATTCATGGCATCTATTCGCTGGTGGATGCCTACACCCAGCGCCCGGAAAGTGCGGTCAACAGTATCCGGGCGATGTTCTTCATCGTGCTGGACTCGTCCGTGGCCGACTCGCCGCTGCATGGCTTTGTCCACGACTACAATGAAAAAAACATGGCCTACGTCGAGTACAAGCTCAACGAGGCCAAGGCCCTGGGGCAGATCCGCGCGGACGTCGATGCAAAATCCGCGGCCTTCATCCTGATGAGCCTGCTGCGCGGTATCTCCGTGCATCGCCTGAACCGGGCCTCGATGGATCCGGCGGCCGTCAGGGCGGAAATCCTGCGGATGATCGGGGAGTGGTTGCTGTAGAAGACCCATCGCCATGGCGATGTTGGGGAGGTGGGCTGCAACGGCAAGCACCTGAGCGACGCCGGACAGTCCAGGCACGGCAATGCAGCGCCGACCAGGCGCGCGCCAGGGAGGGACGGCTATGGACAGCGGCATGGTCAAGTCGGCAAATCGCGTGTTCGACCTGCTGGAACTGTTCGAGCGCGTGCGCCGGCCGCTGCGCGTCGGCGAGATCGCCGAGCGCCTCGGCATCCCGCAGTCCAGTGTCTCGATGCTGCTGCGGACCATGGTCGCGCGCGGCTACATGGAGTTCGATGCGCAGTTGCGCACCTATTGCCCGTCGGTGCGGGTCGCCTTCCTGTGCGGCTGGACCACGCGCAGGCAAGGCGCCGGCGCATCGGTGCACGACGCCATGCGCCGCCTGTCGAGCGAAACCGGCGAAACCGTGCTACTGGGCCGCCAGAGCGGCAACATGCTGCAATACCTGTCCGTGATCGAATCCAGCCATGCGCTGCGTCTGTCGGTTGCGTCGGGCATCGTCCGGCCGATGCATCGCACCGCGATCGGCATCATGCTGATGAGCCGCATGGACGACGAGCAGATCGGACGCCTGCTGCGCCGCTACAACGCCGAGGCGGCCGCCGGCGAGGCCCCGGCACGGCCCGCCGAGATCCTGCGCGAAGTCGAGCTGGCGCGTCGCCAGGGCTACTACGAATCGGCCAGCCTGGCCACGCCGGGGGCCGGCGTGATTGCCACGCTGATGGCCACACCCATCCGCGGACAGTGGCTGGGCATCGGCACCGGCGGCCCGGTGGCACGCCTGCACGCGCGCCGCAAGAAGCTGCTGGCCGCGGTGCTGGCCGTGGCGCAGGATTGCTGAGCGCTGGCGCGCGCGTTCAGCGGCCGGGCCGTTCCCCGAGCGCCCGGATGACGTCGAACCGTGCCAGCAGTCGCGTGGCCTGTTCCAGGTGCAGGCGCTCGACCATGCGTCCCTCCAGGTTGATTACGCCCGCGGCGGCATGCTCGGGCCGCGCGAAGGCCGCGACGATCGCCTGCGCCTCGGCCGCGGCGGCGCCCGACGGCGTGAACGCTGCATTGGCCGGATCGACCTGCGACGGGTGGATCAGTGTCTTGCCGTCAAAGCCCATCCTGACGGATTGCAGGACTTCATGGTCGAAGCCGGCTCGATCGCCGAAGTCATTCCACACACCGTCGAGCACGTCCACGCCATGGCGCTTTGCCGCCAGCACCACCGACATCAACCAGGGCAGCAGGTAGGCGCGATGGTCGCCCGGATAAACGCCGGTTTCCCTGGCCAGGTCATTGGTGCCCACCACCAGGCAGTCGAGTCGCACCTGCCGGCGCCGGCCGGCTTGCAGGATGCCGTCGATATGGTGGATCGCTGCAGCGGTTTCGATCATGGCCCATAGCCTTGGCGCCGGCCCATCGGCGATGCCGCCGATGGCCGCGGCGAAGCGCTCCAGGTCCGCACCGGTAGCGACCTTCGGCAGCAGGATGGCATCAGCGCCGCAGGTGGCGGCCACGCGCAGGTCGGCATCGAACTCGGCGGTTGCCAGCGCGTTGACACGAATCACCGTTTCATGCGCTGCGAACGGCTGCGCGGCAAACGCGCTGGCCAGGTTATCCCTGGCCTCGGCTTTCATCGCCGGGGCCACGGCGTCTTCCAGGTCGAACACGATGGCGTCGCAGGGCAGGTGGCGGGCTTTCTCGATGGCGCGGGTGTTGGTGGCAGGCACATACAGCACGGAGCGGCGGGGGACGGGCGTGGTCATGGTCATGAGCGATGGCAGACGCGAAAGGTTGACGAAGTCTGGATAGGGCGGCCATGCGCGGGATCGGCGCCGCGCATGGCCACGGACGAAAGTTTCGGTCCTGGAAGCCCGCCCATCCATCACATATGTGATGGATGTCAGCGGCCGGCATTCATCACATATGTGATGCCGCGCCGGCCCGCCTTCGCCAATACTGGGTCCATCGACAACAACATGGCGCCGGCCGATGCGGCGATGCTTCCGGTGGAACCTGACCATACCTTCGACAACACGTCGGCCCGCACCGGCTTCACCCGGGCGCTGGCCGACTGGACCAGCACGGTCGACGACGCCGAGCTCGGCGCGCCGGCCTTCGCCTGGGCACGCCATGCCATGCTCGACTGGATCGCGGTAACGCTCGCCGCCGCGCGCGAGCCGCTGGTCGAAATGCTCGTCGCTGAATATGCCGGCCTGCGCGACTTGCCATGCGCGCTGGTGGGCAGCCCGCTGCGGGCCGAACCCGCCCAGGCCGCGCTGATCAACGGCGCCGCGGGACACGCGCTCGACTTCGATGACGTTGCTTCGGCGATGCGCGGACACCCGACCGTGCCGGTGGCGCCCGCGGCGCTGGCGGTGGCCCAGGTGGCCGGCGCCAGCGGCAAGGAACTGCTGCGTGCGCTGATCCTGGGCCATGAAGTCGAAAGCCGGATCGGCGAAGTGGTGGGCGAGGAGCAGTATCGCCTCGGCCTGCACCCGACCGGCACCACCGGCACGCTGGGCGCCGCCGCCGCCTGCGCGCGGCTGGGGGGCCTCGACCCGGTCCGTACTGCCCATGCGCTCGGACTCGCCGCGACGCAGGCTGCCGGGCTCAAATGCATGTTCGGCACCATGGCCAAGCCGCTGCACGCGGGCAAGGCCGCCATGAACGGCGTGATCGCGGCCCGCCTGGCCGCGCGCGGCTTCACGGCCAATGCCAGTGGCATCGAGTGCGAGCAGGGCTTCGGCCGCACCCAGGCGCCCGCCGCGCCGGCGTTCCCGGCCACGTTCGAGCGTCGCGCGGGCATGGCGATCGAACGCACCCTGTTCAAGTTCCATGCGTCCTGCTACCTCACGCACTCCACCATCGAAGCCGTGCGCCAGGCCTGCCGCGAGCACCGTATCGACCTCGACGCGCTCGAGTCGATGACCATCTTCGTCTCCGGCCCGCATCGCGGCGTGTGCGATATCGCCAACCCGCAGACCGGCCTGGAGATCAAGTTCGCGATCCAGCATCTGGCGGCGCTGGCGATGGACGGCGCGCCCACGGCGTCGCTCGCGCTGTACTCGCCCGAGACCGCGCTCGCGCCGCGCTATGTCAGGGCCCGGCAGCGGATTGCGCTGCAGGTGGTGCCTGGTCCGGACCGCAACGATGCCACGGTCGAGATTTTGACCCGCGACGGCCGCACGCTGCGCGCGCAGGCCAACGTCGCGGTGCCGGCCGCGGACCTTGCCATGCAGTGGCGGCGCCTGGTCGACAAGGCGCAGGCCATCGTCGTGCCGCGCATCGGCGCGGCCAAGTTCGCGAAGCTGGTGTCGGTGGTCGACACGCTGGACCGGCTTCCTTCCGTCGAACCCTTGTTTGAGGCCATGCAATGACAACCACCCATCCCGCCACCGAGCGCATCGCCGAGGTCCCCGCTGACCCCGTTGTCGCCCGCCTGAAGGCCGAGGCCAGGCTGCGCGCCCGCGGCAACCGCTACGAAGACTTCGAGCCGGGCCGGCGCTTCGACCATCACTGGGGCCGTACCGTCACCGCGGCGGACAACACCATGTTCTCGGTGCTGACGCTGCACTACAACCCGCAATACACCAACGAAGCGGTGGCGCGCGCCAACGGCCACCCGGGCGTGCCGGTCAATCCGCTGCTGGTGTTCAACACCGTGTTCGGACTGTCGGTGGAAGACCTGTCCGAGGGCGGCGGTCCCTTTCTCGGGGTCGACGAGTTGGCCTACCTGCGGCCGGTCTACCCCGGCGAGACGCTCTATGCCAGCTCGGTGGTGGTGTCGCGGCGGCCGGCGAGCAACCGCCCCGGCTACGGCATCGTCACGTGGCACACGCGGGGCAGCAATCAGCAGGGCGATGCAGTGATCGAATTCAAGCGTACCAATCTGGTCAGGATGAGGGGATAAGCATGTCAGGAGACGGTCTGGGGTACATGACGGAAGCGCGTTGCATGGTCCGCGATGCAGCGCGCGAGTTCACGATGAAAGAGGTGCTGCCGGTGGCCAACGCGCTGGACGGCCCGGATGCGGAGATCCCGATGTCGCTGCGCGACAAGATGGCCGAGATGGGCTACTTCGGCATCACCATCCCGGAGGAGTACGGCGGCCTGGGCCTGGGCATCTTCGAGTATTGCCTGATCTGCGAGCAGCTGTCGCGCGGCTGGATGTCGGTGGCGTCGATCGTGGCGCGTGCGCAGGGCGGCTGGATCATGAAGTCGATGCCCGAGGACATGCGGCGCGAATACCTGCCGCGCGTGGTGCGCGGCGACTTCCTCAATGCCAGCGCGCTGTCCGAGCCGGATACCGGCTCCGACCTGGCGTCGATCTCGTGCCGCGCCGTGCTGGACGGCGATGAATGGGTGCTGACCGGCAACAAGTACTGGTGCACCTTTGCCGATGGCGCCGACTACCTGATCGTGTTCGCGCGGACCTCGGCGCCGCCGTCGCCCGACAAGCGCTGGGAAGGCATTTCGTGCTTCATGATCGAGAAGCAGCGCGGCGGCTTTCCGCCGGGCATGACCGGCTCGCCGATCCCCAAGATCGGGTATTTCGGCTGGAAGACCTTCGAGCTGGCGCTCGAGGGCGTGCGCGTGCCCAGACGCAACCTGATGGGGCCGGAAGGCAAGGCCTTCTTGCTGATGGCCAAAGGTCTGGAGGGCGCCCGCGCGCACACCGCCGCCCGCGCCATCGGCCTGGCGCAGGGCGCGCTGGAAGACGCGATCGCCTATTCGCTGGAGCGCCGCCAGTTCGGCATGCCGATCGCGGAATACCAGGCGATCCGCTTCAAGATCGCCACCATGGCGACCGAGATCGAGGCCGCGCGCCAGTTGCTCTATTTCGTCTGCAACGAAATCGACAGCGGGCGCCGCTGCGACAAGGAGGCGTCGATGGTGAAGTACTTCGCCTCGGAGATGGCGGAGCGCGTGACCTCGCAGGCGCTGCAGATCTTCGGCGGCGCGGGCTATACCAAGCTGTTCCCGGTCGAGCGCTACTGGCGCGACGCGCGCCTTACCAAGATCTTCGAAGGCACTTCCGAGATCCAGCAACGCATCATCGCCAACAGCCTGCTCGGCAAGTCCGAGGTCGAGGGCATGATCGCCGGCCGTGCCTTCGGCGGGCAGGTCCGGCAGTCGAAGGAGGCGGCATGAAACTCTGCGCACTCACCAGCCCCGACGGGTATTTCGAGCACTTCGAGCCCGGCATGCTGATCCGCCATGCGCGCGGCAAGACCGTGACCGAGATGGACAACGTGATGCTGACCAACATGGTCATGAACACGGCCGAAGGGCACTTCAACGAAGACGCGATGCGGCGCGCCGCCGGCGGCATCTTCGCGCAGCGGGTGGTCTTCGGCGGGATCAACCTGTCGATGGTGCTCGGGCTTGCGGCGCAGGACACCGCCGAGCAGTGCCTGCAGGAACTGACGCTGGACAAGATCCGCCTGTCGCATCCGGTTTTCCACGGCGACACGCTCTACGCCTTCACCGAGGTGCTGGGCAAGGAAGACGGCGAGCGCGAGGATGCCGGCATCGTCCGCTTCCGCCACTACGGCGTGAACCAGGACGACAAGCTGTGCGTACAGGCGGAGCGCACCGCGCTGGTCAAGCGCAACAGCCACTGGGGCGGGCGATGAGCGCGGATGGCCACGCCAGGGGCGCGCTCGACGGCATGGTGGTGCTCGACCTGACCCAGATGCTGGCCGGCCCCTATTGCTCGATGATGCTCGCCGACCAGGGCGCGCGCGTGATCAAGATCGAGCCGCCCGGCGGCGACCAGACCCGGCGCAACGGCCCGCATCTCGAGGGCGCGTTGCGGATGGAGTCCGGCGGCTTTGGCGGCTACTTTGGCTCCATCAACCGCAACAAGGAGTCGCTGGTGCTGGACCTGAAGCAGCCGGCCGGGCGCGAGACCCTGCTGCGGCTGGTGCGCGGCGCCGACGTGCTGGTCGAGAACTACCGCGCCGGCGTGATGGAGCGCTTCGGGCTGGGCTATGAACGGCTCGCCGAAGAAAACCCGAAGCTGGTGTATGCGGCGCTGCGCGGCTTCGGCGATCCGCGCAGCGGCGAGAGCGCCTACGCCGGCTGGCCCGCCTACGATCCCGTCGCGCAGGCCATGGGCGGCATCATGGGGATTACCGGCCCGCAGCGCGGCGGCGCGCCGACCAAGATCGGCCCGGGCGTCGGCGATATCGTTCCCGCCATGTTCCTGGCCTACGGCATCGCGGCGGCGTGCTGGCATGCACAGCGCACCGGTCGCGGCCAGTTCGTCGATGTGGCCATGGTCGATGCGGTGCTGGCGGTGTGCGAACGCATGGTGTTCCAGTACAGCGCCTCGGCGCAGGCGCCGGGCCCCGAGGGCAACGGCCACCCGCTGCTGTGCCCGTTCGGGCTGTTCCCGGCCAGCGATGGCTATATCAGCCTGGGGGTGCCGAACGACCGCTTCTGGCGGCTGCTGGTGGCACGGATGGGCCATCCGCCATGGGCCGACGATCCGCGCTTTGCCACCAACGAGCTGCGCGTGCGGCACCGCGCCGAGGTGGAGCAGGCGGTCGCCGCCTGGACCGTGCGCCATACCAAGCGCGCGCTTGCCGGGATGCTGGGCGGCGAGGTGCCGTTCGGCCCGGTGTTCGACGCCGCCGACATCTTCGACGATCCGCATTTCCGCATTCGCGGGATGCTGGTCGAGGCCGAGCAGCCCGGCGCGGCGCGCGCGCTGACGATTGCCGGCAGTCCGGTGCGCATGAGCGCCACGCCCGGAGGGGTACGGCAGCGGGCGCCGATGATTGGCGAGCACACCGATCGCGCCCTCACCGACCTCGGCTTCGATGCCGGCGAGATCGCGGTGCTGCGTGCGCAGGGCGTGGTGCAGTAGGGGCACGCCGCAATGGCTGACATTCAACACTAGTACAACAAGCAGGAGACAACATCATGCAGGAGAAGATCAAGCGGCTGCGCCGCTGCCAGCTGTCCGTACCAGGCTCGAGCGAGAAGATGATGGCCAAGGCCGCCGGCATGGGGGTGGACTTCGTCTTCCTCGACCTTGAAGACGCCGTGGCGCCCAGCGAAAAGCGCCCGGCACGGCGCAAGATCGTCGATGCGCTCAACGGGCTCGACTGGGGACGCACCACGCGCTGCGTGCGCATCAACGACCTGACCACCGAATACGCCTACGAAGACATCATCGAAGTGGTGGAAGGCGCCGGCCGCAATCTCGATGTGATCATGCTGCCCAAGGCCATGTCGGCGGCCGATGTGCAGTTTGTCGACAAGCTGCTGTCGATGATGGAGAAGAAGCTCGGCCTGCGCCACCGCATCGGCATCGACGTGCTGATCGAAGAGGTGGAAGCCATGATGAACGTCGAGGCCATTGCCGCGTCGACGCCGCGGCTGGAATGCCTGATCTTCGGCATGGGCGACTACTCCGCCAGCCAGGGCGTGTCGATGCGCGACATTGGCGGCAGCGGCGGCAGCGGAGGTTACCCGGGCGACATCTGGCACTACCAGCGCCAGCGGCTGACGATCGCCGCGCGCGCCCACCGGCTCGATGCCGTCGACGGTCCGTTTGCGGACTTCCGCAGCCCCGACGCGTTCCGCGAGGAAGCGCGCCGCGCCATGATCCTTGGCATGGTCGGCAAGTGGGCCATCCATCCGTCGCAGGTCGAACTGGCACAGGATGTCTTCTCGCCGGCCGCTGCCGACGTGGCGCGTGCCCGCGACATGATCCGCGCTTATGACGAAGCGCTGTCGCAAGGCCTGGGCGCGGTCCAGTACGAGGGCAAGATGATCGACATCGCCTCGGTCCGCATCGTCAGGAACCTGGTGCAGCGCGCCGACCTGATCGGCATGTAGCGGCATGCCATCCGTGCCGGCCGTGGCGCCTTGCCGCGGCCACGGTGCCCGCGGCCCATCGCGGGCGCGGGCTTGAAGCGTTCGGGAGAAGACCCATGCATTCCATACCTGGTCCGGGCAACGACTTGCCCGCGGATACCGTCAACCTGCGCCGGCGCCAACTGCTCGGCGCTGCGGCGGGGGCGGCTGTGCTGCCCTGGCTGCTGCCACGCCAGGCGCTTGCCAGCGACTGGCCCTCGCGCCCCATCCGGATCATCGCGGCGCAGGCGCCGGGCTCGTCCAACGACAGCACCGCGCGCGCGTTCGCCGAATTCTTCTCCGCCAGGCTGAAGGTGCCGGTGGTGGTGGAAAACAAGCCGGGCGGCATCGGCATGATCGCCGCCGAGGCCGTGGCCCGTGCCAGGCCCGACGGGTGCACGCTGCTGTGCACCCTGCACAGCCAGCTGGCGCAAGCGCCGGTACTGCTGAAGAAGCCGCCCATCGACCCCTCGCGCGAGCTTACGCCGGTCGCGTCGATGAGTACCGGCGTCGGCGTGATGGTGGCGACCAAGGGGCTGCCCGCCAGCACCTTCAAGGAACTGATCGCGCTGGCGCAGAAGCGGCCGGTCAGCGTCGGCAACTACGGCATCGGCTCGGGCTGGCAATTGATGGTGGCCCAGCTGAAGAAGCTGACCGGGGCCCAGCTCGATATCATCAACTACAAGGGCACGGGGGCGATGATCGGCGATCTGCTGGCCGGGCATATCGATATCGGCGCCGGTTCGCTGCTCGGCATGTCGGGCGGACTGGCGTCCGGCGGGCTCAAGCCGCTGCTGGTGATCTCGGGGCCGCGCTCGGCCAAGTTGCCTGGCATACCGACCTGGGCGGACGAGGGCATCTCGGACCCCGTGTTCAGCAACCTGGCCGAGTGCAACATGCTGCTCGGCCCCGCAGGGCTGCCTGCCGGCATTGTCGCGACGCTCGCCACGCTGGTGCGGCAGTCGGTCACCGAATCGGAGGCGGTCAGGAATGTGCGCGAGCAGTTGGGCAGCCAGGACACGCCCCTGACCGGTGAAGCGCTGCAGCAGTTCATCGGCCGCACCTGGCCGACCTACCAGGCTATGACAAGGACGGTGGGGCTCAAGATGGAGTGATGGCGATGGCGGAGCCGGCGCCGGGGTGCACAGCCCAAAACTGTACTCCCTGCCCGCCCTCCGCTTTGTACACACCGGCCAGGCCGCCGGAAATCTACTCTGGTGTCACCGCAACGCTCCGGCCGTCCTGGCCTCGCAAGACAGGACGGGCCGGGCCGCGCCCCGTTACAGGACACCACGCCAATGAGCACCCCCAAGCCTGAAACAGGCCACATCGCCCCCTATACCCATCCCGCCGCCGGCTGGGGTGCGCTGAAGTACGTTGCCATCAACCTGATCAAGGAGAAGGTGGCCGGCGGCAACTACAAGATGCTGTTCAAGCAGAACCAGGCCGATGGCTTCGACTGCCCCGGCTGTGCCTGGCCGGACCGGCAGCATGCCTCGACCTTCGAGTTCTGCGAGAACGGCGTCAAGGCGGTGGCGGCCGAGTCGACCAGCATGCGCGTGACGCCTGAGTTTTTCGCGCAGCACACGGTGACGTCGCTGATGGCGCAGACCGACTATGAGCTGGAGCAGCACGGTCGGCTGACGCATCCGATGGTCTACGACGCGCAGACCGACAAGTACCGGCCGATCGCCTGGGACGAGGCCTTTGCGCTGATCGCGCGCCACCTGCGCGCGTTGCCGGATCCGAACCAGGCCGCGTTCTACACCTCGGGCCGCGCCAGCAACGAGGCCGCGTTCCTGTACCAGCTGTTCGTGCGCGCGTATGGCACCAATAACTTCCCCGACTGCTCCAACATGTGCCACGAGGCCACCAGCCGCGGCCTGCCGCAGACCATCGGCGTGGGCAAGGCCACCGTGGTGCTGGATGACTTCGAGCATGCCGACACCATCCTGCTGTTCGGCCACAACGCGGCCACCAACCATCCGCGCATGCTGGGCGAGCTGCGCGAATGCGCGCGGCGCGGCGCCACCATCGTGTCGATCAATCCGCTGCGCGAGCGCGGCGTGGAGCGCTTCACCAGCCCGCAGCACCCGGTCGAGATGCTGACCGGGTCCAGCACCAGGATCGCGTCGATGTTCGTGCAGCCCCGGCTGGGCGGCGATTTTGCGCTGATCAAGGGCATGGCCAAGCGCCTGGTCGAACTGGATGACGAGGCCATCCGTCACGGCCGCGAGCGGCTGATCGACGTGGATTTCGTGGGCGAGCACACCGTCGGCTTCAGCGACTTTGTCGATGACCTGCGTGCCGAAAGCTGGGCCGACATCGTTGCCGAGTCGGGCGTGTCGCAGGAAGACATCGACGCGCTGACCCAGGTCTATGCGCGCGGCAAGCGCGTGATCGCCTGCTGGGGCATGGGGCTGACGCAACACAAGCATTCCGTGCCGACGGTGCAGATCCTGTCCAACCTGATGATGATGCGCGGCAATATCGGCCGGCCGGGTGCGGGGCTGCTGCCGGTGCGCGGGCATTCCAACGTGCAGGGCGACCGCACGGTGGGGATCGAGGAGAAGCCCGAGCCGGAATTCCTCGATCGCCTGCAGGCCGCTTTCGGCTTCGAGCCGCCGCGCCAGCATGGCTATGACGTGGTAAATACGATCTCGGCGATGCTGGCGGGCAAGGTCAAGGTCTTTGTCGGGCTGGGCGGCAATTTCTCCACCGCCACGCCGGATACGCCGCGCACCTTCGCGGCGCTGCGCCAGTGCGACCTGACCGTGCATATTGCCACCAAGCTCAACCGCAGCCACCTGGTGCACGGCCGGGAAGCCCTGATCCTGCCGACGCTGGGCCGCACCGAGATCGACCAGCAGGACGGCGTGGCGCAGGGCGTCACGGTCGAGGACTCGGTCTGCATGGTGCATATCTCGTTCGGCATGAACGCGCCGGCATCGCCGCACCTGTTGTCGGAGATCGCCATCGTCGCGCGCATGGCGGCGGCCACGCTGGGCTCGGACACGATCGACTGGCTCTGGTATGCGCAGGACTATGCCCGCATCCGCGATGCCATCGAGCAGGTGATCGACGGCTTCGACAGCTACAACGAGCGCGTCGCGGTGCCGGGCGGCTTCCACCTGACGCCGCCGGCGTGCCACCGGGTCTGGCATACGCCATCGGGCAAGGCGCAGTTCCTGGTCAACCGCATCGACAAGGACACCCCCATCAAGCGTGCGCGCCAGCAGTATGGCGACCGGCTGATGGTGATGATGACCACGCGCTCGCACGACCAGTACAACACCACGATCTATGGCCTGGATGACCGCTATCGCGGCGTGTTTGGCCTGCGCCGGGTGGTTTTCATCAACGCCGCGGACCTGGCGCGGCTGGGCCTGGAGGCGGGGCAGCACGTCGACATCACCAGTGTCTGGGACGATGGCGTGCAGCGCCGGGTCGAGGACTTCGTGCTGGTCGAATACGACATCCCGCAGGGCTGCGTCGGGGCGTACTACCCCGAGACCAATCCGCTGGTGCCGCTGGAGAGCACCGGCGATGGCTGCGGTACGCCCACGTCGAAGTCGGTGCCGGTGCTGCTGACGCCGTCACGGCACCAGGAAACCGCGACGAGCTGATCCGACGCCCGCGGAAGACCACTTGTCAAGCGGCCGACGCCCCTGGTGAACGCTCCCCTCTCCCGCTGCGCGGGAGAGGGGTGGGGGAGAGGGCCGGAGCGTCGACGAAGTACAGCGCGTCGGTATGCCAGTGCCTGCCCTCTCCCCCGGCCCCTCTCGCGCAAGCGGGCGAGGGGAGAAACCGGCCGCGCGCAAAAGCACTGCATCGATCTTCTTCAAGAGACCCCACATGGAATCCACCCAACTGCTCGAACACACCGGCTTTGAAGCGCGCGGCATCGTGCGGCACAAGTGCAGCACGGCGCAGCCGGCCACCGACAACGTGGCCGAAGAGCTGCCGGTGGCGCTGGTGTACAACGGCATCTCGCACGCCGTGATGATGTGCACGCCGCTGGACCTCGAGGCCTTTGCGGTCGGCTTCTCGCTGACCGAGGGCATCGTCGCGCGCAATGCGGAAATCCACGATCTCGAGGTGCGCATGCATGCGCACGCCGCCGAGGTGCAGATGGAGATCAGCGAGCACGCCTTCGCCACCATGCGCGCGCGCCGGCGCGCGCTGGCCGGGCGCACCGGCTGCGGCGTCTGCGGCATCGAAAGCATCGCGCTGCTGGACCTGGAGCCGGCGCGCATGCCGGAACCGGCCATCCGGATTACGCCGTCGCGCGCCATGATCGAGCGCGCTGTCGCCGCGCTGCCGTCGCGCCAGCGGCTGATGCAGGCCACCGGCGGCGTCCATGCCGCGGCCTGGTGCGATGCCGGCGGCGAGATCCTCCATGTGTTCGAGGATGTCGGCCGCCACAATGGCCTGGACAAGCTGATCGGCCACCTGGCGATGCAGCGCGTGGACATGGCGGAGGGCTTCGTACTGCTGTCCAGCCGCGCCAGCTATGAACTGGTGCGCAAGGTGGCGCGCATGAATATCCAGATGCTGGCGACGATCTCGGCGCCGACCGCGCTCGCCATCCGCATCGCCGAGCAGGCCGGTGTGCGCCTGCTCAGCTTCTGCCGGCAGGACGGTTATGTCGACTACACCAGTGCTTCCATGGAAGGCGCGCGCGGAGCCGCGGCATGATGAACTTCGACGAGGCACAGGCCGTCTTCGCGATGTGCGCACAGCCGGTGCGCGAGACCGAGACCGTGTGGCTGGGCCTGCTGACCGGCCGCGTGCTGGCCCGCGACGTGGCCGCGGTGATCGATACGCCGGCGGCGGACCGCAGCGCCATGGATGGCTATGCGGTGCGCTGCGCGGACTGCCGCGCCAATGCCTGCCTGCCGCTGCAGCAGGTGGTCTATGCCGGCACCCGGCCGCAGCCGCTGCTGCCCGGCCATGCCATCCGCATCTACACCGGCGGCGTGATCCCGCCCGGCGCGGATGCCGTGGTCGCGCTGGAGGATGCCGACGAGACTTACCAGGGTATGGTGTGCGCGCGGGCGCCGCTGCCCGGCCAGCATATCCGCCGCCAGGGCGAGGATGCGCGCCGGGGCGACCTGCTGCTGTCGGCCGGCACGCTGCTGCATGCCGGCCATATTGCCGCGCTGGCATCGCAGGGCGTGGCCGAGGCCGAAGTCTGCCGGCTGGTCGAGGTGGCGATCCTGACCTGCGGCGACGAGGTCGCGGCGCACGACGAGCCGCGCGATGTGTACCAGGTGCATGACGTCAACGGCCCCATGCTGGAATCGCTGGTGCAGGCGATGGGCGCGGTGGTGAGCTGCCACCGCCACGTGCGCGACGACGAGCGCGCGCTGCACGACATGCTGCGCGAACTGGCCGGCGCCGCCGACCTGGTGCTGGTCACCGGCGGGGCCTCGGTCGGCCAGCGCGACCTGGTGGCGGCGGCGCTGGCTTCCGCCGGTGGCGAGCTGCTTTGCCGCGGCGTCAACATGAAGCCCGGCAAGCCGGTCACGGTGGGGCGCCTGCGTGGCAGGCCGGTGGTGTGCCTGCCCGGCAATCCCGCCGCGGCCTATGCCACCTTCGCGCTGCTGGTGACGCCCTTGCTGCGGCGCCTGCAAGGGCGCTCCGAGCTGTTTCCGCCGGTGGGCCGGGTCCGGGCGGCGCTGGCCGGCACGCGCCCGCACCGCGGCGATGCGTTCTGGCGGGTGGGCGAGATCGGCAATTTCGGCGGCCGCGACAGCTTCGTGCAGGTCAATGCGCAGCAGGGCGCGGCTTCCGTGTCCGCGCTCGGCCAGGCCTGCGGTTTCGTGCGGGTGGAACCGCAATGCGCCGGATCCCTGCAAAACGTGCCGCTGCCGTACTATGATCTCCACCGTTGGCTTAGCTGATGGCTGCGCGGCTGGCGCAGGCACCGGGGCCGCTGGCAACGGCAAGCAAGGGGAGCGCGGCGTGAAACTCTACGAAAAGCTGGCTGCGGAGATCGAGGCCCTGGTGCAACAGGGCGTACTGCTGCCCGGCGAGCGCATTCCGTCGGTGCGGCAGACCAGCCAGCACCACCGCATGAGCATCACCACCGTGATCCGCGCCTACGTGCTGCTGGAGAGCCGCGGCATCATCGAAAGCCGGCCTCAGTCCGGCTACTTCGTGCGCGCACGGGCGGGCGAGCCGGTGGCCGCGCTGCGCCCGTCGCGGCCCAGCGCCAAGCCGTCGGCGGTGGATGTCAGCGCGCTGGTGCTGTCGACGCTGCGCTCGATCCGCTCGGACGAGGCCGTGCCGCTGGGCTCTCCCTATCCGGATCCCGCGCTGTTCCCGTGGCAGCGCATCAACCAGTACGCCAACAATATCGCGCGCCGCTATGCCAAGTGGACCATGCTGGACGACCTGCCGCCCGGCAGCCCCGAGCTGATCCGGCAGATCACACGCCGCTATCTCGAGAACGGCTACGCCATCGACCCGAACGAGGTCATCGTCACCATCGGCGCGACCGAGGCGATCAACCTGTGCCTGCAGGCGGTGGCCAAACCGGGCGATACCATCGCGGTGGAGTCACCGACCTACTACGCCATGCTGCACGCCATCGAACGGCTGGGCATGCGCGCCATCGAGGTGGCGACCGATCCCGCCGCGGGCATCGACATCGATGCGCTGGCGCGGCTGATCGACGAAAAGGGTGTGGCCGCCTGCATGGTGATGCCCAACTTCCAGAACCCGCTGGGCTTCCAGATGCCCGACGACAACAAGCGCGCGCTGGTTGCGATGCTGAGCGCGAAGGACATACCGGTCATCGAGAACGACGTCTACGGCGAGCTCTATTACGGCGAAGCCCATCCCAGTTCATTGAAGGCCTATGACGAGGCCGGCATCGTGCTGCATTGTTCCTCGTTCTCCAAGACCCTGACCAATGCCTACCGCATCGGCTGGGCGCTGCCGGGGCGCTACCGCGAGGCCGTGGAACGGCTCAAGTTCCTCAATACGCTGACCACGCCGGCGATTCCGCAACTGGCGATCGCCGAGTTCCTGAAGAACGACGGCTACGACTTCCACCTGCGGCGCGTGCGCAAGGCCTATGCGCAGCAGGCCAGCATCATGGCGGCCACGGTGCGCAGGTTCTTCCCGGACGGCACCACCACCTCGCAACCGGCGGGGGGCTACGTGCTATGGGTGCAGCTGCCCGCGGGCATCGACGCGATGGAGATGTATCACGCCGCGCTGGAGCATCGCATCACCGTGGCGCCGGGGCATATGTTTGCGCCGGGCGCGACCTATCGCCACTGCATCCGGCTGAACTACAGCGGCGAATGGTCGCCGGGCATTGAATCCGCCGTGCAGACGCTGGGCAAGATCGCGCAGCACCTGCTGGCGCGCAGCCGGGAACAGAGCGAGGAAGGACGCTAGCATGCAAGACGCCGACATCGATCCCGCCATCGTCGCGGTGCTCCAGGTGCTGTGCCAGGCCGGCCGCGACGGCGGCGGCCCCTGGTCGCTGGCCCGGATCGCCAAGCGTTCCGGCCTGCCGATGAGCGTGCTGCGGCGCGTGCTGACGCAGCTGCAGGCGGCCGGCCTGGCCGAGATGTCGATCGACGAAACCGGCCGCGGCCATGCGAGCCTGACCGCGGCTGGCGCGGAGCTGGCCGCGCAGGTTTTTCCCGAACCCTGACAGAGCGGCCGGCACCGGCCCCGTGGCTCAGCCTCCGACCAGCGACATGCGCACCGTGGGATATTGCCGTTTGCCGCTGGCGAGCGTTTCCGCGCGTAATCCGGCGCGCAGTTCCGAATAGCGGTCGCCGCGCGCCTGCCACGCCTGGCGGATCGCTTCGGCCAGGTCTTGCTCCGGGCGGGCGGCGCCAAGGTGCTGGCGCAGGTCGACCGACCGGGTGGCGAACAGGCACAGGTGCAGCCGGCCATCGACCGACACGCGGGCGCGGGTGCAGTCGCCGCAGAACGGGTGCGACACGCTGGAGATAAAGCCCAGTTTCAGGCTGCCGTCGGCCAGCAGGAAATTGCTGGCGGTGTCGCCGGCGCGCCGGGCGAGCGGCAGCAGCGCATGCGCGCGCCCGACCCTGCCGCGCAGCTCGTCCGACGGCACCACGCGTGATGGCGACCAGCCGCTGGGGCCCTCCACATCCATATATTCGATAAAACGCAGCGTGACGCCGCTGCCGCGGAAGTGTTCGACCAGCGGCAGCACCTGGCCGTCATTGGTGCCGCGTTCGACCACGCAGTTGACCTTGACCGGCGCCAGCCCGGCGGCGCAGGCCGCCTCGATGCCCTCCAGCACGCGCCCGACCGGGAAATCCACGTCGTTCATGGCGCGGAAGATGCCGTCGTCCAGGCTGTCGAGGCTGACCGTGACCCGGCCCAGGCCGGCGTCGCGCAGCGCGCGCGCCTTGCGCGCCAGCAGGCTGCCATTGGTGGTCATCGCGACTTCCACCTGCCTGCCGTCGCCGGTACGCAGGGCGGCAATGCGCTCGACCAGCGACTCGATGCCCTTGCGCAGCAGCGGCTCGCCGCCGGTCAGGCGCACCTTTTCGACCCCCAGCCCGACAAAGGCGCGCACCAGGCGCAGCAGCTCGTCGTCGGACAGGCGCTGCGCGGGCGTGAGGAACGGATAGTCGCGCCCGAAGCGCGACTTGGGCATGCAGTAGGTGCAGCGGAAGTTGCACTGGTCGATCACCGACAGGCGCAGGTCGCGCAGCGGGCGGCCAAGCTGGTCCGGCACGGCGGGTGCCGTTGGCTCCGGCGCGGTGGCCGGTATGGCTTGCACAGGCGCAGCTTGCATGAGAAGTCTCCGTGAGCGTATGCCGTCCATCGTAGGCGCCGGCGACCGCGCCGCAGGCGTACAAAGCGGCTGGCGCGCAAGCAGAACAGTTGGCCCGGCGCCCGCCGCGGCGTCAGTGGCGCGACTCGCGGATGCGTACCGTGGCGGTCTGGCCGGCAATCAGCTGGACGCCGTCCGGCACCGGATCCAGCGCGATCCGCACCGGTATGCGCTGCGCCAGCCGCACCCAGTTGAAGGTCGGGTTGACGCTCGGCAGCAGGTTCGGCCCGAGCGCGCGGTCCTGTTCCTCGATGCCGGGCGCAATGCTCTGCACATGCCCGTGCAGCGGCGCGTGCTGGCCCATGATGTGTACCTCGGCGGCGCTGCCGATGCGGATCGCGGGCAGCTTGGTTTCCTCGAAATAGCCCTCGACGTACTGCGAGCCGCTCGCCACTACCGACAGGGCTGGCTTGCCGCGGGTGGCGAAGTCGCCGGGGCGCGGCAGGCGGTCGCTGACCTGGCCGTCGACCGGGCTGGTGACGCGGCAGCGCGCCAGGTCCAGCGCGGCAGCGTCGACCGCGGCCTCGGCCTGGTCGAGGCGCGCCTGTGCGGCAGCGGTGGCGGCCGCATTGGGCTGCCGCCCGGCCAACGCCAGCGCCGCGCGCGCCGAAGCGGCCTCGGCCTGCGCCTGCTTCAGGCCCAGGCGAAAGCGCTCCTGGTCCACCACGAACAGCACCTGGCCGCGCTGCACGCGGGCGTTGTCGCCGATCAGCACGGCGGTGACCGGGCCAGAGACATCGGGCGCGACCTGGATTACCGCGGCGCGCACGTGGCCGTCGCGGGTCCATGGCGCCGCGGTGTAGTACTGCCACAGGTGCCAGGCGGTCAGCGCCGCCACGCAGACCGCGGCCAGGGTCACCGCAACCGGGGCGAGCAGCGAGAGCTTGCGAATCATGATGGGTCCTGCCAGACGAGCGCGAGGATGGCGCCCAATATAAGGATGTACAGCGAGAGGTTGAACAAGGACCGGTGCCACACGATACGGTAGAAGCCGATCCGGACCAGCACCGCGCGCACCCCGGCGGTGACCGCGAACGCGGCCAGCATCCACACCACGGTGGCGGGCACGAACACGCCATACAGGTCGAACTCAGTGGCGTGCATGGCGTCTGTCCTCGTCATGGGGATAGAGGGCAAGGCGCAGCGTGGCCAGCGCCGCCAGCGCAGCGCGCGAGCTGCCATGCGCGGGGGTGGCCAGCGCCGCGAAGGCCGCGTCGATCTGCGCAGCCAGCACCGGTGCCGGCGGGATGGGATGGCCGGCATGCGCGCAGCGGCGGTAGTGCCGCGCGACCCCGGCAAGCACGCGGACGACTGCGCGGTCGGTGGCACGATCGGTGGCGCGCCGCAGCGCCAGCACGGCAACTTCGACCAGGAAATCGGCAAGGGCATTGGCGGCCTGCTCATGGCTGGCATGGTTGCGGCGCGTCAGCGGCGGCCACTGGCGCAGCAGGCGGTCCAGCAGGCGGCCGCGCAGCCGCGCGCTGTTGACCGGCGCGCGCGGATGCGCGGCCAGCGCAATCTCGTTCCAGTTCGCGCGCGCCAGCCGGTATGCCACCAGCTGCTGGCCGAACGGCTGCATCAGCACCGCCCACAACGCGGCGAACACCAGTGCCGCCAGGCTGGCCAGGCTGCCATTGAAGATGCCCGCAAAACTTGCCGTGCCCAGATCCTGCGGCCCCGGGAACGACGCCGCGGTCACGGCCAGCAGCACGCCGAACAGCGCGAAGCGCGGCTGCGTGGTCATGGCCCCGATCACCAGGTAAGGCCCGAACAGCAGCGCGGCGAGCGAGCCAAAGTCATGCGCCAGCTGTAGCACCACGAACTGGTAGTACCAGGACAGCAGCGCGCACGCCACGCTCCACGCGATCACCCGGCCGGCTACCAGCCGCGGCTCGGGCGTGCAGGCGATAAAGCAGCTGGCCAACGCCGCCAGGCCGACCGGCACCGCGCCGTCCACCCATCCCGATGCTATCCACAGCAGGCCGGCCACCAGCGTCGCCGATCCCGCCGTGGCGGCGCGGAACAATAGCTGTGCGTGGTCATGGTGCCGTGCCTGGCCGGCCGGCTCCACGCGGTAGCGCAGCGCCGCGGGTTCGCTGCCGCCCTGGCGCAGGCTGGCCTGCAGCAGCCGGCAGTCCTGCCAGAGGTCGCCCAGGTCATCGAGGTAGACGCAGGTCGCCGCGACCAGCCGCGCGTGCCAGTCGGCGGGCGCGGCCGGCGCCGTGCCCGCCGGGTACCACGACGGCGGCGGGCGGAACGCGCCGGGCGCACCGGCGGTCCAGGCCAGCAAGGCGCGCAGGCGCTGCGCGACGTGGTCGGGCATGCCGGCGCGATGCCGGCGCAATGCGTTCGCGGCATCGGCCAGCGCCAGCACCAGCGGCAGCAGCGCGGTCATGCGCTGGTGCAGCGCGCGTGCGCGCCGCAGCCTCTGCGCGTTGCCGGATTCATAGGCGAGCTGAGCCATCTGGGTTTCCAGCGCGAGGATATCGCCGGCGAGCGTGCTGAAGCTGTCGTGGCGTTGTCCCGCGCTGGCGCCGCCGGCGAGCATGTCGGTGGTCCAGCGCGAGGCGTGGTCCATCCATGCCGCCGCGCGCGCGGCCAGCGCCGGCGCGGTGCGCGATGGGAACACCACCGCGCTGACCACGCTGGCGCAGACGATGCCGATCACGATCTCCTCGATCCGCGTCAGCGCGACGGCGAACACCGTGCCAGGATGCGTAACGGTCGGCAGCGCCACGATCGGCAGCGTATAGGCGGCCAGCAGGCAGATGTAGTTGCGCGGTGCCGGCTCCAGCAAGGACAGGTAGAGCAGGGTGCCGGTCCAGCAGGCAATCGCCGCCATCAGCAGCACGGGCTGGTCAACCAGACAGGGCACCAGCGCCACCGCGCCGATGGCCCCCAGCAGCGTGCCGATGACGCGGTAGGTGCCCTTGGCATGCGTCGCGCCGGCGAGCGGACTGGACACCAGGTAGACCGTCGCCATGGCCCAGTAGGGCCGCGGCAGGCCCAGCGCCAAGGCCGTGCCGAGCGCCAGCATCGCCGCGCCGAACACCTTGAGGGAATGCAGCCAGAGCGCAAGATCGGGAGCGCCCGCCCACGCCGCGGCGAGCGCGCCGGCCATCCCGGCAGGGCGTGGCCGTGGCGTGACGGGAGCAAGCGGGCGGGAAGCGGACATGGCGTCAGTGCGCGAGGCCCACGGCCCGCATCAGCAGCTTCATCAGGCTGGCGCAGGCGAACACCGTGCCGACCCCGGCCAGCCACAGCGCCAGCAGCCAGCCGAGGCGGGCCGCCAGCGGTGCGCTCGGCTTCTTGTGCGGGTTCCTGGCCATCAGTGGTACCCCTCGCCGCGCCGGACCTTGCCGCGGAACACGTAGTACGACCACGAGGTGTAGGCCAGGATGATCGGCACGATGAAGAGCGTGCCGACCAGCGCGAAGCCCTGGCTTTGCGGCGGCGACGAGGCGTCGAAGATCGAGATCGATGGCGGGATGATGTTGGGCCAGATGCTGATCGCCAGCCCGGTATAGCCCATGAAGACCATCAGCAGCGCATACAGGAACGGCGCCACATTCGGTTGCCGGCGCAGCGACCGGTAGATGCCCCAGGCCGAGCCCAGCACCAGCAGCGGCACCGGCAGGAAGAACAGCAGGTTGGGCAGCGCAAACCAGCGCTGCGCGATCTCAGGGTGGGTCAGCGGGGTCCAGAGGCTGACCGCGCCCACCATCGCCAGCATCACGCCGGTCAGCACGTTGGTCACGCGCAGCATGGTCCATTGCAGCCGGCCTTCGGTCTTCATGATCAGCCAGGTGACGCCAAGGAACGCGTACGTGATCACCACGCCCACGCCGCAGAACAGCGGGAACGGCGCCAGCCAGTCGAGCGCGCCGCCGCTGAAGGTGGTGCCGTCCATGGCGATGCCGTCGATATAGGCCCCCAGCGTCACGCCCTGGAAGAAGGCCGCCACCACCGAGCCCCACGTGAATGCGGCATCCCAGTACGGGCGGCTGCGGTCGCTAGCCTTGAAGCGGAATTCGAAGGCGACGCCGCGGAAGATCAGCCCCAGCAGCATGAACACCAGCGGCAGGTAGAAGGCGCTGAGCAACACCGAGTACGCCAGCGGGAAGGCGCCCAGCAGCGCGGCGCCGCCCAGCACCAGCCAGGTCTCGTTGCCGTCCCACACCGGCGCCACGGTGTTCATCATCACGTCGCGGTCATGGCGGTCGCCGACGAAGGGAAAAAGGATGCCGATGCCAAGGTCGAAGCCGTCCATGATGACGTACATCATCACGCCGAAGAAGATCAGCGCGGCCCAGATAACGGGAAGGTTGATACCCATGTCGGTCACCTGTTCAGGATTCGCGACGGCCGTGCGGGACCATCGCGTTGGGTGTGGAAGCCGCGGCCATGGCGGCGGGAACGACGCTGCCCGGGACCGTAGGACGGCCTGTCGTCTGGGTGCGGGTGCGGATGCGCGTCGGGCGCGGGGCCGGCGCTGGCCAGCTTCAGCATGTAGCGGATACCCACGCCAAAGCAGACGAAATAGACCACCACGAACAGCGCCAGCGACAGCGCCACCGGTCCCGCCTCATGCGCGGAGACGGCATCGTGGGTGCGCATCAGTCCATAGACCACCCACGGCTGGCGGCCGATCTCGGTGGTCATCCAGCCGGCCAGCAGCGCGATCAGGCCGGTCGGCCCCATCGCCACCGCCAGCCGCAGGAACGCGCGCGAGCGGTACACGGCGCCATTGCGGCGCAGGACCCAGCCGAGCAGGCCGAACAGGATCATCGCCACGCCCAGCCCGACCATGGCGCGGAAGGTGAAGAACACCACGGTGGCATTGGGCCGGTCTTCCTTTGGGAAATCCTTCAGCCCGCGGATCTGGCCGTCCAGGCTATGCGTCAGGATCAGGCTGCCCAGGCGCGGGATCTCGATGGCATAGCGGGTCTCTTCGCGCTCCATGTCGGGAATGCCGAACACGATCAGCGGGAAGCCGCCCTTGTCGCCGTCGGGTGCGGTGTTCCAGTGGCCTTCCATCGCCGCGATCTTGGCGGGCTGGTGCGCCAGCGTGTTCAGCCCATGCGCGTCGCCCACCACCGCCTGCAGCGGCGCGGCCGCCAGCACCATCCACAGCGCCATCGACAGCATCTTGCGCGCGGCGGGCACGGCACGGCCATGCAGCAATTGCCAGGCCGATGCCGCCGCCACGAACAGCGCCGACGACAGCAGCGCCGCAATCACCATGTGCGCGAGGCGGTAAGGGAACGACGGGTTGAAGATCACCTCGAGCCAGTCGGTCGGCACCACCTTGCCGGCGACGATGGCATAGCCGGCGGGCGTATGCATCCAACTGTTGGAGGCCAGGATCCAGGTCGACGAGATCAGCGTGCCCAGCGCCACCATCACCGTCGAGAAGAAGTGCAGCCCGGGCCCGACGCGGTTCCATCCGAACAGCATCACGCCGAGAAAGCCGGCTTCCAGGAAGAACGCAGTCAGCACTTCGTAAGTCAGCAGCGGACCGGTGATGCTGCCGGCGAACTGCGAGAAGCCGGACCAGTTGGTGCCGAACTCATAGGCCATGACCAGGCCGGAAACGACACCCATGCCGAAGTTCAGCGCGAAGATCTTGATCCAGAACTGGTACAGGGTCCGGTAGACCGTGTCCTTGGTATAGAGCCAGCGCGCTTCCAGGAAGGCCAGGAAACACGCCAGCCCGATGGTGATGGCGGGAAACAGGATATGAAAGGAAACCGTGAATCCGAACTGGATCCTGGCGAGTTCCAGCGCTGTGAGTCCGTGCATCGATGTGCTCTCCGTGGGGTTGCCGCCGGCACGACGGCATGTCGCGCGACACTACGGACAAGGGTAGGGACTAGAGCGTGGCTGGCAGGGGTACAGTTTTTGGGGATGTGGGCAAGCTCAGTTGTTCAGGCTGAGACTTGATGGCCCACGAATCCCGTTTGTTTTCTCCCCTCTCCCGCGGGCGGGAGAGGGGCGGGGGAGAGGGCCGGCGCTGGCAATAGCGAGGGCATTCACTTCGTGGCAGCGCCCCCCTCACCCCAACCCTCTCCCAAGGAGAGAGGGAGTACTCAATCAGCAATGGCAAACGCGCTCAGCTGAACAGCGCCAACGCCTTGCCCAGCGTGGACCAGATGCCGGTGCCGAGCGGAATCAACACATAAGCCCAGAACGCGAACAACAGCAGGGCCTTGCCGAAGGTGCGATCGTCTTGCATGGCGTATCTCCGTGCGATGGTTGAGGGAACGTCGCGCTCAAACCGCACCAGCAGCTTCGCGCAGATGGTGCCGCGCATGCACCGGCCGCATCAGCAGATTGCACGCGAACCCCACCACCAACAGCCCCGCCATGATGTGCAAGGTGTCGACATAAACCTCCGACCTCGGCACCCCAAGCGCGAGCTTGTACTCGCGGATGTAGTTGACCAGCGCCGGCCCGGCGATGCCCGCGGCGGCCCACGCCGTCAGCAGGCGGCCATGGATGCCGCCGACGTAGGCGGTGCCGAACATGTCCGCCAGGTAGGCCGGGATGGTGCTGAAGCCACCGCCATACATGGTCAGGATCAGGAAGTAGCAGACTACGAACACGGCCACGTTGCCGGACGCGCCCACCGCCGGCACCGCCATGTAGAGCGCCGCGCCGAAGGCGAAGAAGATGGCGTAGGTGAGCTTGCGGCCGAAGTAGTCGCTGGCGGAGCTCCACAGGAAGCGCCCGGTCATGTTGCCGATGCTGAGCAGGCCGACGAAGCCCGCCGCGGCCGCGGCGGTGATGGTGCCCTTGAAGGTTTCCTGGATCATCACCGCGGCCTGCCCCAGCACGCCGATGCCGGCCGTGATGTTGAGGAACAGGATCAGCCACAGCAGGTAGAACTGCGGCGTCTTCAGGGCCTGGTCGATATGCACGTTGGCGTGCGTCACCATCTTGCTGGGCCGTGCCGGGGGGACGTAGCCAGGCGGGATCCACCCCGGGGCCGGGATGCGAATTGCGAGCGCGCCGATCGACATCGAGACGAAGTAGATCACGCCCATCACCAGGAAGGTCTCCGCCACCCCAGCGCTGGTGGCGCTCTTGAAATGGTTCATCAGCGCCACCGACAGCGGCGCGCCGATCATCGCGCCGCCGCCGAAGCCCATGATCGCCATTCCCGTGGCCATGCCGCGCCGGTCCGGGAACCAGCGGATCAGCGTCGACACCGGCGAGACGTAGCCCAGCCCCAGGCCGATGCCGCCCAGTACGCCGTAGCCGAGGTAGAGCAGCCAGATCTGGTGCAGCCAGATGCCGAGCGCCGAGACCACGAAGCCGCCGCCAAAACAGCAGGCCGCGGTGAACATGGTGCGCCGGGGTCCGACCTTCTCCAGCCACTTGCCGGCAAACGCGGCCGAGATGCCGAGGAAGAAGATTGCCAGCGAGAACACCCAGCCCAGCGTGGTCAGCTGCCAGTCGCCGGGCGCGGCTTGCGTGACGCCGAGGATGCGGGTCAGCGGCTCGTTGAACACCGAGAAGGCGTAGGCCTGGCCGATGCACAGGTGCACCGCCAGCGCGGCCGGGGGCACCATCCAGCGGTTGAAGCCGGGGCGGGCGATGATGGCCTCCTTGGAAAAGCGGGAGGGGCGCGAGGGTCGCGCGCTGCTCGTGTTCGTCGGGATGCGTGGGCTGGACGAGGGCGTCTGCGCTTGCGCGGGATATGGCATGAAGTTGTCTCCTACCTGGAAGTGGCAGCCTCTTGTTGCGCGGAGCGCGGCGGGCTGGAGCGCGTCGTCCAGCAAGACCTGTGCCCAAGGCCCAGGCCCTTTGCCAGCAACGCATGACGCCGCACGGCCCGCCTGCGGGCGCGATGCGATGGACAAAATGTCCGGCCGCCGGGCCCTGCTCCGCGCCAAAATGTCCACTCGCTACCCGGTGGCCGGGTCGGGCTCGGTTTAACTCCCAATACAGCGGTGGTGCCAACTGTCGCTAGACTCTCCCACTCTCCGTCTTTCCGCCCCGCAACCAGCAAAGTGATGACCGAACGACAAGGCAATGCGGCCGATACCGACCACTGGCAACGCCGCACCATCCTGGTGGTGGACGACGAGGCCGGCATGCGCTCGTTCCTGTCGCGCGCGCTGGAAGGCAAGGTCGATGGCGTGATCACCGCCGACAGCGCCGAGGCCGGCGCGGCGCTGCTGGAACAGCGCCATGTCGACCTGATCCTGCTCGACGTGGCGCTGCCGGGCGCCAGCGGCGTGGAATGGCTCAAGGCGCTGCGCGCCGCCGGCAACCCCGCCGACGTGATCCTGATGACCGCCTTCGCCGACATGGAGACCGCCATCGAGGCGTTGCGCTCGGGCGCGGCGGACTTCATCGTCAAGCCGTTCCGCGTCGACCAGATGCTCAACGCGATCCGGCGCTGCTTCGACCGCGCGCGCCTGGCGCGCGAGAACTACCTGCTGCGCCGCGAGCTGGACCAGTACACCATCCACAAGCATGTGGTCGGCAACTCCGAAGCCATGCGCAAGGTGATGGCGCTGGTCGCGCGCGTCGCGCCGATGCCGTCGACGGTACTGGTCACGGGCGAGTCCGGCACCGGCAAGGAAGTGGTGGCGCGCGAGCTGCATCGCCTGAGCGGAAGGCAGGGCCAGTTCGTGCCGCTGAACTGCGGCGCGATGGCGCCGGAGCTGATCGAAAGCGAGCTGTTCGGCCACGCCCGCGGCGCCTTCACCGGCGCCGCCGGCGCGCGCCATGGCCTGTTCCTCTATGCCGACGGCGGCACGCTGTTCCTGGACGAGATCTCCGAACTGCCGCTGCCGATGCAGGCCAAGCTGCTGCGCGTGATCGAGGACCGGCGCATCCGCCCGCTCGGCACCGAGCGCGAGATGGTGGTGGACGTGCGCATCGTCGCGGCCTGCAACCGCAACCTGGGCCAGGAGGTAGCGGCCGGGCGCTTTCGCCAGGACCTGTATTACCGGCTCGACGTGGTTTCGATCGCGATCCCGCCGCTGCGCACGCGGCCGGAAGACATCGTGCCGCTGGCCGGGCATTTCTCCGAGCAGTTGTCCGCCCAGCTGGGCCTGCCGGTGGTGCCGCTGTCGCCGTCGCTGGTGCGCCTGCTCGAGGCCTATGACTGGCCCGGCAATGCGCGCGAGCTGCGCAACCTGGTGGAGCGGGCCCTGATCCTGGGCGAGTACCCGGTCGAGCTGCTGGCGCATGGCGAACCCGCGCCGGCCGCGCAGGCGGGCGCCGCCGATGACCACGCGCGGCCCGATGACGCCGTGCTGCTGGAATCGGTGGAGCGCCGGCACATCCTGCAGGTGCTCGCGTCCGAGGGCGGCAACCGCGCCGAAGCGGCGCGCCGGCTCGGCATCTCGCGGCGCACGCTGGACCGCAAGTGCCTGCAGTGGGGGCTGCGTCCTTGACCACGCGCGAGCCGGGCGGCTGGGTGCGCCGCTATCGCGCCTCGCTGCGCGCCAAGCTGGTGTCGATCGTGATCGCGCCGTTGCTGGTGGCACTGGTCGCGTTGCTGCTGCTGATGGCGCTGTGGGGCAACCGCACCTTCCAGGCGTTGCTGGCCTACAAGGTCAACAGCGACCTGCTGGTCGCCCACGAGTATTTCGAGCACATGGTCGGCGGCGTGAAGGACCGGGTCCTGCAGGAGGCGCGGTCGCATGCGCTGGTGGACGGGCTTGGCCGCGATAGCGCCATGCCCGGCATCCTGGCGCAGGCGCGGCGCACGCACGGCCTCGACTTCCTGCAATTACTCGATCCCAAAGGGCGGCTGCTTGCCGCCGCGCCGGCTGGTGCGGCAGATGCGGACCCCGCCGCCTGGCGCGTGGTGGAAAGCGCTGCCGCCGGCCGCGCCGATGCCGCCACTGACGCCTGGTCCGCCGCGCAGCTGGCTGCCGTCTCCGCCGACCTGGCCCGGCGCGCCCCGGTAACGTTGCGCGCCACCGCCAATGCCGCGCCGACCGACCGCACCGTCGAAACCCGCGGCATGGTGGTGCACGCGGCGGCGCCGGTGTTCGATGCCGCGGGCAAGCTGGTGGCGGTCCTGCACGGCGGCACGCTGCTGAACCACAACCTCGGCTTCATCGACACCATCAACGCACTGGTCTACCAGCCCGAATCCCTGCCCCGCGGCAGCCAGGGCACGGCCACCCTGTTCCTGGACGACACCCGCATCGCCACCAACGTGCGGCTGTTCCATGGCGAGCGCGCCCTGGGCACGCGCGTCTCGCGCGAGGTGCGCGACCAGGTGCTGCTGCGCGGCGAAAAATGGCTGGACCTGGCCTTCGTCGTCAACGACCGCTACATGAGCGCCTATGAGCCCATCGTCGACAGCCGCGGCCAGCGCATCGGCATGCTCTACGTCGGCTACCTCGCCAGGCCCATTAGCCAGGCCAAGAACCTGGCGCTGGGCGTGCTGGTGGGGCTGTTCTTGCTGCTGGCCGTGGCGGGTGCACTGTTCTCGCTGCTGTGGGCCAGGCGCGTGTTCATGCCGATGACGCGCATGGTCGGCACCATGCGCGCGCTCAAAGCCGGCAACGACCATGCGCGCGTCGGCCCGGTGCGCAGCGAGGATGAACTGGGCCAGCTGGCCCGCCAGTTCGACCAGCTGCTGTCGGACCTGCAGCAGCGCAATGCCGAACTCAGGGACTGGGGCGACGCGCTCGACCGCAAGGTCGCCGAGCGGACTCGCGAACTGGAAGATGCGAACGCGGTGCTGCGCGCCACGCGGCAACAACTGATTACCTCGGAAAAGCTGGCGCTGGCCGGGCAGCTGACCGCGGGCGTGGCTCACGAGATCAACAATCCGATCGCGGTAATCCAGGGCAACCTGGACGTCGCCCGCGACATCCTCGGCCCGGCGGCGGAGCCGGTCCGGCACGAATTGCGGCTGATCGACGAGCAGGTGCGGCGCATCTACCTGCTGACCAACCGGCTGCTGCAGTTTGTCCGGCCCGAGGCATACGCCGGCAATACCGAGCGCCTGGATGTGGGCGAAGTCGCTGGCGGCTGCGTCGACCTGGTCCGCCATATGCTGAAGGACGCGGCCATCCGGGTCGAACTGGCCTTCACCGCCACGCGGCGGGTGCGCATCAGCCGCAGCGAACTGCAGCAGGTCATCGTCAACCTGCTGACCAATGCCATCCATGCCATGCCGGACGGCGGCACCCTGACCCTGGCCACGCGCGACTGGGACGAGCACGGCGTGACATTGCATGTGCGCGACACCGGCCGCGGCATCCGCGCGGAAGACCTGCCCAACCTGTTCAATCCGTTTTTCACCACCAAGAAACAGATGGGAACCGGGCTTGGCCTTTCCATCAGCTACGCGCTGGTCGAGCGCTATGGCGGGCGTATTACCGTGGAAAGCACGGTCGGGCAGGGCGCGGAGTTTATCGTCTGGCTGCGCGAAGACGGGGCCGCGGCAGGGACAGAGACGGAAGGCCGGGTGTCATAACGACTCAGCCTCGGGATGCAACGCCTCGGCCATCTGATCCACCTGCATCTTGATCATCGCCAGCAGGCAATGAACGCCGTGGCATCCCTCGGACCGTTCGCTTTCCACTTCCAAAAGTGACAGGACGCTGCCCAGGCCGGCCTGGATGCGGTCGAGCGATTCCAGGGTTTCCGCAGGAATGCCGATGAAGATGGTTTCGTGCTGGGGATGGGGCTTGTCTTGCATTGCGTTCTCCTGAAGAAGGGTTGGAGACCCGCCCGATGCAAACTGTAGAGGGTGGCGGGCCTGACAGCGGGGGTCGCAATACCGGCTCTCTGATGAACACCGGCCAGCCTTATCGGCTGCCCCGCCCGGCCCGCCATAGTGAAGCGACGCGCGCGTGCGTTTGGAGATGGTCGCATGAGCGACCATCCATCAGAGAGAATAGCGGGTTGCGACACCCGATCACCGTTGTTTCGGTGATGGGCTTAGTTTTGCCTTTTGGGCGGGGGATGGCGATCAGACGATTCGCAAATTTTCTTTGAGGATGTTGCGAAGCGGGCTTCGGGGGGGCACAGGTCGGTTGAGTCCGCAGGCAAAGTTGGACTGCCGCTCTTCAATCGCCGCTTGCACGCGAGGGTTCACCGTCCTATATAGCGTCGCGTTGGGTGCCGACCCTGTGCAAAACTTCCCAGGCCGTTGGATCGCGGTGGCCCAAGTCGAGCAAACTCCTATATGAGCCAAGTTCCTATCCCTGCGTGGAATGCAATGCAGGTGCTTCCACCTGTCAACGATGTGGACCCTGTGAGCCAGGATAGATCGCCGTATGAAGTCTCTCTCTTATCTTTCGTGGTCAGGTTTGCAACCTCCTGGCAGCGTTGCAAGATATTGCGCGGCTTTCTGGGCTTCCGTGCCACATTGCACAGAGCGGGGATTACATTGGGATTTCAATGGGTGGATGGAAGCTTTAGTGAGAACGTTGAGGTTCTCGAGGCGAGAAATCCGGGGGATGTCGACGTGGTCAGCTTTCTGGATGACCCGGACGGAGACCTCGGACAGAAATTTCCCGGCGATCTCGCAGATCACGATGGGGTCAAGAAGACATTCCTCGTAGATGGCTATTGGGTGGAAACTACGCTGCCGGGGCGGAATCTGGTAACCCTTTCCGCCTACTGGTACAGTTTGTGGGCACATCGGCGAAACAGCCAGTGGAAGGGGTTCCTTCAAGTTGACTTGGATCCGGCGGAAGACGCTGATGCCCTGGCAGAGTTGACGCAAATCGAGGCAGGCCTTGTACGACCAACTCCGCCGGCCGGCGCTCCACAAGGGTGGCAATCATGAATCGACAGGAACATACAAAGCTTCTGGCAGAGGAACGCTTTCTTGCCAACCAGCTCGCTCGACTGCCGGCTGGAGCAGGCATCACCAAGCGAAGCCTTGAAAATCGCCTGAAGGGTATCCAGGCTGTATTGGCCACTCGGCGCGTCGATCCGAATCCCCCGGCCAAATCGCGTCTGACTTTTCGCGGCCGCCCCGTGCGCGGCACGCATGGTATCGCTGCAGAGTTTGGCGTTGCCGCCACCAAGGCGTTTACGGATGCAGTGGCGGCTGTCGCGGCTTCGTTTTCGGGACCGCTTGCGCCAATGGGGCCCATTCGTAACCGAGATCAGAACCAGCTCCTCATTACTGCTACGGCCGTCGGCTCCTTTGGTTTTGAGTTGGAGGAGGCGAGAAGTCATGAGCTCCCACCTGATGACGAGACTCCCCTTAGCAGGGCCATGAAGCAAACGGTGCGTCTGATCGAGAGTACGACTGGTACAGACGATGAGTTGGCAGACTCCCTTGCAGAGATTGATCCGCGGGCTCTTGAAAAGGTGAAGGCGTTTTTGGGCGTCCTCGCGGATAGCCAGGCGGCGTGCACTATCGAGACGGGGACTGAGGTCTTCCGCTTCCAGGACTTAGACCAAGTCGCACGTAGTGTTGAGCGCTTGAGCAATAAAAACGTTCGTGAAGAAGAGGTGCGGCTGACTGGAAGGTTTGTCGGTGTCCTCCCTCACCATAGAAGCTTCGAGTTCGTACCGGAAGGAGCCGACGGGGTCATCTATGGGAGGATCGCCCCTGGCCTGGAGAATCCTGCGGAGCTTGCCGGCAATTTGCGGGGTCTCTATGTGTCGACCTTCGCACGCACTCAGGTGGGAACTGGACGCCCACGCTACGTACTTTTGAATGCGGCCGCTGCCGAAAAATTTCAAGCTCCGGGGTAATCTGCTTATTTCGATCGCGACGCGTGCGGCCCGCGCTCCAGGATCTTGTACAGATGCGAGCGGGAGATCCCCAGTTGCTCGGCCGCGCGCTTCTTGTTGCCGCCATGGCGCGCAACGGCGTCCATCACCGCGGCGTAGGCCAGTTCCCGCATGCCCGCGGCGGGCTCGGCCGCCGAGCGAGGTGCGGGAGTGGGCGATGGCAGGTCGTCCGTCGCGGCAGTCTCGTAGGGATACGCATCTTCGGGCGCATGCACGGCGGGCTGGTTTTGCAGCCCCGATAGCCCCCGCGCCGACTCGCCGCGTGCGAAATCCGCCACGCGCAGCGTCCGGCCATCGCAGAAGACCAGGGCCTCCTCGATGCGCTGGCGCAGCTGGCGCACATTGCCTGGCCAGGGCTGGCCGGCCAGGTAGCGCGCCACTTCGTGGTCGATGCCCGGCGCCGGCATGGCGTTGCGCGTGCAGAAGGCGTCGACGAAATGCTGCAGCAGCGCTGGGATGTCCTCGCGCCGCTGGCGCAGCGCGGGAATGCGCAGCACCACGCCGCTAAGCCGGTAGTACAGGTCGAGGCGGAATCGCCCGGCGTCGATCAGCTCAGGAATGTCGCGGTTGGTGGCCGAGACCAGCCGGAAGTCGACCCGCTGCGCGCGGCGGCTGCCCAGGCGTTCGACCATGTGGTCTTCGAGCACGCGCAACAGCTTGACCTGCATCTCCATCGGGATGTCGGCGACCTCGTCCAGAAAGACCGTGCCGCCCGCCGCCAGCTCGAGCTTGCCTGCCTGTCCCTGGCGCTGGCTGCCGGTGAAGGCGCCGGGCGCGTGGCCGAACAGCTCGGACTCGATCAGCGTGGCGGGCAGGGCGGCCAGGTTCAGGCTGACCAGTGGTCGCGCGCTGGCCGGCTCGGCCCCGGCGCCGTGGATGGCGCGGGCCACCAGTTCCTTGCCGGTGCCGCTTTCGCCGAGGATCAGCACCGGCACGTCGAGGCGGGCCACGGTCTGGATTTCCCGGCGCAGGCGTTGCATCGGCGCGCTTTCGCCGATCAGGCCGAAGTTTGGTTGCCGCTCGTGCAGGCCGTGGCGGAGGCCGTCGACCTCGCGCTGGTAGCGCGCCACCTCGGAGCGCAATTCAACCAGCTCCTTGTGCATGCGGACCAGCGCTTCCGGCCCCTTGAACATGACCTGCCCGATGGCGCCCACCACCTCGCCGTCCTGGCGGATCGGCATGCGGTTGACCACGCGGGTGGCGCCGTCAAGCTGCTGCAACTGCCCGATCTCGGCCTTGCCGCTGGCCACCACCTGCGGCAGCCGTGAATTGGGGATGACCTCGGCCGCCGGACGGCCGATGCCGCCGCCGGTATCCAGGCCCAGGAATTTCTCATGGACGGGACTGATGAAGCGTACCCGTCCCGCCTTATCGACCACGGTGATGGCCTGGTACGGGTCGTTGAGGAAGTAATCCAGGATCGCACCGGCGAAGGGCACCGTGCCGAGGAAGTCGAGCAGCACGGCCTGGGTATCGGCGCGGTGCAGAAGGATCAGCTGGTGGTCGCCGTCTTCCATGCTCAGGCCAGTGAATCGCCGGGTGCCTGCCTCGACGGGGAAAAGCCGGCGTCCCTGGCCCGGCGCCTTGGCATGCGCGCATGCAGCGCGCGCCGCGTCGGCGATGGCGGGATCCGTACAGGCTCCGATCGCCGCCAGCTGGGTGCCGTCGCGAGAACAGACTAGCACCCCGAGCGCAATTCCGTCGATGTCTTGTGTCGTCGTTGAGGACACTGTTGTCTCCATGCGTGCCTCTGATGCGGACACATTTGTGTACTTGTGGCGGACATCCTAACGTCGGCCCGATATTTATTCAATGAAATCAATGCGCGATTGACGATCCTGTGCCTGGCACGGCTCCTGCGGAGGTTGGTGATACATGTACCGCGTAACGACACAGGAGACGTCAGTGAGCTGGCAGCCCGAAATCGATGAACTGGCCCACCGTCGACGGCTCGCCGCCAGGATGGGCGGCGAAGGCAAGGTGGAACGCCACAAGGCCGCCGGCAAGCTGACGGTGCGCGAGCGCATCGATGCCCTGGCGGACCCCGGCTCGTTCCGCGAGGTCGGGGGCCTGAGCGGCAGTGGCCGCTACGACAGCAACGGGCGGCTGGTGGACCTGGTTCCGTCGAACCTGGTGATGGGCCGTGCGCAGGTCGGCGGCCGGCCGGCGGTGCTGGTGGGGGACGACTTCACCGTGCGCGGCGGCGCCAACGAGGGCGCAGCGGGCGACAAGCTGGTCCACGCCGAGAAGATGGCGCACGACCTGCGACTGCCGATGATCCGGCTGGTCGACGGCACCGGCGGCGGCGGTTCGGTGCGCAATATCGAGATCAAGGGCCATACCCTGATTCCCACCATGAAGGTCTGGCAACACGTGGTGGAGAACATGTCGGTGGTGCCGGTGGTGTCGCTGGCATTGGGCTCGGTGGCTGGCATGGGCGCGGCGCGCGTGGCCGCCAGCCACTATTCGGTGATGGTCAGGGAAACCTCGCAACTGTTCAGCGAGGGCCCGCCCTCGGTCGTGGCCCGCGTGGGCGAGGCGCTGAGCAAGAACGAGCTGGGCGGCAGCCAGATCCATACCCGCAATGGCGTGGTGGATGATGAGGTCGGCACCGAGCAGGAGGCCTTTGCGCGCGCGCGCCAGTTCCTGTCCTATCTGCCGCCTTCCGTCTTTGAGCTGCCGCCGCGCGGGGAGCCCGGCGACGACCCCGCGCGACGCGACGAGTGGCTGCTGTCGGCGATTCCCAGGGATAGCCGGGCGGATTACAAGATCCGGCCGATCCTGCAGGCGCTGGTGGATGCCGATTCCTGCTTCGAGATCGGCAGGCACTGGGGCTGCGCCGTCGTGACCGCGCTGGCCCGCCTGGATGGCTGGCCCGTGGCGGTGATCGCCAGTGACCCGTCCTTCCACGGCGGCAGCTGGGACAGCGACAGCGCCGAGAAATTCACGCGCTTCGTCGACATGGCCCAGGCCTTCCACCTGCCGGTGGTCAACCTGGTCGATACGGCCGGCTTCCAGGTCGGCCTGGACGCCGAGAAGGCCGGGATCATGCGCTACGGCGTGCGCGCGCTGTCGGCGCTCTACCAGGCCACGGTGCCGTGGTGCTCGGTGATCCTGCGCCGCGCCTATGGCGTGTCGGCGGCCAGCCACCAGCACATGGGGCGCTTCAACTTCCGCTACGCCTGGCCATCCGCCAACTGGGGCGCATTGCCGCTCGAAGGCGGCCTCGACGTCGCCTACAAGGCCGAGATCGAAGGCGCCGACGATCCGGTGCAGAAGCGCGCCGAAATCGAGCTGCGCGTGCGCAGCCTGACGTCGCCGTTCCGCAGCGCGGAAGCCTTCGTCATCGAAGACATCATCGACCCGCGCGACACCCGCACGCTGCTGTGCGAGTTCGCCAACCTGGCGGCGCCGCTGCGCGAGGCCGGCATCAGCCGGTTTGGCATCCGGCCCTGATCGGCCAGGCACCACGGCACGGACATCGAAAGACAAACAAGGAGACTGCATTGAAGAAGCTGTTGATCGCCAATCGAGGGGAGATCGCACTGCGCGTGCTGCGCGCCGCACGCGATCTCGAGATCGGGACCGTCTCGGTCTATTCGCAGGACGACCAGGGCGCGCTGCACCGGATCCTGGCCGACGAGGCGGTTGCCCTCGACGGCGCCGGGCCGGCTGCGTACATCGACATCGCAGGCATCATTGCCGCGGCGCAGGCATCCGGCTGCGATGCCATCCATCCGGGCTATGGCTTCCTCAGCGAACGGGCCGACTTTGCCCAGGCCTGCCACGACGCCGGCATCCGCTTTATCGGCCCCACCGTCGAGCAGCTGGCGCTGTTCGGCGACAAGGGGCGGGCACTGGAACTGGCGGCCGACTGCGACGTGCGCGTCATGCCGGCCACGCGCGGCGCAGCATCGCTCGAGGAAATCGCCAGCTTCTTCGACCAGCAAGGTGGCGCGGGCGTGGTGATCAAGGCGGTCGGCGGCGGCGGCGGCCGCGGCATGCGCGTGGTCCGCCGGCGCGAAGACCTTGCCGAAGCCTACGCGCGCTGCCGTTCCGAGGCGGGCTCGGCGTTTGGCATCGATGCCGTCTATGCCGAGCGGCTGGTCGCCCGCGCGCGCCATATCGAAGTGCAGATCGCCGGCGACGGCGCGCACGTGATTGCCCTCGGCGAACGCGACTGCACCTTGCAGCGCCGCTTCCAGAAGCTGGTGGAGATCGCCCCCAGCCCGGTGCTGAAGCCGCAGCTGCGCGAGCAGATCATCAAGGCGGCGCTCAGGCTGGCGCGCCGCGTCAACTACCAGAGCCTGGGCACCTTCGAGTTCCTGGTCGAGGAAACCGAGTCCGGCGAGCAGAAAGACTTTGTCTTTATCGAGGCCAACCCGCGCTTGCAGGTCGAGCACACCATCACCGAGCAGGTCACCGGCGTCGACCTGGTCGCGCTGCAGATCGGGATCGCCGCGGGACAGGCGCTCTCCGATCTCGGCCTGGATCCCGCTGCACCGCCGCAAGCGCGGGGCTATGCCATCCAGGTGCGCATCAATGCGGAGATGACCGATGCCCAGGGCCTGGCGCGTCCCGCACACGGGCGGCTGGAGCGCTTCGACCCGCCTTCGGGCCCGGACGTCCGCGTCGATTCGCATGGCTACACCGGCTATGAACCGTCGCCCCACTTCGACACCCTGCTGGCCAAGCTGATCGTCAGCAGCGCGGCGCCGAAGTTCGATGCGGCCGTGCGGCGCCTGCAGCGCAGCCTGGCGGAGTTCCGCATCGCCGGCGTGCCGACCAACCTCAACCTGCTGCGCGCGCTGGTGCAGCGCGACGATTTCCTGGCGCAGGATGTGCACACCCGGCACTTCGAGGCGATCGTGCCGGAGCTGACCGCGGCGGCGGAAGCCATCGCGCAGGCCGGGCGCGCGCAGGAAGCCCTGCTGGGCGGCGCGGCCCGCCCATCGCAGGCGCTCGCGCCACGCCACGCCGATCCGGAAGAGGAAATCAGCGACGGCCTGGTGGCTGTTCGTGCGCCGCTGACGGGCAGGGTGGTGGAGATTGGCGTGGCGCTGGACGAAATCGTCAAGCCCGGCCAGACCGTCGCGGTGCTCGACGCCATGAAGATGGAGCACGCCATCGTCGCCGAATGCGGCGGGCGCGTGGTCGACCTGCGGCTGGAGCCGGGCGCGCTGGCGTCCGAAAACCAGGTGCTGATCGTGCTGGAGCAGCTCGAGGCCGATGGCATCGCCGTGGCCGCCGCGCAGCAGGCCGATCCCGATGCGATCCGCGCCGACCTGCAGCGCGTGCTCGACCGGCATGCCTACCTGGACGACGCCGCGCGACCCGATGCCGTCGCCAGGCGCCGCTCGCGCGGCCAGCGCACCGCGCGCGAGAACGTCGCCGACCTGTGCGATCCGGATACCTTCGTGGAGTACGGCGCGCTGGCGCTCGCCGCGCAGTCGTCGCGCCGCACCCAGCAGGACCTGATCGTCAACACCCCGGCCGATGGCCTGATCACCGGCATCGGCCATATCAACGGCGCACTGGTCGGCAAGGAACGGGCGCGCAGCGCGGTGATGGCCTACGACGCCACGGTGATGGCCGGCACGCAGGGCAAGCGCAACCATATCAAGACCGATCGCATCGTCGAGGTGGCGCTGCGCGACGAGCTGCCCCTGGTGCTGTTCGGTGAAGGCGGTGGCGGCCGGCCCGGGGACGTCGATTTCCCTTCGGTATCCGGGCTGTACCAGCCGTCGTTCGCCGCGTTTGCCGAGCTGAGCGGCAATGTGCCGGTGGTGGGCATTGTCTCGGGGCGCTGCTTCGCCGGCAACGCGGCCTTCGTCGGCTGCTGCGACGTCATCATTGCCGACAAGTCGGCCAACATCGGCATGGCGGGACCGGCCATGATCGAAGGCGGCGGCCTCGGCATCTTCCGTCCCGAGGAAGTCGGTCCCGCATCGGTGCAGGTTGCCAACGGCGTGGTCGATATCCTGGTCGACAACGAGGCCGAAGCCGTGCAGGCTGCGAAGCACTATCTGTCGATGTTCCAGGGCCGCGTGGCGCACTGGAGCGCGCCGCAAGCGCTGGCGCTGCGCCATGTCGTGCCCGAGAACCGGCTGCGCGTTTACGACACCCGCAAGGCCATCGAAGGCATTGCCGACACCGGCAGCGTGCTGATGCTGCGCAGCGGCTTCGGCGCGGGCATCCACACCGCGCTGGCGCGCGTGGAAGGGCAGGCGGTCGGCATCATGGCCAATAACCCGTATCACCTTGGCGGCGCCATCGATGCGGATGCCGCGGACAAGGCGTCGCGCTTCATGCAGCTGTGCGATGCGCACGGCCTGCCGATCATTTCGCTGATCGACACCCCTGGGTTCATGGTGGGGCCGGAATGCGAGGCCCGGGCGCAGGTGCGGCACGTGTCGCGCATGTTCCTGACGGCGGCCAAGCTGCGGGTCGCGTTGCTGGCGGTGACGCTGCGCAAGGGCTATGGCCTGGGCGCGATGGCCATGGCGGGCGGCGGCTTCCGCTCGGCAAGCTTCACCGTGTCGTGGCCGACCGGCGAATTCGGGCCGATGGGTCTTGAGGGCGCGGTCAGACTGGGCTTCAAGAAAGAGCTGGAAGCGGTGCCGGATGGTCCCGAGCGCAAGGCGCTGTTCGACCGGCTGGTGGCCCAGTCCTACGAGCGCGGCCACGCGATCAATACCGCGGCCGCCGTCGAGATCGATGCGGTGATCGATCCCGCGCAGACACGGAAGTGGATCGCACAGGGCATCGCCTCGGCAGACTTGCGCGGCCGCAGGGAGCGCCGCGGCTTTGTCGATGCGTGGTAAGCGCCGTGCCCGACCAATCCCTACACAGAGCCAGGAGGTTGCCATGATCAAGCATGGGTTTGACCCGGCGCAGCTGGCGCTGGGCGGCTTGCGCGTGCTCGAGGTCGGCAGCGGCCCCGCGCTGGCGTACGCGGGCAAGCTGTTTGCCGACTTCGGCGCCGAAGTCATCAAGGTGGAGAGTCCGGCGGGCGACGCGTGGCGGCGGATGCCGCCGCTGGTCAGCGCACCGGATGCCGGGCAGGCGGAAAGCGCGCTGTTTGCGTGGCTGAATACCAACAAGCGAAGCGTCACCGCCGACGACCGGGACGTAGAGGACGCCGCGTGGCTGGCGCAGCTGGCGCTGACGTGCGACGTGGTGCTGGACGCCCGTGCGCTGTCTGCAGGCCCCGGCATTCTCGGCACGCCGGTCTGGCATCCGGTGGCCGATACAACCCCTGGACACGAGCCGATCGAAGTCGCACTCACCTGGTTCGGCGAGAACGGGCCATACAGCCATTACGCCGGCGGCGAAGCCGTGTGCCGCGCGCTTGCCGGCGCCGTGCACGGCAGCGGCCCCGCGGAGGGGCCGCCCCACATGCCGCACGACGTGCAGTCGGCGATCGTGGTCGGCCTGAGCGCATTCTCGGCCGCCGTCGCGGCGCTGATCGGAAGCGGGCAGGGCAGCCGCCGCTATGTGCTGAGCGCTCACGAAGCGATCTTCGGCGTGGTCGAGATGGAAGCGGGCATGGTGCAGGACCAGCGCCATCCGCTGCAGCGCCTTGGCGTCAACCGGTTCTGCGGCACGCATCCGGCCGGGATCTACCAGACCGCCGAAGGCTGGATCGGCATCTTTACGCATACCCTGCCGCAGTGGAAGGGCCTGTGCGAGGCCATCGGCCGTCCGGATCTTGGCGACGATCCAAGCTACGCAAGCGGACCGGAGCGGATGGAACGCGCGGACGAGATCGACGCGCTGCTGATGCCCGCCTTCCTGACGCGCACGGCCCGGCAGTGGTTCGAGATCCTGGGCGACAAGAAGCATCCGGCCGTGATCGTGCCGACCATGGAGACCCTGCTTGGCCAGGCCGTGCACCGGCAGCGCGGCGCCTTCGTGCCGGTCGGCGTGGGCGGCGCCTGGTTCGAAGGCCCGGTGGTGCCGCTACGCCTCGATGCGGCTGGCCCACTGCCCGGCGGCAATGCGCCGGCAAAGGGCGCGCATGACCTGCACTACCGCACCGCCGGACTGGATCATCATCCGCGCCTGACGCTCAGTCGAACGGCCGGCGAGCGCTTGCCGCTCCAGGGCATTCGCGTCGTCGACCTGACCATGGGCTGGGCGGGGCCGCTGGCGGCGCGCACGCTGGCCGACTTTGGCGCGGAGATCATCAAGGTCGAAAGCACAGGCTATCCCGACTGGTGGCGCGGCGCCAATTTCACCGAGGCGTTCTATCGGGACCGGCTGTACGAGAAGAACTCGAACTTCAACCTGATGAACCGCAACAAGCTCGGGATCACGCTGGACCTGACACGTCCCGAAGGCAGGCAGTTGCTGCTGCAGCTTGTCGAAAGCGCCGACGCGGTCATCGAGAATTATTCCGCCGAGGTCCTGCCCAAGCTCGGGCTGGACTACGCAGCCCTGCGCGCCAGGAACCAACGGCTGGTAATGCTGTCGATGCCGGCCTTCGGGCTCGGCAACGCGTGGAGCAATACCCGTGCGTACGGCGGCACGCTCGAGCAGGCCAGCGGGCTGCCGCTATACACGGGGCATCCCGATGGTCCGCCCGCCATGACGTCGTACGCCTATGGCGATCCGATCGGCGGCCTGAACGGCGGCGCGGCGATCCTGCTGGCGCTGTTTGCGCAGCAGGCGACGGGGCAGGGGCGGCACATCAACCTGTCGCAGGTAGAGGCGATGCTGCCGATGGCCGCACCGTTCCTGCTGGAGCAATCCGTCACCGGCGCCGTGTCGCCGCGGCAGGGCAATCGTCATCCGATGCACTCGCCGCATGGGTGCTTCCGTTGCGCGGGCGACGATGCGTGGATCGTGCTGACGGTGACCGATGCGGACTGGCCCGCGCTGTGCCGGGCCATCGGCCGGGCGGACCTTGCGGCCGATCCCGGCCTGGCGCAAGCCCCGGGACGGCGCGCCCAGGAAGGCAGGATCGAGCAGGCGATCAAGTCCTGGTGCGTGGTCCGCGACGCCGAAGCGGCAATGCAGCAGCTGCAACAGGCCGGGATCGCCGCCGGCGTGGTGCGGCCGATGTCGCAGGTGCTGCAGGACCCGCACCTGCGCGCGCGCGGGTTCTGGCGCGAAGTCGAGCGCGCCCACATCGGCACCTACACATCCAGCACCGCATGGTTCAGGATCGGGCCGGATCCCGTGCCGATCCGCCATGTCGCGCCGACGCTGGGCGAACACACCGAAGCGGTGCTGCGCCGCGTGCTCGGGCTGAGCGCGGACCGGATCGCAAGCCTGGAACGACACGGCGTCATCGGCACCGTCGCGAAGCCAAAGCAGGCAAAGCCAATGGCATAAGCCCTGCAAGTATTCAGAAACATCACTATTACGAGATGGAGACGACATGAACAAAACGACATGGATCCAGCGCTGCCAGGCAGGCGTAAAGGCGGGCAAACTCGGCATGGCGGCGGCCGCGCTTGGCATCCTGGCCACGACGATGGCCGCGCCGGCCGCGGCCCAGAACAACGGCTGGCCCAACAAGCCGATCCGGATGATCGTTCCCTTTCCGGCGGGATCGTTCACGGATACCGTGGCCCGGGTGCTTTCGGAACGGCTGAGCAGGTCCCTCGGCCAGCCCGTGGTGGTGGAAAACAAGGCGGGCGCGAACGGACTGATCGGCGTCGGCGAGGCCGCCAGGGCTGCCCCCGACGGTTATACCTTGCTGGTCACCAACTCCAGCAGCATCACCATCAACCCGCAGATCTACAAGAAGGGCACCTATTCGCCGAAGGACTTCACGCCGGTCACGCTGGTCCTGGAGGCGCCTTTCATCCTCGTCACCAATCCAGACTGGTCGCAGAAAAACGCGGTCGGTTCGGTGCCGGAGCTGGTGCGCTACGCGACGCAGCATCCCGGCAAGGTCAGCTATGGCTCGGCCGGGCCGGGCAATATCGCGCATCTCAGCTTTGCCATGCTGAACAACCGGACCAGGATCAAGACCACGCACATTCCGTACAAGTCCGCGGCACAGGCGCAACTGGCCGTGATCAGCGGTGAGCTGGATACCGCCTTCGACACCTGGACGGCGCTGCCTCAGATAAAAGCCGGCAAGCTCAAGCCCCTCGCCGTCAGCGCACCGAAGCGCATGGCGCAGTTGCCGGATGTGCCAACGCTGGAGGAGCTGGGCATTTCGCCCTTCGACGTGACTTTCTGGATCGGCATGCTGGTGCCGGCCGGCACGCCGCCGCAGATCGTCCAGAAGCTTCATTCGGTCGCGCAAGGGCTGCTCGAGGACAGCAAGGCGAAGACCGCGCTGGGCCAGCAAGGCGATGTGGTGATGGTCGATCCGGCCAGTTTCGCCAAGCGCGTGGCAAGGGAGGAGGGCAATTGGACGGCGGTGATCCAGCGCGAAGCCATCACGCTCGATTGATCCGGCAGGCGGCGCGGCCGGAGCCGCGAATCCTGCGAGCAATGTGCACTTTGGCGGATGTTGCCGGATAGCGCCAGGCGGTCTTGCGGCAGACTGGCCTGGCGCTACCCCGTCCCGTGTGCACGCCGCGGGACGCCGCGCGCAACCTGTTCAGGTCGTTGCCACCACTTGCACCTCGACCAGGAAGCCGGGCGCGAAAAGCGTCTGGACTCCGACGACGGTACTGGTGGGCGGAACGGATCCCGGCGGCCGTTCCGATGCCAGCGCTGCCACCAGTTCCCCGGCGGTTTCAGGTGAATAGCCGACCAGGTAGATCACCTCGTTCACGATCTTTTCCCGCGAAGAACCTGCGGCCTGAAGCACGAGATCCAGGTTGGCATAGGCCCGGCGAAACTGCTCGAGCATCGTTCCGTCAACCAATGCACCGCTCTCGTCCCAGGAAAGCTGGCCTGAGGTATAGATCAAGCCTGCCGGCTCCACGACAAGCGCGTGGGAGATCACGCTCTCAAGTTGCGGAAGCCCCCGGGGATTAATCCTGCGTACGCTGTTTGCCATCAACCCAGCTCCTTTTGTGCGCTGTCGCCCTTAATGTTGACGACTTGAATCTGGGTAAACTCCAGAAGTCCTTCGCCGCCAAGTTCGACGCCGAACCCGGACTGCTTGGCGCCCGCCTGCGGAATATGCGGGGCCAGGTCAAGATGCTGGTTGATCCAGACACTGCCGCATACCAGCCGTTCCGCCACATCGCGGGCCCGGTCGATGTCCGAGGACCACACAGACGCACCGAGACCGTATTCGCCGGCATTCGCGCGCCGAATGGCGTCGTCGAGATCGGTATAACGAATTAGCGGAAGCGCCGGGCCAAACTGCTCCTCGTCGACCAGGCGGGCGCCTTCCTCGATGTCAGCAACGATGGTCGGACGGATGAAGTAGCCTTCGCTATCCTCGATCGGGCCGCCAGTAACAATCCGTCCCTTCGTAGCGGCGTCCGCCAGGATGTCCTTGACCTTTTCATACTGGGCGCGATTCTGGAGTGGGCCCATGGTCGTCCGGCTGTCCAATCCATCGCCCACCGTGACGCCCGTGGCAAGCCTGGCCAGCTCAGCGCAAAGTTCGTCGTAGAGGGATGCGTGGATGTACAGGCGTTTGATGGCAATGCACGCCTGACCTGCATTGAAGAAGGCGGCACGGAAGATGCCCTGCGCGATGTCTGCCGGAACGGCGTCATCAAGCACGATGGCCGGGTCGTTTCCGCCTAGCTCGAGGGTGACACGCTTCAGCGTTTTCGCCGCATTGGCCATCACCGAGTACCCGGTAGCAGTGGACCCGGTAAACGACACCTTCGCGACATCCGGATGCGAGGTCAGAATGCTGCCCAGGTCGTTGCTGTCGGTTATCACATTGACAACGCCGGCCGGAACGATGGAGGCAACCAGACGGGCGAACATCAGGGTCGCCAGCGGGGTCGTCGCCGCGGGCTTGATCACGACCGTATTTCCAGTCAGGAGCGCGCCAGGAACCTTGAATGCCATCAGCAGCAACGGGAAATTCCAGGGCACGATCACCGCGACCACGCCCAGCGGACGCCGATGCAGTTCGACCTGCCGGACCCCACTGTGTTCAAGCGAAATCGGCACCAGTTCGGCGTCGGCAACATGCCGGAAGAACGTGGCCGTGCCCTGGACTTCCATCATCGCATCGGCCATGGGTTTGCCCTGTTCCTGCGTGAGCAGGCATGCAAGCTGGCTGGCATTCGCATCGACGATGTCGGCAATGTCCCGTAGCACACTGCGCCGGTGTGTTAGATCGCTGCGCGACCACTGTTCCAGCGCTGCTTTTGCGCTTGCGATGGCCTCTTCAACCTGGTTGGCCGATGCGCGCGGCGCGACACCCAAGACCATGCCAGTGGCCGGATTTACTACGTCCATGGTGGCGGCGCCCTTAACCAGGACACCGCCAATAAGCATGCAGTCGGGCAAGACTGTCGGGCCGTCGTTGGCCTTGAGCGGTTGCGGCGAGTAAGCGTTCATCAGTGGACCTCCGCGGTGATCGGCGCTGCATAGGCCGGCGCGAAGGTTGCGCTGCCTATCTTGGCTAAGTCGGCTTTTAGTGCCGCCGTCTCGTGGTCCTCGCTCGCCCAGGCCAGATATCCGTCAGGACGCACCAGCATGGCGGTGAGACCGGCCCAGGGGGCGGGCGCATCGGGCGCCAACGCAGTGAAATGCATGTCCACGCAAGCGCTGGCGTGGGGGCCAAGGTCATCGCCGCCGAGTGGGCTGGACCGCGCCGTATCGGCTCGCAGATCGAGCAGGACATAGCGCCCGTTATGAAGCTTCTGGAACATGCCTTCGCTGGAACGTTGGAACATCAGGTCTGGAACACGCTGTCCGACGAGAGCATGAGCCGGATCGGCGCACGGGTAGGCCACCGAAAGGCCAGTCAGCCGCTTGACCAGGCTTATCTCGAGCGCCGGATTCTCCAGGATCAGCTTCTGGAGCAATGAACGCAGATCCCGGCATTCATTGGTGAAGGCGCTCATCAGCAGCGTCTGCGCCTGCGTGTGCTCAAGCAGGTTCTGGCCGACCGGATGGCGTTCGGCGTGGTAGCTGTCGAGCAGTCCCGCTGGCGCCCAGCCGTTGATCGTCGCTGCCAGCTTCCATCCAAGGTTCATGGCGTCCTGGATGCCGACGTTCAGGCCGACGCCGCCGGCTGGCATATGCTGGTGCGCAGCGTCGCCGGCCAGCAGGATGCGTCCCTTTCGGTAAGCTTCCGCCTGCCGGGCGGTATTGTTATAACGCGACAGCCACGAAGGACTGTGCATGCCATAGTCAGTCCCCATGATCGCTACGGTTTTGGCCCGCAGTTCCTCGAGCGTGAACGCTCCGGGACGATCCGTTCGGACGTCATCCGGAGAAATGCCGACCAGCCGATGACGCTCTCCCGGAAGCTTGACTACCGCAATCGCTCCGGCGGAGGTCCATTTGTTGATGGCAATGTCGTCGGGTGGGGAGTCCAGAATGACGTCACCCAGCCATCCGTAGACGGTGGCATCGGTACCGGGGAAGGGAATCCCGGCGCAGTTCCGTACCGTGCTGCGCACGCCATCGCAGCCGACCAGGTACTCGGCGTCCACGGAGTAGGGCCCGTTCGGACCTTGCACCGCGACGGTGACGGTCGATTCGGTTTCCGTAAACGACTGGACTTGGTGCCCGCGCCGGATCTCGGCGCCGAGATCGCGTGCCCGCTGTTGCAGCAGCTCGGTCGTCCGCGCTTGAAGAATCGCCAGGGTAAAGGGATACGGCGACTCGAGCGGACGGAAGTTGAGCCGGTAATCCAGCAGCCCAAAATGTCCGGCGGGGATTGCAACCCCCTCATCGAGAAACGCCTTTTCCACGCCTCGCGATGCGAAGGTCTCGATCGTGCGTGGGTGCACCGTCAAGGCCCGCGACTGAGGATCGATCGATTCGCTTTGGTCCAGCACCAGGGTCGAGATTCCGGCGAGTTGCAGTTCTCCCGCCAGCCAGCACCCTACCGGACCAGCACCGGCAATGACGACTTGATATTCCTTAAGCATCTTTTCTAACTCTCGAAAGTATTGGTTCTTGGGTTGGAAGTCGTTGTTCAGCGGAGCTTCAGGACGTACGGCTACCCCATGGCGTTGGCAAACTTGTGCGGAGTGCCCGTCGGGCGAACATGGCGAAGCTTGCCTGGACGATTTCCGGGCGTAGCAGAAAGTCATGTGACTCCCTTGCAAGGTCCGGGTCGAGTTCAGTAATCGAACCAGCCGACTCAGCCATCAGTTGCAGCTGCGCAGCGTTCTCGATCAGCATCGACAGATAAGCCGACTCCTCGATGGACCCGGTGGCGCAGAGAAAACCGTGATGGGCAAGCAGCACGCTGCGGTTTTTTCCGAGCGCCGTGGCAATGATCTCGCCTTCGCTGTCGGCGATCGGCAGTCCGGGCCATTCAGCAAGAAAGCCGCAGTCATCGGCAAACGGCGTGGCATCCATGTGGGCCATGCGCAAGCGCGTCCCGGTCATGGACAGGGCCGATACGTAAGGCGGGTGTGTATGGATGATGCAATTGACGTCCGGACGCTCGCGGTATATCCAAAGGTGAAACCGGATCGCTGGATTGGCAGCGCCCTTGCCATCGATGACGTTGATCGATTCGTCGATGCGAATGATCTGGTCGGCGTCGATCTCGTCGAAACCCAACGCCAGTGGCGTTGTCAGGAACGTGCCCCCGTCGCTTCTCACCGTAATTTGCCCCGCGAGTGTGCGCGAGTGCCCTTCGAGCGCCAGCATGCGACATGCAAGCGCGATCTTCTCCTCCTCCGTCCAGCTCCCGAATCGAAGCCCGCCCGCCAACCGTTTGACCTGATCTTCCGTGAAGCGCTTCCGGTCCTCATGCGTCATCTGCTGCCTCCTTGGTTATTCCTGCCATCTCTCGCTCAGCGGCGCTCGTCTGCGCGGCGTGGCTCAGCGGGCTCGAAACCTAACACCGTTAGGTAATCGAGGCTGATGGTACACTAACAGTGTTAGATTGCAAACACCGATGTGAATGAAAGCTCCAAAGATTCAACGTGACCAGGTCATTCGGGCTGCCTTAGACCTTCTGGATCAGGAGGGCCTTGATGGGTTAACGCTGCGCAAGCTGGCGCTGGTCCTCGACATACAGGCGCCCTCGCTCTATTGGCATTTCAGCGGGAAACAGGCACTGATTGATGCTATGGCGGACGCGCTCGTGATGAATGTCGTCCTGCCCCAGGGCCCGGATCAGGCATGGGACAGCCGGCTCAGACAAATTGCCGCGGCCCTGCGGCAGGCGCTACTGAAGCACCGTGATGGTGCCCGTGTCTTTGCGGGAACGTATGTCGTGTCGGACAACGTGCTGCGCATCAACGAGTCGATGCTGGAAGCATTCGCGCTGGCCGGCGTCGATCTGTCCCGTGCTTCGACGTATTCCTTCAGCGTGCTCTATTACATCCTGGGTTTTGTGATGGAAGAACAGGCACTCGGACCCCACGGCGAGTTCGATGTCGCTTCACGCAAGTCTGCCTTCGAGGAACTGGCGAAGCGCAGCTATCCGAGGAATTTTGCTGCGCGCGAGGCGATCTTTTCTACCGATTTCGATGCACGCTTCAGTACGGGGCTGGAGCTGATCATCGCTGGCGTCAAGCAGCAGGCGAGCGAGACCGAGAGTAAAGCCGCGCCATCTTTGACTACAGCAGAGGGCGGCGCCAGTTCAGCAAAAAGACGCTCTGCACGACGCGGATAACCGAAGCCTGGCCAGGACAGGATGACGCGGATCCGGGCGGCGCCGGATATGGTCGCGCTAGCTGGCCGAGAAGGCCGTAGAATGTCGGACTGCTCCTGTCAGGCATCGAGGTGACTAATGGACATTGCTCCTCCCGTTACGCTGGAAGAATGGAATGCGGCCGGTGCCGACTATCTGCCTGGTCTGCTTGGCATGTGCTTTGTCAAAGTAGAGCCAGATGAGGTGGTGGCTACGCTTGAAGTGCGTCGCGCCCTGGAAGCCTGGAATGGCTACTTGCATGCGGGAACGGTGGTCTCGCTCGCGGATACGTGCTGCGGCTACGGAACCGTGCGAAGCTTGCCATCAGGGGCCAGTGGGTTCACCACCGTGGAACTCAAGAGCAACATGCTTGGAACGGCGCGCGATGGCATCGTGGTTTGCACCGCGCGACCCATCCACAAAGGACGCACCACCCAGGTCTGGGATGCCGAGGTCCGTCGCGGGGGCGACAATGCCCTGATCGCCAGTTTTCGCAATACGCAATTGATCCTTTGGCCGAGACGCTAATGCCGCAGGCCAGGCCGAGGTCCCGGTAGTCTGTCTCGGCGAGTCCATGCGCCACCAGCTTGCCACCATGGAGTCGTAGTGTGGCTGCACCGTGCCGCCTTCCCGGAGGCCGTGATCGAAGCGCGCATCATGCCGGTCTGCCGGCGGACGGCAGCGCAGCACTGGTGTTCCCTGTGGCGGGAAGCGGGCAGCCACATGCTGGAACCGCTCGTTGGGAACTCCGGATCGGATTCGTAGCTCCCCACATCCTGGACATCGGTCGATGTCGCCAAGCCTGCGATCGGCCGGATCGCGATGTCCGACCCCGTCGAATACCCTCACCGCCCCCCGCGCCTCCTCGCCAACAACCCACTAAACTCCTTCCCCAAAAACTCCGCCGCATGCTCCAGCAGATAAGCCCGGCAACTCTCACCCGCCGGCGATAACCGCTTGCTGGCCATATGCGCGACATGCCAGATGCGTTCGATCGGCGTGCCGGTCACGTCCAGCAGCGCGATCTCGCCGGTGCGCAGCTCCAGCGCCATGGTGTGCAGCGACAGCAGGCTGATGCCCATGCCGGCCATCACCGCCTGCTTGATGGTCTCGTTGCTGCCGAGGGTGATCACCTTGGCCGGCGTGAACAGGTGGTCGCGGAACATGTACTCGGCGACGGTACGGGTGCCTGAGCCGGGTTCTCGCAGCAGGAAGGTTTCGTGCCTCAGCTCCTGCAAATCGAACTGCGCGGCGTCGTGCAGCGGGTGCCGCGGCGACGCCACCAGTACGTGCGGATGCGCGGCGATGGGTTCCGACACGGCGTCCAGCTCGCGCGGCGGGCGGCCCATCAGGGCGAGGTCGATGGCGTTGTCCTGCAGCAGCTGCAGCAGGGTTTCGCGATTGCCTTCGGCGATGCGTAGTTCCACGCCCGGGTGCAGCGCGGTAAAGCCGGCCAGCAGCTTGGGCGCGAAGTACTTGGCGGTGCTGATCAGGCCGATCGTGATCGAGCCACGGTCGACGTCCTTGACGGCCTGCAGCCCTTCCTCGGCATCCTTGACCTCGCCCAGGATGCGCAGCGCATGGTGCAGCAGGCGGTCGCCGGGTTCGGTCAGCGTCAGTTGCCGGCCGACGCGTTCGAACAGCGACAGCCCCACGACGGATTCCAGTTGCTTGACCTGCATCGATACCGCGGGCTGGGTCAGGTGCAGCTCTTCGGCCGCGCGCACAAAGCTGGCGTGCCTGGCCACGGTGACGAAGATCTGCAACTGGCGAAGGGTGAGGGCGCGCAGGAAGGACATGGGCAGTGGGGGCGGCTTTTCGTCGGTCCCGTGAGGTGCGCTCTGGTGCGCACTTAAGGGATTGCTTATGCGGTGACTAAGAATATCTGAATTTACCTTATAGAGGTGCGCTTATATCTTTGCATCAACGCAGCAGCCACGAACGCTCAACCACGCAAGGAGACAAGCATGAACGCACCCGAACCGGTCCAGGCCAAGCCGCGCAAGCGCTATGACGCCGGCGTCATGAAGTACAAGGAAATGGGGTACTGGGACGCGGACTACGAGCCCAAGGACACCGACCTGCTGGCGCTGTTCCGCATCACGCCCCAGGACGGCGTGGACCCGGTCGAGGCGGCCGCGGCGGTGGCCGGTGAATCGTCGACCGCCACCTGGACCGTGGTGTGGACCGACCGGCTGACCGCGTGCGACATGTACCGCGCCAAGGCCTACCGGGTCGATCCGGTGCCGAACAACCCGGAGCAGTTCTTCTGCTACGTGGCCTATGACCTGTCGCTGTTCGAGGAAGGCTCGATCGCCAACCTGACCGCATCGATCATCGGCAACGTGTTCAGCTTCAAGCCGATCAAGGCGGCGCGGCTGGAAGACATGCGCTTCCCGGTGGCCTATGTGAAGACCTTCGCCGGCCCGTCGACCGGCATCATCGTCGAGCGCGAGCGCCTGGACAAGTTCGGCCGCCCGCTGCTGGGCGCCACCACCAAGCCCAAGCTGGGGCTGTCAGGCCGCAACTATGGCCGCGTGGTGTATGAGGGCCTGAAGGGCGGCCTGGACTTCATGAAGGACGACGAGAACATCAACTCGCAGCCCTTCATGCACTGGCGCGACCGCTTCCTGTTCGTGATGGACGCGGTCAACAAGGCCTCGGCCGCCACCGGCGAGGTCAAGGGCAGCTACCTCAACGTGACCGCCGGCACCATGGAAGAGATGTACCGGCGCGCGGAGTTCGCCAAGTCGCTAGGCTCGGTCATCATCATGGTCGACCTGATCGTGGGCTGGACCTGCATCCAGTCGATGAGCAACTGGTGCCGCCAGAACGACATGATCCTGCACCTGCACCGCGCGGGCCACGGCACCTACACGCGCCAGAAGAACCACGGCGTGTCGTTCCGCGTGATCGCCAAGTGGCTGCGCCTGGCCGGCGTGGACCACATGCACACCGGCACCGCGGTGGGCAAGCTGGAAGGCGATCCGCTGACCGTGCAGGGCTACTACAACGTCTGCCGCGATGCCTACACCCATACCGACCTGACCCGCGGGCTGTTCTTCGACCAGGACTGGGCCTCGCTGCGCAAGGTGATGCCGGTGGCCTCGGGCGGCATCCACGCCGGCCAGATGCACCAGCTGATCAGCCTGTTTGGCGACGACGTGGTGCTGCAGTTCGGCGGCGGCACCATCGGCCACCCGCAGGGGATCCAGGCGGGCGCCACCGCCAACCGCGTCGCGCTGGAAGCGATGGTGCTGGCGCGCAACGAGGGACGCGACATCCTCAACGAAGGGCCGGAGATCCTGCGCGATGCCGCGCGCTGGTGCGGGCCGCTGCGCGCCGCGCTCGATACCTGGGGCGACATCACCTTCAACTACACGCCGACCGATACCTCGGACTTCGTGCCCACCGCCTCGGTGGCCTGACCCTGGCTGCAAGCCACCACCGCGAACACCACAGAACGAGAGGACATCATGCGTATCACACAAGGCACCTTTTCCTTCCTGCCCGAACTGACCGACGAGCAGATCATGAAGCAGCTCGAATACTGCCTGAACAAGGGCTGGGCGGTCGGCATCGAGTACACCGACGACCCGCACCCGCGCAATACCTACTGGGAGATGTTCGGGCTGCCGATGTTCGACCTGCGCGATGCCGCCGGCATCCTGCTGGAGATCAACAACGCGCGCAGCACCTTCCCCAACCACTACATCCGCGTCACGGCCTTCGACTCGACGCATACGGTGGAATCGGTGGTGATGTCGTTCATCGTCAATCGTCCCGCCGACGAACCGGGCTTCCGCCTGGTGCGGCAGGAAGAGCCGGGTCGCACGCTGCGCTACTCGATCGAGAGCTACGCGGTGCAGGCGCGGCCCGAGGGCAGCCGCTACTGAGCGGCACCGGCTGAGCCGCGCAGCGCCGCCACGGCGCTGCCGCCAGCGATTTCCTGACGCTGCGTTCCCGCGGCCGCGCGGCTTGATCGCCGCGTGCCGGGGGGACGCTGCGCCTCGAAATCTGCGAACCGATTGATCGATTGACTCTCAGGGAGCCGTCATGTCCGCACCCGAAACCACTGCGCCGCTGCAGTCGACTGGTGTTTTGCCCTCAGCGGCGCCCGCAGCCGTGCCGGGATCTCTCGCCGAATCGCTGGCCAGCTCGGGCATCACCGAACTGCTGGCGCAGCTCGACCGCGAGCTGATCGGGCTGAAGCCGGTGAAGGCGCGCATCCGGGATATCGCCGCCTTGCTGCTGGTGGACAAGCTGCGCGCCGCGCGCGGCTTCAGCGCGGGCGCGCCCAGCCTGCACATGTGCTTCACCGGCAATCCCGGTACCGGCAAGACCACCGTGGCCATGCGCATGGCGCAGATCCTGCACCAGCTGGGCTACGTGCGGCGCGGCCACCTGGTGGCGGTGACCCGCGACGACCTGGTCGGCCAGTACATCGGCCATACCGCTCCCAAGACCAAGGAGATCCTGAAGAAGGCCATGGGCGGGGTGCTGTTCATCGACGAGGCCTACTACCTCTACCGCCCGGAGAACGAGCGCGACTACGGCCAGGAGGCGATCGAGATCCTGCTGCAGGTGATGGAGAACCACCGCGAAGACCTGGTGGTGATCCTGGCCGGCTACAAGGACCGCATGGACCGCTTCTTCGAGTCCAACCCGGGCATGTCGTCGCGCGTTGCCCACCATATCGATTTCCCCGACTACCAGCTCGACGAGCTGCGCCGCATCGCCGAGCTGATGCTGGACGAGATGCAGTACCAGTTCGACGACGACAGCCGGGCCGTGTTTGCCGACTACCTGGCCCGGCGCATGGCGCAACCGCATTTCGCCAATGCGCGCAGCGTGCGCAATGCGCTCGACCGCGCGCGTCTGCGCCATGCCTCGCGCCTGCTGGACCAGCCCGGCACGGCGGTGGACGACCGTGCCCTGACCACCATCACGGCCGGCGACCTGCTCGCCAGCCGCGTGTTTTCGCAGCCTCAGGCCGCGGAGTAAGCCATGAAAGCCCTGATCTTCGATGTCGACGGCACGCTTGCCGATACCGAGAGCGCGCACCTGCGGGCCTTCAATGCCGCCTTTGCCGAAGTCGGCCTGGACTGGTGCTGGGACGAAGCCCTCTACACGCGCCTGCTCAGGGTGGCCGGCGGCAAGGAGCGGCTGCTGCATTACTGGCGCATGGTCGACCCGGAAGAGGCGCGCGGCTGCAAGGTCGGGGAAACGATCGACGCGGTGCATGCCGTCAAGACCCGCCACTACGCCGAACTGGTCGGCAGCGGCCAGCTGCCGCTGCGCCCCGGCATTGCGCGGCTGATCGACGAGGCCGGCCGCGCCGGCGTGCCCATCGCCATTGCCACCACCACCACGCCGGCCAACCTGGACGTGCTGCTGCGCACGCCGCTGGGTGCGGAATGGCGCGCGCGCTTCGCCGCCATCTGCGATGCCGGCACGACCGCGGTCAAGAAACCCGCGCCGGATGTCTACCTGGCCGTGCTGGAGCGGCTTGGCGTGGAAGCGGCGGAGTGCCTGGCGCTCGAGGATTCGGAAAACGGCCTGCGTGCCGCGCAGGCGGCCGGCATTGCCACCCTGGTCACGCCCAGCGCTTACACCGCGCACGAGCGCTTCGACGGCGCGCTGCTGGTGTTGCCGCACCTGGGCGATCCGGGGCAGCCGCTGCCGCAGCAACTGCCGGGCGCAGCGCAGCGCTGGGTCGACCTGGGCGCACTGCGCAACTGGCATCGCGGCACCCTGTTCGAGGCAGCTTGACATGCATAGCAACGACCAACGGGCCGTGCGCCTGGCGCCGTCCATCCTGTCGGCCGACTTTGCGCGGCTGGGCGAAGAGGTGTGCACGGTCGAGGCCGGCGGCGCGGACCTGATCCACTTCGACGTGATGGACAACCACTACGTGCCCAACCTGACCATCGGGCCGATGGTGTGCGAGGCGATCCGGCCGCTCGTCTCGGTTCCCATCGACGTGCACCTGATGGTGGAGCCGGTGGACGCACTGATCCCGCTGTTCGCCCGCGCCGGCGCAGGGATCATCAGTTTCCATCCGGAAGCGAGCCGCCATGTGGACCGCACCATCGGCCTGATTCGCGATCACGGCTGCAAGGCCGGGCTGGTGCTCAACCCGGCCACGCCGCTGGGTTGGCTCGACCACACGCTGGCGCAGCTCGACCTGGTGCTGCTGATGAGCGTGAACCCGGGCTTCGGCGGCCAGGCCTTCATTCCCGGCGTGCTCGACAAGGTGCGCCAGGTGCGCGCACGCATAGACCGGCAGCAGGCGGCCGGCGGGCGTGAGGTCTGGCTGGAGGTCGATGGCGGCGTCAAGGCCGACAACATCGGCGCGATTGCGCGCGCGGGCGCCGACACCTTCGTTGCGGGCAGCGCCGTGTTCGGCGCGCCGGATGTCGATGGCGGCTACGCGGGCATCCTGCGGCGCCTGCGCGAGGCCGCCGCCACGTAGCGGGCAAGCGGCACCCCACAAGAACACATAGCCAATCCAGAGGAGACCTGTCATGCCTGAAGTGCAAAGGATGACCCTGACGCAGTTCCTGATCGAGCAGCGCCGCCGCTACCCGGACGCCAGCGGCGGCTTCAACGGCCTGATCCTCAATGTCGCCATGGCGTGCAAGGAGATCGCGCGCGCCGTGGCCTTCGGCGCGCTGGGCGGCCTGCACGGCAGGGCCGGCGGCCCCGACTCAGCCGGCGCGGCCATCAACGTGCAGGGCGAGGTGCAGCAGAAGCTGGACGTGCTCAGCAATGACACCTTCCTGCGCGTCAACGAGTGGGGCGGCTACCTGGCCGGCATGGCGTCGGAAGAAATGGAGGCGCCGTACCAGATCCCCGCGCAATACCCGCGCGGCAAGTACCTGCTGGTATTCGATCCGCTCGATGGCTCCTCCAACATCGACGTCAATGTCTCGGTGGGAAGCATCTTCTCGGTGCTGCGCGCGCCGGAGGGCACCGCCGACGTCACCGAGCAGTCCTTCCTGCAGCCCGGCACCGCCCAGGTCGCGGCGGGCTATGCGCTCTACGGACCCACCACGATGCTGGTGCTGACGGTCGGCAACGGAGTCAATGGCTTCACGCTGGATCCGAACCTGGGGGAGTTCTTCCTCACGCATCCGAACCTGACCGTGCCCGCCGATACCCGGGAATTCGCCATCAACGCCTCGAACAGCCGCTTCTGGGAAGCACCCATCAAACAATACGTGTCGGAGTGCCTGGCCGGCCAGACCGGGCCGCGGGGCAAGGATTTCAACATGCGCTGGATCGCGTCGATGGTGGCCGAGGCGCACCGCATCCTGATGCGCGGCGGCGTCTTCATGTACCCGCGCGACACGAGGGATCCGGACAGGCCCGGGCGATTGCGCCTGCTCTATGAAGCCAATCCGATCGCGTTCCTGATGGAGCAGGCCGGCGGGCGCGCCAGCACTGGGCGCCAGGCGCTGATGTCGGTGGCGCCGGGCGCGCTGCACCAGAGGATCGGCGTGATCTTCGGCTCGCGCCATGAGGTGGAGCGGATCGAGCGCTACCACAACGAGCAGACCGACCCCGAGCTTCCCAATCCCCTGTTCAACGAGCGCAGCCTGTTCCGCGCGTCCGCCTGAGGCCCCTGCCATGTCAGAACGTTATCCCATCATCGCCATCACTGGCTCTTCCGGCGCAGGCACCACCTCGGTGACCCGTACCTTCGAAAACATCTTCCGGCGCGAGGGCGTGAAGTCGGTGGTGATCGAAGGCGACAGCTTCCACCGCTACGACCGCGCCGAGATGAAGATCAAGATGGCCGAGGCCGAGCGCACCGGCAACATGAACTTCAGCCACTTCGGCGAAGAGAACAACCTGTTCAGCGAGCTGGAAGGCCTGTTCCGCTCCTATTCGGAAACCGGCACCGGCATGCACCGGCACTATCTGCACAGCCCCGAGGAGGCGGCGCCGTTCGGGCAGGAGCCAGGCACCTTCACGCCGTGGGAGCCGCTGCCGGAAGACACTGACCTGCTGTTCTACGAGGGCTTGCATGGCGGCGTGGTCACCGACGAGGTCAATGTCGCGCGGTATCCCAACCTGCTGATCGGCGTGGTGCCGGTGATCAACCTGGAGTGGATCCAGAAACTGTGGCGCGACAAGAAGCAGCGCGGCTATTCGACCGAGGCCGTGACCGACACCATCCTGCGTCGCATGCCGGACTACGTGAACTACATCTGCCCGCAGTTCTCGCGCACCCATGTGAACTTCCAGCGGGTGCCGTGCGTGGACACCTCCAACCCGTTCATCTCGCGCGAGATTCCCGCGCCCGACGAAAGCATGGTGGTGATCCGCTTTGCCAACCCCAAGGGGATCGACTTCCAGTACCTGCTGAGCATGATCCACGACTCCTTCATGTCGCGCGCCAACACCATCGTCGTGCCCGGCGGCAAGATGGAACTGGCGATGCAGCTGATCTTCACGCCCTTCGTGCTGCGCATGATGGAGCGCCGCAAGCGCGCGACCCAGTAAGGAGCCGAGATGAACGCACCCGAACGCATCGACTCCGCGGCGCGCTGCGCCAACGCACTGCGCTTCCTCGCCGCCGACGCGGTGGAGCAGGCCAGGTCCGGCCACCCCGGCGCACCGATGGGCATGGCCGAGATGGCCGAAGTGCTGTGGCGGCGCCACCTGCGCCACAACCCGGCCAACCCGGCCTGGCCCGACCGCGACCGCTTCGTGCTGTCCAACGGTCATGCCTCCATGCTGCTATATGCGCTGCTGCACCTGAGCGGCTATGACGTGCCGATGGCGCAGCTGCGCCAGTTCCGCCAGCTGCACGCGATCACGCCGGGCCATCCGGAAGTGGGCGTGACGCCCGGCATCGAGACCACCACCGGGCCGCTGGGGCAGGGGCTGGCCAATGCCGTCGGCATGGCATTGGCGGAAAAGCTGCTGGCCGCCACCTTCAACCAGCCCGGCTTCGACATCGTCGATCACCACACCTATGTGTTCCTCGGCGATGGCTGCCTGATGGAAGGGCTCAGCCACGAGGCCGCTTCGCTGGCGGGAACGCTCAAGCTGGGCAAGCTGATCTGCCTGTACGACGACAATGGCATTTCCATCGATGGCGACGTGGCCGGGTGGTTTGCCGACGATACGCCGCAGCGCTTTGCCGCCTACGGCTGGCATGTGATCGCCGGAGTCGACGGACACGACGCGCACGCCATCGACGCCGCGCTGCATGCGGCCAAGGCCGAGCGCGACCGGCCCACGCTGATCTGCTGCCGCACCGTGATCGGCCAGGGCGCACCGGCCAAGGCCGGCGGCCACGACGTGCATGGCGCGCCGCTGGGCCCTGCCGAAATCGATGCGATGCGCGCGGCGCTGGGCTGGGAAGCGCCACCGTTTACGGTGCCGGCCGATGTGGCCGACGCCTGGGATGCGCGCGCGCAAGGCGCCGCGCGCGAGGCGGAATGGGAGGCGCGCTTTACCGGCTATTGCGCCGCGTATCCGGAACTGGCCGATGCCTTTGTGCGGCGCGTCCACGGCCGCCTGCCCGAGGGCTTCGATGCGCAGCTGCTGGCGCTGCTGGATGCGCCCTCGCCGCTGCAAGACAAGATCGCCACGCGCAAGGCCTCGCAGCTGTGCCTGGAGGCGCTGACCCCCGCCTTGCCCGAGTTGCTGGGCGGCTCGGCCGACCTGACCGGCTCCAACCTGACCAACGTCAAGGCCTCGGTCTGGGTCAACCATGCCGGCCACGGCAACTACGTCAGCTACGGCGTGCGCGAGTTCGGCATGGCCGCGGTGATGAACGGCATTGCGCTGCATGGGGGGCTGATTCCCTACGGCGGCACCTTCATGACTTTTTCGGACTACTCGCGCAACGCCATCCGCATGGCCGCGCTGATGCGCCTGCGCGTGGTCCACGTGCTGACCCATGACTCCATCGGCCTGGGCGAGGACGGCCCCACGCACCAGCCGGTGGAGCACGCCGCCAGCCTGCGGCTGATCCCCAACAACCGGGTCTGGCGTCCCTGCGACGGCACCGAAACCGCTTGCGCATGGCTGGCCGCGCTGCGGCGCGACGATGGCCCGACCTGCCTGGTGCTGTCGCGCCAGGCGCTGACGCCGTTCGCGCGCGATGCGGCGCAGCGCGACGCGATCGCGCGCGGCGGCTACGTATTGCGTGCTGTGCCGGCACCACGCGTGGTGCTGGTCGCCACCGGCTCCGAGGTGGAAATCGCCATGCGCGCGGCCGCGCAGCTGGCCGATGCCGGCATCGCCGCGGGCGTGGTGTCGATGCCCTGCGTCGAGCTGTTCTACGCACAGGACGCGGCGTACCGCGACACGGTGCTGCCGCCGGGCGTGCCGCGGGTCAGCGTCGAGGCCGGCAGCACCTGGTTCTGGCGCGGCGTGGTGGGCGAGCGGGGCAGGGCGCTGGGCCTCGACACCTTCGGCGAGTCGGCACCCGCCGAGTCGCTGTACCAGCACTTCGGCCTGACCCCGGATCATGTCGCGGCGGCCGCGCTGGCCGTGCTGGAGGACGCGTGATGACTACCCATGCCATCCATTCCATCAATGCCATGCCCTGCGCCGCGGTGCTGATCGACCTCGATGGCACGCTGGTCGACAGCGCGCCGGACATCGTCGGCGCCGCCAGCCGGATGCTGGTGGATCTCGGCAGCACGCCGCTGCCGTTCGATACCGTCGCGGGCTTTATCGGGCGCGGCGTGCCCAACCTGGTGCGGCGCGTGCTGGAGACCGCGCAACTCGACACGCGCGTCGACGCCGCCGATGCCGTGGCGCTGTTCCACCGCCACTATGCCGACACCAACGGCCGCCTCGGGACCGTGTTCCCGGGCGTTCAAGCGGGCCTGGATGCGCTCAGGCGCGAGGGCTACCGCCTTGCCTGCGTCACTAACAAGCCGCGCGCGCTGGCGGTGCCGCTGCTGGCCATGACCGGCCTGGCCGCCTATCTGGAAGTGCTGGTCGCCGGCGATTCGATTGCGCAGATGAAGCCCGATCCGGAACCGCTGCGCCATGCCTGCCGCCTGCTCGACGTCGATCCCGCACTGGGCGTGCTGGTGGGCGATTCCGAGGTGGACGTGCAGGCGGCACGTGCGGCCGGCATGCCGGTGTGCCTGGTGCGCTATGGCTACGCCGGGCCCTGCGGGCCGGCCGCTCTGGGGCCCGATGCGCTGATCGATTCGCTGGAGGCATTGCCGGCGCTGCTGACGCCGGTACGGCTGGCGCCGGCCGCCTGAACTTCTGTCCGTCCGCGGGCAATGCTGGCAAGGATTCAAGACAACGACATGGAGACAGCATGACTATCAAAGTTGCCATCAATGGCTATGGGCGCATCGGGCGCAATGTGCTGCGCGCCCACTATGAAGGCGGCAAGCGGCACGATATCGAGATCGTTGCCATCAACGACCTCGGCAACGCCGCCACCAACGCCCACCTGACCCAGTACGACACCGTCCACGGCCGCTTTCCCGGCGAAGTCGCGGTCGACGGCGATGCATTCCGCGTCAACGGCGACCGCATCCGCGTGCTGGCCCAGCGCAATCCCGCCGAACTGCCGTGGGGCGAGCTGGGCGTCGATGTGGTGATGGAATGCACCGGCCTCTTCACCACCAAGGACAAGGCCTCGGCACACCTGACGGGCGGCGCGAAGAAGGTGATCATCTCCGCGCCCGGCGGCAAGGACGTCGACGCCACCATCGTCTACGGCGTGAACCACCACGTGCTGAAGGCGACCGACACGGTCATTTCCAACGCCTCGTGCACCACCAATTGCCTGGCGCCGCTGGTCAAGCCGCTGCATGAAAAGCTGGGCGTGGTGAACGGCCTGATGACCACGGTGCATGCCTATACCAACGACCAGGTGCTGACCGATGTCTACCACGAAGACCTGCGCCGCGCGCGCTCGGCCACCATGTCGATGATCCCCACCAAGACCGGCGCCGCCGCCGCGGTGGGGCTGGTATTGCCGGAACTGGACGGGCGGCTGGACGGCTTTGCGGTGCGCGTGCCGACCATCAATGTGTCGCTGGTCGACCTGACCTTCGACGCCGCGCGGCCCACCACCGTCGAGGAAGTGAACGGCATCCTGAAGGCCGCGGCGCAAGGGGAGCTCAACGGCATCCTTGACTACAACGCGGCGCCGCTGGTCTCGGTCGATTTCAACCATAACCCGGCTTCGTCCACCTTCGACGCCACCCTGACCAAGGTCAACGGCACGCTGGTCAAGGTCTCGGCCTGGTACGACAACGAATGGGGCTTCTCCAACCGCATGCTGGATACCGCGGTGGCGCTGGCCAGTGCCCGCTAGCAGGAGGCCATGATGAGCGAATCCCATGCTGCGCACACGCTACCGCAATCCCCGGCGCCGCACACGCTGGCCGCGCTGCTCGCCCATGGCGGGCTGGCCGGCAAGCGCGTCTTCATCCGCGCCGACCTCAACGTCCCGCAGGACGCCGCCGGACAGATCACCGACGACACCCGCATCCGCGCTTCCGTGCCCGCGATCGCGGCCTGCCTGCAGGCGGGCGCCGCGGTGATGGTCACCTCGCACCTGGGCCGGCCCGAGGAAGGGCAGCCCGACCCGCGCCACAGCCTGGCGCCGGTGGGGCGCCGCCTGTCGGAACTGCTGCGCCGCCAGGTACCGCTGCTGTCCGGCTGGATCGAGGGCGGCTTCCAGGTGCCGCCCGGCCAGGTGGTGCTGCTGGAAAATTGCCGCATGAACCAGGGCGAGAAGAAGAACAGCGACGAACTGGCGCAGAAGATGGCGCGCCTGTGCGATGTCTACGTCAACGATGCCTTCGGCACCGCGCATCGTGCCGAAGCCACCACCCACGGCATCGCAAAATACGCGCCGATCGCCTGCGCCGGCCCGCTGCTGGCCGCCGAGATCGACGCGCTGGGCAAGGCCCTGGGCCAGCCCGCGCGCCCGCTGGTCGCGATCGTGGCCGGCTCCAAGGTTTCGACCAAGCTGACCATCCTGAAGTCGCTGGCCGACAAGGTCGACCACCTGGTCGTCGGCGGCGGCATCGCCAACACCTTCATGCTGGCCGCCGGCCTGAAGATCGGCAAGTCGCTGGCCGAAGCCGACCTGGTCGGCGACGCCAAGGCCATCATCGACATCATGGCCAGCCGCGGCGCCTCGGTGCCCATCCCCGTCGACGTGGTCTGCGCCAAGGAATTCAGCGCCACCGCCGCGGCCACCGTCAAGGACGTCAAGGACGTGGCCGATGACGACATGATCCTCGACATCGGTCCGAAGACCGCCGCGATGCTGGCCGAGCAACTGAAGGCCGCCGGCACCATCGTCTGGAACGGCCCGGTAGGCGTGTTCGAGTTCGACCAGTTCGGCAACGGCACCAGGGTGCTGGCGCAGGCCATCGCCGAATCGAAGGGGTTCTCGATCGCCGGCGGCGGCGACACGCTGGCCGCCATCGCCAGGTACGGCATTGCCGACCGCGTGGGCTATATCTCCACCGGCGGCGGCGCGTTCCTGGAATTCCTGGAAGGCAAGACGCTGCCCGCACTGGCCGTGCTGGCACAGCGCGCGGCCGCCTGATCGCTCACCCCATCCGCATCAAGCTTAGGAGACTCATCATGGCACTCATATCCCTGCGCCAGCTGCTCGACCACGCGGGAGAGTTCGGCTACGGCGTGCCGGCCTTCAACGTCAACAACCTGGAACAGATCCACGCCATCATGGAAGCGGCGGAGGAAACCGACAGCCCCGTGATCCTGCAGGCCTCGGCCGGTGCCCGCAAATATGCGGGCGAGGCCTACCTGCGCCATATGGTGCTGGCCGCCGCCGAGACCCATCCCGACATTCCCATCGTGCTGCACCAGGACCACGGCTCCAGCCCCGCGGTGTGCCAGGCGTCGATCCGCTCGGGCTTCACCAGCGTGATGATGGACGGCTCGCTGCGCGAGGACATGAAGACGCCCTCCGACTACGACTACAACGTCGACGTCACGCGGCGCGTGTGCGAGATGGCGCATGCGGTCGGCGTCTCGGTGGAGGGCGAGCTGGGCTGCCTCGGTTCGCTCGAAACCGGCCAGGCGGGCGAGGAAGACGGCGTGGGCGCGGCGGGCACGCTGTCGCACGACATGATGCTGACCGACCCGGCGCAGGCGCGCGACTTCGTCGCCCGCACCGGCGTGGACGCGCTCGCCATCGCCATCGGCACCAGCCACGGCGCCTACAAGTTCTCGCGCCAGCCCACCGGGGATATCCTGGCGATCGACCGCATCCGCGCGATCCACGAGCAGATTCCCGACACCCACCTGGTGATGCACGGCTCGAGCTCGGTGCCGCAGGAATGGCTGGAAATCATCCGCCAGTACGGCGGCGACATCAAGGAGACCTACGGCGTGCCGGTCGAGGAAATCCTGCGCGGCATCCGGAACGGCGTGCGCAAGGTGAACATCGACACCGACATTCGCCTGGCCATGACCGGCGCCATCCGCAAGTCGCTGGCCGAAGACCGCAGCGAGTTCGATCCGCGCAAGGCGTTGCTGGCGGCGAAGAAGGGCGCACGGGGCGTGGTCAAGTTGCGCTTCGAGGCGTTCGGCTGCGCCGGGCAGGCGGGGCGGATCAAGCCGGTGGCGATGGAGAAGATGGCGGGGCTGTATCGCTGAACGGCGCGCGCAGTACCACCACCCCACGCATACGCTCCCCTCTCCCGCTCGCGGGAGAGGGGTGGGGGTGAGGGCCGGAGCATCAACGAAGTCAAGCCTGCCGGTATGCCAGCGCCTGCCCTCACCCCCGGCAAGCGGGAGAGGGGAGCACACCAGCAGCAAGCGGTAACAGTAACGCGCGTCATCCACTGCAACGCCGCCCCTTCGGCGCGGCACAAGGAGCAATCATGGCCAAGCTACGCGATGTACCCGGTATCCGCAAATACGACGGCCCCGCCGGAGGCTGGGGCGCGCTCAAGGCAACTGCCACGGCGATCCGCACGCAGATGGATACCGTCAAGGCCCCGATCACGCTGATGCGGACCAACCAGCCCGATGGCTTCGATTGCCCCGGTTGCGCGTGGCCCGACAAGGAGCACAAGTCCACCTTCCAGTTCTGCGAGAACGGCGCCAAGGCCGTGACCTGGGAAGCCACGACCAAGCGCGTGCCGCCTGAGTTCTTTGAGGCCAACACGGTATCGGCGCTGCTGAACCGGACCGACTACGAGCTCGAGGACTTCGGCCGCCTGACCCATCCGATGGTCTATGACCGCGCCACCGATACGTTCCGCGCGGTGGAATGGGAAACCGCATTCGCCCGCATCGGCGAAATCCTGCGCGGGCTGGCGCCGGACCAGGTCGAGTTCTATACCTCGGGACGTGCGTCCAACGAGGCCGCCTACCTGTACCAGCTGTTTGCGCGCGAGTACGGCAGCAACAACTTCCCCGATTGCTCCAATATGTGCCACGAGCCGACCAGCGTCGGCCTGCCGCGCTCGATCGGCATCGGCAAGGGCACCGTGTCGCTGGACGATTTCGACCGCTGCGAGCTGATCCTCTCGATCGGCCACAACCCGGGCACCAACCATCCGCGCATGATGGGAACGCTGCACGAGGTGTCGCGGCGCAACGTGCCGATCCTGGTGTTCAACCCGCTGCGCGAACGCGCGCTCGAGCGCTTCGCCGACCCGCAGAACATGCTGGAGATGGCGACCTATGGCTCCACCCGGATCGCGTCGTCATACTTCCTGGTGCGGGCCGGCGGCGATGCCGCCGCCATCAAGGGGGTCATGAAAGCACTGCTGGAGCTGGAAGCCACCCACGGCAACGTGCTGGACCACGACTTCATTGCCGGCCACACCGAGGGCTTTGCCGCGCTGGCGGAGGACTTGGCGGCGACCGAATGGGCGGATGTCGAAAAGGCCAGCGGCCTGGCGCGTGCCGACCTGGAACGGGTCGCGGCGGCCTATGCGAAGTCGAACGCCACCATCGTCACCTACGGCATGGGCGTGACGCAGCACAACGAAGGCACGGCCAATGTCCGCCTGCTGTGCGACCTGCTGATGCTGCGCGGCAACTTCGGCAAGCCGGGCGCCGGCATCTGTCCGTTGCGCGGCCACTCCAACGTGCAGGGCAACCGGACCGTCGGCATCACCGAGAAGCCCTCGGCGGATTTCCTGCAGCGGCTCGCGGACACGTTCGGCTTCCGTCCGCCGGCGGCACACGGGCACGATGCCGTCAGGGCCATGCAGGCGATGATCGACGGCAGCGCCAGGGCGCTGTTTTGCCTGGGAGGAAACTTCGCGGTCGCGCTGCCCGACCCGGACCAGTGCTTCCCGGCAATGGGCAAGCTCGACCTGAGCGTCCACGTCGGCACCAAGCTCAATCGCACCCACCTGCTGGTGGCGCGGGAGACATATCTGCTGCCCTGCCTCGGCCGCACGGAACTCGATGTGCAGGAAACCGGGCCGCAATCGGTCACGGTGGAGGATTCGATGTCGATGGTGCATGCCTCGGCCGGCAGGCTGGCGCCGGCGTCCGCGTGGCTGCGCTCGGAGCCCGCCATCGTTGCGGGGATTGCCACCGCCACCCTGCCGCACAGCAAGGTGCCGTGGCTGGCGCTGGTGGCCGACTATGACCGGATCCGCGACCTGATCGAGCGGACCGTGCCGGGCTTCGAGGACTTCAACGCGCGCGTGCGCGTGCCTGGCGGATTCCGCATGCCGTTGCCGCCGACCGAACGCAGATGGGAAACACCGTCGGGCAAGGCGGAGTTCTACGTGTTCAAGGGACTGCAGGAAGACAAACAGGTCCATGCCGACGATGTGCTGCGGCTGGTGACGATCCGCAGCCATGACCAGTACAACACCACCATCTACGCCATGGATGACCGCTACCGGGGCGTGTTCGGGCGCCGCGATGTGCTGTTCATGAACGCGGCCGACCTGGCGGCGCGCGGCCTGGAACATGGCGACCTGGTCGATATCGAGACCATTGCGGCGGGCCGGCAGCTGCGTTTCGACAAACTGACCGCGATCGAATACGAGATTGCGCCGGGCTCGGTCGCCGCCTACTATCCGGAGGCCAACAAGCTGGTGCCGCTCGACTACATCGACGAGGACAGCGGCACGCCATCCTACAAGTCCGTGCCGGTGCGCGCGCTGCGCTCGGCGGTGACGTAATGGCGCGCCACGCCTTTTTTCCTTGATTCCACGCGCCGCGGCAAGCCGCACCGGCGGCGTGACGCGGCGTTTCGTTGACGCAGAACGCGACCTTTCTGTGGAGGAAAGCCCATCATGCCGACCCTATGTGAAATCTGCAATGCGCGCCCGGCCGTGGCGCGCGTCACGGTGGTTCAGGATGGCCAGCGCAAGTCCATGTCCATTTGCGATTACGACTACCGGCAGCTGCTGCGCCACCAGGACATGCTCAACCCGTTCGATTCGCTGCTGGGCGGGGGCGGCTTGTCACGCTTCTTCGGCGGCCTCGGCAATGGCACGGACGACGAGGCGCACGGCGGATTCGCGGCCGAAGTGCCACGCGAATCCGTCGACGTGACCGACGCCTTCAGCGAACAGACGCTGGAGTTGCTGCAGCGCGCGGCGGAAAAGGCCCATGAGCTGCGGCGCAATGAACTGGACACCGAGCACCTGCTCTATGTGCTGTCCGATACCGATGTCTGCGTTGCGCTGCTCAAGGAACTCAAGCTCTCGCCGCAGGACCTGCGCGGCTATATCGACGCGCATGCGCAAACCGGCAGCGCCGCGCCGGACGTCGCGGTCGACCGGATGACGATCTCGCCGCGCCTGAAGAAGGCGTTCCAGTATGCGTTTCAGGCGTCGCGCGAGCTGGGGCATTCCTACGTTGGCCCGGAGCACCTGCTGATCGGGCTGGCCTCGGTGCCCGACAGTATCGCCGGGACGCTGCTGAAGAAGTACGGCGTCACGCCCGAGGCGCTGCGCCAGAAGGTGGTGAAGGTGGTAGGCAAGGGGGCGGAAGACGGCCGCGTCGACACGCCGACGGGCACGCCCACGCTCGACAAGTTCGGACGCGACCTGACCGCGATCGCGCGGCAGGGCAAGCTCGATCCGGTGCTGGGCCGGGCGCAGGAGATCGAGAACACGATCGAGGTGCTGGCGCGGCGCAAAAAGAATAACCCGGTGCTGATCGGCGAGCCCGGCGTGGGCAAGACCGCCATCGTCGAAGGGCTGGCGCAGCGCATCGTCAACGGCGACGTGCCGGAAGTGCTGCGCGGCAAGCGCCTGGTCGAGATAAACCTCAATGCCATGGTGGCGGGGGCGAAGTACCGGGGCGAGTTCGAGGAGCGAGCCAAGCAATTGATCGATGAAGTCACCGCCCGGAACGATGAACTGATCCTGTTTATCGACGAGCTGCACACCATCGTCGGTGCCGGACAGGGCGGCGGCGAGGGCGGCCTGGACATTGCCAACGTGCTCAAGCCCGCGCTGGCGCGCGGCGAACTGAGCCTGATCGGCGCGACCACGCTGAACGAGTACCAGAAGTACATCGAGAAGGACGCGGCGCTGGAACGGCGCTTCCAGCCGGTGCTGGTGCCGGAGCCCACCGTGGAGCAGACCATCGTCATCCTGCGCGGCCTGCGCGACAAGCTCGAAGCCCACCACCAGGTCACCTTTGCCGACGACGCCTTTGTCGCCGCGGCGGAGATGTCGGACCGCTACATCACGTCGCGCTTCCTGCCGGACAAGGCCATCGACCTGATCGACCAGGCCGCGGCGCGCGTGCGGATCGGCTCGACCTCGCGGCCGGCCGAGATCCAGGAACTGGAGGCGGAGATAGCGCAACTCAAGCGCGAGCAGGACTATGCCGCGTCGCGCAAGCGCTTTGACGAGGCCAAGGGCTTCGAGGACCGTATCACCGGCAAGCAACAGCGGCTCGATGAGTTGACCGAGGCCTGGCAGCGCAAGACCGGCTCCGAAACGCTGGAAGTCACGGTCGCGGCCATTGCCGAGGTGGTGTCGCGCCTGACCGGCATTCCGGTGACCGACCTCACGCAGGAGGAACGCCAGAAGCTGTTGAAGATGGAGGAGCGGCTGCGCGAGCGCGTCGTGGGGCAGGACGACGCCGTGGTCGCGGTCAGCGATGCGGTGCGCCTGTCGCGCGCGGGGCTGGGGCAGGCCAGCCGGCCGATCGCGACCTTCCTCTTCCTCGGGCCGACTGGCGTGGGCAAGACCGAGCTGGCCAAGGCGCTCGCGGAAACCGTGTTCGGCGACGAGCAGGCGATCATCCGCATCGACATGTCCGAGTACATGGAGCGCCATGCGGTGGCGCGGCTGATCGGCGCGCCGCCGGGCTACGTCGGCTACGACGAGGGCGGGCAGCTCACCGAGCGGGTCCGGCGCAAGCCCTACAGCGTGATCCTGCTGGACGAGATCGAGAAGGCCCACCCCGACGTGTACAACGTGCTGCTGCAGGTCTTCGACGACGGCCGCCTGACCGACGGCAAGGGCCGCGTGGTGGATTTCAGCAACACCGTCATCATCGCCACCAGCAACCTGGGCGCGCCGATCATCATGGAGAACCTCGAGCAGCCCGAGGCCTCGCGCATGGATGACAAGGCCTTGCGCGCAGCGCTGATGAAGGTGCTGAAGGGACATTTCCGGCCGGAGTTCCTCAATCGCATCGACGACATCATCGTGTTCCATGCGCTCTCGCGCGAGAACATCCGTGCCATCGTGCAGATCCAGCTCGAGCGCGTGGCGCGCACCGCCGCCGCGCAAGGCATCACGGTCAGCTTCGATACTGCGCTGGTCGAGCATCTGGTGGAGGTGGGCTACCAACCCGAGTTCGGCGCGCGCGAGCTGCGGCGGCAGATTCGCCAGCAGGTCGAGACCACGCTGGCCCGGGAGATCCTGGGCGACAAGCTGGCATCCGGCGATACGGTCGAGGTCGGCTACGACCAGAGCAGCGACGCGGCGACCTTCAGGAAGCTCGAAGCGGCCCGCAAGCCCAGGGGCGCCAAGGCAAGCGCCAGGGCTGCGGCGCCCAGGAAGGGAGATGGCGCCATTGCCGCCGGGGACGCCGCGTAAGCGCGGCAGCAATGGTGCAGGAAACTCATGCAGGAGGTACCCATGCAGGACTTCGACTTTTACATCAATCTGCGGAAACCCACGCTGGGACTCTACGTGCGCAAGGGCGCGGGGCTTCCTGACCTGGCCGATGCCAGTCAGTGGCAGCTCGAAGGGACGGTCACCGAGACCGAGCTGCCGCCCGGGGCCCTGAAAGAGCTGGAGGCCAACGGTCACGCCTTCCAGGAGCTGGGCGGGTAATCACGCCATGGGCGGCCGCGATCGCGCTGGATGGACCGGGGCCGCCGCGGCAATTTTCCTGGCAAACCGGGCGTGCCGCCGTCTTCCTTTACAAGCCGCCCAGTGCGTTCACCGTGAAGGCCAGGATCCCCATGTTGAAGAGAAATGCGGCCACGCAATGGCCAAGCACAACCTTGCGCATATGCGCACCGGTGATGGTGACGTCGGACGTCTGGAACGTCATGCCCAGCGTGAGGCTGAAGTACAGGAAGTCCCAATAATCGGGCTCGCGCACGCCCGGCACCTCGAGGCCACCCTGATCGCCGTTGGCGGATTGCAGGTAGAACAGATGCGCATAGTGCAACGTGAACACGGTGTTGGCGAACAGCCAGGCCAGCACGAGCGTGGTCACAATCAGCACCACGTCGATCCAATGTGGCGTCTCGGGACGGGCGATCAGCGTGCCGATCGCGAACAGGATCACCAGCGACAGCAGCACCGAGATCGTCAACAGCGCCGCGCGGTTGGCATCGTTGCGTTCCGCCGTGCGCCGCATCGCCGCGGGATCGGCGCGAAACAGCGGCAGCGCGGCGCCCAGGAATACCAGGGCGGCGAGGTCAAAGCCAATCAGCAGCGCGATGCGCGGCTCGGCGCCAAGCGCCCACGCAGCGGCGGCCGCGACAAGCAACAGGGCGCCGCACAGCAGAAAGCGGGGCGGGGCGATGCGCGCGCCAATGCCGGTCTGCGCGGGGCCGCTCATGGGGCGAAGCACGGATGGCGATGCCGCATGCTCAGGATGCTGAACGTGGACCAACGGCGGCGGGCGCGCCGCGGTCCGCCAACGCTTCCAGCAATTCGGCCGATGGAACAAAGAACAGGCCGCCGGTGACGGCCCGGCTGAAGTCGAGCAGCCGGTCATAGTTGCCAGGAGGCCGGCCGACGAACATGTTCTCTAGCATCTGCTCGATCGGTGCCGGCGAGCGGGCGTAGGCGATGAAGTAGGTGCCGAACTCGCCGGCGCCGGGCCGGCCGAACACCATGTTGTTGCGCAGGATCTTCACTTCCTGCCCGTTTTCATCGAGCGTGGTCAGTGCACTGTGCGAATTGGATGGTTTGACGCTGGCGTCCAGTTCAATGTCCGACAGCTTCTTGCGCCCGATGATCAGCTCCTGGGTCTCGACCGGCAGCGCGTTCCATCCGGCCATGTCGTGCAAGTACTTCTGCACCATGACGTAGCTGCCCCCCGCGAACTCCGCATCTTCGTCGCCGATCACCGTGAAGTCGACGGCTTCGCGGCCGGTCGGGTTCTCGGTGCCATCGACAAAGCCGATCATCGCGCGCATGTCGAAGTTGCGAAAGCCATGCACCTCGTCGACCACGCGCACCGCGTCGCCCAGCTTGCCGAGCAGCTGCGTGGCCAGTTCGAAGCAAAGATCCATCGCTTCGGCGCGGATGTGCAGCAGCAGATCGCCCGGCGTTGCCGGGGCCATGCGCTCGCCAGTGCCGAACTCGCGGAAGCGGCGCAGCGCAGCGGGTCGGGGCGTGCCGAAGAGCCGGTCCCATGCGTCCGAGCCGAAGCCGCAGACACAGGACAGGTTGCCGTCCGGCACGCGATGGCCGACTGCGCGCACCACTGCGGCGACGTCGGCACACCATGCTCGCACGGTTTCGGCGTGGTCGCTGCCATCGGCAATCGTTGCGACGAGGAATATCGCGCTGCGGGTGACGGAATCTGAAACGGCCTGGGGTTCGGGGAGACTGGTGGGCATCGGCATCTGTGGTGGTTCGGTCCAATCCGTCTGTGCGCAAACGGGGCAGAATTCCACGCGTAAGCGTACACGAACTGCGTGGAGGCCGGGGGCCTCATCCCGGCAGAGCGAACGGATTGAACCCTGTACGTTGAAAACCTTCACCGGCCACGGCATCGTCCAGTGCCAGCGTGGCCAGATCATCGGCCACCGCTTCGGCATGCGGATCCCGCTCCAGTGACACCACCTTCAGATAACCGCGGCACACGCCGCAGCTTTCGGCCCGCACCGTCGCTTCGGCGGTTTCGAAGCTGAGGTAGTCCAGGTCGGCAGCGGAGCCGCAGTTGCTGCATTTGGCGCGCACCATGTGCCACGCGCTTTCGCACAGTGGGCAATGCAGGTAGCGCATGCCGTGGTGCTCGCCGGTCAGGATCAGGCTTGCCACCGGGGCGGTGCCGCACATCGGGCAGGCCGGCAGCTCAGCGCTGCCGCAGGCGGGCACCGGCGCCGCGCGCGCGGCGGTGGCGCATTGCAGCGACAGCGCAGCCCATAGCAACGGCGCGATCGCCGCCGGCGCGGCGTCGAAGCGGCCCTCGGCCAGCGCCTGCGCGCCCGCCAGGCGTTCTGCCGCGGCCAGGCCGCGCAGTGCCGCGAGATGGGGTGCGACCGGCGCGGGAACGTCGTGCCCAAGGTGCTCGAGCAGACGGTCGAGCAGGGCAATGCAATGTCCCGCATCCGGCATTGCCCCGGCTGCCAACGCCCCGCATGCGCCGGCCTCGGGCAGCAGGGTTGCCTGCGCCTCAGTCACGCGCGCGGCCCAACGCAGGTAATCGGCGTGATCGTGGCCTTCGGCCAGCGCACGCAAACGCGCGGCACGGCGGCGGTAGAGTCCGGCGAGGTCTGGCTGGAGCAGCGGCGTGAAATGCCGCGATGACTGGTCCGGCAACGGCTCCGCCAGGTTCGGTTGCTGGTTCATTGTTCACCCCCTCTTGCGCGTGCCTGCCTCGCTTCCAGTTCGCCATGCCAGCGGTCATGGTGCTGCCTGGCCCAGGCGCGCGAGACATACCCGGTCACCATCCCCGTGATCGAGCCGCGGACCCAGATCGCCAGATAGATGTGGCCCACGATCAGCAGGATCAGCCCTATCCCGGCAACGGCATGGGCCAGGATCGCCAGGCGCAGCACAACAACCGGGAAATATTCGGCGAAATACGCGCGCCACATGACCAGCCCGGAAACCAGCAGCACCAGTATCGAAGCCATGATCAGCCAGAACAGCACCTTCTGGCCGGCGTTGTATTTGCCGATTTGCAGCGGTTCGCCGCCATGCCGGTTCATCAGCACGTCGCAGATGCGGCGGAACCAGATCGCATCAGTGCGCGCCGACAGGTTGTAGCCCACGAAGCGCGCGAACATGAAGCAAAGGCCAGCAAATACCGCGATGCCGAGGAACGGGTGCAGCAGCCGCGCCAGCTGCGGCGTGCCCAGCAGGCCGCTCATCCAGCTCACCGTGGGGAAGAACCATGAAAGGCCCGACACCGCGGCAAGGAAGAAGCAAAGCACGACCGCCCAGTGGCACAGCCGCTCGGCGAATTTCGTGCGCAGGATCCTGTCGTCGTGGCGCATCATTTCCCGTCTCCGCCTGCCGTGCCGTCAGTGGCGGGGTCACTGGCGCCATCGCGGCCGGTGTCGGTGGTATTCGGGCCGACCGCCATGAAATGCGCGGCCATGCCGACGACAGCGGCCGCGCCGACGACCGCGGCGGCGGGTTTCAGGCCGTCTTTCCACCCGGCGACCAGCGCGCTGATTTCTGGATTCTTCGGCAGGCCGGCGTAGCGCTCGGCGTCCTCGGCATGCTGCAGCACGTACATCACGTGGGTGCCGCCGACCCCCGCCGGGTCATAGACGCCGGCATTGGCATAGCCGCGCTCGTTGAGCTCTGCCACGCGCTCTTCGCCAAGCGACTGCATCTCCGCCTTCGAGCCGAAGGCGATGGCGCCGGTGGGGCAGGTCTTGACGCAGGCCGGCTCCTGCCCGACCGCGACGCGGTCCGAGCACAGCGTGCATTTGTAGGCCTTGTTGTCCAGCTTCGAGATGCGCGGCACGTCGAACGGGCAGCCGGCGACGCAATAGCCGCAGCCGATGCACAGGTCGGACTGGAAATCGACGATGCCGTTCGCATACTGCACGATCGCCCCGGGCGCGGGGCAGGCCTTCAGGCAGCCGGGATCCTCGCAATGCATGCAGCCATCCTTGCGGATCAGCCATTCCAGCTTGCCGGCCTGGTCCTCATGCTCGGTAAAGCGCATCAGGGTCCAGGTGTTGGGCGACAGGTCGCGCGGATTGTCGTAGATGCCGACGTTCTCCTGCACGTCGCCGCGCAGGTCGTTCCATTCATTGCAGGCGACCTGGCACGCCTTGCAGCCGATGCAGATCGACACGTCGATCAGCTTGGCCACTTCCATCTGGTGGTCGCGGATGCGCGGCGCCGGCGTCAGGTCGGACGAAGCCGAGCGGCGGATGATGTTCTGTGAGTTCATGCCTGGGCTCCGGCCATCTTTTCAATGTTGACGAGGAATGCCTTGAATTCCGGGGTTTGCGAATTGGCGTCGCCAACGCCCGGCGCCAGTGTGTTGGCGAGATAGCCCTTGCGGGTCGCGCCTTCGAAGCCCCAGTGGCAGGGGATGCCGACCTGCTCGACCGTTTGCCCCGCCACCTGCAGCGTGCGCATGCGCTTGGTCACCACCGCCTTGGCCGTGATGTAGCCGCGCCGGGTTGTGATCTTTACGGTATCGCCGTGCGTGATGCCCTTGTCCGCGGCCAGCTTTTCGCCGATCTCGACGAACTGCTCGGGCTGCAACATGGCGTTCAGGTGCGAATGCTTGGTCCAGTGGCGGAACAGCTCGGTCACCGAATAGGTCGTGGCGACATAAGGAAAGTCGGTGCGGTTGCCCAGCCGCTGCGCATCGTTCTGGAAAATGCGCGCGGTCGGGTTGTGGGTGACCCGGGCATGCAGCGGGTTTTTCGCGATCGGGCTCTCGACCGGCTCATAGTGCTCGGGGAAGGGGCCGTCGATCATGCCGCCGGCGGAGAACAGCCGGCCCACGCCTTCGGGCAGCATGATGAACGGCCCGACCGGCGTGCCGGGCGCCGCGGTCAGCGGAAAATCGGGCACGTCCGCCCCCGTCCATTGCTGGCCGTTCCAGTGCAGGATCTGGCGCCTGGGGTCCCAGGGCTTGCCCATCTCGTCCATCGAGGCGCGGTTGTAGAGGATGCGGCGGTTGGCGGGCCAGGACCAGGCCCAGCCCGGCGTATTGCCGAGCCCGGTGTCGGTGTTGTCGCGCCTGGCCATCTGGTTGCCGGCCTCGGTCCAGGAGCCGGTGAAGATCCAGCAGTAGCTCGAGGTGGTGCCGTCGTCCCGCAGCTGCGCAAACGAATCCAGCAGCTGGCCCTTGCGCAGGATCTTGTTCCCGTTCCCGTCGAAGACATCCGCCAGCGCGTAGCCGTTGGCCTCCTTGGCCATTTCCTCGGGATGCGGGTGGTGGGGATCGTGATAGGTGTCGGCGTCCCAGGTCATGTGCAGCACCTGCTCGGGACAGGCACCGCCTTCGGTCTGGTACAGCCGGCGCAGCTCCATCATGATGCCGGCGAGGATGGCCGGGTCGTGGCGCGCCTCGCCCGGCGGCTGCTGGCCGGCGTAGTGCCATTGCAGCCAGCGGCCCGAATTGACCACGGTGCCGTCCTCTTCGGCGAAGCAGCTCGACGGCAGTCGGAACACCTCGGTCATGATGTCCTCGGTCCTGACGTCGTTGAACTTGCCCTCGTTGCGCCAGAAGTTGGAGGTCTCGGTCACCAGCGGGTCGATCACCACCAGGAACTTCAGTTTCGACAGCGCGGCCGAGGACTTGTTCTTGTCCGGCATCGCCGCCAGCGGGTTGAAGCCCTGGACGATATAGCCGTTGACCTTGCCTTCGTACATCAGGTCGAAGTACGCCAGCATGTCGTAGCTGCGGTCCCATTTCGGCAGCAGGTCGTAAGCCCAGTCGTTCTGCGCCGTGGCGTGCTTGCCGAACAGGTTCTTCTGCAGCGAGACGAAGAACTTCGGCAGGTTCTTCCAGTAGTTGACCTGGTCGGGCAGCAGCGCCCTGGGCGTGGCATCCGCCAGGTATTGCTTCAGCGTTTGCTGGCTATCGGTGGGCAGGTCCATGTAGCCGGGCAGCCGTACCGACAGCAGGCCCAGATCCGTATAGCCCTGGATGTTGGAGTGGCCGCGCAGCGCGTTCACGCCGCCGCCGGCCATGCCGACATTGCCCAGCAGCAGCTGGATCATCGCCGCGCCGCGGATGATCTGCGCGCCGCCGGTGTGGTGCGTCCAGCCCAGCGCGTACAGCCAGGTCAGGGTCCTGTCCTTCGCCGCGCACGTGCCCACGATCTCGGCGATCTGCAGAAAGTCGGCCTGCTTCACGCCGGTGATTTCCTCGACCTTCTCCGGCGTGTAGCGCGATACGTGCTGCTTCAGCAGGCTCAGCACGCAGCGGGGATGGCGCATCGCCGGATCGCGCCGGGCGTTTCCGGTGCCGTCGAGTTCATAGGCCCACGACGACTTGTCGTAGCGCTTCTTTTCGGCATCGAAGCCCGAGAACAGCCCCTCGTCGAAGCCGAAATCCTCGCGCACGATCAGCGCTGCGTTGGTGTACGCGCGCACGTAGTCGCGCTGGATCTTGTCATGCTGCAGCAGCCAGTTGACGAGGCCCATCAGGAAGGCCGTATCCGATCCCGCGCGGATCGGCGAGAAGATGTCGGCCACCGCAGCGGTGCGGTTGAAGCGCGGATCGACGACGATGACCTTGGCCTTGTTCCTGATCTTCGCCTCGATCACCCACTTGAAGCCGACGGGATGGGCCTCCGCGGGATTGCCGCCCATGACCATGACGACATTGGCGTTCTTGATGTCCACCCAGTGGTTGGTCATCGCGCCGCGCCCGAACGACGGACCCAGTGCGGATACCGTGGGACCGTGGCACAGCCGCGCCTGGCAGTCCAGCGCCAGCATGCCCAGGGAGCGGGCAAACTTGAAGTCGAGCACCCCGGTCTCGTTGGAGGCCGCGGACGAGGCGAGCATGCCCGAAGTCAGCCAGCGGTTCACCAGCTGGCCTTTCTCGTTGCGCGCGATAAAGTGCTTGTCGCGGTCGTCCTTGAGCAGGCGCGCGATGCGCCGGGTGGCGTCGTCCCAGCTGATGCGCACCCATTCCTTTGACCCGGGCGCGCGGTATTCCGGGTACAGCAGCCGGTTTTTCGAATGGACGATGTCGAGCAGCCCCGCGCCCTTGGGGCACAGCGAACCGCGGCTGACAGGGTGGTCGGGATCGCCCTCGATGTGGAAGATGCGTGGCTTTGCGTTCCTGGCGCCGTCCCCCAGCGAATACATCAGCAGGCCGCACCCGACCGAGCAATAGGTGCAGTTGTTGCGCGTCTCCTTGGCGCGCAGCAGCTTGTAGGGCCGCACGCCCGCCGGGGTTTGCGCCCAGGCGGGCGCCATGCCCAGGGCCGCGGCCGAAGCCGCGAACGAACCGGCGCCAAGGATCTTGAGGAACCGCCGGCGTCCAATGCTGGTGGGTGTCGTCATCGTGGTCTCATCGTCATTTTTTCCGCCGGCCCGCGGATGAACGGGGCCGGGGGTCTCCGCCCTTCTTATGTCCGACAAGGAATGAACGCGCGCGCAGTCCCGCTGCGCAGGGTTGCGCAGTGGCAGTGAGAGCCATCCTTGATGGGAATTGCTGCCTTGGGGCAGCGTGTCGGGTCGTCTCCGGGCGTCGGGTCAGCGTTGCCGCGACCGCCAGCGTCGCCAGCATGTCCCGCGCCTGTTGCGCAAAGATATCCGCGTGCCAACCGGAGGACAATTCAGCGATTCTTTGCCGGGCCATAAGCAATCCGTTAAGTGACGAATCTGGCGTGAGAGATATGACCCGCGCCCGTAGCCGGCGGTCGAATGGTGTCCATGAACACCGTTTCTAGGGCACATGCTTTCGCTACATAGCGCCCCTGCGGCGGCCGCCTTTGCTGCAATCTAATGGGCCCGCCTCAAGCGCTGCCCATGAAACGCACCACCACCATTCCCACGCCGCCGCCCGATGCCGCGCACACCCTGGTGCCGGCCGACGTGCCGGCGGGCAATGGCTGCGCCGATGACCGCAATTTCGTCACGGCGCTGGCGCGCGGCATGGAGCTGCTGCGCGCGTTCGGGCCGCAGGATGATTTCCTGGGCAATGCCGAGCTGTCGCGGCGCACCGGTATTCCGCGGCCGACGGTGTCGCGGCTGACCTATACGCTGGCGACGCTGGGCTACCTGACCTATATCGAAGCGACGGAAAAGTACCGGCTGGGGCAGGGCGCGATGGTGCTGGGACACCGCTATGTCGGGGGCGCCGGCATCCGCGAGATCGCGCAGCCGCTGATGCAGTCGCTGGCGTTTGCGACGGATTGCACGGTGGCGCTGGCGATGCCGGACCGCCATGCCATGGTCTACCTGGAAAGCTGCCAGCCGCGCGGCGCGCTGGTGATCCGGCTGGCGCCGGGGGCGCGGCTGCCGATGGCCACCTCGGCAATCGGGCGGGCGTGGCTGGCGGGATTGGATGCCGATCATCGTGAGGCCGCGCTGGCGGAGCTGGCCCGGCACTACGGCGCGCGCTGGCCGGCGGTGCGCACGGGCGTGGAGCGCGCGCTGCGCGACCACGCGCGGCGCGGCTTCTGCGTGGCGCATGCCGAATGGGACCGCACCGTCAGCGGCGCCGCCGCGCCGCTGCGGCTGGCAGGCAGCAGCGAGGTGCTGGCGCTGAATATCGGCGGCGCCGCCGCGCGGCTGTCGCCGGAAATCCTGGAAGCCAACCTGGGTCCGCGCGTGCGCGAGCTGGCGCAGACCCTGCAGGCTCGGCTGTGGCAGCCTGGCGGCGCGCGCGCGACCGCGCGCTTTGCCTCGGAGCAGCCGGAACCGGGGCCCGCGCCCGGCGCGATGAAGCGGGCCTGATGCGTCCGGCCGCAGACGCCGGCATTCGAATTCAACGAGGAGACCCCCATGGAAGTACGCAACAAGACCGTCGTCGTGACCGGCGCCGCTACCGGCATCGGCCGTGCGCTGGCACTGGCCTTTGCGCAGGCCGGCGCGCGCGGCGTGGCCGTGGCTGACCTGAACGCGGCCGGCGCCGCCACGGTGGCGGCCGAGGTTCAGGCGGCCGTGCCCGCTTGCCAGGTGTTTGCCCAGCCGGTCGACGTGGCCGACGCGGCCGCGGTGCAGGGGCTGGCCGACATCGCCACGCAGCGCTTCGGCCAGGTCGACATCTTCTGCTCCAATGCCGGCATCATCCTGCGCAAGGGCCTGGACGCCAGCGCCGGCGAATGGCAGCGCATCTGGGACATCAACGTGATGGCGCACATCCATGCGGCAAAGGCGGTGCTGCCGCAGATGCTGGAGCGTGGCGACGGCTACTTCGTCAACACGGTGTCGGCGGCGGGCTTGCTGTCGCAGATCGGCTCGGCGCCTTACGCGGTGACCAAGCATGCCGCGATCGGCTTTGCCGAGTGGCTGTCGATCACCTACGGCGAGCGCGGCATCAAAGTCAGCTGCATCTGCCCGCAGGGCGTGCAGACCAATATGCTGTTCGGCGAGAACGGCGAGCGCAAGGGCTTCCTGCAGGAAGGCTCGGTCACCGCCGAGCATGTTGCCGCGGTGACGCTGGAAGGCGTGGCCGACGAGCGCTTCCTGATCTTGCCGCACCCCGAAGTGCTTGAGTACTATCGCCGCAAGGGCCAGGACTATGACCGCTGGCTGCGCGGCATGCGCCGCCTGCATGACAAGGTGATGCAGGAGTTCGGCGGCATCGCGGTCTGAAGCGGCGGGCAGCCTGGCAGGTTCCGGCGGCGGCATTGCCGCCGCCTTCACAATGCGCGCGGCCACGCAGCCGCGCGCAACCGGAGGAGCATCCCATGCGTTTCGGTACCGTTGCCGCGGCGGCAGTGCTTGCCGCATCCTTCCTGACCGGCCCCGCTGCGGCGCAGGCACAGGGCTATCCCGCCAAGCCCATCCGCATCGTGGTGGGGTTCCCCACCGGCGGCGCGCCCGACACGCTGGCGCGCATCGTCTCGGAAAAGATCTCGCCCGCGTGGGGCCAGCCGGTGGTGGTCGACAACAAGCCCGGCGCCGGCGGCAATATCGGCGCCGAGGCCGTGGCACACGCGCCGGCCGACGGCCATACGCTGGCGCTCGGCACCGTCGGCACGCATTCGATCAACGGCGCGCTGTACAGCAAGATGCCGTACGACATGGTCAAGGACTTCACGCCGGTGATCCTGATCGCCTCGACGCCCAACGTGCTGGTGGTCAATCCCGGCGTGCCGGCCAAGAACGTGGCGGAGCTGATCGCGCTGGCCAAGGCGCGTCCGGGCGGCCTGACCTTCGGCACGCCCGGCATCGGCACCTCGCCGCATGTGGCGGGGGAAATGTTCAATACGATGGCGGGCGTCAAGATCACGCACGTCCCCTACAAGGGCCGCGCCATGGCCATTCCCGACCTGCTTGGCGGCCATATCACCATGATGTTCGACAACCTGCCCTCGGCCCTGCCCGTGGTGCGCGAAGGCAAGCTGCGCGCACTCGGCATCACCGGCGCGAAGCGCTCGGCCTCGGCGCCGGATATCCCGACGCTGGCCGAGCAGGGCTTGCCGGGCTTCGAGGCGGATTCGTGGTTCGCGGTGTTCGCGCCGGCGAATACGCCGAAGGAGGTGGTGGCCAGACTGAATGCCGAGCTCAACCGCATCTTCACGCTGCCCGAGGTGCAGGCGAAGCTGAAGACGCTGGGCCTGGATCCGGTGCTGGGCACGCCGGAAAAGCTGGCCGCGTACCAGCGCCAGGAGATCGCCAAGTGGGCGAAGGTGGTGAAGGAATCGGGGGCGAAGGCGGAGTAGATGCTGCGCTGGCACGGAGCATCCGCTACCGATTGTGTACTCCCTCTCCCGCTTGCGGGAGAGGGTCGGGGAGAGGGCCGGTGTGTCGACGAAGTGCCAGGCGTCGGTATGCCAGCGCCTGCCCTCTCCCCCAGCCCCTCTCCCGCAAGCGGGAGAGGGGAGCACGCAAGCGGTATCGGAACAGTCGTCGCTGCTACCGGCATCCGTCACTCGCAACTCGGATGACGCTCAAGCATCCGGCTCCACCGCCTCCCGCCCCACCGTCTCGCCACTGGCACCACGCAATCGGCTCAGGCTGATCATCGCTCCCACCGCCGCCACCGCCGCCGCGACATACAGCGCCATCCGCGCCGCGCCCGCAGGCGACAGGCTGAACAGCAGTGCCACCAGCGCCGTGCCGGTGGTCTGCCCCAGCAGCCGCGTGGTCGCCTGCGCGCCGCTGGCGCCGCCGCTGCGTTCCGGCGGCGTGGCGCCGATCATGGCGCGGTTGTTGGGGGACTGGAAGAAGCCGAAGCCGGTGCCGCACATGGCCATGCGCCAGGCGATGTCGAAGCTGCCGGCGTCGGGGCCCAGCGTGGCGAGGCCGACCAGTCCGCCACCCAGCATCGCGAGCCCGATGCCGGCGAGGATGCTGGCCGGATAGCGGTCCGACAGCCGGCCCGAGACCGCGGCCATCACCGCCACCATCAGCGGCCACGGCGTGATCAGCAGGCCGGTCTCCTGCAGCGAGCGTCCAAGCTGGTATTCGAGAAAGAACGGCAGCGCGATAAAGGCCAGCATCTGCGTCATGAACGAGCAGAACGAAGTCCCCACCGCCAGCGTAAAGGCGCGGCTGGCAAACAGGTCGACCGGCACCAGCGGCGCGGCGCGGCCGTGCTGGCGCCGCACCAGCAGCCAGCCCAGTCCCACCGCGAGCGCCACGCCCGCGCAGCCGGCCAGGCGCCAGCGGGGGTGGCCGAGGCCGTCGACGCTCAGGATAAACATGCCGAACACCAGCGCCGACAGCAGCGCGCTGGGATAGTCGAAACCGCGCGGCTGCGGCGGCGTATTCGGCAGCGCGGTGCGGCTCAGCGCCAGCGCGGCGATAGCCACCGGCACATTGACCGCGAACAGCCAGGGCCAGCTGGCCACCGCCAGGATCAGCGCGCCCAGCGATGGCCCTACGGCGATGGTCACGCCCACCACCAGCGCATTGAGTCCGATGCCGCGGCCCAGCCGCGTGGGCGGGTAGATAAAGCGCACCAGCGCGGTGTTGACGCTCATGATGCCGGCGCCGCCGATGCCCTGCAGCACGCGCGCGGCCACCAGCATCGGCAGGTTGACCGACAGCGCGCACAGCAGCGACCCCACCAGGAAGGTCGCCAGCCCCGCGCGGTAGACCCGCTTGTAGCCCAGGATGTCTCCCAGCGACGACAGCGGCAGCAGGCATACGGTCACCGTCAGCTGGTAGGCGTTGACGACCCAGATGGTGCTGGCGGGATCGGCCTGCAGTTCGCGCGAGATCGACGGCAGCGCGATATTGGCGATCGAGCCGTCGAGCACGGCCATGATCAGGCCGAAGAAAACGGTGAGGATGGCCCAGGTGCGCTGGGGCTGCGGAAGGCCTTGTTCTGGCGGCATGGGGGGGAGACATTGGAGACAATGCCGCACCCGGCCCGGATCGGCCCGGCGGTCCACGGCGCGGCGCTGCCATTATGGTCGCGCGTGCGGCTGCTCGCAAATCCGCCAATTGTGGTAAGGCGCTCCCGTCAGCGGTCAGGGCCCCGCCGCGGCGCCCAGCGCGTAGCGCTGCAGCCGCTTGTAAAGCATGTCTGCCGCATCGGCCATGGCCGGGGCCCAGCCGGGCGCCGCCTCGCACAGTGCCTCGAGGTCGCGGCATTCCCTGACGAAGGACTGGCGCCGCACGATCATGAAGGCGCCCGCCGCCGCATGCACCCAGTGGCGCAGGCCGGTCAGGTCCTGTTGCGCGAGGATGCGGGCCAGCGCCGGCAGGTCTTGCCGCAGCTGCCGGCGCAGCATGTCTTCGTAGCGGCGGCGCGGGGCCTCCACCGCGGTGGCCGGGTCGCACGGTTGCGCGCAGGCGGCGGCATCGGTTGCGGCATCGGGTGCGGTATCGGTGGGGGCACAAGGCAGGCCGCGCAGGCAGGCGGCGAGGTCCTGCAGCGAGGCGGGCTTGGCCAGGTAGCCGGAGAAGCCGCGCAGGCGCCGGTCGTGCCCGGGGTCGCTGCAGGCCACGGCGCTGAAGGCGATGACCGGCAGGCCCGGATATGTCTCCTGCACGGCGTGCAGCAAGGCGTGGCCGTCCATTTCCGGCATATGCAGGTCGGTCAGCAGTGCGTCGACGCGCGTGCTCGCCAGTACCGCCAGCGCCTGCCTGCCGTTGCCCGTGACGATGGGATGGCAGCCGATTGCCTGCAGTTGCTCCGCGACCAGCGACTGGTTCAGCGGATTGTCCTCGGCCACGAGGATGGTCAGGGGCGCCGCCGCGGGCGCGGGCAGCGCAGGCAATGCGGGGGCGGGCATGGGCGTGGTCGCGTGCTGCGTTGCGCCGGTGGCGGCCGCCACGGCGTCGAGCAGGGCGCGATGGCTGAACGCCGAGGCCTCCAGCATGCCGGGGTCTGGCTGACGGGGGTGATGCGGGCCGTCGGCCGTCAGCCACACCAGCGGCGCGGACTGGCGCAGCGCAGCCAGCGCCGCTGGCGCAAAGTCTTCGGTCGCGACCACGGCAGCGGGCGCGTTGCGCTGCACGCTGTCCTGCGCCAAGGCGATGGATGTCACCGCCTCGGTATGCCAGCCCTCGGTCTTGAGCCATGCTTCGATCGACGCGCCGGTGCGCTGGTCCTGCGTCAGCACCAGCACATGCCCGCTGTGCGTCGCGCTGGCCGCCGCCGGCGCGTGCGGCTCTGCATCGGCCGGCGCCAGCGGCACCGACACCGTGAACACGCTGCCCACGTCCGGCACGCTGTTGACGACGATGCTGCCGCCCATCAGCTCGCACAGCCTCGCGCAGATCGACAAGCCCAGCCCGGTGCCGCCATAGCGGCTGTCGGCAGCGGCATCGCCCTGCACGAACGGCTGGAACACGCGCGCCGCCAGTGCCGGTGTCATGCCGATGCCGGAATCGCTGACGCGGCAGACCAGCTGCTGCATGCCATGCGCATCGGCCTGCAGTTCGCCGCTCAGCGTGATGCGGCCGCTGGCGGTGAACTTGAAGGCGTTGTTCAGCAGGTTGTTGAAGACCTGCACCAGCCGCGCGCGATCGCCCACGACTTCCGTGTCCAGCGTCGGCGACAGCTGCAGGCAGAAGCGCAGCGGGCGGCCGGCCACCATGGGTGCATGGGCCAGTGCCAGGCTCTCGAGCGCCTCGACGGGACGGAACGGTGCATTGACCAGCGCCAGCTGCCCCGCGTCGATCTTGGAGAAGTCCAGCACATCGTTGACGATGCGGCGCAGCGAGCCGGCGGCGGTCTCCAGCGCGCGCAGCCGCGCCGCGTGCGGCCCCATGCCGCCGCTGCGCGCCAGCAGCTCCAGGTTGCCGAGCAGCGCGTGCAGCGGCGTGCGGATCTCGTGGCTCATGGCGGCAAAGAAGGTCGAGCGCACCCGCAACATCGCTTCGGTGGCCTGCTGGGCGGAGCGCAGCTGCTGCTGCAGCGCCTCTTGCGCGGTGCAGTCCAGCACCGCGCAGAACAGCACGGCTTCATCGCGGTAGCGCGCCGGGGCATAGGTGACCTGCAGGAAGCGCTGTGCCGCTTCGGCAGGGCCGGGCGCTTCCGGGGCCGCGACGGTGATGCTGCAGACCGATGCCGGGCCGCCGCAGGCGCCGCGTGGCTGCCGCGAAAGCGCCCGGGCTATCGCGGCGGGCAGAGGTTGGTGCGGTCGAGCGGGCAGCAGCGATGCCGCCAGCGGATTGCAGGCCAGCACGGCGTGGTCATGCTGGCGCACGATGCACAGGCCGACCGGTGTGGCACTGACCAGCACCTGGTTCATCAGCTCGCTTTCCAGCGCGCGCCGGGCTTCGGCATGCGAGCGCCGCAGCAGGTGCCGGCTCCAGTAGCGCGCCGCGAACACGATGGCACCGGTCAGCAGCAGCATGGCGGCGCCGACCACCGCGAGTTCGGCAGCCAGCGCGCTGAACAGCAGCCGGTACGGCAGGTGGTAGACCAGCAGGCCGAAGCCGGGCTGCAACGACTGCACCAGCGCTACGCCCGATCGCGTCAGGCGCAGCGCGTTGTGCGGCAGGCCGCGGACCCGCGCGGCGATGTCGCGGGCGCTGGCCGGGCTCAGCGTGCCGGCATGCGGCCACACGTCGATCAGATGGTCCGCGTCATTGAGGAGCGCCAGGCCGGCGTGGTCCTGAGGCGGCGGCAGGCCGGCCAGGAACGCCTGCACCGGCACGCAGGCGGCCACCAGCATGGTGGGCGAGTCGCCGGCATAGGCGGCGCCGGCCAGGACCATGACGGGGCTGCCGTCGACGGGATCGGGCAGCGGCCCCAGCCAGACGGGCTGGTCAAGCGCCGGGACGGCGTGCCCGGTGCGGTCCAGCAGCGCGCGGGTCAGCTGCGTGCGCAGGCGCGGAATCAGCGCCGGATCGAGCGCCAGCGGCACGCGCGCGCCGGCTTCAGGCTGGCGGATCACGATCGCGCTGTCCTCGTCCAGCGAGACCGCGTAGGCGCCATGGTCCAGGTCGAAGGCTTGCTGCGTGGCCACCGCGGCCAGCGCGATCTGGCGCAGCCGAGCGAATTCGTTCGGCAGCCCTGCGCCCCAGGCCTGGCGCGTGGCGTCGCCGGCCAGCAGATGGTAGTCCTTGCGCACGGCCTCGACATGGACGCCGGCCGCGCCGGTGCGGCGCAAGGCCTCGAGGCCGGGGTCGCGCGACGGGGCCGCGACGACGGCGCGCAGATGGTAGCGGATGCTGAGCGCGGTGCGGCGCACGAACGAGGCTTCGTTATGCAGCTGCTGCGACACCGTGCCGACATATTGCGCGACCTGGCTGCGCCGGTAGTCCAGGTGCTGGTCCGCCGCCAGCCCGGCCAGCAGCGTGCCCGAGCACAGCACGATGGCGATCAGCGCCGCGATGGTCACCGAGTACAGGTGCTGCTGCCGGCGGGCGTGGTCGGCCAGCGCGTCGAAGGTGCTGGCCAGGGTGTCGCGGGTGCGGTCGGGGTCTTGCTGCATGTCCCGCGGCGTTCAGATCAAGCCGCTTTCATAGGCGTAGCGGATCAGGCCGGTATTGGTCTGCACCCCGAGCTTGCGCATGGCCACGGTCTTCTGGTGTCCCGCGAGAATAGCTTTTGTCAAACTCGTTGTTTGAGTTTTGTCAAAGCAGGCGCAACTGGCTGGAAACCCTTGTCGCGCCTGGCTTTGACCAAACTCTCCATTTTTTGCTCAGAGCGCTCCAGAACCCGTGGGTGCACAGGATTTTTTGATTTTTCTAGTAGTCCCGTCGAGAGCCTGAAATTCGACCGCCGTCGCGTTGTAGGACAGGAAAGCCGTTTCGCCATCCCCAGTATAGGACATCCGAATTCAGCGCGAGCCACGTCCGTGCGGCCGAGAGCGCGTGATGGTGAGCCATGTTACGGGTCTCTCCAGACCGCAGAAACGGGTACGGGGGCCGGGTACAACGGGCGCGGTCGAGGCGTCGAGCTCTGGTACCGTCAAACCGCCTGCCCCCTCGCTGCGTGCCCCAGACGTCGTACGATTACCGCACAGAAAGCGTTCGTCATTGTGTGTGCTGTGGACTCGAAAATCGCCCGCCATACAAGGGACAATTTTCGCGTGCCTTGAAATCCCCAACTGCCACAAGGAGATTACTGGTACGACGTCTTGGCAGAACTCTTTGGGTTTGACCGGCGAAAGCCTCATACATATCCTACCGATGGTGCGTTCGTTGAGATTCTCGATCCCGCTTACTCGATGACCACGCACGGCCCGCGAGCATCGGCGAAGCTCGTTGCGGACTTCGACGCTTGGGATGAGCTTGCACAGCGGTTCTCGGATGCGGAGTTTTACCCTACCTATTGGTGGCTCCGGACCTGCTTCTCACACGCGATGCAGAACGGAGCGGCGCGGATGTACTGGCAGATAGCGTAAGCAGCGCAGCGGCAACAGCCCCTGCCGAGGCTCGCCGCGGCTTTTTACTGCATCGGACTCCCCCGGGGCAACAGCCATGGTGCACCTATACTCGACATGCATCTACCCTCGAACGCCTACCTCGACGCCCACGACCTTGCGGCCATTCTCAAGGTCAGTCCCGCAACCATTCTCCGCCGCGCCAAAAGACAGCCGCATACTCTGCCTCTGCGCGCACATCTGGGACCCAACCTTCCACTTCGATGGCGTCGTACCGACGTCGCCTCCTGGATGGCCGAGCGCAACTCCTAGCTAGACCGCAGCTGCACTTCCGGCGACGGTGCGATTAACGCACTGATTTTTGTCCCGCGAGCGTTTCAAAAACAGCCTCTTTTTCTTCCTCTTTTCAGCTCCCGCTCCTGCTTCGCATCGCTGGAAAACCTTGGACTCATCCGTCCACCCGAATCATCCACTCGCTTCGGAGATATACGTTCTTGCAGTTACATCGATGCTGCGCAGGGTGGGTCAATCGGCCCGCTCGCAACGAATGTAGGAAACAACAGAAATGTACATGTACGAGTTGTGCAAGGGCCTGAAGCTCCTGGAGGAGGGGGTGAGCTTGTTTGGGTGGTGGATAGACCCGAGAACCGGCCACAGGTTGGAAAACGCGACGTATATCGACGCGGCACCAAATCTGTACGGGTCCGATGGACTGAAAAGCTCATCCATCTACACCTACGATTTTCGGCACGAATACTCGTTGGAACTCAAGTGGGACTGGCACGACGTCTTGGCGAAACTGGTTGGCTTCGACCGAGAGAATCCGGACGTCTACCCCGCCGACGGTTCTTTTATTGAATTGCTTCACAACGACTATTCGATGGAGGCGTTCGGCCCGAGTGCAGCCAGGAAGATTGTCGCTGACTTTGATGCGTGGAATGACCGGGCATCAAAGGTTTTGGAAAAGGTGGACTTGCCTCCGACGCTTATCGGCGACAACACCTTCAACGACGACGCGTTCTACTTGACATATTGGTGGCTGCGTTCGTGTTTCGCGAACGCGACTAAGAATGGGATAGTGAGATCCTACTATCGGCTCTCATGAGCTCGCAATAGAGCCCCGCTCTTTGTTTTGCACTTGACCCATTTGGAGTAACCATGCAATCAAGCTTTCTTGTCGCGTTGACCGACGTAAAGAAGCGCGAAGTACCTCGACATCCTAAGCAGTTTGACCTGTGCGCAGTCACCAACGAACCACTGAAGAACGTGGTTTTGGTCGTGGCACCTCGGTCATACCCTGGGTTGGCCGAAGGGTTGGAAATTGGCGCCGTGTACGAACACGATGAGAAAAAGGAACTTACATGCCGCGTCGAAGGGAAGTACCACAATCTCATCTTCTTGGACTGGTGCCGAATTCTCACAATTATCGTTGCGAAGAACGCGCGGTTCATCAAGGATTGTTCCCTGGATGAGTGGGTTGTGCAGGTTGCCGGTGCCCTGGAGGACAAAGAGAAGTATCCCGACACAGGCGGCCGCGGTCCATTCTGGGAGTTGGTTCGCTATGGACTCAGAGGCGTGACATTCGGGCCGGCCGTTTGCGCGAAACTCGTCCGTGACTTCGACGAATGGGAGCACGTTGCCAAAGCCCACGGACATGAAGAATTCTATTGGCTGTATTGCCGTCTTCGCGAGTGCTTTGCATATCCGAACGAAAGGGGGCTCGTCTATTGCTTCGAACCACATTGGTTCCAAGACAGCGAGTCAGACGACCAACCCCTGCTTGGAATCGACCCGGCCTGAGCTGGTCACGAGGTAGATGGGAAACTCGTGCGAGCACGGCAAAATGCCGTGCTCGCTTTTCATCGCGCTTCCGCTAGACATGGCGACACACGGCGTGGAAGCACTTGGCTCCCGGCCGGTCTGTGATAGCTGCCGCCGCCGGCGTGGTGGGGCTTGACCCGAGGGTACCCGCTTATGTCCGCCCGCGTGCCGCCGGTGCCACAACCCGACCAGTTTAAGAGTATCAAGCTTGTACTATCGCTTAAAGGCATTTGATTTGAGATTGCCTGGGCCGAGCTTCTAGGAACAATGCTGGCGTTGTCGAAGGAGTTGCGTTCTCAGATCCGGCCGTCTCGACCGTCGAGCATCCGGTTGGGCCCGAATGACCTTAGCATTCACAATGTGGCCTTTGGCCTCGGCCCTTCATTGTCGCCCAGTGCACCTCTACCGGCCTTCACGCAGGACGCGCACTGCGAACATCCTCAATTTGGGCATATCCCGCGCAGTAGCCTCTCGTGGGACGGCCGCGCTGTAGGAGCTCGAAACGCGGCCATTTTATGCAAGTGAGCGCCGGCCAGTCTGTGCTACTAGTTTCCGTTTTTTGAAGGAGACCGAATGTCCAGTGCTGGCCAGAACGCCGGATTAATTGCGAAGACCGCCTCTTCACCGGCCCGCTCGACACGGATTCGGAGGACTTTTTGGTCGTAGTTGACGTCGAAGATGTAGTAGGTCCGCTCCGGCGTCTGGAGTCCAATGATGCCGTAATAGAGAAGGAATTCCAGTCTCTTCGTCCCAACTTCATGGTCTGTGCCAGCGTCTTGCAAGAGTGCGACCAGCTCTCGCTTGGACATGGTTGCCGGAGCATCGATGAAGCGGTAGACGAGGTCTTGTGCTTGGGGAAGGACGTCAGCGAGTTCCCTGTCCAATTCCATCAGCAAGTCCTGCGAGTAGGCGCGCAGTCCCTTCTCGATATCGGAATCCTCAATCTTTGCGTGGCCGAAATTGTTAGCGAAACCGCGACAATGGTTGAAAATCTTGAGCAGGTTGCGAGGTCGCATTAATGACCGGTCAATCATGTATGCCGAAGTTTCTTCACCGTTGAAGTGAGAAACGCACAGGCTTCGCCACGCCTGGTCAAAGCCGGTCTTGTCGGGCGACAACTCCAAAGCGTTTGCGAGCCTCAGGCGAAGCATCTCTCTCAGAAGGTCTGGTTCTGTCCAGTCGAGAATTGCCCGCATTTCCTTTCCATAGTCAGCGCTACGTTGCATGAGGTGCTCGTACACGTCGTTCCGCACGAACACAATGCAGCGGAAGCGATGTCCGGATTTCTGCATTTGCGATTCGATTTTACGACCTGCATCTATTAGACAGCGTAGAACAGCAGTGTCAATTTCGTCGACGCCGCCAGTGCTCCATCCCTTGTCCAAGTTGTCAAACAGAATCCAGACTGATTGCTTCTTCTCGAGGTAGTCGGAAATCTTCGTCCGCAAGCTTCGAATGTCGTGGTAGTAGAGAAGGCTGGTGACCTGATCGTTCGTCAGCCGCTGGCTGGGCTCAGCAGAATGTAGTTGCTTGAACTTGGCGGTGATGTTCTGGGATAGCGCCAGCAGGCGCTCCGAGAAGTCGCCCTCATCAGAGAACTCGTCGGTCTTGTACGTCGCCTCCAGTTCCCTGTATAGCTCGTAGATTTCATGGTTATTTTTATGGGTGATTCGGTCTTTCTCAAGCAGCTTGTACGCGACCTCGAGGAGAATCAAATATTCCCAAAACGCCGTGACCAAATGCTGAAGCGAGCCTTCACTGAGATACGTCAACAACTCTTCCTTCAGCTTGATGAGCTGAAACCCCTCGGGCTTCAGGTCCACCACGATATTTCGCTTGTCCGAACGAGTGCGGTCACGGATCTGGAGGAATAGGGCAGTTTTTCCTGCGCCTTTCCGACCGACAACAAGGTTGACGTCACCGTTGGTTGTTCTGGTGTACTGGTCAGTCCGCAGGTAGTAGTTAGCCAGAGTCGCCATCTCGTTCTCGGCGGTCGGATCTCCTACTCGTAGGTTCTGCAGAATCGTGGCTCCGGTCACGGGCGATGGATTCACCATCTGCTGGTACTCGGTAATCTCCAGTGCCAGTTCGCTAACCATCTCGGAGATGTCATCGGGGAATCGATACGTCTTCACATCGTCCCGGACGTCGAGAGGTGCGTCATAACCTGCCGGTGCAAGCATTAGCAGCGGCTTTTGCAATCCCCGAACCAGACCTGCGACGAACATTGCCCGAACGTTGTGCACCTTTGCGATAAGGCTGCTTCCACCTTCCAATGGGGTGGCGACGCCTGCCGATGCGACTACTTGACGAATCGCGTCATTCGCAGAGAGGCGGGTATCTTCATCCGGGCTAAAGCTGCGATACCGGTACCTCGCCTTTTTGATGCGCGACGTCAGCATGGTCGCCGCATCGCCAGAAATGGGTGACTCCACTACGTAAACAGGGGCCTTGGAGTCGAGGGTGCCATGGACCAAAAGAGGTGTCGCATCAATACGACTGGTTAAGCGCCGTTCGAGGTCCGATGCATCGGTATACTCAAAGTAGCCCAATGTATCGAAGATGCCTGCGTCTTTCGAAAGAGCGCGGTCCCCCTCGGTATCCTTCTTCCTGACGAGAAAGCAGCGTTTGCTGCAACCAATCGCAAAGCCAATCTCGTAGACGACGTTCAGGTTCAGGTAGGTGATATCGGCCACTATGAAGCGCGATTCTTGAATGCGCTCCAGAATCGGCGAAACAAGCTGGTTGCCCGGGATATCGTTGAATTCCCACGGTTCGTAGTGGACATCTATCGGCTTGGCGTTCGCTGACGCAATCGCCTCTCGGATGATCCGAGTAAGGTCCTTGTCGAAGGATGGGTAGGCTACAAACGCAAGCTCTTTTGTCATTGTCTTCCGTTGCCACAAGTGTTCTAGCGCTAGCGCCGCTGCAGACTTCGACCGTGGCGCACGAATTGCCAGTATGCAGCATTTTTAGCAAATACCGTCCTAAGGTCGCATTATGTCAAAGAAGTGGTTGCAGGATTCCCTTATCCTTCTGCCAGGTGGGTGGGAGACATTGACATCTTACCAACTAGAAGGTATAAGCCGGTCATGACCGTAGACCGACGAACTGCACTTCTCCAACACGCGGAGTATCTCATCCGCACGCGCGGATACTCTGATTTCAGCTATGCTGACCTAGCCAAGAGCGCTTCGATTTCGAAACCCGCTGTCCATCACTATTTCCCAACGAAAGAGGACCTCGGTGTCGCTCTTGTAAACGAATATCTGGAGCGGTTTCGGGAATGTCTGAGTCGCATCGACGCTAAGCACCGTAAGGCAAAGGACAAGCTGGTTGCCCATGCTCAACTTTTCGCTGACTCATTGAATGACGGCATGCTGCCTCTCTGTGGCGCGTTGTCTGCGGAGTGGTCGGTCTTACCGGAGAGCATGCGGTCATTAACCTCGACCTTCTTTCAGCTGCATTTGCAGTGGCTAGAACGCATTATCGAGGGCGGCATTGCTGCCGGGGAACTGCGTGCTGATCGCTCAGCGAAGCGGTCGGCCCTAATGCTTCTCAGCTCCCTGGAGGGCGGCTCCCTCGTAGGCTGGGCCTTAAGGGACAATGCGTCGATCCTTACAGGATTTGAGGAGTCGCTCCGCGAGCTTGCGGTCTGAGCGGCCTTATGAAGGAAACCGCTCGCCCTCTATCACATCTTTCCGGCAGGAAGCCGAAGCGCCTGGCTGAAGGATTGGCTAGCGCGACGGTAAGGGGGCCGCGTCCAGCGCTCCGCACTGCTTGACTTGGCTTGCGGCCTGCGTTCTAAGACCAGCATCACGGTAGATATCTCGCAGTAGATATAACCCCTCTCCCGCGGACCATACTGGCGGATGGCGTAGCCTTGTGTCCGTGCCTTAGGTACGCATGACGACGCGTACAACCATTCCGAGAGCAATCAAGGCAGCGACCAGAGCGAAACCTTGTTCAAGGTGCCTTCTGCTTAGTTTGCTTGCGGCGCGTCGACCGCCCAACATTCCGAGCAAGGCCCCTGTTGCGAACGGCAAACCGACGCTCCAGTTCATACGCCCTGCAATCGCAGTAGATACAACCCCGGAAGCGGAGACCAGTGCGATAACGGTCAGGGATGTCGCCACAATTGCGTGCATCGGGGCGTTGGTAGCTTTTCTAAGAGCAGGGACGATGACGAAACCCCCTCCAACGCCGAGTAGGCCGGATAGGAAGCCGGCGCCAACCCCAGAGAGAGCGAGTGCACGGCTGCAGGAGGCCGTCCAGACAAAGCGGCCAGTAGCATTACTCAACTGGCAAGGCGGCAAAGGGTGCGAGGAGTAATGGCTGGGATTCGGCTTTGAGGGCGCCTGCACGAACATCCGCAGGGCCACGAAGGCCAAAACCAGAGCGAAGAGCAAAGTCAAAGGGCCACTAGGCAGACGGTGTGCAAGCCAAAGTCCGATCGGCGATACGACTGTACCGGCTACAGCCATCAGTACGGCGGCGCGGTAGCGCACGATGCCTGCACGCAATCCTATGGCAGCACCAACTGCAGCTGACAGGCTAACCGCAAGCAAGGCCACTGGCGCAGCCTCTGCGATGTTCAAATGCAAACCGAACAGCAGCAGTGGTACTGCGAGAATGGCGCCACCTGCGCCGGTTAGAGCCAGGATTACACCGACTACGGCACCTAGTGCCGCGCTGCTGCCAATAAAACTGTCCATTGATGTAGTTCGACTGTAAATATGAGGGACTCACGGGCGGGCAGACGCCCCCGGCACGCACATCCCGGCAGCGATGTGGGGTTGCGCTGCCACGTGGTCCGTCATGAACGATCCATTTTGGTAAGAGATCAATTTTTGTGCCTGCCTGAAGGTATTACCAGGATTTCCATTGATTTCTCAGAAGAAACAAGGACACAGCGAGCGCGAGAGGCTGTCTTGCGGGCGAAGAGCAGCGCCTAGTGCGACATATTCACTGCCATAGCGGCAGATGGCAGCCTTTGGCGGCTAGGCCCAAAAGTGCGTCTAAAGTAACTCGAAATCTCACCTTGACAGTACTAAACGGCTCGCATACGATACTAACCAACTAGTAGGTAGGGTGCTGCGTCTCGGGATGGCCATACAACCCAAATGGCGCAGCGCGTTTTTTTGACCAGGGAGATTACCAACTAGTTGGTAGGTTGGCCGCTCCCACGTGAGGAAAAACTATGCAAGCTAAACAATTTGACGGCCGCAAACTCCTGGTCGTAGGTGGAACAAGCGGAATCGGCCTCGAGACAGCTCTGATGGTCGCCGAGCAAGGCGCTGCTGTCGTCGTCATCGGCAACCGCCCGGAAAAGGCGGAAGCAGCTCGCCAAAAACTAGCTGCAGTCGCGGGAGAAGCTAAGGCATTCGCCCTGACGGCCAATCTCTCTGACTTTGAGAGCGTTCAAGACCTCATCAGCAAGTTGGAGAGCGAGCACAAGGATATTGACATGCTCGTGAATGCCGCAGGGATCTACTACCCGAAAGCATTCCTTGAACACTCGCTGGAAGACTACAACAACTATCTCAACCTGAACCGCGCACTGTTTTTCATCACCAAGCAGGTCGCTGCATCGTTGGTGTCCAGAAAACAGCCGGGTTCTATCGTCAGCATCACGGCGAGTGCAGCGAAACAAGCCATTGAAACGGTGCCTGCTTCAGCCTATTCCATGGCGAAAATTGGGCTGGAAGCCATGACCAAGCATGTGGCAACCGAGTTGGCAGAGCATGGCATTCGTGTCAACGCAGTTTGCCCGGGCATCGTCGAAACACGAATCTTCGAGCGCTTCATTCCCGGCGAGCAGTTGGACGACGCCCTTAAAGATTTCCATAGCTTTCATCCCCTCGGCCGCAATGGCACGCCCCTCGATGTCGCCGAGGCAATCGTTTTCTTGCTTTCCGATAAGGCTTCCTGGGTGACAGGGGCAGTTTGGGACGTCGACGGTGGTGTGTCGGCAGGCCGGAAACTCGGAAAGTGATTCGCGAAATTTTTCACTGAAAGGAGACGTTACATGGCAGCAAAATGGGCTGAAAAAATGACGGCGCTCGTAAAGAGCGTCGGAGCCTTCGGGAAAGCCAACAAGCCGGTGGCAGAGGCCTTCCATACCCTCGAGATTGCGACCCGAGCCGAGGGGACTCTGGACGCCAAAACCCACGAGCTTATCGCGCTGGCCGTAGCCGTGACCACCCGATGCGACGGTTGTATTACCGCGCACGCCGCTGCCGCAAAGAAAGCCGGGGCCAGCCAGGCGGAAATTTCGGCAGCACTTGGTACCGCAATTGCCCTGAATGCAGGCGCTGCGTACGTATATTCCGCCCGAGCTCTGGAAGCTTACGAGGAACTGTAAGGTCTCCTTCTGGGCAACGATACACGGCAACGGATACGTAATACCTAGCTAGCAGCTAAAACTGAAAGGATGCAAAGAAGCTATGAGCAAATGGACTGAACGAATGACGGATCTGATCAAGAGCGTTGGCGGATTCGCGAAAGCAAACAAGCCTGTGGCAGAAGCGTTCCACACCCTGGAAACCGCAACTCGCGCAGACGGCATCCTGGATGCCAAAACTCATGAACTCATCGCCCTGGCTGTTGCAGTGACTACACGATGCGACGGCTGTATTACCGCGCACGCAGCCGCGGCTAAGAAGGCTGGTGCAAGCAAGGCTGAGATTTCTGCAGCGCTTGGCACGGCCATTGCACTTAACGCTGGGGCTGCCTATGTCTACTCTGCCCGCGCGCTCGAAGCTTTTGAAGAGCTCTAAGCTCGGGGCGTAGTGTGCCTTGACGGTACAAAAACCTCTTGCGATGCAATGCTCGGTCGCAAGGGGAGCGACTGTTTAACTATCTTTCTTTACATCGCATTTTCCGCGTCCAAGCGGTGATTGCATGCCAGCGACAACTTCTGCATGGTGTGCGCTATTACACGCGCAGCAGCGGAACACCATTGCTCCTCCTGCTATCTGCACATGCCGTACGAGTCGTTCGGATTGCGGGAACGCGCTGGGCTAGCTAACTGCGGCCGCGGTTTTTGTTCATTCGGAGCGCAGGGCAGACTTTGCTGTCACAACTAACTCTGGATGCTGATGTTAGCCCACTGGACGCGAGGACTGAGGCCGGGCCTCCACGCCAGCGTGAGGCCTCGACCTTACTCCATGCAATGGTTGGTTGCCTAGAGGCTTAGCTGGCCTAAGCAATCGAAGCAAGAAATGTCGTTTTACGCCTATGTGGATGAGCCCTACGATCCTAGCACGCATACACACATGCGCCTCGGCAGGGACTCCCCACTCAAATAGGAGGTAAACGATGTCAAAGCATGCCGCATCTGTTCACTGGAGCAGGACCGCTCATCCGTTGGAGAGCGATACCTATTCGCGCAACCATCAGGTATCGCTCAATGGCGAGCAGAACGTGAACGTCTCGGCGTCGAAAGAGTACAAGGGCGACAGCCGGTGTGCAGATCCTGAGCAACTGCTCGTCACAGCGTTGGCGAGTTGCCACATGCTCACATTTCTCGCAATTGCGGATCTTCAAGGGTACCGAGTCGAGCAATACGATGACTCGCCGGTCGGTCACCTGGAGAAACTGGAGGATGGTCTGCTGGGTATCGGCCGGGTCGAGCTTAGTCCCAAGGTCGTCTTTGGCGGTACCAAGCTGCCGGACAGCAATGTCCTTGCTCGGTTGCACGCAGCGGCACACAAGAACTGCTTCATCCGAAACTCATTGAAAGCGAAGGTATCCATTTCGTAGCCTAGGGCATCAAGACCCAAGAAATGGAGGAGACAAATGAAAAATATAGAAATCACGAAGCTCTTGAGAAACCGGTGCTTCCGTGAGTTGGTATATGAGAGAACCAGGCTATCGATGGTCCTGAGTCTCGTCGTGCTGGTCGGATACTACGGATTCATACTTACTGCCGCCTTCTATCCGACGCTGCTCAGCCTGCCAATTTCGGAAAAGTCACTCGTGACGGTAGGCTGGCCTATTGGTGCCGCGCTCATCATCCTCTCCTGGTTGCTTACTGGTTGGTACGTTTTCTGTGCCAATCGTCGCTTCGACGATCTCAACGCCCAGTTTCTGCGAGAGGTGCACTGATGCGTTCAACGTCTTTGCACCACATCATTGTCGGAAGTCTGCTGGCGGCTTGGGTTGGCAGTGCCTTCTGTGGGCCTGTTGTTTCCGCAGCGGAAAAGCAGCCCCTCAATGTCCCGGCAATTCTGATGTTCTTGGTTTTCGTCCTTGCAACCCTTGGAATTACGTGGTGGGCGGCCAGGCGAACGCGCTCGACGTCTGACTTCTATAGCGCAGGCGGGGGTATCACAGGGATGCAGAACGGGTGGGCTATCGCCGGCGACTACATGTCCGCCGCCACGCTCTTGGGGTTATCCAGCCTGGTCTTCGCGAGAGGTTACGACGGTTTCGTGTACGCGATTGGCTTCTTCGTCGGATGGCCAATCATCATGTTTCTGCTTGCCGAACCGGTGCGGAACCTGGGGAAGTACACGCTAGCGGATATCGTCTCGGCCCGTCTGGACAAAACTAAGGTCCGCCTGTTCGCATCGGTGAGCTCCCTCACGGTGGTGTGCTTCTACTTGGTAGTGCAAATGGTAGGCGCAGGCCAACTCATCAAGCTGCTCTTCGGACTTGACTATCAGCATGCGGTCATTGTCGTGGGCGTTTTGATGGTGGTCTACGTGACTTTCGGCGGCATGATCGCCACTACGTGGGTACAGATCATCAAGGCAGCACTGCTTCTCTTTGGGGGAGCGCTGCTGCTGTTCCTGGCCATGTCTCGCTTCGGATTCAGCTTTGATGAACTGGCTCGGCAAGCCGTCGACGTTCACAAGGATGGTGGGAAGATCATGGGGCCCAATGGGTTGCTTTCTGACCCAATCTCAGCCATCTCCATGTCAATCGGCGTGGTGCTGGGCCCAGCAGGTCTGCCCCACATTCTGATGCGGTTCTTTACTGTGCCGAACGCCAAGGAGGCTCGCAAAAGTGTATTTGTTGCGAGCGGCCTGATTGGAGCTTTCTTCCTGATGGTTTGTGCTCTGGGGCTTTGCGCGATTGTCATCGTCGGTAGTGATCCAGCGTTCTTCGAAGGCGGCAATGTAAGAGGGAAGATCCTGGGCGGCGGAAACATGCCGGTAATGCATCTGGCAAGCGCAGTCGGCGGGAATATCTTCTTGGGATTCTTGTCCGCGGTCGCGTTCGCAACGATTCTCGCCGTCGTATCCGGCCTCGCATTGGCTGGTGCATCTGCCATCGCGCACGATATCTATAGCAACATCATCTGCAAAGGGAAGGTAAAGGAAAGCTCCGAAATGCGTGTCTCGCGCTGGGCGACGCTGGGCCTGGGCGTGGTCGCGGTTGTGCTCGGAACGGCGTTCGAAAACCAGAACGTTGCGTTTCTCGTGAGCCTGACCTTCGGAGTCGCCGCTTCGTCCAACTTCCCGGTGCTTGTGTTGGCCATCTACTGGCGAGGCCTCACAACGCGTGGCGCACTGGCGGGGGGCATCGCAGGGCTGACTTCTGCGGTGACCATGGTGATTCTATCCAAGGCGGTTTGGGTAGATGTACTGCACAACGTTGCGGCTGTGTTTCCCTACGAGAACCCCGCTCTTTTCTCGATGCCAATTGCCTTTCTTGCAGCATTTGTCTTTTCGAAGTTCGACAAGACGGAACGCTCGAAAGTGGAACGGGGTGCATTTGACGCAAGCTGGATCCGGGCCCAAACCGGGTTGGGTGCAGCGAGCGCAAGCAAACATTGAGTGCATTTCCGAGGTAAGCGCAGTCGCCACCGGCCATGACGACTGTCTATATGTAAGACGCCGGATCCTAATATAACTAAGGAGCAACAAAATGAACCACGCCGAGATGCAATTCTTGGGCATCGAATTTCCGTATCAATCGTCCTACGACAACTTTATCGGTGGAAAGTGGGTTCCCCCGGTTTCCGGCCTGTATTTCGATAACCAGTCGCCGATTACTGGCGAGGTCTTCTGCAAGATCGCACGCTCGAACGCGGATGACGTCGAACTCGCCCTGGATGCTGCGCACGCTGCCAAGGACGCCTGGGGACGAACTTCGGTCACCGAGCGAGCAAACGTCCTCGCACGCATCGCCGACCGGATGGAAGCAAACCTGAAGCGACTGGCTGTAGCCGAGTCGATTGACAACGGTAAGCCGCTGCGTGAAACGATGGCTGCGGATTTGCCACTGGCTATCGACCACTTCCGCTACTTCGCCGGCGTGATTCGAGCTCAGGAAGGTGGCATCTCGGAAATCGACCGCGACACCGTTGCGTACCATTTCCACGAGCCGCTTGGTGTCGTCGGGCAAATCATTCCCTGGAACTTCCCGTTGCTGATGGCAACGTGGAAGCTTGCCCCGGCTCTGGCCGCAGGCAATTGTGTGGTGCTCAAGCCCGCCGAGCAGACGCCCGCGTCAATCATGGTGCTTCTCGAGGTCATTGGAGACTTGCTACCCCCGGGCGTTCTCAACGTCGTCAACGGCTTCGGTCTGGAGGCTGGCAAGCCGCTGGCATCCAACAAGCGCATCGCCAAGATCGCGTTCACGGGTGAAACGACGACCGGTCGGCTGATTATGCAGTACGCCAGCCAGAACCTGATTCCGGTCACGCTGGAGTTGGGTGGCAAGAGTCCCAACATCTTCTTCGAGGACGTTCTCGACAAGGATGATGCGTTCTTCGACAAGGCGCTCGAGGGCTTCGCCATGTTCGCCCTGAATCAAGGTGAGGTCTGCACGTGCCCCTCTCGCGCGCTGATTCAGGAGTCGGTCTACGACCGATTCATGGAGCGCGCAATCAAGCGCGTCGAGGCAATCAAACAGGGGAACCCGTTGGACTTGTCGACCATGATTGGGGCTCAAGCATCCAACGAACAGCTCGACAAGATCCTCTCGTATATCGACTTGGGCAAGCAGGAGGGAGCGCAATTGCTTGCTGGTGGAGAACGCAAAGTTCTGGACGGCAGCCTCGCGAACGGCTACTACATCAAGCCGACCGTATTCCGCGGTCACAACAGAATGCGAATCTTCCAGGAGGAGATCTTTGGGCCGGTGTTGTCGGTGACGACCTTCAAGACTGAAGAGGAAGCACTCGAGATTGCCAACGATACGTTGTACGGTCTCGGAGCAGGAGTGTGGACCCGCGACGGCACTCGTGCCTATCGTTTTGGTCGCGAAATTCAGGCGGGCCGTGTCTGGACCAACTGCTACCACGCCTATCCGGCACATGCTGCGTTCGGTGGCTACAAGCAGTCGGGTATGGGGCGCGAGAATCACAAGATGATGCTTAATCACTACCAACAGACGAAGAACATGCTGGTCAGTTACAGCCCGAACGCCCTCGGCTTCTTCTGATCTTTCTGTCCCCGGTCTCCCCCGTGGGAGCCCCGGGGTGGTTGTTCCATCTATTCCGGTAGTGGCGTTGCTACTTGCTTCCGTGTTGGAAAAATTGATCCATGAACGATTCTTCCCGCAACATTCGCAAAACGATTACGGCCAGCCACTGGGGAGCCGGGGTAGTGGAAACGGTTGGGGGGCGGATACAGTCCGTAGCGCCATACCGGCACGATCCATATCCATCGCGAATCAACGAGAACATAGCCGATAGCCTTCAAGGCACCGCGCGTGTCCTCCGACCGTCGATTCGGGAAAGTTACTTGCGTAACGGGCCTTTGTCACGTTCGGGTGAGCGTGGAAAGGACCGGTATGTCGAAGTAAGTTGGGACGCCGCTCTCAATCTGGTGTCCGAAGAATTGTTGAGGGTCCGTTCCACGCATGGAAACGAAGCTATCTTTGCAGGTTCCTACGGATGGGCAAGTGCGGGACGATTCCACCATGCGCAAGGTCAGTTGAAGCGCTTTCTCAACGCATTTGGAGGCTCTGTCCGCTCGGAGGGCAACTATAGTTTCAACGCCGCGCTGGTACTGATGCCACATATCGTCGGCAATTTTCGTGATCATGTAAAGCAAGCGACGCGTTGGCGCACAGTCGCCAAAGAGGGACGACTGGTAGTCATGTTCGGTGGACTGCCGTTGAGGAACGCGCAAGTGGGCAGTGGCGGTGTCGGTAAGCATCGGCTGCGCCGCGAACTCGAGAACTGCGTGCAAGCCGGGGTCCGCTTCGTCAACGTCAGTCCGTTTCGCGGCGATGCTGAGGACTTTCTCGAGGCGGAGTGGCTGCCGCCGACCCCAGGTTCCGATACGGCCATCATGATGGGAATCGCGCACACGCTTCTGTCCGAAGGCCTGGTAGATCGAAGCTTCCTCGCTCGCTACACGGTGGGGTTCGAAAAGGTTGAGTCATATCTTCGGGGAGAGCCCGATGGGCAGCCAAAGGACGCGGACTGGGCTGCGAAGCAATCCGGCCTGCCTGCCACACGCATCCGAACCCTTGCGCGCGAGATGGCTGCCCAACGGACACTCATCTGTACGGCTGCGGCACTTCAGCGTGCGGATTATGGCGAGCAGCCGCTTTGGATGACGGTTGCGTTGGCCTCAATGCTCGGACAGATTGGCCTGCCGGGCGGCGGGTACGGCATTGCCTATGCTTCGGAAGCGACTATGGGATGTGTGGACAGGCCAATAGGATGGCCGGCGTTTCCCCAAGGTGAAAATCCTGTGGACACATACATCCCTGTCGCAATGATTGCCGATATGCTGCTCCACCCAGGCGAAGCTTATGAGTACAACGGGCAGAAGATGCAGTTCCCGGACGCCAGGCTGGTGTGGTGGGCCGGTGGTAATCCCTTCCATCATCATCAGGACCTGAATCGGTTGCGCCAGGCGTTTCAGCGCCCAGAGACCATCATCGTCAATGAGATCAACTGGACGGCCACCGCGCGACACGCCGATATCGTATTGCCGGTCGCGGCACCGCTCGAACGAACCGACTTTTGTGGCGGTACTCAGGACAATTCGCTCATTCCCATGCCACAGGCGGTCCCTTCACCCGGCGAGGCTCGCTGCGAGTACGACATCTATTGCGACTTGGAGAAACGCCTCGGGTTAGGGATGCAGTTTAGTGAGGGCCTATCCTCATCGGAGTGGCTCCAAAGGATGTGGAGCGAACTCCAAGATAACGCAGAGCGTAGCGGGATCGAATTGCCAGATTGGGAGGATTTCCTTTCGGGAGATGTAATTGAGCTCGAGGATAGAAATATGGATGCGGTCTTTCTCTCCGAGTTCCGGTCCGATCCGAACAGCTTTCCACTCCCGACGCCGAGCGGAAAGATTGAGTTGGCGTCGGACGTGATTGCAGGTTTCGGTTATAGCGATTGTCCGGGCCACCCCACGTGGTTTCCACCACGTGCATGGCAGTCATCGACGGCCCAGCAGTTTCCTCTCTCGCTGTTATCTGGTCAGCCAGAGACCCGGCTTCATAGTCAACTCGACAATGGCGCCTTCAGTTTGAGCCGAAAGGTCCAGGGTCGTGAGCCAATCTTGATCCACCCACGGGACGCAGAGGCACGAGACATCGTCCACGGCGATGTCGTTGAGGTGATGAATGAGCGCGGCCGTTGCCTTGCAGGGGCCGTCGTCACCCACCAAATGAAGCCAGGGGTGGTATTCCTTTGCACGGGTGCCTGGTATGACCCCGACTTTTCAGCCCCAGACAGTCGAGACCGTCACGGGAATCCAAACGTTCTTACCCACGATCTACGGACCTCGCGACTTGCTCAAGGTCCTGCATCTCATTCAGCACGTGTCGAGATAGCGAAATTCACAGAATCTGTGCCGAGGATCGAAGTATTTGACGCGCCGGTCATTACTAACCCCGGCTAATTAGCGCACTTTGCAAGCAAATAGGGCGAAGCCAAACTAAGGGCGGCTTCGACCCCGGTGGCGCCTGCACTAACTGTGCATCGGCTCTCGAAGCTGACGCTGTCTTGATCAGAGTTTCGCGGAATAGCCATTTCCAATGGCTGTAGCTGATTAGGTATCACCGCAGTCACTAACTATTAGAGGAGACAAGGATGACAACGCGCGTCGCGGAAGCGCGTCCGATGGACGCAATGGCAGCCCCGCCGATATCAAGAGGCGAGCACCGGAAGGTAGCCGTCGCAAGCCTTATTGGCACGGCAGTGGAGTGGTATGACGTACTATTTGTACGGCACCTGTGCGGCACTGATTTTTCCACATCTATTCTTTCCCTCGATGGATCCATGGGTCGGAACAATCGCAGCATTCGCAACTTATGCCGTAGGTTTCATTGCCAGACCCGTCGGGGCAGCGGTATTCGGGCACTATGGAGATCGCGTAGGGAGAAAAACCATACTGGTACTCTCCTTATGGCTCATGGGAGGTAGCACTGTTGCAATCGGGCTGTTGCCGACATACGAAACGGTCGGGGCCTGGGCTGCTGTCATGCTGTGCTTTCTGCGGCTTGTTCAAGGATTCGCTGTGGGCGGAGAATGGGGTTCTGCTGTTGTAATGGCAGTTGAGCATGCGCCAGCAAACAGGCGCGGCTTGTTCGGGAGCTTTCCGCAAATCGGCGGTCCCGCAGGGCTATTGCTCTCAACGTTGGTGTTCATGCTCGTTTCTTCAAGTATGAGCTACGAAGAGCTATTGGCATGGGGATGGCGAATTCCTTTTATTGGAAGCGTCGTGATGGTGCTGATTGGCATGTTTATCCGCCTGAAGCTGCATGAATCGCCGGTTTTCGAACGGATAAAGGAACGGAAGGAGGTATCTGAAGCACCCGCAATGGAAATGTTGCGCACTCAGAGGCGGACGCTGTATCTGACGATCGGAATGAAGCTCTTGCAAAATGCCTTGTTCTATCTGTACAGCGTATTCATGCTAAGTTACATCGTCGGGACGTTGAAGCTTGACAAATCAATTGGCTTGCAGGCTATTCTGATTTCGAGTGCAATCGGCTTCGTTACGCTCCCTGCATGGTCGTACCTGTCGGATCTCATCGGGCGGAAAAAGGTGTACATGTTTGGGACGGTCGCGTCGATGCTCTTCGTCGTGCCGTTCTTCTGGATGGCTCAGAGTGGCTCCGTGGCCCTTATCACAATCGGGATAATTATCGGTCTGAATGTGTTGCATGACGCCATGTACGGACCGCAAGCCGTGTACTTCTCGGAGCTTTTTGGCACCAAGGTTCGTCTTAGCGGTGCAAATATTGGCTATGCCATCGGTGCCGTGTTGTCTGGCGGCCTGGCGCCGCTGATTGCCACTTTGCTGCTCAAGGTTAACGGAGGGAAGACTTGGGGTATCTGTCTCTACATGATCGGGCTGGGACTCATAAGCCTTGTCGCGACCGCACTTGCACGGGAAACCTATAAGGAAGCTCTGAGCGAAAGATCGGTGTAGTACTTCAGTGGAGAGTGCCGGGAAATCTCCATGGTGGTGTTTGCCGGCCGCGCTTTCCTGGCGGCCGTTTTTTTTTGGGAAGATCTCTATGAATTCGGGTATTCCGCCGCGAGTTGTCGCCACTGAAGCTGCGTTGGCACTGATTTCTCGCCTGATAGAAACACATGGGCCGGTCTTGTTTCACCAGTCCGGTGGCTGCTGTGACGGTAGTGCACCAATGTGTTTCTCGCGCCATGAGTTTCTGTTAGGGAGCTCCGACATCAAGCTGGGAGAAATCGGTGGCTCCCCGTTCTACATGAGCGAATCTCAGTTCGAGTACTGGCGCCATACGCAACTAATCATCGACGTGGTGCCGGGCAACGGTGGCATGTTTTCCATCGAACGGGCTACCGGCTTACGATTCCTGACACGATCGCGTCTGTTCAGCGACGAGGAGTCCGACCAGTTGGTTGGGTTCGAGCCAGAGCGCGGAGCCTAGCCTGGCCACAGCCGGTATTGAGAGAGAGGGGATGTCCGCGGAGCCTTGCGTGACCCAGCCCTTAGGCTTGAGGCAATTGCCGAGGGACTGGAGGGAGGGCGGAGGGACTTACGGATCTGGCTGCTATGGGTGACCAGAACCAAGTCAAGCACCCTGGTTGCGAGTTAAAGATAGCGCAAGCTGAGGAAACGATGAAAGGACCCCAACGGCGAAAGCTTGGTCCCTTCAAGGGTCGCCGCTGGAGTCCCTTCGGGGTCGGCTACTTGCCTGCGGCCAGTGCCTTAACCTTCTCGGTCGTTAGTGCGTTGCCGGCAATGCCCCAGTCACCGCTCTTTACTTCTTCAACGACAACCCACGTAACGGGGCGCATGTTTTCGCCCTCGATCGACACCATGGCGTCGGTAAGGGTGGAAATGATCTTTTCCTTGTCGGCTGCGGAGAAGACGCCTTCGATGACTTTTACGTTGATGAGCGGCATAAGTGTTCCTTGCGATCCGTTTGAGTTGACGCTAGGCAGTCTCGCCTTGCGTCTATTGAGTATGCGTGCTTCTGGTGCATGACTTGAATGACAGAGACGCCTGAATTCTTGACCAATACGCCGTCGTTGAACTGGCTCTATGGTGAGCGGGTGCGAGATCAAGAAGAATTCACATGTCAGATTTGTCGACGCATCAGGGTGCCCTGGTGCTCCGGGCTGGCAGGGAAGGTGAGAAAGAGGAGACATTGAATGAACCACATGATGTACATGCCGCTAATGATCTCGGACGCAATCGTGCATGCGAGTCGCCATCACGGTAGAACAGAGATCGTAACGCACTGTGTCGAGGGAGGACTGCATCGATACACGTACCGTGATTGCGAACGGCGGTCCCGTCAGCTTGCAAGTGTGCTGGGAAGGCTCGGTGTCAATTTCGGCGACAGGGTCGGAACGCTTGCATGGAATACATACCGGCACCTCGAGATCTACTTCGGCACGTCTGGCAGCGGAGCGGTGTGCCACACGGTCAATCCACGGCTACATTTGGATCAGATCGCTTACATTGTCAACCACGCAAACGACCGTGTCGTCTTCTTCGATCTGACCTTCCTTGCGCTGGTAGAGCAGCTTGCGCAGCACTGCCCCCGGGTAGAGAAGTGGGTTGCCCTGGCCGAGCGAGCTGCAATGCCGGCTTCATCGACGATCGACTTGCTATGCTATGAAGACTTGATGGCGGCCGCCGCGCCAAGCTCAGGCTGGCCGACTTTTGACGAGCGTAGTCCTTCGGCGCTTTGCTATACCTCTGGCTCGACTGGTAATCCCAAGGGCGTGATGTATACGCACCGCTCAACACTGCTGCATTGTTACGCTGCGGCCATGCCGGATTCGCTCAACTGTTCCGCCAAAGACGTGATCATGCCGGTGGTTCCCATGTTCCACGTCAACGCCTGGGGCTTCCCATATATTGCCGCCATGGTTGGGGCGAAGCTCGTACTTCCAGGGGCCAACAATGACAGCGAATCGCTTTATGCCTTGCTGGAGGAGGAGCGTGTGACTTTTGCCGCCGGCGTGCCGACGGTGTGGATTGACATGCTCCGGTATGTAGAGGACACCGGCGCGAAGTTCTCCACGCTGAGCCGCATCGTAATTGGAGGAGCCACAACGCCGCCGGTTCTACGAGAGTCTTGCCGAATCGCAGGGATCCACGCGTTCCCGGCCTGGGGAATGACCGAGACTTCGCCCGTAGGCACCTGTGGAACGCTGCTCGCGCATCACCAGGATATGCTTGAAGAATCCCGGGAGCGCGTGTTGGATAAGCAAGGCAGAGCCTTGTTCGGGATCGATATGAAGATCTCCGCCGGCAAAGGCACCGAACAGCCATGGGACGGTGAGTCGTGCGGTGAACTGATGGTGCGCGGTCACTGGGTCGTAGGCGCGTACTTTGGTCAAGCTGACACAGCACTTGAAAACGGATGGTTTCCAACCGGTGACGTTGCAACGATTGACGCAGACGGCTATCTGCAGATCACGGACCGACTGAAAGACGTCATCAAGTCCGGCGGCGAGTGGATATCGTCAATCGACATCGAGAATATTGCTGCCTCCCATCCCGGCGTCTCTATGGCAGCATGTGTCTCTCTGCCGCATCCAAAATGGGGTGAGCGACCAGTTGTCTTCGTTGTCAGACGGCCAGAAAGCAAGGTATCGCGAGATGAGATGCTTTCCTTCTACTCCGGAAGAATCGCGAAGTGGTCAATTCCAGATGACGTGATTTTCATCGACGCGATGCCCATCAATGCCACCGGGAAGATTCAGAAGATGCGGTTGCGTGAGATGCTTGTAGGAACCGGTGTCAAGGCGGCATGCGTTGAGTGATGGAGGGTAATAGGGCCGCACCCTGATGTATGGTGCGGCCGCTGTATGCTTTAGTGCTTTGCGCGGAATCGTTTGAAGCCTTCCTCCAGATCCGCGATCAAGTCACGCGGATCCTCCAATCCGATATGCAGCCGTACTAGGTGCCCTTGATCATCCCAGTTAGTCGCAGTACGCACAGTCTTAGGATCCATGGTCATCGCAAGGCTTTCGAAGCCTCCCCAGGAGTAGCCCAGCGAGAAGTAGGACAGGTCGTTAAGCATACTGTGAACAGCCTCCACCGGCGCCGGCCTTGTGACGAAGGAGAACAAGCCGCTGGCACCGGAAAAATCTCTGAGCCAGACTGCGTGGTCGCGATGTGACGGCAGCCCGGGATGGATGACCCTTGCGACCTCCTCGCGGCTCTCAAGCCATTTCGCGATTCTCAGCGCGCTTTCCTGGTGCCGGGGCAGCCGTACACCAAGTGTGCGAAGGCCTCGTAGCACGAGCGCTACATCGTCCGGACTGGCATACTGGCCCATCTGGAAGTGGAAGTCCTTGAGTCTGTCCCAGGCTCGGCTTGACGCGGCGACGGTCCCGAGCAAGGTATCTGAATGGCCGGTGATGTATTTTGTCGCGGCCATCACCGAAAGATCGACGCCGTGAGCAATGGCCTTGAAATACATAGGTGTTGCCCACGTGTTATCCATGATTACCAGAGCGTTGCACCGATGGGCGACTTCGGCGATGGCCGGAATATCTTGGAGTTCAAAGGTATGCGAACCCGGCGATTCGGTGTAGACCGCCATGGTATTGGGTCGGAACAGCGACTCGATTCCACCGCCGATACGGGGGTCATAGTAGGTCGTTTCGATCCCGAGCCGCTGGGCGGCTGTACTGCAGAAGTGGCGAACCGGTCCGTATACGCTATCCGGCATCAGGACATGGCCGTTCGCTCCAACGGCGGTGAGAATGGCAGTGATGCAGGCGGAAAGGCCAGACGGACACAGGACGGTTCCTTCGGCCCCTTCAAGCGTGGAGATCGCATCGCACAGTGCCGCGGTGTTCGGATTTCCTAGGCGCCCATATTGATAGCGCTGCGGGCCGCGGGTCATCGTTTCAACGTCTGGAAAGACAACAGTCGAGCCGCGATAGACCGGCGGGTTCACAAAGCCATGGTGGTCATTTGGGGAGCTACCGGCATGGCTCAGGATGGTATCGATTCCGGTGGGACAGGTTTTGCTCTGCATATATAAGGCGTTGACTGACTTGCAATTCAATAGGCTGGCGACAGGGGAGACGAACTACAGCCCCTGCCGGCAGCGGTTACCGGCTAATAGCTGGCCGCGCCAACCACTCCCGGCCCTTGAGCATTGCCTCCCAATACAACGCCGGTAATACGTTGGCCTTGAGCATCCAGGCAGCGCGTGAGGGGCGCGTGCCGTTAATGAGCCATGTGGGAAGGGTCGGGCTCACTTTTCCTCCATAGAGGAACTCGGCAAGGACGATCTTGCCTCGCTCGACCGTGAGGGGACAGGAGCCATACCCGTCATAACACGCTGTTCCGTGTTCCAAGCCGAGACTGGCCAGCACGTTGTGTGCGACGATGGGTGCCTGCTTGCGCGCTGCCGCGGCGGTCTTCGCATTGCTGGTGTTGGCGGCGTCGCCAAGTGCCCAGATGTTGTCGAACGCTGTATGGCGCAGCGTGCCAGCATGCACATCCACCCAGCCGGCAGAGTCGGCCAATGGGCTGCACTTGATGAAATCTGGTGCCGTCTGTGGTGGTACCACATGAATCATGTCAAAGCCGTGTTCGACGGTGGTGGTCGTTCCGTCCGGCAAAATCCGCTGGAAGCGAGCGAGTTTTCTGGATCCGTCGATCGCAACCAACCTGTGCTGGAAGCCCAAGGCGATGCCATATGCCTCTACGTAAGACATCAGTGCTGGGACGTAGTCGGGCACACCAAACAGCACGGCCCCGGCATTGAAGAAGCTGACGTTCATGTCTTGGAGAATTCCTGCCCTTCGCCAGGCATCGCAGGCAAGATACATGGCCTTTTGCGGTGCGCCTGCGCACTTTATCGGCATGGGAGGCTGAGTGAAGACTGCATTGCCTCCACGTAGAGCATTGACCAGCTTCCAGGTGTACGGGGCGAGGTCGAACCGATAGTTCGAGGTAACGCCATTGCGACCCAGTGTCTCTTGTAGACCCTCGATGCCTTGCCAGTTCAGTTTGAGACCTGGACAGACAACCAGGCGCTCATATCGGATCCGACGGCCGCTGTCCAGGAGGATTTCGTTGCGCTCCGGCTCGAAGGCTGAAACCGCCGCTCGTACCCAGGAGACAGTAGGGGGGATGCAGGCTGACATGTCTCGCGCGGTGTCAGCTGCTTTGAAAATCCCGCCACCCACCATCGTCCAGCCTGGCTGGTAGTAGTGAGTGGAAGCAGGGTCAATCAGGGCGACATCGAGCGATGGGTTTCGCGCACGCAAGCTAGCTGCGACTGCAATTCCCGCCGCGCCGGCGCCGACAATAACGATGGTATGGCTGTCCACCAGTCTGGCGGCAGGGGAGGTGGGCCGACGTTCGTCGAGCAGGGGTGTGTGAGTGCTGGGATCGTGGGGGCGCGGATCCATGATTTCGTCAGGTGGAGGGTGGAAGCCGTCTCGTTCATCCCGAGGCGGCAAGGAAAAAATGCAGCGGTAGGCCTGTGCTACACCGCGTTGAGTGGAATCTTTAGATAGCGCACACCATTGCATTCGGGCTCTGGAAGTCGCCCGGCGCGCATATTGATTTGTACTGACGGCAGAAGCAAAGCCGGCATGCCAAGCGTTGCGTCGCGTTGCGTGCGCATAGAGATGAAGTCGCTCTCGGCTATGCCGTCCCGAACGTGCAAATTTTCGCGGCGCTGCTCGTCGACGGTTGAGCTGAAGCGCGGCGCCCGACCACCCGGCTGGTAGTCGTGGCACATATAGAGCACGGTATCCAGCGGCAGGTCGAAGATGCGCTGGATAGACTGGTACAGCGTATGTGCATCGCCGCCGGGGAAATCGCAGCGAGCAGTACCGTAGTCCGGCATGAACAGCGTGTCGCCGACAAAGGCGGCTCGTTGACGTCCATCGCTGACCACATATGTCACGCACGCCGGGGTATGGCCTGGGGTGGACAGGACGGAAACTTCAAGTCCACCGATTTGCAAGCGGTCGCCGTCCGCCAACAGTCGATCGAACTGGCTGCCGTCGCGCGCGAAGCCGGGATCGGCGTTGAATAGGCCGCCGAAGACTTCCTGCACTACAGAAATCTGCTCCCCAATGGCAGATTTTCCTCCGACACGGGACTGCAAATAGGATGCAGCGGAAAGGTGATCAGCATGGACATGAGTTTCCAGTATCCACGTCACGGATAGGTTCAGGGACTCGACGCGCGCAAGCAACCTGTCGGCACTGGTGGTTGATGTCTGACCGGCACTTGGCTCATAGTCCAGCACACTGTCGATGATTGCGCACTGGCGTGAGGTCTCGTCGAAGACGATATAGCTGATGGTGCTTGTTCTGGAGTCGAAAAAGGATTCGACCGCGAGACGCGGGGCGGGTGAAGTCAACTGGGCTGCCACGGTTGTCCGTTCTTTAATAACTTATGCTAGCCGACACAAGTTTCGTGCCAGTCCGGCGGACATTCAGTGGAGCCTCAGAAGTCCATTAAATAACGAGCATATAGTGAAGATGTGCACGCCCTGAAGCGGTGGAGGTATGGCATACTCGCTGCCATTGGCAGAGGTGGCAGTGTCGGGGTGTGGCAGTGCCCGGTGGCGCTACTACTTTCCATCATGACGACACGCAAGAAGGGTTCCGTGGTCGGAGAAATCTCCGCCAGTGCACAGGCAATGCGGCCGCTGATCGGCTTCCTCGAGCACGAAGTGCAGCCGATGATCGTGCTGGATCCCGACTACAACATTGTGGCCGCCAATGCGGCATATCAACGGCAGTTTGCCGGCGATGGCACACAGTATGTTGGCCGCAAGTGCTATCAAGTATCACATGGGTATGAGGTGCCCTGTGACAAGGCCGGGGAACACTGTCCGATGCAGAAGGCCCGAGAGACCCTCGGAAGCGACCGGGTTCTGCATGTGCACCATACCCCCAGAGGTCCCGAGCACGTGGATGTTGAGCTCAGGCCTATCAAGGGCCCTGATGGCGCCATCATGGCATTCGTCGAGCGCCTAGCAACGGTCAAGAGCGCTTCTGCTCGCGCCAGCGCGGGAGGGTTAGTTGGACGCTCGCCGGCATTCAATGTCGCAGTGGAACAACTGCACCGAGTTGCGCCGTCGGCCCTGCCGGTCTTGCTGCAAGGGGAATCGGGCACTGGCAAAGAGGTATTCGCTCGGGCACTCCACGACGCCAGCGACCGTGCTGCTGGCCCGTTTGTCGTAGTAGATTGCTCTGGACTGTCAGAAGCACTATTCGAAAGCGAACTATTCGGCTACGAGAAGGGGGCGTTCACCGGTGCTATAGCTCGTAAGCCCGGTCTGGTCGAAACAGCCCAGCAAGGTACGCTTTTCCTGGACGAGATTGGTGACGTCCCCTTGACCATGCAGGTCAAGCTGCTACGGCTTATCGAATCTCGTACTTTTCGACGTGTGGGTGGACTCGAAACGCACTCCGCGGATTTTCGTTTGGTTGCAGCCACCCACAAGCCGCTACAGCAAATGGTTGCGCAAGGCACGTTCCGGCAGGACTTGCTGTACCGGATCAACGCCTTTCCGATCCACCTGCCATCATTGCGTGAACGTCCCGACGATATTCCCTTGCTGGCTCAGTCGTTGCTGCGAAGGGCTGTACCCCAAGCGCACAGTCTGCGTATCGATAGTGAGGCCTTGTCGCGCCTATGCGCGTATGGATGGCCGGGCAACATTCGCGAACTGCGCAATGCGCTGGAACGGGCAATGTTATTTGCCGACGACGAAGTCATACGCGCCAAGGATTTGCCGCCGGAGCTTACGGAACTCCAGGGCAGGTCGGTGCAGCCGCCGGTGGTCCACACCTCGCCGCTCCAACGGGGCCAACCGGCGGTCATGCCGGATGACGCTGAACTTCGGCGCCTGGCGCGGGAGTTTGCGGGGACTCGTAAGGCGTTGGCTGCACATATCGGCTGCAGCGAGCGCACGCTGTACCGCCGCCTAAGTGCGCTCGGCCTAGCGAGCTCCAAATAGAGAGAGCACCGAACGAACTAATGTTCAGCCCGGCCGCGTCCCCTGGCGTTCGCTTTGCGCGTGCATTCACTTTAGTTTTTCTAATCAATCGGCTAGAAGAATTCGCTATTCGCTGAGAGCTTCCCAACTTATCATTGGCTGTGAAAAGCAAGTGCGGTGCGGACTTTGCCGCGCCAACGTGTGCAAATGCGCAGGACAGCACAGCGATCCACAGTTGAAGAAAGCGAAGCCTACCGGAGATAGGGATGAACGAAACTGGACGTGCGACACAACCTGTATTAGTACGCAGCGACGAGGCGGGCGTCGTAACTTTGCAGTTGAATCGCCCCACTTCGATGAACTGCCTGTCGGAGGAGCTTCTTGCTGCACTTGAAGTGGAACTCCTGCGAATCTCGGAAGACACTCAGGTCAAATGCGTTGTCATATCGGGCTCGGGCCGCGCCTTCTGTGCGGGCCATGACCTGAAAGACATGCGTCAGAATGCGACGCTTGAGTACTACCGCTCCTTGTTCGCGCTGTGCTCTAGGGTAATGATGAACATCCGAGCCACGCCAGTTCCAGTTATTGCCAAAGTCCATGGCGATGCGACCGCGGCGGGCTGTCAGCTTGTCGCAGCGTGCGATCTGGCTATCGCCAGTACGAATGCAAGGTTTGCGGCTGCTGGAATTAACTTGGGCTCATTCTGTGCAACGCCCGCTGTCGCCATCACGCGGGCCATTCCAGCACGTCACGCCTTCAACATGCTCTTCACGGGTCGTTTCTTTGACGCGAAAACTATGGCGCAGTGGGGCCTTGTCAATGAGGTTGTCCCGCACGATGAACTCGACCAGACGGTGGCGAATCTCGCAAACGAGATTGCGAGCAAGAGTGGCGTCGCCCTGCGGTTTGGGAAATCCCAGTTCTATCGGCAGCGCGAGATGGAGCTTGCAGATGCCTATGACTTTGCAACTGACGGAATCGCAGTCAGCTTGATGGGCAAGGATGCACAGGAGGGTATCGATGCTTTCCTTTCCAAACGAAATCCCGTCTGGAGCTACTGAGCATCAGTATCGTTTCGCTTCACCCTTGTGAGCGAAAGCTATTTTGAATGATTGCAGCATCGGGGGATTCAGCTACTCCCGGATGTGGCTTCCAGATCGGACGGGATTTCGCTGATGGACGAACGAGACGGAGACCATGAGACGTTTGCCTCCACTAATTGCCTTACTATATTTTGAGGCGGCTGCACGGACAAGGAGCTTTGCTCGTGCTGCCAAAGAGCTGCACGTCACGCCGGCGGCGGTCAGCCATCAGGTCAAGGCCCTCGAAGAGTACCTCGACGTGGAATTGTTCCTGCGACACAACAGGACGGTCAGTCTGACGCCTGTTGCTGTTGCGGCTCTCCCTCTGCTGCAACAGGGCTTTGAGGCGTTGAGTGATGCGGTTGAGCAGATGCGCCGGGATGGAAATTCACAGTGGGGCATTACGGTATGTGCCGAGCCCCTGTTTGCCACCAAATGGCTCGTACCGCGCTTGCATCATTTCTACGAGCGTTGTCCGGAGGTGGAGGTCCGCATCCAGGCCAGCATCGGTTCGATAGATTCTGAAGCGGTGAGTCCGCCGGATGCTGCTGGTTTTTTGAGAAGCGGCATTGACCTCTCTATCCGATTGGGGCACGGAATTTATCCGGAACTTTATGTGCAGAAGTTGTTGGACGTTCAACTCAAGCCATATTGCTCGCCCGAACTAGCCCAGGAGATAACTACGTCGCCGGACAGGTTGATGGATGGCCCGTTGCTCTGCGACACGTCGACGTCCCGTGCCACGGAAAAATTCGGTTGGTTGGAATGGTTTGCTTCGGCATCCATGCAGGAACCGGCATCACTGAAGGAGCGGCGCTTTGGCAACGCGCTGCTCGCCTTGGAGGCCGCAATCGCGGGTCAAGGAATCTTGCTGATGGAAGGCCGGTTTGTTCAACCAGAGATCGCGTCGGGCCTCCTGGTTGCCCCCACGAAGCATGCGCTCGACTGCCCGTATTCATACTTCTTCACTTGCCCGCAGCGCTCCTTGGATCGGCCAGTCGTCCGATCCTTTCGAGACTGGGTATTCGAGGAGATGGCTGGTTCGCGCGGCGAGATGCGACGGTGTAGCGGTAAGGTGGAGGCCAATCAAAGGGCGGAGGCGTGATGGATGTACTCGCGGACATCCTCCGGTCTATGCGGCTGACCGGTTCAGTTTTTCTTGAGTCTGAACTGCGCTCCCAGTGGTGTTATGTCAGCCCGGCCCCGCAAGCCATTATGGACTTCTTGTCGCCTCGCTCTGAGATCCTGATGGCTTTCCATCTGGTTACGGAAGGCCAATGCCTGGCATGGATGCGAGACGGAGGAGAAGTCGAGCTTAGCGCTGGCGACATGATTTTTTTTCCTCAAGGCGACAGCCACTTCCTTGCAGGTAGTGGTCAGGACAATGAACGGTTGCGAGCGATTGAGGTGAAATGCGAAAACCTTCGAAGTGGTATTGACGTACAAAGGTATGGCGTAAAGAAGGAGACGCAGTTCGACCGAGCTGCGAAGGTGGTATGCGGGTTCGTCGCGTTTGAAGGCGGGCAGGGTCTTTCATCGCTGCTGACGGGCATGCCGAGATTCTTGAGAATCCCTCGGGGCGACGCTCTTGCGGAATGGCTTCGTGTCTCGATGACGACTTGCCTTGCCGAGTCAGCCTGTGTGACGGTGGGAAGTTCTGTCGTTGTGCAGAGAATTTCTGAGCTCATGCTTGTTGAAGCAATGCGCTATTACGTAAAGGAGGCAGAGCGAATCAAAGGATCGATTCTGCTCGTCTCAAATGACAGGTTCGTCCAACGAGCGCTATCGCTCATGCATCAAGACCCCGCGGCCCCATGGACAGTAGAGCAGATCGCGAAAGCAGTCGGTCTTTCTCGTTCGGCGCTCGCTGGCCGTTTCGTTGCGAGTATCGGTGAACCGCCGATGCAGTATTTGGTGCGGTGGAGAATCTCGTTGGCGGCAAGTGCGTTGCTTGCGACAGAGGACTGTCTTGCCCAGATTGCCGCCAAGGTTGGATATGAGTCTGAGACCTCGTTCAACAGAGCTTTCAAGCGAGAGTTTGGAATCCCCCCGGCTGCCTGGCGCAAGCAAGAAAAGCCAATGGTTCAGCACGAGCGACGGCGATAGCTTGATCCGACAGCAACCATTCTGAGTAAGACCGAAAACTTGACCTGGTCGTTGGAGTCGGGCCGAGGAGGGCGAGCGACGCCCGGTGCAGCACGGATTGTTTTCTTGAGAGCAATGACGATGATTGAATCACACCTGCAGGAACACCGTATTTTTCCGCCTCCCTCGGACTTCAGCTCCGAGGCCGCGGTTCGTGGTATGGATGCATATCATGCGTTGTGCGAGGAAGCCGAGCGCGACTACGAAGGTTTTTGGGCTCGTCACGCGCACGAACTGCTGCACTGGCACAAGCCCTTTACTAAGGTGCTGGACGAAAGCAATGCGCCGTTCTACACCTGGTTTGAAGATGGTGAGCTCAACGCGTCGTATAACTGCTTAGACCGCAACCTTCAGAACGGCAACGCGGATAAGGTCGCAATCGTGTTCGAGGCTGACGACGGTACGGTGACACGGTTCACCTATCGCGAGTTGCACGCTAAGGTATGCAGGTTTGCTAATGGGCTGAAGACGCGCGGCATCAAAAAGGGCGATCGGGTTGTTATCTACATGCCGATGTCCGTGGAATGCGTCGTCGCAATGCAGGCCTGTGCGCGCCTGGGCGCAACCCACTCGGTCGTGTTTGGCGGCTTCTCCGCAAAGTCGCTCCATGAGCGGATCACCGATGTGGGAGCGGTGGCGCTGATTACAGCCGACGAGCAGATGCGTGGCGGCAAAGCGCTCTCGCTGAAGGCAATCGCAGATGACGCTCTGGCGCTGGGTGGCTGCGAGGCGGTTGAGAACGTCATCGTCTACCGCCGCACCGGCGGAAACGTGGGATGGACAGCAGGGCGCGACCACTGGATGCAGGACCTCGTCGCCGACCAGCCGGATACCTGCGAGCCTGAGCCCGTTAGTGCAGAGCATCCTCTGTTCGTGCTCTACACGTCAGGCTCAACGGGGAAGCCCAAGGGCGTGCAGCACAGCACAGGGGGCTATCTGCTGTGGGCGCGGATGACGATGAAGTGGACCTTCGACATCAAGCCCGATGACATCTTCTGGTGTACTGCTGATATTGGCTGGGTTACTGGGCATACCTATATCGCGTACGGACCACTGGCAGCGGGCGCTACGCAGGTCCTGTTTGAAGGTATTCCGACCTATCCTGATGCGGGCCGCTTCTGGGACATGATCGCGCGCCACAAAGTCAACATTTTCTACACCGCACCGACGGCCATTCGCGCGCTGATCAAAGCAGCGGAAGCCGACGAGAGTATCCATCCGAAGCAGTACGATTTGTCCAGTCTTCGTTTGCTGGGAACCGCAGGCGAGCCAATTAACCCAGAAGCCTGGATGTGGTACCACACCACCGTTGGCGGAGGGCGGTGCCCCGTCGCCGACACATTCTGGCAGACTGAAACGGGTGGGCATATGATTGCGCCGCTGCCAGGCGCAACGTCATTGGTTCCGGGTTCATGTACGCTGCCATTGCCTGGCATCATGGCGGCAATTGTCGACGAGACTGGCCAAGAGGTACCCAATGGAAACGGCGGCCTTCTGGTGATCAAGCGGCCGTGGCCGTCGATGATCCGCACCATCTGGGGCGACCCCACGCGGTTCAAGAAGAGCTATTTTCCAGAGGAACTAGGCGGCAAGCTTTACCTAGCTGGTGATGGCTCGATCCGCGATAAGGAAACCGCGTACTTCACCATCATGGGCCGCATCGACGACGTGCTGAATGTGTCGGGGCACCGCATGGGCACAATGGAAATTGAGTCGGCGCTGGTGTCTAACCCCTTGGTGGCCGAAGCAGCAGTGGTAGGACGTCCCGATGATACGACTGGCGAGGCAATCTGTGCCTTCGTGGTACTCAAGCGCTCGCGCCCAGAAGGTGACGAGTCCCACCGGATTGCGGCAGAGTTGCGTAGCTGGGTAGGCAGGGAAATTGGTCCCATCGCCAAACCGAAGGAAATTCGGTTCGGCGATAATCTCCCTAAGACGCGCTCGGGTAAGATTATGCGTCGCCTGCTGCGATCCCTGGCTAAGGGTGAGCATATTACGCAGGACATTTCGACGCTGGAGAATCCGGGAATCCTGGAGCAACTGAGCCAGAGTCAGTGACCTCGGCTCCTTGGACCTGTCGCGGGTCTCGGGAGTCCGATTGCACGATGCAAGTGCGCACTCAGTGCTGACGACCATGTCCATTGATATTTCTCGATTCATCGACACCGCTGCTTGGAGTGCGGGATTGAGCGACGAACAGCTTGATCGCGTCAAGCAGGACGCGTCTGTCCAGCACTATCGGACTGGTGAAGTAGTCTGTCAGCGTGGGTCCGCTCCTCAGCACTGGCTCGGTGTGATCGAAGGCGCCTTGAGAATCGATGCAGTTGACGGCGGTGGTCGGTGCGTTGCTTTTTCGAGCGTGTTCGCTGGGGCCTGGCTCGGCGTAGGCGCCATACTGAATCGGCAGCCCCGGCCTTATGCCGTGAGTGCTGTCCGGCCCAGCGTTGTGACGCTAGTTCCACTAGCCACATTTCAGTGGCTGCTCGACGACAGCCGGCACTTTAGCCGCTGGGTGATTGACCAGATGATTGCTCGCCTAGATCAGGATCTGGCGCTAATTGGGAATCTGCTGCTGAGCTATAGCGAGCCACGAAGCGGTTGGCAGGAGGGGCCTCGCAGCCTTCCGTCTCTTGCTCAGGAGGCGGCACTGAAGAAGGAACATGCACTCAGGCAGTGCATCCAGGCAATATCCATGATGCGGAAGCAAATCCTGCAGTCGAGCGATAGCTCGCAAGCCGCTAGTGAGGCGATGGCCGCATTGCTTTGCGCAGCAGATGAAGCTGAGGCGTCGGCGTGGAATGCTCTTAGACCTTGAAGTGGCATTCTCCCTGGGTGCGAAATTATCCGGCCCAGAGCGCGGTTGCAGAAGGGAGTATCGAGCGGCTGTCTTGTGGAACATGGCTAAGAATGCTCGCTGATTCACAAAGACCGGTCGAGATATAGGACTCAATGCGAAATATCGATCTCTATTTCTTGAAGGTTTTCCAGGCCGTGGTCGACTCCACGCAGTGCATGTCACACGCCAGGTAAAGGTTCTGCCACGACCGTCGACGGTCGCACGGGCGTGAACACATTTTGTTCTGGGGCAGCGACCATCATTCTGTGGCTCTTCACGCTTTGCAGAAGGAGTTGCTCGACGCTGAGCAGTCATTCAATTGATGACCAGCTAAGTGAGGGGCAACGACTTCCCAGCGTCAATTGCGCCAGCAAAAAAAAAGGGGTTGCTCTACCGGAGCAACGCCCTTTACCTGGCAGTGGCTGACTTATTTCGTTTGCATGTAGATGGCCTGCGTTTCCATATACTCATAGAGGCCATGCTTGCCGTCCGCACCTCCGATGCCCGACTTCCGTCGGCCCGCATGGAAACCCTGCATCGCTTCGAAGTGCTCGCGATTGACGTAGGTCTCACCGAATTTCAGTTCGCGGCATGCGTGCATGGCCGCATTCAGATCGTTGGTGAAGATGGATGATGTCAGGCCATACTCCGAGTCGTTAGCGTAGCGAATTGCTTCGTCCAGCGAATCAACCGCCTGAATCGGAAGCACGGGGCCGAACGTCTCCGTGCGCATGATGTCCATGTCATGGTTGCAATCAACCAGCACGGTCGGCTCGTAATGGTGGCCGACCGCGCGGTCTGCAACCCTGCCACCAAGCGCCACGTGCGCGCCTTGACTTTTGGCTGTCTCAACTGCCGCAGCGACCTTCGAGAGCTGCGCGGCACTGACCAGCGGACCCATGGTGACGGTTCGGTCTACTAGGGGGTCGCCGAAGGTAGCCGCCTTCATCAGCGCGACGATCTTCTCAGTGAAAGCTGGAACGACTGAGCGCTCAACGTAGACTCGCTCCGCGCAATTGCAGACTTGACCGGAGTTCAATATACGCGAGTTGTAAATGGCGTTGGCCGCGAGGTCAAGATCAGCGCTGGCCAGGACGATCGCCGGCGCCTTCCCGCCTAGCTCCAGATTGACCCGCGTCAGATTGGGGGCGGCCGCCAGCATGATATGAACGCCAGTGCCCACACTTCCTGTGAACGATACAAGGTCCACGCCGGAGTGGCCGGCCAGCGTCGCGCCTGCGTCTCGGCCGCCCCCAACCAGATTGAAGACACCAGGCGGCAAGTCGCACTCGGCGACCAGCTTCGCAAACTCAAACGCGTTCAGCGGCGTCTCTTCGCTCGGCTTGATGACAATCGTGTTGCCGGCCACAAGAGCCGGAGCCATCTTGCGAGCAATCAGGAAGAATGGGAAGTTCCACGGAAGGATGCCCGCGACTACGCCGATTGGTTTGCGCAGCAGCAGAATCGTTTCGTTCGGGCGGTCGCTTGTTAGAACCTCGCCCTCAATACGGCGCGCCCATTCGGCCATGTAGTCGATGTAGTCGGCGGTGAAGTTTACCTCCACCTCCGCCAGGCTCAGCACCTTACCTTGTTCGCGAGTAATTAGCTCCGCAAGTCGCGCTTTGTTTTCACGAATCTTGGCGGAAATGCGGCGGAGAAAACTTGCGCGCTCAATGGCCGGAAGCCGTTCCCATGGGCCTTGCGCGCGCCGTGCCGCGGCAACCGCAGCGTTGATGTCGGCTTGATCCGAATCAGGGATATAGCCGAGCGTCTCGTTGGTCGCTGGATTCAGTACCGCCAACTGCGCAGTTGAAGCTTGTTTGGAAAACACCCCATCAATGAAGTTGCGATGGTCGTTGAACATTCCTGCTCCTTTGGAATTGCAAGTCAGACATGGAACTCTCCACGCACCCGCGTCCTGTCTCCTCGGTACGCGTGGGCGGGTCTTGCCGGGAAGACGCGGTGAATGCACCTGTCGGCTAAAGGCTGAAACTGCAATGGTCGTGCCAAGTCTGATTCGGCTCTTGTGGTTGCCACAGACCCTCAAGAACTGCCTGCTACGCACAGCTGGAGCTGCCTGGCGCTATGGATGGGTGGGTGACAGGTGTTTCCAAACGCTACAGCGCGCGCGGGGGAGTTGGGTCGGTTCGACACAGGGGCCGCTCTCCGAATAGGGCCGAACGCGTGCTGCACTGCGGAAAACAGCATGAATTGCTCCCTTGGCGCGCATCGATCGTCGGGATTTCCCCTAGGTAAAGCCTGGCTGGCACAGAACCTGTAGAGGGAAGGGTGCAGTCCACCTACTTGACCCACAGAAGGAGCAGAAATGTCGCGCAACGGCTCGGAATGGACCCGGAGACCTTCCCTTACCGCATCGCAGTTCGTAGATCCGAGGATCTACACGGACGAAGAGATCTTCAAGGAAGAACAACAGCAGATCTTCGACAAATGTTGGCTGGTCGCCTGTCATGAAAGCGAATTGCCGGCACCGCTTGACTACCGCCTGTACGAGCACCCTGGCGGCCACAACATGATCATCATCCGGGACGAGGACAACAAGATTCACGTCTTCAACAATATCTGCCCTCACCGAGGCAACTTGCTGTTGCACGAAGCTTCTGGATCGATTGCGGCAGCGAGCGCGTCCGGCGGGCCAAAGCGCATCACTTGCATTTTCCATGCGTGGGCATTTGATGCGCGCGGGAACTGCGTCGACATCCCTCGGGAAAAGGAGGGCTACCAGGACCGTGTGTCGAAGTGCGATTACAGCCTGCGCGAATTCCGGTCGGAAGTTGCGCACGGTGGTTTCGTATGGGTCAACGTCGACGATAACGGGCCTTCGCTCAAAGAGTACCTCAACGGCGCTCTTGACCCCTTGGCAGAGATGCTGGCGGAGCCTCTGGAGATCTTCCATTACCACCGCGCGGTTGTCGAGGGTAACTACAAGCTTTGGCATGACACCAACTGCGAGCTGTACCACGACTACATGCATTACCACAACCGGGTCACGGGTATGCTGCAGCCCGGCTACTTCGACCGGGAGTTCGTCACCTTCGAAGGCGGTCATGCCCAGGTTACGGACATGATGCTGAAGTACGACGCAATGAAAGGCCATGAGAAGCAGACGCTTGGCTGGCCAGGCTTGGGTCCCAACCGTTGGGCGCTGGTCGACCTCTTCCCCGGTGCGACGTTCAATATTCGAGCTCCGGCATTCCGACTCGACACGGTTCTGCCGCTCGGCCCCAACAAGCTGCTTATTGAGTATCGCGGCTTTGGTCTGAAGGCTGATACCGCCGAAGAAAGGGCGGCGCGTGTTCGTATGCACAACTCCATCTGGGGCCCATTCGGACGCAATCTCCCCGAGGATCTCATGGGGGCATATGGACAGGGTCTTGCGCTTGCCGACCGAAGCGAAGCTCCTGTCATCCTGCATGCGCGGGTAGAGAACAACAAGATTCACGACGAAGTTGGCATGCGCCACTTCTATCAGGAATGGAGTCGTCGCATGGGACGGAAGGCGTCTGACCCTTTTTGCGAGCTGTGAACCCTGAACCAGAAGAACTGCCACACTCAATACAGGACATAGACATGGAAATCGAAAGCACCGTTCGTGCACTGATCGCAAAAACATGCCTGGCGCTAGATGGAAACGACTACGCAGGATACCTGAACCTTTGCCACGAGAACTTCAACTATCGGATCACCGCATATAGTCCGGAGATCCGAAAAGACATGCTCTGGCTGGAAAAGAACAAGCGCGATCTGAAGGATTTATTCAACCTGCTGCCGAAGCAGAACATGGACCGGACACCGCTCACGCGCCATTTTTCAATCTTCACAGTAGAACCGGCAGGCCAAGAAGGTCATGTGAAGGTCATGTCAGCACTTCAGGTATTTCGCACTGAGCATCAAGGTGGGACTACCTCTCTCGTCGCAGTCGGTAAGTACCTCGACGAGATCCAGGTCAGCAGCGATGGGGCAGTACTGGTGGACCGAGAGGTACGACTGGATACCAGAATGCTCGGAAAAGGCTATCACGTTCCTTTCTAGAGTTTGAACATCATGAAGATCACCATTCACTCTCGCAACGAGCGCCATGAGTTCAAGGCTGACGAAGGCCAGAGCTTGTTGATGGCTGGCCTTTCCAGTGGGGTTGCACTGCCGTATGCGTGCGCAAGCGGAACTTGCGGAAGCTGCAGCGCGCGACTCGCGGCAGGCAAGGTCGAAGACCTGTGGAGTGCCGCCCCCGGCAAGAAGCCCACAGCGAAGGCTGACGAAATTCTGCTGTGCCAGTGTGCGCCGCGGGGTGACTGCGAAATCGAGTTGAAGCAGTCCGTATCACAGGTTGCACCCGATGAAATTCGACCGTTTACCGCTGAAGGGACGGTAACCCGTTGGGAGTTGCTGACGCACGATGTGGCCTCCTGGGAGATCGAACTTCAGGAGCCGATGAACTACCGGGCGGGTCAGTTCGTGCTGCTTGGAACCCCAGGTATCAGTGGATACCGAGCATATTCAATCGTCAATTACGAGCGTGACTCTTGCAGGCTTGAACTGCTGATCAAGAGGAAGCCCGGGGGAGGTCTTTCAGAAGCTTACTTTGGGACGAACCAGGTGGGAACGTCTGTGCGTGTGATGGGCCCACTTGGACAAGCCGTCTTCAAACCGTCGCTGCAGAAGAACTTGCTCTGTATTGCTGGAGGCAGCGGCGTGGCTGGGATGATGTCCATTCTTTCGCATGCGCAAGAGCTAGACTATTTTTGGGACAAGACGGGTGCTGTTTTCTTCGGCGTGCGCTCTATGCGAGACACGTTCTTTTTGGAGCGTCTAGCTGGTTTCTCGCGTGCAGCACGAGGCGGACTCGACGTTACGATTTGCATTTCCGATGAGTCGGTTTCGCTAGATGTCGCTCATCAGTATCCGGGGTTGGCGTTCAAACAGGGCCTCGTTCACGAGGTGGCGTTGACGCAGATGGAGGGACGACTTTCAGATGTCCATGCTTTTCTAGCCGGTCCGCCTCCGGCAGTTGACGCGGCTATGCGCGGCCTTGTACTGCAAGGCAAGCTCAGCCCGACGAACATTTCGTACGACAAATTTAACTGACTCGCAAGGAGTAAGGAAATGGCACGTCATTATGTCTGTGACCGCCGAGACATTGCCGAGAACGGCATGGCCACCTTCGATCTCGCCGGTGGAGCATCCATTCTTCTGTTGCGGGTGGATGACCAGATTTACGCCTGCGATGGCGTTTGCCCACATCAGGAGGTGCGCTTAGAGGATGGGCTGTTCGACGGTGAGGTACTGACGTGCCACCAGCATATGTGGCAGTGGAAAGTAGCAACAGGGGAGCCCGTGGGGCTCGCAGAGTGCCCACTGAATGTTTATAGGGTCGATATGGAAGGAGAGGCCATCTACGTAGATCCCGAAATGAAGCTGTAGCCATGGTCATGACGGCTTGGTGCAATCCCCCGCCCGTCATTTGCGCAACCCACTAAATCATTAGCGCACTTACTACTAGATCCATCGTCGACACGAAACGAGGAGACAACGATGACCAGCAATACTCTAGACAATGAGATGCCGGTATCCCCAGCACGTGTTTCAACCGCAAGTATGGTTGGAACCATCATGGAGTGGTACGACTTCTTTTTGTATGGTTTCACGGCGGCGCTAGTTTTCGGCCAACTTTTCTTTCCCGCCTATTCTTCAGTTGCCGGCACGCTTGCCTCTTTCGGCACCTTGGCAGTCGGCTTTGTGGCGCGACCACTAGGCGGCATTGTCTTCGGGCACTACGGTGACCGAATCGGCCGTAAGACAATGCTGATTACCACGCTCACACTCATGGGCGCTTCAACGTTCGCAATCGGGCTATTGCCGACGTATGAGGTGATTGGAATATGGGCACCGATCTTGCTGACCATCTGCCGCTTCCTGCAAGGCATCGCGCTTGGAGGCGAGTGGGGTGGGGCAGTGTTGATGGCGGTTGAATATGCACCGCCAGCTCGCCGTGGCTTTTTCGGCAGTGTTGTTCAAATCGGTGCCACAATTGGTCTGGCTATTGCTACCGCCGTCCTGTTCAGCGCATCGTACTTTCTGACCAAAGAACAGTTCATGTCCTGGGGTTGGCGCGTCCCGTTCTTGCTCAGTATCGTTATGCTGCTGTCAGGTCTGTATATCCGGATGAAGGTCACTGAAACGCCCGCGTTCCGGAAAGCGCAAGCAGCCGGCAAAATCGCCAAGTTCCCCGTTGTTGAGGTGCTGCGAAATCATCCGGGGGTTGTTGTGCATACCGCGTTCATCTACCTCGGCGCGATTACTGTCCCGTTCTACACCGTGTGGGTATTTTTGACCTATTACGCCACTTCTGTCCTGAAGTTGGACAGATCGATGGTGCTCCTCGGTGTTGTCGTGGTCAACCTTGTGCTCACCCTTGTCATCCTCGCCGCGGGCGCATTGTCGGACCGTATCGGAAAAAAGCCGATCTTCCTGACTGGATTCTTGTTTCTCGCTGCCATAGCATTTCCGTTTTTCACCATCGTTGACCTCGGTGAGATTAAATGGGTCTGGCTAGCCATGATGCTGATGGCTGGCCCCCTCTGGGCGATGTGGGGAGCTTTGCCGGCGTACTTTACTGAGCTGTTCCCCGAACAGCTCAGGTATACCGGTATCTCGCTGGGCAGCCAGGCTGCGACGATCATCGGCGGCCTTGTGCCTCTGTTTTCAACCGCGGTGCTCCCGAAGTACGGTACCTGGCCGATCTCAGCGCTGCTCATTGCCTCTGAGGTGATGGCTTTTATCGGGCTTTTTGCGCTCAGCCGCCGCAAGTCCGCACTAGAGAGCGAATGCAGTGTAGTGGCATAAAAGCCAATGCAAGGCGCGACTGAGTCGCGCCTTTTCTCGTTTCCCACCAGTGCTTGATGCGAGAACAAAAAAGTGGCGCGACTTCATTTTTGGTCTAGCGCGCCTTGGAGGCGACCGTGAGCACCACTGCCCTGATTGGTTTTCTTTGCATAGTTGCCATAGGGAGCTACCTGCAAGCCTTCACAGGGTTTGCCCTTGGCATCTTCGTACTTGGCGCTGCAGTCGTGCTTCAACTCGTGCGACTTGAAACCACCGCGACTGCAATCAATATCATGACGCTGGTGAATACTGCGCTCGCGCTTCGCGGAAATCTCCATCTCTTGAACCGAAAGCTCTTTGTCCGTACTCTGTTAGGGATAATTCCTGGGGTGCCGTTAGGTGTCTGGCTGCTTGATACTGTTAGCTCACGCAGCGCCACGCTGCTACAACTGACTCTTGGTTTGGTTGTTTTGATTGCCGGGGCTACGCTATGTGTGCGTCCCCGTGCAAGAGCGGAGACCTCTCGATCGACAAGCTTTGTGTTGGCTGGAGGTGTAGGTGGCGTCCTGGGTGGAATGTTCAGCGTACCTGGTCCGCCTATCATCTACCAGTTCTACATACAGCCCCTGGCATTGGAGCAGGTAAGGCTCACGCTCCTCGGAATTTTTGGCACCATTTCGCTCATGCGGATTACTATCCTCGCAGCAAATGGAGGCGTCGATTCTAACGCTGTCTATCTGGGGCTACTATCGGTTCCGGTGGTGGCAATTACAACAGCGTTGTTCATTCGATTTCCACCCCAGCTTTCTGACTTGGCAATACGGCGCGCGGCTTTCTTGCTGCTCTCAGCGATGGGCATTTGTATCTTTGCGATGGGGTGGCGATGAGCCGCGTTCGTCCACAACCGGATCAGCTGAGCGGTACCGCCAGCCTGATGGCATTGAGGCACCAGATCGGTCCCATCATGTGCCCTTTGTTCCCGGGGCGGCCTGCTCTTTTGCAACCTGGCCTGCCGTAGACTGGGCCGATAGCTTCTCCAGTTTGCGGTATAGAGTCTTGCGACTGATGCCCAATATGCGGGCAGCCTCGGACATGTTTCCATCGGATGCGGCTATGGCTCGTCGGACGGCATCCATCTCTATTTGTGCCAAGTCGCAGGGTTGCGCTTCCGCCTGGGACGGCGTTTCCGAGCCTTCGGTTGGAACTAGTTCATCTGGCAAATGCTCAAGCCTTAGCTCAGTGCCATCCCTGAGGATTGCAAGCGCGGTGCGCAGAGTCATTTGAAGCTGACGGATGTTGCCTGGCCATGGGTGAGTGCAAAGCGCGTGGCGCACGTCCGGTGTGACTTCAATTTTCCTGCCGCCACTCTCTGCGTTGATGACAAAGTCAATTAGACAGGAGATGTCCTTTCTTTCCCGAAGAGATGGGAGACGTATGCGAAGACCATTCAGGCGATAGTAGAGGTCCTCGCGAAAGCGACCGGCCGTGACTTCGTCAATCATCGAACGATGTGTTGCGCAAACGATGGAGACATCCACAGGCATGCTCCGCGTGCTGCCGAGCGGGGTGACTTGACGCTCCTGTAGCACCCTCAGCAGCCTGCCTTGAAGGGAGAGAGGCATGTCTCCGATTTCATCAAGAAATAGCGTTCCTCCATTTGCCTGCAAAATTTTTCCGGGGAAGCCTTTGCGCTTCGCACCGGTAAATGCGCCTTCCTCATAACCGAACAGTTCAGACTCAATCAGCCCCTCTGGAATCGCTGCACAGTTGACAGCCACGAAAGGTCCGTTGTGCCGAGGCCCGGAGTTGTGAAACGCAGCGGTAAAGACCTCTTTGCCAACGCCTGATTCGCCTTCAATAAGCAGTGGGATATCAGAGCCAAGTATCATCGATGCCTTCTGAATCGCTCGTTGCATCTGCGGGTCCCCGAGGTCGAGGTCCTTTAGGAGGACGCGTGCGCTTCTTGGCCTCGTTTGTTGTTGATCCGTACTTTGACTGGCATCGGTGGGCGCCCGGGCTGAGCAAGCTGCCTCGCCGGTAACTCCCACGTTTACGATCATCGTTACCTCGCGGCCATCCCGGAGAGAGGCTGCAAACTGGCTGCCTCGCATCGCGCGAGCCTTGTCGACAAAGCGCTCCAATGAAAAGTTGAAGCCAAACAAATCCGTGAATCGCTTGCCAAGGGTATCGCGGGGGTCCAGGTTTAGGAGACAGCGTGCTGCGCTGTTGGAGCCGAGTAGCTTTCCGTCAGATCCAAACACCGCGATCGCTTGCTTGATGGTCGTAAGGTACTCAGCCACAGGATGGAAAACGACGACGATCTCGTCGGCCATCTCGCGCACAAGCATGCGGTTCTCTATCAGCACCGCTACAGTACGAATCAACGGAAGAGCGTGGATGGCAGGGCTGGTGCTGTATGCAGCGAAAACGCCTGCGATTGTGCCGGCAGAGTCGAAACATGGTGCTGCTGCCCCACTCAGGGAGCGAAATGAGATCAGATAATGCTCAGCCAAGTCGACTGTTACCGGCGCACGGCTGGCTACGCATGTGCCGATCGCATTTGTGCCAGCAATCGCTTCTGACCAACTAACTCCCGGCTGAAAGAGGGGACCGAAAGGCCCGGACATTAGGTCCGCATCGCCCTTGCTACAAACAATGATGCCCTCGGCATCGGCTAACACAACCACCGTGCCGGTACCGGCCATCTGTTCGAATGTGTTTTCGACAGAAGGCTCGGCATATTTAAGAAGTTTGCTGTTGCGAGACCTAACCGCCCGGCCATCTGCCCAGGACGTCACAGGTGGAAGAACCTGATGTGTTTCGGCCAATCCTGACGCAATAGAACGCTGCCAAGATGCCTCCAAGGCATGTTTTGCTAGGGCGCCTTTGGCTTGATGGAACTCCAGGGGCACACGTGTCTCCACTGTTTTGGGGTGAGAGGCGCGACTTCGCTGGTCAACGCTCATCGTTATGGTAAAGCAGTTCACGGCATAAGGCGCGCCCCTTTGTGGGCAGGCAGCCGCCAATCGTTTGCCCGAAGCGCTTCCGCTCATGGAGGTAGGCGCCGCTTTCCTAAGGTCTCCCATTTCCGTCTGCCCCGGCACATCCACAGCGTCCGCCTTGGTGGACCGTTCGGTACAGAAATTGCGCGTTGAAGCGCTGTAGTCCCGGTCGCATGAGCCAAAGGCTGCACTTTTTTAGCACAAAACGTTAAAAGTGCAGGATTGTATTGACTGGTCGGTCCAGCGACCTATTCTGGAGTGCAGACATTGAGGGGAGCCGCAAGCATATGGTGAAGGGAACCAGTCACAGCCCGCAACGAGACCGCATCCTGAGGGCTGCGGCGCAGCTTTTTGCGCAACGGGGATACCACGCTGTAGGCATAAACGCGATTCAAGAGGCGGTCAACCTGGGACGCGGAGCGCTATACCACCATATCCACAGCAAGGAGGACTTGCTTTACGAGATTACGCGAGAGTACATCACGGATCTTGCAGCTTTCGCCGAACAGCTTAATGCGGATATGGATCCGCGCGAGAGAATCGAATTACTTGGCCGGCATCTCGTGTTGAAGATCGCGTCGCACCAGGCTGAACTGACGGTTTGCTTCCGTGACGTGCAATCGCTAACTGCTGGCCGACGTGCAGAAGTCATGGCGCTACACTCGAAATACGAAAAGGCATGGCGCGCGGTCTTGGTCGATGGAGCTGACCTGGGAATTTTTCGTCCCTACGATCCCGTCGTTTTGAAGGGCGTGCTGGGTATGTACTTCTACAGTTACCTTTGGATTCGCCCAGAAGGTACGGTTAGCCCGGAAGCAATAGCGGAGCGTCTAAATGAGATGGCGCTTCGAATGGTGCAGAGGTAAAACTTAATTTAAAGCTTCTCATCGAGGCCCGGTAAGACATTATCACGGGCCAAACTGTACCGACCAATCGGTACAGTCCATAACCCCTACGGAGACAACCCGATGCACGAGAAATCCGGCGGCCAAACAATTCCTTGGGCGGGACCAACGGTGGAAGATCGCCAAGAGAGGGAAGAAGGCTTTTTAAATATCGAACGAAGGAGGCCCGACTCTCCCTATTTCCTGGGTGAAAGCCATTCGTATAATCGCAGAGCGTTCCTGGCTAGCGGTATGGTCGCAATGGGTGCGGGGATAGCTACCAATGCCATGTCAGCTGCACCGGCAGGGGCGAAAAACCGTGATGCCCCCTCAGATCCGACAAAAGTTCAGGGTGAAGACACATGGGCAGATGGCGGCTATGGAACGCGTTCGCAGTTTGAGACCGAGATCCGCACTCAACCTAAAACGCCGACGAACCAGTCATCGTGGACGATGACGCCGCTTCAAAATGGTCTCGGGATTATCACCCCTTCCGGACTTCACTTCGAACGCCATCATGGAGGTATCACGACAATTGATCCCTCCAAGCACATGCTCTATGTCCATGGCATGGTGAAGCAGGCCAAGAAGTTCGGTATGCAGGACATAAGGCGGTTCCCATCGGTATCCCGCATCTTATTCATTGAGTGTTCGGGGAATGGTCTGACCGAATGGGTAAAGCCGACGATGAAGACAGTGCAAGGGACGCACGGATTGACCTCAACGTCCGAGTGGACCGGCGTTCCGCTCGCTACGATTCTGAACGAAGTTGGTGTAAAGCCTGGCGCCAAATGGCTGTTGGCAGAAGGTGGCGACGCAGCAGTCATGACTCGGAGTATTCCTCTCGACAAGGCATTAAAGGATTGCTTTTTGGCATATGGTCAGAACGGTGAAGCCATTCGTCCTGAGCAAGGATACCCGTTGCGCCTTATCGTGCCCGGCTATGAAGGGAATACACATATCAAATGGCTAAGACGACTGGAGATTTCTGACCGGCCATTTATGACGAGAGAGGAGACATCTAAGTACACTGATTTGCTTCCGAATGGAAAGGCCGTCCAATTTTCATTCGAGATGGATGCAAAGTCCGTGATTACATATCCCTCAGGAGAGATGTTACTTCGTGGCCCCGGCTTTTATGAGATTACAGGGCTCGCATGGTCTGGCCGCGGCAGCATCCGCAAGGTAGAGATTAGCGTCAATGGTGGAAAGAGTTGGACGGAGGCAAAATTGCAAGGACCGGTTCTCCCGATCTGTCACACACGCTTCCGATTCGCATGGCAATGGGATGGAAAAGAGTGTGTCCTGCAAAGTCGCTGTGTCGATGACACTGGATATCGGCAACCAACGCTGGCTGAGCTTACCAAAGTTCGAGGCACCAATGGGCCAGTCGCCTCGGTTTATCACCTAAATGCAATTCAAAGCTGGAAAGTCGCATCCGACGGGAGAGTCTCCAATGTTCACCACAGCTAGGCGCATGCGTGATGTAGTCCTCCTTGGCTTTCTTTACGTGGGTGGCGGCCAGGGACTATCGATTGCCGCGGAAAGTGTACGAGCGTATGGCTTTGGGTCGCCTGCGACCGAGAAAGATCTGGCAGGCTTTATATCTCCTCTGCCTGACGGTACAGGATTGCCAAAGGGAGCTGGCAGCGCGAAGGAAGGGAAGCAGATCTTTCAGCAAAAATGTGCAGCATGCCATGGTGTTAGCCTCGAGGGAGGAATTGCGGACCGTCTCATAGGTGGCCGTGGAACATTGGTTAATAATGATCCAACTAAAGCCCCAGTAAAGACAGTTGAAAGCTATTGGCCATATGCAACAACCCTTTTTGATTACATCAAACGTGCCATGCCTTTTAATGCGCCTGGTAGTCTAACCAACAATGAGGTATATGCGTTGTCTGCCTATATCCTTTCGGAAGGGAAGATCATTGACTCCACTGCCACGTTGAGCGATAAGACCCTTGCGAATGTGAAGATGCCGAACCGAGACGGCTTTATTCCTGACCCCAGAGGCAAGAAGCCTTAGTTGCTCGAAGCAAGCTTGCGTTCTTTTGGTATCCCGCTTTCCTCATTTCGAGTGGCGAAAACGGCTCTACTCCTTCCGTAATGTTAATAACGTGTCACATTTTTCGTGCTCGCCAGTCGGTGTTTGACAACCAACCAACTAGTAGGTAGAATACCTGCATTGGATGACGTAGGGTGGGTTAGTCGGATGACGGCAATGGGAACGCGGGAAGCGCTGGTGTGCGCGGCGGAAAATTTGATGCGCTCGAAGGGGTACGCTGCTTTCAGCTACGCCGACCTTGTTGAAACCGTCGGTATCAAGAAGGCAAGCATCCATCACCATTTTCCAACCAAGGAAGATTTGGGGGTAGCCATTGTCGAAGCCTACATCGATAGGGTACGCATCGACTTTGAGCGGATCGAACTGGTCCATGAAGACTTGGAAGGCCGCCTGAAGGCGTTTTTCCTCGCTTTCAGTGCCAGCAGTGAGGGTGGCTTGTTGCCACTCTGCGGTGCACTCGCTGCTGAAATGGCCGCGCTACCGCTGGGTTTGCAAAGGCTCACGCACCATTTCTTCGATCTTCAATTGAAGTGGCTGACAAAGATACTCGATAAGGGGGTTGTCAATGGAGAGATTCCGGCAGCTCCCGGCACGCGGCAGAAGGCTTTCCAACTTTTAAGTGCACTGGAAGGCGCAAGTTTTATTAACTGGGCGCTGAAGGACGGTGAGGCGCTGGATTGGAACTTTATTCGACTTGTGGCGGGCCTCGATAAGTAGGGGCTGATTTGTCACGTATCCCTGGTTGCACCTAGGGCCATCCGCACGGACTGGTCCTTTTATTTAACGTCGGCGCCTACCTACTAGTAGGTAGTGTGTTGCGAAGCATGATCATGAAACGAGTCAATGTCAAGATTTGGTCGGATTTTGTATGTCCTTGGTGCTGGATTGCCAAGCGACGTTTTGAAAAAGCCGTGGCGGCTCTGGAAAATCAAGTCGAGGTAGTCGTCACACACAAGGCCTACCGCCTTGCTAGAGGCATGGCTCCGGTGGATTTTAAGGAGGCTCTTTATGCAAAGTTCGGTAATTCGTCTGCAGCCGAAGGCATGATGGCGGCAGTCGCAAAAGCAGGCGTAACGGAAGGCTTGAAGTACAACTTTGACACCATGCGCTTTGGTGATACGACCGCTGCGCACGCTCTGGTCAAGAGTATCGAGTCCTCAGCCGACAGGCAACGGATGATTGAAGGAATCTACCGTGGTGTTACCACCGACGGACTCAACATCTTTGATGCCAACGTACTTCTCGCTCTCGCAAAAGAGCTCGGCGTTACCACATCCTTCGATTTCGAGTCCCGTGAACTGGAATCAGAGATAGCGCGTGATGAGAACGAGGCAAGTCATGTAGCAAATGGGGTCCCCCTGTTTGTGTTTGCTGACAAGTTCTTTGTCTCGGGAGCGCGCGAAGTGGCCAGTTTTGAAGCGACCCTGCTAAAGGCAGCTGCTGATGTGGAGGACTCGGCAGTGGCTGCTGGAGCGACTTGCAGTATCAATGGCTGTACAAGTTAGTTAGCAGGAGAAGCCAGTCTTCTCATTTAGGCGGTGTTGGCAACCAAGGGGGCCGACATTCGCAGGTTAGTGGACACGTCATGTGTCCTGGAAATTTCATATGCGCGAAAGCGCCTTTTTAAGAAGGAACTCATCCAATGAATGATAAACCGAATGGTATCGACGTTGCAGCTTTGAGCCAATTTGCAAAAGGTGTGGCCGAAGATATTTCAAAGCGAAGCGCCCGCTTCAACGTCAAGACGAAATGGGAGCACCAGACTCGTAGCGTGGCGACTGTTAGCCACTATTCCCTGGGTGGGGTCGAACACCAGCGGCATTTCGAAATTGCCGCAGATGAACCCACTGAATTGCTCGGGCAAAACTCCGCTCCGAATCCTCAGGAACTGCTCATGGCTGCGCTCAACGCTTGCCTCTCGGTGGGCTACGTTGTCAACGCTGCAGCGATGGGGATCACGGTCCATAGCCTGGAAATCGAAACCGACGGCGAACTGGACTTGCGTGGCTTCCTCGGCCTGGACGAAACCGTTAATCCTGGCTACGACGAAGTGAGCTACGCCGTGCGGTTGCACACTGACGCGTCGCGCGAACAAGTGGAGAAGCTGCATGACATCGTAACCAAAACGTCGGTGAACCTGGCTAACTTCTCCAAGGCCATCCGCATGGTTCCCACGCTGGAGATTCGTGAGGCGTAGCCTGGCAATCGCATCTTTCCTCTGTCACGTCGAAGTCGACTCCTCGGCGCTCAACTCCTTATCGTAGAACGTAATGAACACTCTGTTTACTCCATACAATCTGTCCGGCATCTCATTGGCCAATCGGGTGGTCATGGCCCCGATGACGCGGACCAGAACGACCGATAACGTTCCAAATGAACTCACGGCCCTCTATTACGCCCAGCGAGCATCGGCTGGCCTGATCATTACAGAGGGGATGCCGATTTCTGATGAAGGCCGTGGTTACCTGTATACGCCAGGGCTTTACACTGACGAACAGACTCAGGCCTGGCGCAAGGTCACCGCTGCTGTGCATGAGAATGGCGGCAAAATCTTCGCGCAGTTGTGGCACGTTGGTCGGATGTCTCATGTTTCCATTCAACCCGGCAATGCCGCTCCGGTGTCCTCGGGCACAGTCCCCGCTACGAATACAACCGTCTACGCATGGTCAGAAACCGGCGAGGCCGGCCCCGTCGCGCCTAGTGTTCCGCGAGCACTGACTACTGAAGAGGTCCGGCGTGTCTCGATGGACTTCGTTTCATCTGCGTTGCGCGCGATGGAGGCAGGGTTCGATGGAGTCGAGCTCATGGCAGCGAATGGCTTCCTGTTTGACCAATTCCTCAGCAGTGAGCTGAACACGCGGACGGATGAGTATGGTGGCTCTCTTGCGAATCGCCAACGCTTCCTGCTGGAAACAGTGGACGCCCTTGCTGCCGCAATTGGCGGTGAAAAGGTCGGCGTTCGCTTCTCGCCGTTTGGACGACTCTACGATTTGGGGGCCTATGCCGACGAAGAGGAAGCGTGGATGAGTGTCGCGGCCGAACTCAATGTGCGAGAACTGGCATACGTGCATCTGAACTATCAGCCCACCATTACTGCTGCGGATGTGCCGGCCGGCTTTGGGGCTAAGTTCCGCGAAGCTTATCAAGGCACGCTGATTGCCGCTGGCGGATTCAATCGCGAAATCGCCGATGCGGAGTTGGAGAAGGGCGAGTTGGACCTTGTTGCGTTCGGAACTGCGTACATTGCTAACCCGGACCTGGTCGAACGCATGAAACACGGCTGGCCGCTTGCAGAAAGCGATCGATCCACGTTCTATGGCGTCATCGGAGCGAAGGGATATACCGACTATCCGCGCTACGAGCGTGAAACTGTATAACGGAAACGTTACTTGCGACGTAAGCATGCACTCATGAGATCTTGCGTGCAGACGACCACCGGTGTGGTTGCTTCATGGCTATCCCACGAGTGCAGCGTCTGCTGCGTTCGCGGCTGCTATGCGCATTTTTGCTCTCTGCGAAAGAGCGGTGTACGGGCTAGTAGGGGAAACCTACTAGCCCTTTTTTTTGCAAAGTAGCTTGAGACTGCTGGCGCAATTTTTCTCATCGATTCGGGGAGCGCTGTGCACCCCATGGCCACTGCGACTAGCGCAAGCATTGCACCCATTTCCACACCGTGGACGGATGCTTGGAGCATATCTTCCTGGCATGGGGCGCCAGATCGGTGTTACCCCGGATTGACGGCTTACCAACTAGTAAGTAGGCTATGCTGAAAACATTGGACTTCCGGTTGCCACTAAGGGATGCAGGGCGCGACGTGGCCGCGCCAACTACCGTTGCAAACTTTAGTTTTGGTTGAAGGGAACCCTCGCTCGCAGCGAGCTTCGCAACGCTAGCCGCCTTACTGGTGGGTAAGTAGACGTGCGTAAAAAGAGATGCAGTTCCGCTCTACGTCATTGGAAGTACTTAATAAGCACGTAAATCAGAGGAGGAATATAAGTGGAGAGGTTTAACGACAGAGCAGCCCCCGCTGCCAAAACACAAAGCGACGGCAATCCCGGGAAGGAAAGCTGGCTGGCTTCTCACGAAGCAGGTTATGAAAAGAAGCTAAAACCCAGGCACGTGCAAATGATCGCGATGGGGGGCGCAATTGGGACTGGTTTGTTCCTGGGTGCTGGCGGCAGATTGCAAAGTGCGGGGCCCGCTTTGGCACTCGCCTATCTCGTATGTGGCGTCTTTGCGTTCTTTATTATGCGAGCACTTGGTGAGTTGGTCATGCACCGGCCGACAAGTGGGAGCTTCGCTTCCTATACGCGTGAGTTCATGGGCGAGCGCGCTTCATTTGTCACAGGCTGGATGTACTATTTGGCGTGGGCGGCAACGGGCATCGCTGACAGCACGGCTATTGCAATCTATTTGAAGTACTGGACAATCTTCTCCGACGCACCTCAGTGGGCGATTGCGCTAGGAGCACTCGCAGTTGTGTCGGTCATTAACATGATCGGAGTGAAACTGTTCGGCGAAATGGAGTTTTGGTTCTCCGTTATCAAGGTCGGCGCAATCGTGTTGTTCTTGGTTGTTGGAACATTCTTTCTCGCCAGTGGACAGTCTATTGACGGACATACTCCGGGACTGCAACTCATCGCGACCAATGGCGGCATCTTTCCGCATGGGGTTCTTCCCGCCGTCCTGATTGTTCAGGGTGTGGTATTCGCGTATGCCAGCATTGAGCTTGTTGGGGTCGCAGCAGGTGAAACCGAAAATGCCCGTAAGGTGTTGCCTAAAGCCATCAATAGCGTTATGTGGCGGATCGCACTGTTTTACGTTGGATCGATCCTGCTGCTGATCACTCTGCTCCCTTGGACTGCATATAGTGCGCATGAAAGCCCGTTCGTGACGTTCTTCAGCAAGCTGGGAATCCCGCATGTCGACAGCATTATGAACGTTGTTGTGCTCACAGCTGCGTTGTCTAATCTCAATGCTGGCTTGTACTCCACTGGGCGTGTGTTGCGGTCCCTTGCCATGGGTGGGTCAGCTCCTCAATACGTCGCCAGGATGAACGCCCGCGGCGTACCTTATGGCGGCATTGTGGTGACGATCTGCCTCATTGCGATTGGCGTCCCTCTGAACTATATCGTTCCAGAGCGAGCATTTGAGATTGTCCTCAATATTGCTGCCATCGGCATCATTACGACGTGGGCGTCAATCGTCCTTTGCCAGATTCTCTTCCGGCGCGCAGTGAATCGCGGCGAGATGCGTGATGTTTCGTTTCGGATGCCTGGCGCGCCATTCACGTCGTGGCTTACCTTGGTGTTCCTCGCAGTCGTGCTGCTATTGATGGCTTTGGACTATCCGAATGGGACGATTACGTTCGCAATGATTCCGGTACTCGCTATTGGCTTGGCACTTGGCTGGCGCCTTGCCGGACGAAAGGCGACAGGATCGAAAGAGCGATTCCGTATATCAACCTATGCGCAAGGCTCTCAGGTGGAAAATTGATCACAATGTGCAGAGTGATATGTGCAGATAGATCAACGTTCTTGTCGCGGATCCGTGTGTTTAGGCGGCGAAGACCTGACCGAGGTGGTGCACCAACTGCGCATCCCAGCCGCTGAGTCGTGAGCCCCGTTAAGTCGGTTCGCGCCGGCGCGCAGCGCAGAAGGTGACGAGAGCGGGTTTGCTGACCGTGCTGCAGAAACTTGGCCGCCTCGGACAAGTGAGCCAGGAACGCTTGGCAGTGGGCGAAATGGACCAGGGAGTCGTGAAGATGGGCAAACGCCTCTGATCTTGGAACCGCTTCAACGAGCAGAGCAGTTGCGTCACGTAGTTGTAGAAATTGGGATTGCCTACTGCCGGGGGCACTCCTGTCTCTGCCCGCCCTCAGGGCGGGTTTCTTTGGAGCAATTCAGATGAAGTTCACTGTTTCCTGCCTCGTCGCCTGTACCGCACTGGTCTCAACGATGGCAGCATCGTATGCAGCCGACTATCCCACCAAACCGATTCGCCTCGTTGTGCCTTATCCTGCTGGCGGCTCGACAGATGCCGTCGCACGGATGGTCGGTCAAAAGCTATCCGTAAAGTTTGGCCAACCAGTGGTGGTCGAAAACAGGCCTGGCGCCAGCGAAGCAATCGCTGCGAGCTTTGTCGCTAAATCGGCACCCGATGGCTACACCATCTTTCTGTCCACCATGACCGGACTGTCGGTCAATCCGAGCTTGTACAGCAAGCTGGCCTACGCCCCCCAAAAGGATTTCGCGCCAATTACCCTTGCCGCAACGATCCCGAGCGTGATCGTTGTGAATCCAAACGTTCCAGCGCAGTCTATGCCGGAGTTACTCAAGTACTTGAAAAGCCGGCCTGGAACAGAAGGTTATGCCTCTGCAGGAAACGGGACCCCAAGTCATCTCGGCATGGAGTTGTACAAAAGAGTGATGCATCTCGACACCACTCATGTGGCGTACAAAGGGGGAGCACCGACACTACAGGATCTGATGGCTGGCCAAGTCCGAGTCATGATGGCCCTAGTACCCGAGGCAATGCCGCTAGTGAAGGCAGGCAAGCTGAGGGCGCTGGCAATTACCACAGCAAAGCGCTCCACAGAGTATCCGGATCTTCCCACGGTAGCCGAATCCGGTGTGCCAGGCTTCGAGATGATTTTCTGGTCAGCGTTTGTAGCGCCGGCCGGCACGCCTAAGGATGTCATCGCAAAGCTGAATCGGGAGATTGACGGCATCCTGCACGAAAAGGAAACGAGGGCAAAGCTGACGGAGATGGGGCTGGAGCCTGCAGGCGGTTCGCCGGAAAGTCTCTCCACGTTCATCAAGAACGAGACCGGAAAGTGGAAGAAGGTCGTCGACGATGCGGGCATTAAGCTCGACTGACGCCTTTCGTAGGGAACGGCGCTCATGCGGTGGGGTTGCCATGATGTACGCAACCCCTCGCCGACCTATTGTGAGGCCTTGGGCTCCAGTCTCCAGCCCCCGCCGCAACGGACAACTTGCTGGAGGTGTACCGAGCAGGAATGGCTTGCATCCGTACCGTCCTTCCTGGCTGCCCGACCGCGAAGCGGTCCATGTGCACGTCCACGTATGCTCAACTGACGGAGAAATCTGTGCTAAGGAGTATTGGGTTATTCCCAATACCTATGGAAACCTAAGCATAGGCTCAGGAATAACCAAATACATATGCTTACGTAAGGATATGTTTAGGTTTTTTTAGTAAGCATATCCTCACTTTATATATGCTAGGGACAGCCGAAGGCCCCCTACACGCTCAAGCGAGGCTCCTTCTGGCATCCGGAACCTGGATGCTTCCGACAGTCTTTTCAAGTCACGCGCTATCTTCGCCCGCGTGCCGGTCGTCTCAACTCTTCCCCCGCAGAGACCGGTCTCCCCCCGTCGCTGCCGTAATCTAGCCGACCAACGAGGCGGTCACCACCGAAGCCTTTCAATGGAAAGGGCGGCCCTCCCGTCGGGCGCCTTGTGGCCGGCCGACGTGTGACAATATCGTATATCTCCGTAAAGGTGGGATGGCGTAGATTCATTAGCTATATCGGCGGCCATCACACGGTGGAAAAAATATAAGGTGATTTGCCTGCTGTGGCAGGCCGCTCTCAATACGTTACTAGCTCGCTGGCGCGGGCTCAATTTCAAGCCGATGCCGCCGCCACGCTATGAAGTAGGCTATTCCGGAACAATTCCTGCCGCACGGATCATGCGCCTGTAGGTTCTGTGCCTCGTGCCGTTGGTATTCCGCCAGTTCCAGAGGTGTCGACGTGCGGACAGCAGTGCCACTCACTGAATAGAAGGCGTCCCGCGCCTTTTCCGACTTCGCCGCGTCGGCGAATAGGCCAGCAATGCGCCTTGTGAGCTCAGGGCTGATACCTGCTGCTCCCCAGAGGCCAAAGTAGTTTGATACGTCGTATCCCGGCACTGTCTCGCTAATGGAGGGTACATCGGGCAAGAGCGGCGACCTCGTTGTGCGTCACACCCTACGCTCGGATCCTCACACTTCGGATGTGTCGGATAGCGGTGCTTCTCCAAGCACCATCATCTCGGTTCTGCCTGCCATCACCTCAGTGATCACCAAGGGTTAAGGAGCCAGACGCTCCCGTAGAAGCATGTGAGTATGCTGCAGCGCAGTTCGCCAGGCACTGTGATCTGCGTTGCTGCGTCTTCACCGGCGATGGTGCCGCTGACCGGGTCGAGTGGCAGTTGGCTTGGAGACATACAGGACTCCGTCATGTGCAATGGCCGGTGAATGCGGCCGAGGTTCGGCAAAAAGGAGTCCTCTTGACGCTGGTCGAATTTGACGCAGCCGGGGTGCGCATTCTCTCGAGCTTTGTCCGCGTAGTGTACTCAGGTTGAGGCTTCCTGCGGCAAGAAGCTAGCCGGCTTTCCCCTGCTCTATAGGGCGTTTCCCGTCGTTCGCTCCGAAGATGTCTGGCTCTTTGGAGAACATGACGAGATTGGCCGGCCACAAATGGGAAGGCGTTCGAAGTAATGAAGACGGAGTCACGCCCCAATGGCGTTTGAAAGCGGTGGAGAAGTGGCTCATATTACCGAAGCCACAAGACATCGCTACGTCAGTGACACTATGCTTGCCTCCTAATAGCATATTTTTTGCTACTTCGAGGCGAGTATCCAAAATGTAGCGATGAGGTGGCTTGCCTGTGTGTCGCCTCATAAGTCGAAGGAATGCGAAGAGATCGCCTTCGTAGCCCGCCGCTCGAGCAATATCGGCCAATGCTAGAGATTCATGCAAGTTCGTATGGATATAGTCGATGGCAATGCCGATGATCCGCTGTTCTCGCTGAACTCTGATATCCACAGGCCTCTGCAGCGATTTCGCGTTTAGTCGATGCAGCAAGGCTAATGCCAAAGATTCGGAATAGATAAGGCCATTTGGTGTCCCGGATTGATTGTCCTTGTATATGTCTTCTATCAAACATTGAGAAACCTTATCGTGCATGCCATAAAGTGGCCTGTCGAAAAGATCCAGGCTGTCATTAAGGCAGCTCTTCAACCAATAAAAATCAACAAACAAATTGATCGCCTCAACGTTTCCTTCTGTCCTTATCTTGTCTCCATAGTGAAATGGCAAAGAGCAAATCGTCCCGGAAGTGATCCCGAGTTCCTTCCAACGGCCTGATATAGAGGGGGCTTCGGAGGAGCGCGCTGCCTTCTTGATGAACGAGACGATTACCGTGGACGTTTGGAACTCACCTTCGTAGCTTGGCGCTACTAAGTGATTGATATGTAATCCATCCCACCGAGAGGGTTGGGCTAGTTGCAACCACCCCTCCGGGAACTCTGTTTGCACCTCCATGCATATCTCCCTCAATGCCCGGTGGATCTTCGTTCTGCCGGGTCAGCATCTTCTGGGTGTGCAGCCTCCTCCCTCATCGATAAAACGTCAAGGGGAAAACAACAATTGTGCAGAGGGGTTCTCATCCAGGTGCCGCGGATCCAGTTGTCGGTGCGACTCTCCTTCCGGCTGTCTCCCATTTTCGAGATGCAGCCGGAAGTATCAGCGGCTTCGGTCAAGCCTAGCGAAGCGTTTCGACATCAACTGCTTGCGCCATATGTGCGTACCCTACGTCGTTCGGATGCAGCGTGCCATCAAACGTCCACGCGGTCAGGGCCTTTTGTGGATCTGAAGGATCTTGCATGACCTTGTCGAAATCGATGAACCCGTCAATTGTCTTGTTTGCACGAATGAACGCATTAACGTCCTGACGAACCTGCTCGCCGTTATAGGGAACTGTTGCGCCGAAGGGAACCTCGCCAGGCTGCCCAGAGGTGTAATAGTAGGTGCCTTTGAATGGCGTAATCGTGCCGAGGAACACCTTGATACCCTTAGCCTTGGCCTTGTCCACTGCGGCTTGGATGTTGTCAGTAATCTGTTTGGCAGTGACCAACTGACTCGGATCCTTGAAGGTATTCGAGTAGTAGTACCCAAGTCCAATGTCGTTGACGCCTAGCGATAGGATGACGTGGGTGACGCCTGGGACAGACAGCACATCACGGTCCAGCCTGCAAAGTCCGCACTGGCCTAGGCCATCTTTCACCCAGCGATTACCACCTAAGCCAGCATTGACAACTGCAACTTCGAAACGAGAGTTTGCAATCCTTGCTAGCTGATCAGGCCATGAGTTATATGCATCTGTAGTGCTGCCACCTCCTTCGGTAATGGAATCACCCATTGCCACAATGACGTTGACCTTGCTGTCTCGGACCACCGAAACTTGCGACATGTAGTAGATTGAGCTGAGCTTCGTAGCGCTTGGCATCGCGGCAGACGAAGTAAGGTCGCCTGTTCCGAGGTAGGTCGTTGTCGTTGAAAACCTTCTGGCGGTTCGTACGGTTGCACTCTTCATGTAGATGCTTACGGAAATGTCCGTAAAGGCTGCTGTTGGATACGCGATCACGTCGCTGTAAACCTCAGACCCGGGAGCAATTGTCACTGATTGACTGCCGGAGAATGTCAGCGCCTTATCTGTCGAAGCATCTATGTTGCCATTCCCAAGATTGCGCGCAATGTGGACCTTATCTAAAGTCAGCGGTTCTACACCGAACAAGTTCGAAAACTTGATCTTCAGTGCGCTGCCGCCTGTGGATAGATGCGCAACTTGTCGAATGGTTTGTTCCTTGAACTGGGGAAAGCTTGGTGTTAAGCCCGCGAAACCAGTTTCCTCAAGAAGATCGCTTTGAGGCGCGACAAAGGCAGCAACCTCAAATGTTGAAGTCTGTGTCGGCGGCGACGCAGAGGATGGTGGAGTGTCGTTGTCGCCTCCACCACAGCCCGAGAGGACAGCCGCAATGGCTAGTGAAAAGGCGATACAGAACTTACGCATGGTCGTCTCCTCTATAGTTGTACTCACTTTGTACTGGATACGGAGACCCACTGATTTTACGTCTGGTGGCGTTGTAAGCTTCGTGTAAGCAGGTCAGGTGGAAATGGAAAACTGCGCGGGAAAACCCTGATGCAGATGGAGGATTGGCGCTCACGCAGAGGCGAGTTGGGGTGCTGCAACCGCAGCATAAGGCCCTGCCGCAATGGCGCTGGAAGAGGGGACTTACTCCGCTTCCCGCTCTTCATAGTCGCGCAGGGCGTGGGGTTGCAATACGACTGTTTTACCGTAGCAGACGTGGACAAGCCCCTGGGTCTGTAACTGTTTGAGAGCGGAGCCGATGGTTTGACGAGAAACGCCTATCAGTTCACCTAATTCTGACTGAGAGAGGGTCAAAGCGGGATTGAGGCTTGGACTAAGAATCGGGTTATAGAAGGCCCCAATCGTCCTGGCCACCCGGGCGACAGGATCATCCATGCGGTCAATCTCCATCATCTCAATAAAGCGCGCCAGACGCTCATTCAGCCGCGCCATTACAACGTGCGTAAACTCGATGGAGGTATCTAGGAGCCAGCGAAATGTGGAAGCAGGAAGATTTACTGTTCGTGTTTGACAGACCGAAACGACGTCATAGCGCCGCAACTCTTTTTTAAAAAGAGTCCCTTCCCCAATCCAGTCACCTGGCGGTATGCCAGCAAACATTATGAGCTTTCCGGAAGGTCGAACGTCGCTCAGCTTGAGGAGGCCCTCCATGACGCCAATCCAGGATAGTGCTGCTTCCCCTTTTCTTGCGACGATCTCTCCCGGAAGGAAGGTTGCTTCGTAGGCGTCTTCGAAAATGCGGGATCGGGCGCTCAACGGAATAGCCTCCACCCATGGCGTGCATGCTAGGAAGTCGCGGGCGCTAGTTTTTTGACGATTCCTCATTGTGATGTTCTGGTCAAGCTTGTTCGCTGTTGCATGATGAGGCTTTCGGGACGAACCGGAGGTTGTGCGCTGCGCAGCCGTCGATATCAGAAGCCACAGGATCTGGCGAATCCGGGGCCTCTGTTTGTCAGGCGTAGATTCAGTTCAGGGGCTTCGCAGTTCCCGCCGACGGGTAGGCCAACCAGGTCCCCAGCAAGTCCTCGGCACCAACGCTGGGCAATGAGTAGTCACATACTCCCTGCGGGAAGATGCTGCGCAGGCGCGCCAGTTGATCGCCCCTCATCCCAGCGTAGTCTTCATCCCGAATCGGCTTGAGATGGCACTTCAGAACGTCTCCGGTCAGAGGAGCGCCTGCGGCGATGCGAGGATCTCCGTAGAACGGCATCACTGCGCCGCAACGTCCGGAGTTGTTGACGTCGGCGGTTTCCGTGATCAACGCTCCCGAAGGGTCCTGACACGTGTCATTGAGTTCCGGCGGCTTGTTTGCGGTCACTTTGGCCAGTGGGCTGGAGTATTCCTTCGTGTCGCTCTTGATATTGGACACCCATTGGTCGAGCATCAGGAACGAGTCCATGCTAGTGCTGCTTCCAGATCCGGGCGGCAACGGCATGCCATTGCGTCTCAAGATGACGTGGTTGCCCGCGCTGCCGTTCGCGCGAACCAAGCGCGCACGCATCGCCATGGATCTCACGCTGTCATGCACATCTGGTCTGAGACCGGGGTCTGTTCGGCTGTCGACAATCGGGATACTGCCGAGGTTCTGACCACTGGTAATCCTTCCGTACTGGAAAAGATTCTTGAGTGCCATCTGGCTAGCCGCAGTTCGAGCGCGGGTCGGCAGTCCGTCATTGTCGTAGCCCCCCGCTTTCTCATTCAGCACGAGGAACTGGTCCGCCGAGATCGTCCCCGCCTTATATGCGTTCAGCCCGTACTGCACACCAATGTTGTCGTAGGCACGCGCGGGCTGTCCGGTCGCAGGATCAATCCCAACCTGGTTGCGGATAGCTTGATACAAGTCGCAGCGAAGTCCCCCGGGGTTGGTGACGGGATCGTAGATCCACTCCACCGGCAGAGCCAGGCTGCAATTGTTTACGTCGAGGAAGCCGTCCTGCCACGGGAAAAGAGGGATGGAGCTGCGCGTAGCTTGCAACCACATTGGTGCGAAATTGTTCGTCCATGCCCCCGCTGGGCTGTCACAGGTATTCCACGTATTGAAGCCGGCAACGGCGGTTTTCTGAGCATCGCTCCAAGCCACTCCGGATTCGTTGACTGCCCGCGCCAGTACCGCACAGTCTATCGCCGGATGAACCATGGAGTGGTTGTCCGGAAAACTCGCAGCTGGTGCAATGCCATCTAAAAGTCCAGGGTAGTTGTTGGCGATAAGATGGACCTGCATGGACCCGCCCGAGCCGCCAGTGCCAATCGTATATTTCACCGGGCCGAACTTCTTGATGAATAATTCCTTCACCATGGATGTGGTTTCCGCTGACACCACGTCGTTCGCCATGACTCCGAAAATATTCAAGGTGGAGGTCACGACCGCAAATCCCTTGGAGAGCTTGTCTTTCTCTGTGAGGATGTCCGTCGGGGACGAAGATATCAAGTCTCCCTGGTGGTAACCGGATGCGGCGCTGCCCCCGTACACATAGACCATTTTGCCGTTCCACCCCTTGTACTGCGCGGTCGGCGTGGGCTCTGCCTCAGTCGTCGGGTCAAAAAGTATGGCGTATTGATAGATGGCGCGGTTCACAGTGCCTGTTTCCACCCGAACGATATAGTTCACAGTCCTTCCGTCGGATGTCGTGGTCTTTGACATGTCCGCTGGCAATGTGCCCAAAGAGGGGAGTGGCTTGTAGGCTTGCCCACCTTCTGGCATGTAGATGTACGATACCTTGGTGGGCGCGTTGCAGAACTCGTCTTGTGCCTGGCCCATCGTCGTGCCATCGGGAAGCTTGAACTTCTCGGTTTCGCAGAGCCAAGGAGTCTGCTGCGGTCCGGAGATGATCGGTCCGTTACGGGAATAGTTAAGAATCCTCAGCTGACCTTTGGGACGGTCGTCGATAGACACGCTCACTTTGTTTTCACCCAGCTGCAAGTCGCTGACAAGGCCAACCAGCGACGAACCGGACGGCTTGAAATTCTTGGTGACGTCGGTGCTTCCGCGCAGAACCTTCACCCGCTCCAGAGTTACCCCGGAAGGAAGCGCAATGGAAACTAGGGCCGATCCACCGCTCACCATGTCGGGGCGGCTCGATAGTACGCTGAGCTGAGCGTCCGTTGGCTCTTTAGCAACGCTGTCGTCGTCTCCGCCGCAGCCATGGAGCAACAGGGTTGTCATTAGCGCGCTCAGGACGATAGGTTTAGTAATAGGCATCTCGTTTCGCTGTAGATGATGGTTGGACGGCACCGCCGAGTCGAAGATCGCCAATGGACAGACAGTGCACTGTTGTGCAGGGCAACACACCATCGGTGCCTTCATCACGGCTTGATCCACACCTTCACGTACCGCCAGAACCATAGAGTCTCGTGGTGGTTCTGACGGTCCATGGAGGGACATTTCGGGCTGGGGATTTACCCTAGGGACGCTGTTATGTTGAACCAAGTCCGAGCTTCAACCCGTCGGGAAATACTAGTTAGCATTCGGAATGCTGGCTTCTGATTTTCGGCAACTGTAAGTTCCATGTAAGCTTCGCGCGTAGCCATGGAAAAAACGAGGGATATTCCCTACCGGCAACACCGCTGTGAGCGGCTGGCTGAGGCGAATAATTGGGGCTACACCAGGCTGCCGTTTGGCTGTCGGGGATGGCGTGAAGAAGATGGAATTGCAGGAGCGCCATGCGCATGCCCAACGGTGTCGAGGACTATTTGTGAGCGGGCTCGTTCAGACATGCCAAAAGAAGCACCTTGCAGCGCAACAGCCCCGAGGTCACATGCCACAGTCTCTTCTGCCTGCTTTCCTGCACAACTAGCACAAGAGTAGAAGCACGGCAGAAGGCGTCATTCCCAGTGGCACTTAAATGCCTTCGAAAAGTGGCTCAATTGTTGAAGCCGGAGGACATCGCGACCGCCGTCACGCTGCACTGGCCTTTTACAAGCATGTCCTTCGCTGCATCGAGACGCGTGTGAGCGGTGATGGCAGTGTGCCGCTTGAATAGGTGAAGGAACGCGTACAAGTTTCCATCGGAACCGGATATACGCGCTATGCGTGCTCGGATGTGCTAAGGCTTCCCAGTGAAGACAATTGGCGAGTGGCGGTAGGCATTGTCTACATATACGCGCTGCTCGCTAGCAAGGGTTAACCCCACGCGAGACTGTCAGTTTGGTACCAATCTTGGCTCGCGAATCAACTTACAGTTGAACGCGTATCGGGCGATTGGGCTGTTTCGCAAGAGCCTATGAGCTAGACGAACGCGTGGGGCGGCATGGTGAGTAAGTCTACATAGTTGTGCATTAATCGCATTTGTGTTGTCTACGGCGCTTCGCAATTTATCCCAGTGGCAAATTCATTGATGGTGTGAAACATAAATAATAAATAGTTTCATAGGAGGGAGACATGAAGAGCTTGAGAGTCAGATTGATGGTATTCACGCTGACGTCGGTATCGCTCGCTGGATGTGGCGGGAGTTCCGATGATTCCCCGGTCCAGGTCCCAACGGCGATGGTTGTATCAAGCCGACCAGACATGGTTAGTGGTGGGTCCGCAGTTATTTCCGTGAGCAAGCCGACAGGTGCCGCAGGCGACCTCAAGGTGATGCTGGGCAGTACAGATGTAACTTCGGCATTTAAGCCAACGTCAGACGGAAGGCTAGTGGGACTTGTTAGTGGGTTCGCGGTGGGCGAGAACAGGATGCTCATTTCCTTCGGCCGAGGTCAGACAACTCTTGTTCTCCGAAATCATGACCGGAACGGTCCAATCATCTCTGGACCTCATCAGATGCCATGGATTTGTGAAACACAGAAATTCAATCTCAGGAACGGTACTACGCTAGGCCCGGCACAAGACGTGTTTTGCAATGCGCCAACAAACATCAGTTATATCTACAAGTCGACGGTGACCCGCACTTTCAAGGCGCTTCCATCGACAGCGAGCTATCCTGATGATCTTGCTACGACGACCACAACAGAAGGTAAAACGGTCAACTTCATTGTACGTGTAGAAACGGGTACGCTAAACCGCGCGATCTATCAGTTCTCAGTTCTCCATGATCCCCAAAAGGACGCCATGCCAAGTCCCGAGGCTCAGTACCAAGGTTGGAACCGTAAGCTCGTGTTCGTGTTTGGCGGTAGTGCCTCGGCCGGCTACAGACAAGGGTACGATATAGGGAACGCATCGGACACAGTGGCAGGGCCACTAACTTCCGAAGAGAAGAAGCTCGCAGCTGGTTTCGCTGTGCTTGGTTCCACCCTTACCAAGTTTGGTAATAACGCTAACGACGTGCTCTCGGCAGAGACAGCCTCAATGGTAAAAGAGGCGTTTATAAAGAGGTTTGGCGCTCCTATCTACACCATGGGCTGGGGAGCGTCAGGCGGGTCTATGCAACAGCATCTGATCGCTAACAATTATCCTGGAATTCTGGATGGCATTACGCCCGCCGCTTCATTTTCCGATCTTCATTCGATTGTTCCAAATGTGGCGGATTGCACGTTGCTAGATCGTGCATTTACTTCGAGCAATTTGGTATGGACTGATCAGCAGAAGCAGGAAGTGTCTGGGTATAATACTTGGGACACATGTAAACAATGGATGGGCACATATACTCCGGATTGGCTTGTTGCAAGGAAGAATGAAAAGCCATTGGGGAATTATTTAGGTGCGGTGCTGGATTATAATCAATGTCCTTTGGAGATTTCTTCGGCTGACGGATATGATCCCATAGCAAATCCGAGTGGGGTTCGTTGTGATCTGTATTCAGGTATCAAGAATCTTGTCGGCGTGGATTCCGGGACAGGATATGCCGCGAGGGGGTACGATAATGTCGGTGTGCAGTACGGTCTGAAGGTTTTTAAAGCGGGTCATATTTCCGCTGAACAGTTCGTGACTTTGAATGAAATGGTTGGCGGATTTACCAGCGATGGAGAATTGCAAGGGGCACGTTCCTCCGCTAGTCCGATTGCGCTTAACAATCTTTATGAATTTGGCCGTATAAATAGTGCTGAAAACCTTGGAGATATTCCAATTATCGACCAACGTAGCGACCCTGGTACTAGCGCGAATGTCCATGACAGCATCCGCTCTCTCAGTACACGTGCACGATTGATGCGGGAGCGCGGCAACGCGAAAAATCATGTGATTCTGCGGTTCAGCTCTGCCGCTCCGCCGCCTGGGTCGTCCGCAACCCCGCTGGACGGTGAAGGCTACGTCTTGCAGAAGATGGATCAATGGCTCATGGCGATGAAGAATGACACGCGTGTCTACGCCACTGCGGCCCAAAGAGTTGTTGCCAATAAGCCCGGAGGACTAACTGACGCCTGCTTTACGTCGGAAGGTACCCAAATTGCTGAGACCGCGGACCCGAACAATGGAGGGCAGTGTGGGCAGATCATGCCTTTCTATCTGAATCCACGCATGGTGGCAGGTGGGCCGTTGACAGACGACGTACTCAAATGTCAGCTAGTGCCGGTCAACGCTTCGGACTACCCGGGCCTTTCTGCAAGCCAGCTTGCGAGACTCAAAGCGGTGTTCCCTACTGGAGTCTGTGACTACGGGCGTGCGAGCGTTGGTAGCAAGCCGTTGAAAGGAACTTGGCTTACATATCCAAGCGCAGGAGTAGCGGAACAGCTTCAGTAAAGTCCGATTGCTCGTCCTGGAAGCCTGGCCGCAGCCAACGTTAGGCGGCCAGGCGCGCTTGGAGACTCGGAAGGCCGTCATTCCTAAGCTGCGATCACTGTGGCCACGGCGGGGCGATGCAGTGCGCTCGTGGACTGGAACGTCGAAGTTGAGGCGCTCACCGCCCAAGTTGCGGTTGATGCACATCAGGCGCTTTTGATAAAGCAGATCACCTTGGGCGTCTCTCCCGTCCAGGCCGGCTGCAATTTGCCTTGCGATATAGCTGAATTGCGCCTCTAATGGGGGCGTGGCAGGTGAATGTGGTCAGAGGGCGATATGCGCTGCGCAAGTTGCGGTCATGAAAATTCCGCGCACGCAAAGTTCTGCGAGGAATGCGGGAACAGAATTTCGCAGGCCTGCCCTCAATGCGGCGCTGAGTCGAGTTCCGCCGCAAAGTTCTGCAGCGCATGTGGCCTTCCATTGCCCGAACCTGTTGCACGTCCCGTTGCACCGGTCTCGCACGTCGCTATTGCTGCGCCTGTCCTGTACACGCCACCCCATTTGGCCGAGCGCATTCTTGCCGAATGGGCAGCCATGGAAGCCAGGGGAGCCTCAGCTGGCGAACGCAAGACAATTACCGCGCTGTTTGCGGATATGGCTGGCTCGACAGCATTAATCCAGGATCTCGACCCAGAGGAGGCGCGCGGACTGATTGACCCCGTGGTGTGCCTGATGATGGACGCCGTGCACCACTATGAGGGTTATGTCGCGAAGCTGCTTGGCGATGGCATCCTGGCGCTGTTCGGCGCCCCCATTGCGCATGAAGATCACCCCATGCGAGCCATTTATGGTGCGCTGCACATGCAAGAAGCGATGCGTCGCCATGGCGACCGGGTCCGCATGGAACAGGGTGTACCGCTCCAGATTCGGGTCGGAGTCCATACTGGTGAAGTGGTGGTGCGGTCCATACGCCGGGACAATCTGCACACCGACTATGACCCGGTGGGGAACACCATTCATATCGCGTCGCGCATGGAAAGCGTCGCCATGCCATCTTCGATCCTAGTCAGTGAATCGACGTACAAGCTAACCAAGGGATATTTCGAGTTCAAGGATCTCGGAACCACCAACGTTAAAGGACTCCGGGAGCCGCTTGCGGTGTACGAGGTGCTCGGGCTCGGTCCATTGCGAACACGCCTGCAAGTGGCAGCGCATCGCGGCCTGGCCAAGTTTGTCGGCCGCCAGGCCGAACTGACGCGACTGCAGGACGCCTATATCCTAACTAAGGTAGGGCGAGGGCAGATTGTCGGCGTGCTTGGCGAGGCGGGCGTTGGTAAATCGCGCCTGTTCCACGAGTTCAAATTGTGTTCGCAGCAAGGCTGCATGGTGCTCGAAACCTTCTCGGTCTCGCATGGCAAGGCGTTTCCTTACCTACCTCTTGTCAATCTCCTGAGGAACTACTTTCAGATAACGATGCAGGATGATGCGCGCCAGAGCCGCGAAAAGGTCGCTGGCAGGCTGATGATACTGGATCGCACCCTGGCGGAGCATTTGCCCTACCTGCTTTACCTGCTTGGCTTCAGCGAACCTGGATCGGGACTGTCCACTATGGACTCGGCGATCCGGCGCCAACGTACCTTCGAAGCCATCGCACGCCTGCTGGTGCGGGAAAGCCAGAACCAGCCACTTATGGTCTTGTTCGAAGACTTGCAATGGCTGGACAGCGAGACCGAAGCGTTCCTCAGCATCCTCATTGAATATGTGCCGGAAGCCAGAATCCTGCTGCTGATTAATTATCGCCCGGAGTACGTGCATGATTGGAGCGGCAAGCGGTATTACACCCAACTTCATCTGGAGCCGTTAGGGCAGCCCGAAGCGCAGGGCCTGCTAACGGGACTGCTGGGCAACCATACCTCCCTCGCTCCTCTGACATCGCTGATTTTGTCTAAGACGGAAGGCAACCCATTTTTTATGGAGGAGGTGGTCCAGACGCTAGTTGAGGAAAATGTCCTGCTCGGCCAGTCCGGCGGCTACCGGATTGAGAAGGCTCCGTTGGACCTACATATTCCGACGACCGTACAGGGGGTGCTTGCTGCCCGTATCGATCGGCTTCCGGTTGCGCAGAAGGAATTGCTCCAGACGCTTGCGGTCATTGGTAAGGAGTTTCCGCTTAGCCTGATCCGGCGTGTCATGGCTCTGCCGGAGGAGGAATTGCGCGCTCTGCTGGGCAATCTGCAGCAAGGGGATTTCATTTTCGAGTGTCCAGCTTTACCCGAGGTGGAGTATTCGTTTAAGCATGCCTTGACCCAGGAGGTTGCAGGCAATTCCTTGCTGACGGGACAGCGCAGCATGCTGCATGAGCGGACGGCCCAGGCCATCGAAGCGCTGTATCCGGGCCGCCAGAAAGACTATTGCAGCGAGTTGGCTCACCATTACAGCAAGAGCGGCAATGTACCGAAGGCGATTGAGTACCTCCACCTGGCGGCTCAACAGGCCTTGGAGCGTTCGGCGCACCTCGAAGCCATCCGCCATCTCAGTACAGCCCTCGAGATTCTCAAATCCACTCCTGATTCGCAGGAGCGGGCACGCGAAGAACTCATCTTGCTGCTAACACTGGGCCCAGCCTGGATGGCGGCGCGCGGGCAGGCATCAGCTGAAGTGGAGTCGACCTACAAGCGCGCGCTTGTCCTATGCGAGCAGGGCGGTGAAACTCCGGAACTGTTCTCAGCGCAGCTGGGCTTGTGGTCCTTTTATCAAATTCATGGGCAGTACGGAACGGCACTCAACCTCGCCGAGCGCTTGCTCAAACTCGCGCAGCGCTCGAAAAGATCGGAGCATTTGGCAGAGGCGCATCGCACCGCCGCGGCAAGCATGTTGCGCCTTGGTCGGTTCGGCGAAGCGCGCACGCATATGGAGCAAGTGCTCTCCCTTCATCGTCCCGATGCGTACGTGCGTGATTTCCTGCTCGGCTACGGTCGCCTCCCAGCGATCCATGCGTTGAGCGCGCTAGGTTGGATTCTTTGGTTTCTGGGCTTTCCGGACCAATCCCGCCAGCGCAACGAGGAGGCTCTGGCACTGGCCAAGAAATGCTCGGAACCCTTCAGCCTTGCACTGAGCCTGCTTTTCGCGGCCGAATTGCACCAGTTCCGGCGTGAGACCCAACAGGTGCGGGAGTATGCTGATGCAGCCATCGCCCTCTCTAGCGAGCAAGGATTTCCACTATATCTAGCGTGGGGAGCTATCTTACGCGGCTGGGCCCTGGCAGTAGAAGGCAATCCGGTTGAGGGAATTGCCCGGATACAGGAAGGCATCGTGGACAGTAAAGCCACTGGCGCTGCACTGGGACAGTCCCGGCTCTTAGGTTTGCTGGCGGAGGTCTACGGGCTATCCGGGAACCCGGAAGCTGGGCTTGCCACTCTGACTGAGGCACAAGCACTGGCAGAGTCCAAGCAAGAGCGGTACGCTCAATCGATGTTGCATCATCTCAAGGGTGAACTGCTTTTGCAGTCAACTTCTCATGGAGCGCTCGCCAAGGATCAAGAGGCGGAAGATTGTTTGCGTAAAGCAGTGGCGATTGCTCATGAGCAGGGGGCCAGCTCGCTAGAGTTGCGCGCCTCGCTGAGCTTGGCCCGCCTATGGCAGCGAGAGGGTAAGACGGACGATGCGCGCCGCATGCTGGCTGGGATTCACGGCGTGTTCACCGAGGGATTCGATACTGCGGACTGGCAGGAGGTAAAGGCGCTGCTGGAAAGCCTGACGTAAGGGAGGATTTCTAGTCCAGGGCGACGTACGCTATGGCGACAGCGGCAATGCGTGGCAACTCGCTGCGCGGGACCAGGCAATTGGTTCCTGGCTGCCCGACCGGGAAGCGGGTCACTCCGCTATTTTCTAGTCAGCGCAAGACACGACTGGGGTGTCTGCCCACGCGGTCATGAGCGAGGTCGACAGCACGATTGTCGGTAAGCGCGGCTGGCATCGCGTGGAAAGCAAGCCCTCCTTCAGGAGCAACAGGCGCGAGCACTGTTCCGCCCCACACGTCCTCAACCGATTGTCAATGGATCGGACGACAGCCGCTTGCACGGACGCCGCTGCCTTCGTCAGTACGTTGTCATTAGGAAAAGCTCCGGTCGAAGCCAGACCGCTGAGCAATACGATCAATGCGAGTGGACGACAATCGTGATGCATGGGTCCGACTCCGGTTGTCTTGCCATCTACAGGTCCAACACGAGCGTTCCGCCGCAGCCTCGCGACACGCAAGGCGTCATAAAACTCTGCCGTTCGTTCTCGTCAAGGATGAAATCCTGGTGGTCGATCTGGCCAGATAAGTGGCGAACCTTGCATGTCCCGCACAATCCAGAAGCGCAGGACGTTTCTACAGGCGCGCCGGCTTGCTGAAGAACTTCTGCCAGATTTTGGTCCGGCAAGACGGTCAGTTTTCGCCCTGAAGCAGCTAACTCGACGATGTAGCCTTCGTCTGTGCCGGAACTTTCAGCAGGCACTTTCTGTATCGGCGCCTTGAAGTGCTCGCAGTGCACAGCATCCGCAGGCCAGTGGGCAGTCGCCTGCTTGCAGGCTTCCATGAAGCCACCCGGCCCGCAGTAGTAGACGTGGGTGCCGACCTGAGGGGTTTGCAGCAATTGGGCGATATTCAGACCCTTGGCGGGGTCGCCGCCATCGAAATGGCAGTGAACCTTACCTGTCTTCGCCATGCCTTCCAGTTCACTCTGGAACGCCGCGAATTCTGGTCCCTTCGCGCAGTAGTGAAGCTCGTAATTCTTCGATTCGGCCTCGAGTTGGTGCACCATGGATTTGAGCGGGGTCACACCGATTCCACCGGCGAGCAGGATGATCTTCGATGCGTCGTCGGACAGCCGGAAGTTGTTGCGCGGGACGCTGACCCTGACCCGGTTCGGAACACGGAGGGTTTCGTGCATTCCCCGGGATCCGCCGCGCCCCGATTCATCTCGCAGGACAGCGACGACATAGCGATGGCGTTCTTCCGGACTGTTGCACAGCGAGTACTGCCGGATGACGCCTGGGGCGATGTGAACGTCGATGTGGGCGCCGGGCGTGAATGCTGGCAGCTCGTTTCCTTCGGGATCGACGAATTCGTAGGAGTTGATCCCGGCAGCTTCCATGCGAACCTGCCGTAGGACCAGTTCAAGATGAGTCAGCGCTTCGCGCTCATTGGTGGGGGCGTTCATGTAGAACCTCGCGTCTCCAGGTACATCTGCCGGGCGGTTGCGTGCCGCCCGGCAATTCATTGCGGCGTGGGGTCAGCCCTTGAGGCTTTGCTCCAGTTCGTCGAATTTTTCCTTGACGTACGCCGCGCGGGCCTCGCCGGACAGCCTGTCGGCCTCGGTCAGGATGGCGACAGCCTTGCGAGCCAGCAGGCGCCGATTAGCCACTTCCTGCTCCATGGTGTCGGCCTCCGGCAGCTCGAAGACATTGCCCGAGCAGTAGCTATTCGGCGCGCCGTTGACCTCGCGCAGCCATTCCGCGAAACCCTGTGCTGCGGCGGCAGCATTGGTGCCGCGTACGGCGTCGCGCAGCATCTTGCGGAAGGCGAACAAGCCGGCGTCAAACTTGGTCGGGTTCTCCAGCGAGTGCACGGCGATCGGGCGTTGGCTGATGATGGCTTCGTAGTCGCCGGGGGCGTACTGCGCGTTCTTGTAGTTCTCGCGTTCGCGGTGGTTCGACGGAATCGGCGGCATGTCCTCGAGCGTGTACTTGCCGAAGCGTTCAGGGCGGCGCATGGCAACCTGGCCATCGAGGAAGTCAATGCTCTCGTAGCCGACCAGGCGCTTGTCGCCCACGCCGCGCGTGTCGATACCCGGCCCCATTACGCGCCAGCCGATCATCTTGCTGTTCTCGTCGTCGACGGGCACCGTCCAGCGAATGATGTGGAACCGGCTGAACAGTTTCTTCTGCGAGCCGTCTTCCGACGTGTACGCGTGCAGGCTGAGATTGGGTAGCACCTGGTGCTGGATGCGCAAAAACATCTTGTCCTTGTCCACGCGGCGCGCACCGGCGCAGGCCAGGCCACGGCCGCCGTGGACCGGTATGAATTGCATGTCGGGTGCGACTTCCATTGATGCGGCGCCGACCTCATCGAAGGTCGTGCTTTGGAACTTGCCGCCCACTACGTTCTTCGCTGCATGCAGTGCCGTCGGATGGAAGTTGTCGGCTGCGTTGTCCTGCACCTGGAGCCAGTTGCAGTGCTGGAAGTTGCTGTATGCCACCAGTTCGTCGCTAGGCAGCACGGTGAAATCTTGCTCCCATTCCGGGAACGGCGGCTCTTCGTCCGGCGGGCCCATGTAGGCGAACACCAGGCCGTTGCGCTCGATGGCCTTGTATGCGCCTTGGCGGATCGAGCAGGCATACTTCTCGGCTTCCTTCTCCTCACCTGCGGGGAAGGGCACATGCAGGCAGGCACCGTCGACATCGAACACCATGCCGTGGTAGCAGCATTTGATGCCGCGTTCCTGGATCGCGCCATATTCGAGCGACGCGCCGCGGTGACAGCAATGCGCATGCAGCACGCCGACGCGGCCGCTGCCGTCGCGAAATGCGACCAGTTCCTCGTTGAGGATCTTCAAAAAGCGGGGCGTATCGGTCAGTTCCATGGACATGCAGACCGGATGCCAGAAGCGGCGCATGTATTCGCCCATTGGCGTACCCGGCCCCGTCTCGGTCAGTTCCGGATCGTGGTCAGGCACACGGTTCGTGTAGTAGCCGCCGTACGGAATCAGCTTCTTGGGGGTAGCGGCTGCGCTGCTGACACTGCCGGCAGAAGCGCGGGACGGGTCGTTCTTGTCGAAAGGAGTGGTAGTCATCGTGAGTCTCCTATGGGGATATGGCTATCTTTGAAATCTGTCTACTGACTTCGGAACTCTGTATACATAGTTTAGGGTGTCAATTTGGCCTTGTAAGTGGGGGTTTACCTCAGGGATTCGGTGCTTTGTGACTAGTTCTTAGCACGATCCACCAGCGCGGACTGACCAATCCAAGGCATCATCGCTCGCAGCTTTGCGCCGACGATTTCAATGGGATGGGCGGCCGTAAGGCGTCGACGGGATTGCAGCGTGGGGCCGCCAGCTTGGCTTTCCAGGATGAAGGCCTTTGCATACTCGCCCGATTGAATGGCGTGCAGAGTGGCTTTCATTGCAGCACGTGTGTCGTCCGTGACGATGCGAGGCCCGGTCAGGTACTCGCCGAACTCAGCGTTGTTGGAAATGCCGTAGTTCATCGTGCCGATGCCGCCTTCGTAGATTAGGTCGACGATTAGCTTCAACTCGTGAAGGCATTCGAAGTACGCCATCTCGGGGGCATAGCCAGCTTCCACTAGCGTGTCAAAGCCTGCCTTGATGAGCTCCACAGTTCCGCCGCAAAGTACCGCTTGCTCGCCGAAAAGGTCAGTTTCCGTCTCTTCGCGGAAGTCTGTCTCAATCACCCCTGACCGCCCGCATCCAATCGCCGAAGCATAGGCCAACGCAACGTCCCGGGCGCTCCCTGACTTATCTTGAGCCACCGCGATGAGCGCTGGAACCCCGCCGCCGCCGGTGTACGTTGAACGGACAGTATGACCTGGGGCTTTCGGCGCAATCATAATGACATCGAGATCACTGCGCGGTACGACTTGTCCATAGTGGATGTTAAAGCCGTGGGCGAAGGCCAACGTCGCGCCTTGTCGCATCGACGGCTCTACCGCTTCGCGATACACCCGAGCAATCGTCTCGTCAGGGATCAGCAGGATAACCAGGTCAGCGCTAGACGCCGCCTTTTCGACGGTCGCGACTTTCAAGCCTGCAGCTGCCGCCTTACGCCAGGACTCGCCACCCTCGCGCACTCCGACCACCACGTCGACGCCGCTGTCTTTCAGGTTGAGAGCATGTGCATGACCCTGGGACCCATATCCGATCACCGCGACTCGCCGGTCACGTAAAAGAGACGTATTGGCATTTTTGTCATAAAAAACTTTCATTCGAGGCTCCTCTGCCGGTTCGGTACACTCTGAACGCTGAACTCTGTATTCAGAGTTCATATTGTTAGATCGTCCCCCCGCGAAAGTCAAGGTCCTAATTTAAGCCCTAGACAGTCATTGCAATGAGTGGACGAGTGGACCAAAATTATCTGAATACAGAATGCAGAGGCAGCAAGCCATGTCAGCAACCTTTCCGAAAATCCAAGCCCGTCCTGATTACGTAGATGAGGTGTACAAGATGCTTCTTGATGCCATCAGTGATGGCACGTTGGCGCCTGGGACGCGACTCACACAGGAGGAGATCGCTGAACAGATGCAGGTATCGCGTTCGCCGGTGATCCAGGCAATTAGGATCTTGAAGAAGGACGGCTTTGTTCAGGACGCGCCGGGTCGAGGGGTCTTGGTTGCGCCTCTGGACGCCGAATCGATTGGCCACCTCTATGAAATTCGAGGCTCGCTCGATGCGCTGGCCGCCAGACTGGCCGCAAAGCGCCATTTCAAGGTGGACCCCAAGCTCATTTCGGATGGGCGTCGTGCGGCGCAAGGCGAGGATGTGAAGGCGATGATCGACGCGGATATGGCATTCCATCACGCCATCTACAGGGCGACGGGCAATCCGCTGCTTGAGCAGAACGCGCAAACCTACTGGGTTCATCTGCGTCGAGCAATGGGCGCTGTGCTTCAATCTTCGGCTCAACAGCGCAAGTCGATATGGGACGAGCACGAAGCCATTGCTGAGGCCATCGCCTCAGGCGATAGCGCGCGCGCGGCCGAGTTGACCGAACTGCATACTACGCGCGCGAGGGAAAATCTAATTAGCCGTCTGGACGAGTACTTCAGTGATACTCGCCAGACGGCGTAGTGTTTCGCGAGTGTTACTGCTTGTCTTTGCGACCGATATTCACCAGACGCGCGGGAACAGTGAACACAAGCAGTCCGCCGACCACCAAGCTTGCCGCCAAGACCAGGACTCCATTGCCCGTGGTGCCAGTGGTGGTCTGCACCCAGCCGATAAGATATGGGCTAATGACACCGGAAATGCTTCCTACAGAGTTCGCCAGCGCGATGCCGGCCGCAGCGGCTGCGCCACCAAGAATCGCCGGCGGTAGCGTCCAGAACTGGGAAATCGTAGTCATGATGCCCATCGTACCGATAGTCAGTGCCAGCATGGCTACGGCCGTATTGTTGGCATAGGCAACGCTGACGCACAGGCCAAGCGCACCAAGAGCGCCCGGTATGGCCAGGTGCCAGCGGCGTTCACCACGTGTATCCGAGCTTTGACCGACAAGAATCATCGAAGCCGTAGCAGCCGCGTAGGGAATTGCAGACAGCAGGCCAATATCCAGCGGATCTGATACTCCGCTTGCCTTGACGATGGTTGGCAACCAGAAGCTCACGCCATACAGGCCCATCGTGAAGAAGAAGTAAATCGCGCTGAGCAGCAGGATGCGGGGATTGGTCAGTCCATCGCGAACCGAATGCAGGGTGTGTCCCTTGCTTTCCGCGGCCAGATTGGTCTCGATCATTGTCCGTTGGGCCGCACTCAGCCATTTGGCATCCGCGACCTTGTCGTCAAGGTAGAAGTAGGCAATGACTCCGACGAGCACGGTGGGAATGCCTTCCAGCAAGAAGAGCCATTGCCATCCGGCCATGCCGTGCGAGCCGTGCATGGCGCTCATGATCCAGCCAGAAAGCGGGCCGCCGATGACACCGGACATCGGGATGCCGGTCAGAAACAGCGCGGTGACCTTGCTTCGGCGCGATGCCGGAAACCAGTAGGTGAGGTAAAGCAGAATCGCTGGAATGAAGCCCGCTTCGGCCACGCCAAGCAGGAAACGCATGATGTAGAAGCTTGTCGGGCTCTTCACGAACATCATGGCCGCGGAGATGAGACCCCAAGTCACCATAATGCGTGCGATCCAGCGCCGCGCGCCTACGCGCAGCAGAATCAGGTTGCTGGGCACTTCGAACAGAAGGTAACCGACAAAAAAGATGCCCGCCCCAAGTCCGTAAATCGCGTCGCTCAGGCCAAGGTCCTGCATCATCTGCAGCTTGGCGTAACCGACATTGATGCGGTCGAGGTACGCGCACATATAGCAGAGGAACAGAAACGGCAATAGCCGCCACATGACCTTCGAGTAGGTTGCTGATTCAGTAGCGACGTAAGGCGTCACCACGGTCGTCGTGGTTTGCATGGGGTGTCTCCTTTGGGGGCTGCATTTCTCGAAATGGGGGTGGCCGTCGCGTGTGTGCCCAAGCTGTCTGGCGGCCAATGGCCGAAGTCGCTGGATTGCGACCTCGGCGGAGCGAAGCGGAGGATTAGTCGAACATGTCGGGCTGCGTGACGCGCAGGTGATCCCAGATTGGTTGGAAGTGCAGCCAGCCGATATAGTCGCTGCCGACATGCTCACGGCTGTAACGTGCACGGTCCGGCGAAACCAAGTGCGGTGTAATCCCCGTCGCTTCGATCATCAGTTGCTGCTTGCAGCAGCGCTCCAGAGCAATGAACCAGAAGGCGGCCGCCTCGATGCTGTGGCGGCTGGCGGTCAGAAGGCCATGATTCTGGTGAATGGCGGCCTTGACGCCCTTGAACGCATTGGCGACCTTGTGACCGCCTTTCACTTCGACTGCGACCTTTCCGGCTTCATCGCCGATGACCACATGATCTTCGTAGAAGGCGGCCGCGTCTTGCGTAATGGGATCCAGCGGCTTGCCCAGCGAGGCGAATGCAGTGCCGTACTCCGTATGGGCATGGCACATCGCAACGATGTCCTGGTGAGCCTCATGCACGGCGGCATGCAATACGAAGCCCGCGCGGTTGATGGCGTAGTCGCCCTCGACGACGCGGCCTTCGTGGTCTGCGCAAATTAGGCTCGACACGTTGACCTGAGCAAAGTGCACTGCCATCGGGTTCGTCCAGTACAACTCCGGATGCTCCGGGTCCCGTACCGTCAGGTGGCCGGCGAAGCCGTAATCGAACCCCTCGAGAGCGAATGCACGGCATGCTGCCACCAACCGCTCTTTGAGATGCTGCCGCTCCTCCGCGATGGATGAGAACTTGGGCACAGATGGAAAGATGAGGCCCATCTGCTCTGGCTGATAAATGGAGGTGCGCTCCTTGTCGTTGAAGACCCGCGGTTCGCGGTTAAGTACGGCTGCCATGTCAACTCCTTGTTGAGAATGTCGTAGGGACCTGATTGGTGGTTCGCGCTGGGAGCTTCGGGCTCCGTTGCGGCACGTCTTCATAGTCGTCGCCACGAGGTTCGTTGACAAACGATGGATGTTCATGGAAACATGAACTTCATTCATACATTTTCGTCTTTCCCATGCGAAGAATTCCCAACTTTGTGCTGCTGCGTGCATTTGAGGCGGCAGCGCGTTTGGAGAGCTTTACGCTTGCGGCGAAGGAGCTGCACCTGACGCAGTCAGCAATCAGTCATCAAGTTCGGGAGTTGGAGGAGTACTTCAATAGAAAGCTGTTTGACCGGCGAAATCGAAGGGTCGAGTTGACGCCGGTAGGGGAGCGTCTGTTGGAAAGCCTTTCCCGCGTATTCGACGTGATTGAAGCCGCCTGCAACGAGGTAGCACTTGCGCCGCAGTCAGAAGTGCTCGCCGTCTATTGCGCTCCTAGCTTTGCTGTCAAATGGCTTGGACCCCGGCTGCCGAAGTTTATGCAGACACATGGGGACATTACGATTCGACTGTCGTCGGGGGCGGAAGCTATTGATCTAACGCAGGCGCGTGAACTCGATCTGGCGATTACCTATGGCTCTGCACATACCAGGGCTGGGCTGGTTGTTCAGCCATTAGGGCAGGAGCGCATTCTTCCGCTGTGTTCGCCGTCTATCATTGACGCGAAGATGTCGGTGCGTGCCCAGATGGAAACGCTGCCGCTTATTGACTCTCAACTGAGTCGTGTCACATGGCCGGATTGGTTCGGAGCGAACGGCCTGGTTTGTCCGACGCGCCCGAGAGCTTCATTTGACCGGGGCGCACTGGCAATTTCGGCTGCGGTCGATGGCATGGGCATCGCCCTGGAGAGCATCCGGCTAGCTGAGCGCGAACTGTCGAAGGGAGACCTGATTGCACTTGGCGAGGATGAGTTCACGCACATTGCGCGCGAGACCCATTTCCTTTCCTATCGGCAGAATGAAGCCCATCTGCACAAGGTAGCCGCATTCGTTCAGTGGCTTACTGATCAGCTTGACGTGCCCTTTCATGAATAGCGCTTACCTCTCATGTGCACAACCTGCAGATTCAGCTTCAAAGCCCACCGGCACCAGCGTGATACCCAGACCCTAAGTACATCGGCGCGTGGGTGCGTAGTTGTTCGTGATACAGGCTTGGCAGCATCAGCGCCACGTCACAGTGATTGAGTCAGCCCCCGTCCTCGCTCCTCCCCTCCGTCATCTTCAGGATGTCGGAAGGGAGGGCGCATCATTGCTGAATGATCTCCGCTGCCCGTCTATGCGAAGCTCGTATTGGCCAAATGCCGGCGGGCAGCCCCGCGACCAGTCCATTGTTTGAGAATCTGTAATGAAGGAGCAGCGTTCATCAAGAGCTTCGATGCTGCCTTCAGTTGCGCGCCAATAGCTTCCTCGTCCTCGCTTGCCACAGCATCACTCGGCGCAGTCACGAGAAGTGCACCGAGTGGCTGTAGCTCGTTCTGGTGAATCAGGGGCGCGCCAACGGCCATCAATCCGTCGTAATAGTCATCGCGCGCCACGGCATAGCCTTGCATGCGGACCAAATTGAGTTCCTGCATGAGCGCTGCTTGTTCTGTGATCGTTTTCGACGTGTGGGCCTCGTAAGGACCCGGACCGAGTAAACGCTCACGTTCATCCCCGGTCATCCATGCAAGTAGGAGCTTTCCAGAAGCGGATCCGTGCAATGGGCTCTTGAGCCAAGTGTCGTAGTAGGGCGAAAGCGGATTGGTGCCTTGGACGAAGTCCACTATCAGCCGTTCGCTGCCTATGAATAGCACAAGCGCAACCGTTGCCCCCCCTACGGATTTCTGACAGGAATGAAGCGTCGGTGCCGATTCCCGCCGTAGCTGAGTGATGGGGTGAAACAGTGACAGGGGGGATAGCGCTAACGGCCCCGGCAGATAGCGCTTCTGAACTTCTTCGCGCACGGCGTAGCCGTGTTCCACAAGCGTCTGCAGCAGTCGGTGTGCCGTACTCGCGTCCAGGCCCGTTTCAGCGGCAATGTCCGATAACGATACGTACCCATTCGCCTGCCTAAGGACATCAAGAACTTGTAGCCCGCGTGCGAGTGACCCTGTCACGCCTGCACCCTCATTGGCGCGAAGGGCCGGTCGCCCAGGTTTAAGTGTATTTTTTGTCACGTGAGAGGCGGGTGCCGAAAGAATCCGGCACATTTCGAAATAAAAGTTTCATTGTATAGCGGGTCAGTGCATAGGGCTCTGAACAACAGAGATCCGTAGCGAGCCGGTATTTGGAATGTTAGGTCTCCGCCCCGTGGGGAGAAACCGACCGGCCTCTCTTGTGAAGCCCTGCCGAGTGCGCGCGGATACGCATGAGCCTGTGCTTCATGGTGTAACCGCTGTTGGCGGACTAGGACTGGCACGGCTGAGAGGCCGGGTACACTGAGTAGAAACCCCTATGAGAAAAAATGAAATGAAGGTTGCGGTATACGAAATCGAATCCTACTATTGCTGCAACCAGTATTGATTTCTCGCTCGGGCATGCGACGTCATAAACGTCGGAGCAACGAGAACAGCCCTGCATTGCAGGTCACCCTGTCCTCCTTTAGCCAAGGGGGCGAGCGCGGGCCGATGAGGCCCTTAAAGGTAAGGCCCCCCGGTAGGTTGTCCAGATCAGGCTGCTAAATCGATGAGCGATGCCGTCTATTCGGTCGATCGTGGAGAAGGCGGTGCGGTCATGGTCCACTCGAGAGTCCTGCTCATCCATACGGAGACCGCGGGGGACACGAAGCTCTTTGCTGCCGGCCGTTACGACGATGAACTAGATGGCGACGTGCTGCGCATCATCGAACGAGTGACTTATCCCGAAATACAAGAACCGGGGCCGGCTGTGTGTACCGATCTGAGCCGCGCACTTTGACACAGCAACATTTTGACGCTTGCGGATAGCGCAACAGAAAACTACGCCATGAAAACACCATCACGAAGAATGCCCGTTGCCATCTTGGGTTCGGGAAATATCGGCACCGACCTGATGTACAAGCTCCAACGAAACCCTATGTTTGACCTGCGCCTGGTGGCCGGCATCGATCCCGCCTCGGAAGGTTTGGCGCGAGCGCGAGAACTGGGCTATGGGACCTCTACCGACGGAGTAGAGGCGATTCTCGAAGAAGGTGGCATTGGAATCGTTTTCGAAGCAACCTCGGCCCGTGCGCACAGGCAAAACGCGCCCCGCTTCAAGGAGGCAGGGATCTTCGCAATTGATCTCACACCTGCGAAGGTTGGCCCCAGTGTCGTTCCGTGCGTGAACATGGACGACGGGTTTGACGCAAAAAATGTGAACCTAATCTCCTGCGCGGCGCAGGCGACAATTCCGATTGTGCACGGTGTGAGCCGTGTTTCGAAGGTGAAGTACGCCGAAATCGTTGCAACCGTTTCCAGCAGAAGCGTCGGCCCGGGCACTAGAGAGAACATCGAGGAGTTCACGCTTACCTCGCAAAAGGCTCTGATGGAGGTCGGTGGCGCTGGGCGCGGCAAGGCAATGGTAGTGATCAATCCGGCCGATCCACCTCTCATCATGCGCAACACCATTTATACGATTGTGGATCGCGATGTCGATGAGCAGCGAGTAAAGGACTCTGTACTGGAAATGGTGAAGCAGGTCCAGAGCTATGTTCCCGGATACCGTCTCACCGTTGAGCCGTTCTTGCGCGACGATCATTTCATGATTGGAGTCGAGGTTGAAGGAGCCGGAGACTTCCTGCCGCCCTATGCAGGAAACCTGGACATCATCAACGCGGCTGCAGTGGCCGTTGCGGATCGCTATTGCGCGACTCAATTCTAGGAGGCATTCATGGCAAAAATTACTTTCGTGGACGTAACCTTGCGCGACGGAAATCATACATATCGTCACCAGTTCACTCCCGAAATTGTGCATGCGACAGCAGCCGCGCTGGACACCGCGGGGGTCGACATCATTGAAGTCGGCCATGGTGACGGCCTCGGCGGAAGTTGCCTCCATGTAGGGCGGGGGCCGTCGACTGACCGCCAACTACTCGAAGCTGCGTGCAGCGCCGTGAAGCGGGCAAAGGTCGGCATTCTCCTTTTGCCCGGTTTTGGGCTCTTTGCTGATTTAGAAATGGCGGCAGAGGTCGGAGTGAGCGTGGCTCGCATTGCAACGCACTGCACCGAGGCCGATGTGACTGAGCAGCATCTGCGTCGGGCCAAAGATCTGGGCATGTTCACCGTCGGCTACTTGATTTCGGCCGGCATGGCCAGCCCGGAACAGTTGGCGGAACAAGCCCAAAAACTGGAGTCGTACGGTGCAGACTATGTGAACCTAGCCGAATCGCAGGGCCATCTGGTTCCTGGCGAAGTGGCAGCGCGCATTCGCGCGGTACGCCAAGCTGTGAAAATTCCGATCGGATTCCACCCCCACAATAACCTCGGCTTGGCCATTGGCAACATCCTTGCCGCAGTGGACGAAGGCGCTACGTTCATAGACGGGAGTCTCAAGGGCTTCGGTGGTGGCGCGGGCAATGCGCAGACTGAAGTCGCAATCGCGGCGCTCAAGCGCGCCGGTCACGAAGTAGAGGCCGACCTGTTCGGCATCATGGACGCAGCCGACATTTTCGCCCAGCAAGTGGCTCCGCAACCCATGCCCGTCATCGATAACGACTCCCTACTCATGGGATATGCGAATGTGTATGGCGGATACATCCATCCCGTTAGGCATGCTGCGGAAACGTACCGTTGTGACCCGCGGGCACTAGTGTTGCGCCTTGGCGAGCGCAAGGTGGTTGCTGCCCAGGAAGACGTCGTAATCGAAGAGGCGCAGAAATTGTCGTGTACTTCTACCAACTAGATCCGCCGAGAGCGGCAGTCTGGTTGAATGACGCATAGCAAAGTGCACGAAATGGTGTCGCCCGCTCGGCAACACCTCTTTGCCTGGCAATGGCTGACTTTTGGGGTCAGCAAGTAGATGGCCCTGCGTTTTCCATATACTCATAGAAGCCATGCCGCCGTCCGCACCTCAGATGCCGTACTTCCGTTGGCCAGCATGGAAATCCTGCATCGCTTCGGTCCATGGGCGGGGTCTTTCTGCAGTTTCACGAAAGTGAAACAACCGGCCGTCACGCTACTTTCCCTCAACAGCCGATCTAGTGCCGCGCCTGCGTGGCCTCATGGCGCGACTTCCTCGCTGTGCAGATACGGATGATGCGAGCTTGCTGGGGCAGCGCGCCGGCGGCGGGTGAGACGAGGGGTTCCCGAGTAGCGCGCGGGTACCGAGTCACGAGCATACTGGCTGTATGAGGGGTGCGGTGACTTGCTATGGTCGGACGTCGCGCGAAAATGGCGGGCGGTGACGCGGTCGACATCCTCACGTATCGATATCCTCGTCTGTCGTCCTCGCAAAAATGCAGATACGAATCTGCTTATTCCGGTTGAAGATGCATACCTTCGTAGGAGCTGGAATAACCTTCTATCCTCAATCGGGAATCTCCACTCGTTTTGAGTAAGCATATCGTCCCTTTAGGGTTGCTAGGCATAGCCGAAGACCCTCCAAGTACGCTTGTATCGGTTTCTTCCATCAGTCAGATTTGACTGATTCCGACAGTCTTGTCGAGTCACGCGCTATCTTCATCCGCGTGCCAGTCGTCTCAACTCTTCCCCCACAGAGACTGGTCTTCCCCCCGTTGCTGCCGTAATCTAGCCGACCAACGAGGCGGTCACCGCCGAAGCCTTTCAATGGAAAGGGCAGCCCTCCCGTGGGGCGCCTTGGGGTCGGCCGACGTGTGACATGAAAGTATATGTGCGTGCGAGTGCTATGAATTGGACCGATCTGCTATATCGAACGTTGTGACGTCAAAAGAATTAAGCTTTCCTCATTCTGGACCAGGACGGACGCAATACATAGGGGAAGAGTGGCCGAGCGGCAGTGCGCACTGCGTTTGCGATGGTGCGCTTCCATTGTTTGTGGGAAATCACCATCACCTCGCCGCTCAGTCAGTGCCGGATTAGCGCGGACTCATGCAGCTGAGCCTCTTGCTGGAATGGTCCATCAGTTCTTTGCGCCGACACCGAGGAAGCCATTGCTGCGATCTGGCAGAAGCCCAACCGCATAGAGCGTGGTCGTCGAGCCACTCACCACGGGAACGGCGACCCCGGACACCGTCGCACTGCCAAGTGCACACGATCCTCCATTGAACTTGACGGAGATACTGAAGACGTTCTTGCCAAGACCCAGGGGTAAGGGTGCCGGAGTAAGTGCACGCAGCCTGTCCGCTGACAGTCGAGCTTCCGCTGATGGTACCGTTGCTGTTGAGGGTAAGGCTAACGGGCGAGCTGCCGCTACCCGTCGCTGCTGACCCGTTGTATGACCCAGCAACCTTAATGAGGGACGCGGCCGTCTCGTAGCTCGCGTCATAGGTCGAGGTGAAGGTAATGCCTTGTCCGGCCTCAGTCAGAGTGCCGTCCAGCTTTTGCTTTGCGGCGTAAGCTGCCGAAACGGTCGCTGGTGTGCGGGTGTTACTAGGCAGATTAAAGTCATAAGCGTCCCACGAAGCGAACGAGCCGTTGTTGGATGTACCCTAGCCATGAACGACGCCATAAATGGTGTTGTTCTTACCATAAAGCACATAGTGATCGCCTGGTTTCCAGGACCAGGCCTGCCGTTTGATATCCCGTGCTGGTAGTGCCCGTGTACAACCTTCGGCGGTCGAGGGGGCCATTGGGACGGAAGTGTTCGCTTGAGGGGTGCCGTTACCCGTGTCCTATTCGTGCTATGCGAGGCGGTGTAGGCTCATTGGGTCAGAACGCACGTAGGAGGATTTCTGTCGATGATGCCCCATAAGCGTTCGGCTGGTTTGGTGGTCGTACGTTGCGTTGCCAACGAGTGGCGCTGCCTTGTCCTACGCGCTTATCGGAACTGGGACCTTCCGAAAGGCTTGCCGGAGCCCGAGGAAGGCGCACTACAGGCGGCACTGCGCGAGACCATAGAGGAGACAGGGTTATCTGATCTCGAGTTTCGTTGGGGTGAAGACTATCGGGAAACTGAAGCCTATGGTCGCGGTAAGATCGCGCGCTTCTATCTTGCCTTTTCGCCAAGCGGCGACGTGAGTTTGCCGGTTAGCGCAGAGCTCGGTCGGCCTGAGCACCATGAGTTTCGATGGGTAAGCTTTGCAGAGGCCAGCAAGCTCCTGCCCACCAGATTCGCATCGATTCTTGAGTGGGCGGAGATGGCTGTCGGTATCCAAAGCTAGGTGCAAGCGCGGAAGGTTGCTTCCTAGCAAAGCTAAGCGAAAGAGTAGGTATATTCGAACTTCGGCGAAAGGTGTTTGGGAGCGCACTATGGTCCACCCCCATGGGCTCAAGGTGACGTACATCGATGACGACATCGGAGTCCAGTTTGACTATCTGATCGGCGGACACAATCAAACCTTCGTGGTAAGCCGCGAAGCGTTGGAGGACCATTTCGGTCTGGAGCTTTCGGATCTTTCCGTTAGCGAGCGCGATGCTGCGCTCCTTGAGGCTTTCCGTCAGGGATGGGAGCGCATCAGGACTGTTGCGGCGCGCAATCGGGCTGTACCGAGTTCCGGCCGCATAGTTCTGAAATCCAGCGACTTTTAGAAGGCAGCTTGGAACTCTGGTGACAAGTCACTTGAAATTTCATATACATTTGAGACGCACTTTGCATTATGCTGTAACCCTATAGTCTGAAAAGGGGATACACCGAATGGCAACTTACAAAGAACTTATGGCACAGAAGCAGGCCCTCGAGGCTCATCTGGAAGAAGCGCGTGCCAATGAAGTCGCGGGTGTTATCGAGCAAATTCAGAATTTGATGGCTGAGTATGGTCTGACGGTCGATGACATCACCAAGCGTCGTCGTGGCCGTCCCGCTGGCAGCGGTGCAAGCAAGCCGAAGTCGGAACTTCCGCCGAAATATCGGGATCCCAAGACCGGTAAGACTTGGTCCGGCCGCGGTCGCGCCCCGTCGTGGCTGGGAAAAAATCCAAAGCGATTCCTCATCGCCGAGGAGTAAGTTCAGCGCTCAGGGATGTTGGAATAGGATTACAGGAGCGCCGCCGCCGCAAAATGATCCGATCGCGTCAAGGGCCCCGCCGGAGCCGGCTTGGTCGGCTTCCTCCTACTGCCTGAAACCTCAATCCTAAACGTTGTCGACAGGGATGCATCGGTACCAGACGCACAGAGAATTGTGCTCGGGTATCAATTCGGGGCATTCTGCTGCAATGCAGCGAGTGAAACGGCTTCGAGGTCTATCGCGTTCTGGGCGCGCCGCCTAGTGCATCCCTGACCAACCGCGGCGCCTCAGGATGGGTCTTACCGCGCGCGACGGCCGTTTTAGCTGGCAGAAGCGAGCCGATGTGCCGCTTGTAGCCGCTCAAATGGCAGGACGGATTGGCCCTTTCACTGCAAGCGTATCTGCAACTCTGAAATGCTCGACAGATTGGCCTGCGTTGACGGCGCGCTGCAACCAGTCTGGAATGTTGCCCTTGCCATCCCAGGTATGGCCGTGAGCATCTCTGTAGCAGACTTGGGTAGTCTGCATCGCCTGAGCGACAGAAAAGCATCCCGCAGCCTCCAAAGCCTCAGGAGTAATTCCGTGACGGGCCATCTGTGACTTCACCCACAGAATAGCGTTAGCGCGTTCGCGCAAGTCGAGCGCATCGGAGCGATCCGTATTCCTGAAAAGCAACGGAGGAGAAACTCCTTGTGGATGATGCATCATGACTTCGCTGTTCAATGGCGCGTGCAACGAATATACATCATCTTCGAGTCGCGCAGCAGTGGGAGTAGCCGGCGGCGGGACCTCGTGCATCTGTCTCTCATACTACCTGGCGCGGAGATAGTTTCGTCTGCGAGCTGGTGCGCGTCAAGGAGCAGGTAGCTCGGATAGTCGGTTCCAAGAAGCACGCTTGCTCCGGCCGGGAACGGCTCAATGAGGCAATTGCCCGCGGGCAGCAGCTTCCGCAGTTTTGGCTGTGGCTGCGTTTTCCGCCGGGCCATTTCAAGATGGGGTGGATGGGGGCACGAACGTGCTCGCCTTTCGTGGGTTTGAGCATGCGTTTGCACCCTCGGTATAGCTCATTCGGGCCAGCATATTTCCGTCGAACGCTCCAACGGTGATCGGTTCACTGAATTCCGTGGATGGGAAAACTCGCTCCAATAACGGCCTGATTCCGCGTAGCCGGGTTGATGGCTTTTCCGCATGGACTCGTCCTAGACTTTTCGCTATGCTGGGCAGATTCCGGCACTAATGCCGGTGTTTTTCCGAGAGGAGCCAAATGGCAACGAAGAAGACGGCCGCCACGAAACCTGCGGCAAAGAAACCGGCAGCGCCGGCGAAGAAGGCCGCACCCGCAGCGAAGAGGGCTGCTGCAGCGCCTGTAGCCAAGCCGCTGAAGGACACCTTTAACAAATCGAGCCTGCTAGCGCACCTGGTCGCCCAAACCGAGCTGGACAAGAAGGCTGTAAAAACTGTCCTGGACCATCTTGAGAACACCATCGTCAGCGCTGTCCACAAGAAGGGCGCTGGGGAGTTTACGCTGCCGGGGCTGTTCAAGGTTTCGGCGATTCAGGTTCCGGCCACGAAGAAGCGCTTTGGCAAGAACCCTTTCACGGGCCAAGAGCAGTGGTTTGCAGCTAAGCCGGCATCCGTGAAGGTTAAGGTTCGCCCGCTGAAGAAGCTGAAGGACGCCGCACTCTAAGATGTACGGCATTTGGTAGCAGAAGAAGGGGAAGCTGCCGCTCCCTTTCTTGTCTTACCGGTTCGCTAGCTGCCCTCGCGCAGTCGAATCAAGGTCCTCGTGCCTCCGGGAAGCTTCTCTTCAGCGACGTCGAACAATCCGGATTTGAGGACTAGCGCCTTAAGGCTCTCCTCGCCGTACCGCGCTTTGCGGCGAGCAAGCGAATCCGGTTCCAAGCGATTTACAACGTTCTCCGCGTGAGCCAGGTCGGTCCACCCATCTGGACGCTTCAGAGCTACTGTGACTTTGTTGAGCAATTCAACCAGTCTGCTGCTCTGGAGATGGATGAGTTCAATGGCGGCCGAGCCATCGTCGGACGACCAGAAGTTCGTAGCTGACTGTAGTGTCTCAGCCATCGAGCCATGCATCGATTTGAGGCGATGATGCATGGCAAGAATCCTCTCGCGCTGTCGGTCCAGATGAGCGCTAGCCTCGGTCAGCGACGAAACAGAGCCAGGATGCCAGCGTGGCAGGAAGTGGTGCGCGAGTTCATTGCGGTCAGCGGTTAGCGCATCCAGCTCGGCCGCCAGTGCTTCCCTGTCCGGCGGCTCAAGGTCGAACCGGAATGCCGTGCTGAACCAAGGTTGGGATGGATCAACTGGTTCGCGATTTTGTGAATGCTCTTCCGGGCTCGCAAGAAGTTCGCTCCGAAATCTTCTTTGCAGTCCGCCCATCGAAGTCGTCGTTAGCGCTGCATTTCGCGCCTCAAGTCGAGTCGCGGCATCCGCGGGTGTTCCCTCGATCCTCGCGAGTCCGAGTATGGCCTTTAGAAGGTGTTCCACCTGCTGATTGAGCAGCAGGTTCCGGCCCGTCTTCAGGAGAACCTCGTCCTTGAGAGACTGTAGTTCGTCGTCCATTTGCTATTCTCGTCTGGTTCGAGTGGCGCGGGGCTACTGCAGCGGCTTGACCACTACAGTTACTCGAAGGGCTACGTCCCGATGAGTACAGGTTCTCGGAGCCTAAGCCTACGTCTCTCGACGCCTACGCAACTCGTTTCCACTGCGTTTCCACGATTCCTTTGCTTCTCGGCGGTTGCAGCCAGGCGGGGCGGCTGCATAGACTGGGAGGAAATTCAGATGACCGATTGCTCTCAGGCGGCTTGCGGCCTTGGCCCCCATTGCCGCTACAAGGCACGGTGCGAAGAGATCCAACTGGGCTCGCAGGTATCGTTCCCCACATGCACGAGAGGCTTTGCTCGGGACCGTCCCCCCTTCCTTTTTCGCGGAGCATAGGACGGAGTCGGTCATCCAGGTCTTCCGCATTTGTTCATCAAACGTGAGGTTAGGCCAGCATGAATCCAGAATCGCGCGGACGTTTCGATGGAAGAGGTCTTTGCAGGTTCGGAAGACTTGCATGGCATAGTCGTACGCTGTCTCAAGTCCGAGATGAACCTCTCCGGCGTGGGGGTCGCCGGGTTCGGCAAACACCAGCACAAGCTCCACTTCATCGATAGACCCGAGCGCGCCAGCAAAACCTCTCGGAACATGACCGGATCCCGGGAGCCAGCGCATTTCCGAACATGCGCCTTCAAATTCAGGGCAGGGCGCGTAAGCTGGCGCTAGAATCGTGTCGAGCGCAATGTTTCTAGGCATAAATCCTTGCTTGATAATCAGGCAATTTCTCACGTTTAGAGCCGAGCGCTACTATCTGCGGAAGATGCCTACAGTGCCTGCACCACGCGCTGGTTTCCTTCGCCTCTCGGATTTATGTACCCTGGCGCGAGGGGGGCGCTGTCCGCTCCATACAGCGCTAGCGGGTCGGCCAGCCAAAGGGCGTATTGAGGCCCGCGGAGACTGTGGTCTGGGGAGCAATCTACATTCCATCGTCGCAGCATGTACCCTGCATTTGCTGCCCGCACCTTGATCTTCAGCAATCCATCCGGCATGTCGTAGTCCATCTGTACGACTTCCGGTCTCGGATGCTCGGGGTGTGGAACCAATTCGAGTTCGATGAGCCGACTCCATTGGTCATCGCGCTCTACGGTTTCTTCCTGCAGCACCGAACTATCCTCTAGCACGGTCGGGTCTTTCATTCGTGTCACCACGAAATCGCGGAATTCGCGATGCTTTCGGTCGAACGCTCGCACGTGCCAACGGATGCCGTTATCGACCAGTGCCAAAGGGACAATTTCCCGTTCGGATATGCCGCTATTGATGGAGGTGTAGCACAGCCGCACCGCTTTCCCGCGATTGATGGCGCGTGTAATCGGTGCCAAGACTGACATCTTTGGGAGGCTCAATGCGTGCGGGAACTCGCATCGAACCATCGGCTGCAACTGGTCACCGATGCCTTCACCAAAACCTTGTGATAGTGCCGTCAGGACGCGTTGTGGTTGATGCTCGAACAGCGGAGTGAACTCTGCTGTCGGGTGGTAGGCCTTTGTGGCTGGGTCAAGTTCCAGGTTTTCAGGGGCAATCTCTCTGTACTGAGCGATGTCTCGTGTTGCACCCGCAGGCCCCGTCTCGAACCGCTCGACCACGTCGGCGCGTCTCAACTCGCCGAGGAAGTACAGCTTGAAGTCGATGTGGGATAGCCGTTCCCGCTGAACCCGAGGGAGCTTCTCCAGGTCAGCCCGGCGGCGGTCAGCTAGTTTTTCAGTCATTCAGACATCATAGCCGATTGGGTTATACATTGGAATCATAAGTTTCATGTGACATCATCAAAATGACGATGTATGATGCTCCAATCGACCAAATGAGCGAATCATGGCAAGGAACAATCCGCCCGGCGACGGGCACCGAATTGGTGCGGTGAGGCAGCGCAGCCAGACGGTGACACCATCCCGCCACTACGTGAAACGGGGTGCCGAGACCGGACGCTTTCTTGACGTGAAAACCTCGGACAAGACGCCGTTCAAGGGCGTCCGTCTCTAGAAAATGTAGGGGGCAGACATGCTTGAACGGTGCCTCGAGTACTTCCTGACCGAACCTCGCAGGCTCGTGAATCTGGGTAGCGCGCTGCTGCAGGCAGGTGGGCTCCTGCTTGTGGCCGGGCTTTTGGGCTTCCTGGTGACGACCGCGGGTTCAGTCGTCACCGGTATGGCGACCAGAACCAGGCCAGTCGTAGAACTCGCCGAAGTGCTGCCGGGCCTGCCAACGTGGTGGGTTCCCGAATCGCTTGCCGGTTATGGCTTTGCAGTGTGCTGCGGGCTTATTGGTCTGTGGGCGATTCAAGCGGGTCGCACGTATCAGCGCCTGCTGGGGCATTGATTCCGAGGCTGGCATAGAGGAGACGCTGATTTGCATCAGAAGCACGAGTATTCGATGATCGGGCACAGCCGGGCCGCCATTGGACGGTGGCTTGGCGTCTTTGCTGGCGTGGTCGCCGGTGCGGTCACGAGCATTGCGGGGTCCGTCCTAGTGGCGCGGTTCATGGGATGGGCGGGGCTTCTTGAACATCCCATTTCCATACCGCTGACTGCCACCACGTTCTACGTGCTGGGGCATTTTTTCTTCGACCGCTGGATATGGAAGATGTCGTGGGTGCATAAGGTGCTCGGCATCCCGGACCTCAATGGCACATGGCAATGCTCGGGAAGGACGCTTGACCCGGCTACGAGCGAGCCAACCTATGACTGGTCTGCAAAGGTCGTCATTACCCAGACTTGGGAAAAGATCAAGGTTCATCTGGAAACGGATAACTCGCGCTCGCACAGCGTCGCCGCTTCGATTGTGAAAAGCGATGGCATCGGGTTCATCCTCATGTACAGCTATCGGAATGAGCCGAAGCCCGGTGACAAAGAATTGATGGGGCACATCGGATACTGCGAACTCCATGTAGACGAATCGCAGTGCAGCGCGGAAGGGTCGTACTTCAATAACCAGGGCCGCCTCACATACGGCAGCATGAAACTGACAAAGGAAGCAGCGTGAGCAAGAAAGACTACAAATCTCGCAACTCTAAACTCCGCGAGCGCCGTCAGGGCAGTTCTACCTACACCTTTGATTCGGCGACAGGGGCAGCACCGATTTTCGAGTCATATGAGAAGCGCGCGCGGTCGGAGAGCTTGAGGTATGCATTGGGAGCGATGCAGGAAGTTGACCAGCTCTACACCCAGGTGAGCATCAAGACCGGAGAGCGGGTGAAGAATCAACTCGTTACGGGTTTGGAGCGACGAGGGGAAGCTGCTGATATTCGCTTCCAGGGGTCGCTGCCTCTCAATATTCATATTCGGCGCTACAGTGATGTCGACCTACTTGTGCTGCCCGGATCGTTCCTGATCTATGACTGTATCGGGCCGCTTGCCACGACGTATCGTCCGAGTCCGCTGGACCGGGTAGACGTCGTGAAAAAGCTTCGGAGCGACTGCTACGATGTTCTGTCGAATGCGTTTCGCGAGGTGGACGTCGACAACTCCGGCGCGAAGTGCATCGCCATGTCTGGAGGTTCGTTGGCCAGGAAAGTCGATGTCGTTCCAGCCCTGTGGTATGACACCATTGAATATCAGCGCACGCGGGCTGTCGAGGACCGACGCGTTGAGGTTTTGGACCTGCCAAGGGGAACCTTGGATGGCAACTACCCCTTTAAGTACATGGCCAGAGTCGACAAAAAGGACCATGACACGATGGGAGGGGTGAAGAAAGCCATTCGTTTGCTTAAGACGCTGAAGTACGATGCGGAGACGCCGGTCGACTTGTCGAGCTTCGACATCGCGTCAATCGTATGGAACATGCCTGACGTTTCGCTGCGCTATCCCGTGTATCTCGAGACCGCGATCATCGTTGGCGCGCTGAACTTCCTGTCGTTGTTGGTCGCTGACCGTGTGTATGCGGAGTCGTTGTTTGTTGCCGATGGCACGCGGAAGATTATCCGCTCCAACAAGGATTTTGAAGGGCTGAAAGCACTTCGGGATGAACTCGTCGATTTGACGGAATCGATCGCAAGTGAGCTCAAGCCGTACGACTATGACGCTGTTCAGAATTCGAAGCGAATTCTCCTGGAAAGCCAGATTCACTAGGAATCAGCCCTGCCCATAATGTCGAGTACACATCACCGAATGTTCAACTCCCCGTTGGTTGCGGACCGCAAGGATTTCGTGGCTCCAGGGACTTACTGTGCCCGGCCCGATGCCAATGGGCGCCGTCATGGTTTTCCGACGGATACCGCGTATATTTTGGTGGGTGAAGCAGGGAAAGAGTATCCATATGGGCCGAGCTGCGTTCACCAGCTCGGCTATCCCGTCGATCTCCATGGTATCCCCGACTTCACGGCGCGCGACGGCGAAGCTCTGTCGCATGGCGGACATGCTGGCGGCGCCGGAGCTGGCCATGGCAGTGACGGCGGTGTGGATGCTGCGGTAAAAGACCTTGCGATCGCCAAACGCTATCTGCTTCTGCGTATGGAAAAAGTCGCGAACATCCCTGGCATTGATAGCGGTGTACGGTACGAGCCGCTCGAGGAGATCTACCGGCAGTACCGGCAGACTCGCCAGCTTGACCCAGATAACGTGGCGCGCATCATTGCGATTGACCGCAGCGAGAAAACGCCGGACCGCTTCCGCACAAACAACCTCCTCGACGTGTACACGGCGGACGTGCAACTGACTCGGCAGATAGACCGTGCTTCGCCAGAATCTAGAAAAGAATTTCTGACGAGCCTTCGCAACTGGCTTCGTTCGCGTTTGAAGCTGTCGCCCCCGCAAATTGAAAAGGCCGGGTTGAAGCTCCATCGATCCGCGTTCGTCGGATAGGGCGGACCGCCAGGTGCCAAATCGCACAGAGCGACGGCCGCGAAGGGGGGGGCGAAATGGTAAGTCAGGATGAAGTCGACGAGCTAAAGGCGAAGACGCTTTGTTATCGTTGTGTCGGCGAAAAATACCTTCGTGCTGAAATGCAGCGCGATGGCAGACGTAAGCGTTGCTCATACTGCAGTCGGCTCGCCAAGGGCTATGCCATTGGGCAAATGGCAGAACGAATTGAAGAGGTGTTCGGGGTTCACTACGCCCGCACCTTGGATCAACCGAATTCTTGGCAACAAACCATGCTGTCTGATCGTGAGTCAGACTACGAATGGGAACGTGATGGCGAGCCTGTCGTTGAGGCCATAATGAACTCTGCTGGCATGCCGGAAGACGCAGCCCAGGACGTTCAGACGATCCTTGATGCGGAATATGGTGACTTTGATTCCGCTATGATAGGGGAGGAAACAGAGTTTTGCGGCAATAGCTACTACGAGCAGAAGGGGACATCTGACCGCGCTTGGCAGGAAGAGTGGAGCGCCTTCGAACGTTCTTTGAAGACCGAAGCTCGGTTCTTTAGCCGAACGGCGGCTGCCCACCTCACGTCAGTCTTCAAGGGTATCGAGGGAATGTTCGCGACTGACGGCACGCCTCTAGTAATCGATGCCGGACCGGGAACCTCGTTAAGCGCCATTTATCGGGCGCGTGTGTTCCAGTCCGATGACCGACTCGTGGCAGCACTCTGCCGACCTGATCAGCAGTTGGGCTCTCCTCCGGCGAGCCTGGCTACCGCGGGCCGGATGAATGCGCGTGGGATCTCCGTTTTCTATGGCGCCAACGAACCGCGAGTCGCCGTCGCCGAAGTGCGGCCGCCGGTCGGTAGTCGGGTCGCTGTCGCCCGCTTCGAGATCATCCGGTACCTTCGACTCTTAGATCTCACCGCGCTTGGTGCGGTGAGCGAAGGTGGCAGCGTGTTTGATCCAGGCCTTGCAGCGCGAATGGAACGTGCGATGTTTTTGCGATCGCTCAGCCAGCACATCACGCGGCCAGTTATGCCGGGCGATGAGGGCTTCGATTATTTGTCAACGCAGGCGATTGCCGACTTCCTAGCGACCGAATGTGAACCTCCAGTCGACGGGATCGTTTTTCCATCAGCCCAAGCTGCGGGAACAGTGCTCAATGTTGTGCTCTTCCACAAAGCGGCGCGGGTCGAGGCAATCGAACTTCCGGGAGGAACTGAGATCAAGGCGACGACGGGCCAGATGTACGAGGAAGGATGGGAGCTTGAATACGTCGTAATCGAGGAGGTTCCTGCGGAGCCGGCGCAGACAGATTCGCCAGCGGGCGACGGAGGATGGCCCGACCCCGCGTCGCTCGCCGAGCCATCCATGCCACGCGATCCAGATTTCCGGGAACCAACGCTGCGCATCGATATGGAATCGATAAAGATTCATGTTGTGCGACGGGTCGAATTCGAGACGGACGAGCATGATGTTCGTCGGTACCGTTGGGTAAAGCAGGATCTCGACTTCTAGCTGAGTATGACTGGCCACAGACAAGGTGATGGCTTGCTGTGTTGAGCGGTTGCTACGGAGAGGCCTTACAAGCGTGCTCACATTCAAGACCGCTGCGACACCTTAGCCTCAGGGCTTGTGACTGTCGTAATATCAATCGAGCGCCTGGATGGCGCTCATTTTTCGTAATGAACGCCAAGCGCATAGGCACCGATTTGCTGAGGCGCCGATGCTAAGATGCCGCGACTCAATTCCTTGTGGCACATCATGGAGTATCTCGACCTCTCGTACGACGTGCAATTCGCCAGCCGGCCATCGCTCCCTTGGCTGCCCTGGGTGGGCAAGGACTTCGCTCACTCTGCAGTCAAGACCATGGTGCTCGGTGAGAGTGTCTATGAGTGGAACCCTGCGAAGGGGAGTGCAGGGAAGTTGTTCGCAGAACCATCGGGCTTGCGCGTCCTGCATCGGAGTTGCTCTATGGATTTCAAGCGTGAATCGAAGTACGTCCGCAACATCGAGCGAGCCATCCTTCAAGCAACCAGACCGAAGCCGGAGCAGAAGAGCCGCTTTTGGACCTCCGTCGTCTATCACGACCTCGTGCTAGACCTATTGGCCAGCAGAAGACACAGGCCGAAGCCGGAACAGTTCAATGATGGCTGGCGTGAGGTCTTTGACCTGTGGGGAATTCTCGGCATCGAACAATGCCTGGTGTACGGAGTTCAATCCGCCGATGAACTGAAAGTCGCGTGCGAAGCGCGGGGCCTGCCATGCACCGTGAAGAAGCTGAAGACCAAAGTTGGCCAGTGTGCTCCGCGGTATGGAACCGTGACAGTTAACGGGAGGGAGGTTCGATTGCTGTTTGTGCGGCATCCGAGCCGGTGTTTTAGCTGGAGGAAGTGGGGCCCCATCATCAGGGGGCAGCTATCGGTTGATTTCTTGGCAACCGGGCCGGCGCTCGCTGTATCTGCGTCATCGGCGTAATGCAGCGCCGCCCGAATACCTGCCTTCAGCGGAGTAACGTCTTCAGCGGGGCGAGGTAGTTTTGGAACTTTGCGCTTTCGCGAGCTAGATCGCGTGGACGTCCGCGATTTCCTGGGCTGCATGGCGAACTCGTTCGGTTGTGCCACTACCCTGGTAGTCGCGGGAGGGCATAGTCGGAGACGAACTGTCAAAGTGCTCAATGGTTAACTGTCCCTGGGCTGTTATTTCTGCTGCTACCTCTGTAGTCGCGATCCTGAATCGCCGCAAGAGCCAATCCCGGATCAGCGGTGATATGGGTGTCATTTGTGCTGTTCGTTCCGTTTCCCTTGTCCCAAGGTGGAGTTCGTTGACGTCATCACATCACAGCACAACACAATGGTCCGATTCGTCATCCAACCTGAGTGTCCCGGAGAGGCGTGAAGGCGTACGTGGCTGACCGCTCCGAGACATTTCAGGCATTTTTTTGACGCACAGGCATCTGCCAACATGTGGGAAGGGCCAAGCAGATCACCTCCATTTCCGAGTTGGACGGATAGTGACGCAGCAATGTTTCGGCTTGAAGCGCGATGTTCCGAGAAATGCTGTCGTCCCCGACGTGGGCAAGCCGCTCAAGGAAATCACGCGTCCCAAGTACTGCGGCTGCGCGCTCAGTGGGTGTCGTCATCGTTTTCCTCCAGCACATCATCGGTATTTATCTGGCTTTACCTCCACGTTGCTCAAAGTTGGTCGTGGCTCTGCTATGGACAGGAAAATGGCAAAGCGAATTGAAGAGTATTCGAAGTTCGCTACGCCCGCACCTCGGTTCAACCGAAATGTTGCGTCAGACTGTCCAACTTGTGGAGCGAGCGAATAGGCAGATGCAAATATCGAGCGGCGTCGACTGTGCTGAGTCCCCATGCAAGACGTTGCTGGGGAATAAGCTGCCCCAGTGAGACTGCGCTCAGGGACAGCGGATTTGGAAGATTTGACCTCATGCTCGGCCACGCCTTGCTTCCCGACGCAGAGGAGCATTCCCCGTCATGACGCGAAGCACTGAAGGGTTGGCCTGTGTCAGCCGTTCCAGATCCACCTGGTAGCCATACAGCCAGTGCAGTGCCAGCGTGACAGCGCAAGACCTCGAAAAGCCTCCCTCGCAGTGGATCACGATGGTGGTGATGCTGCTTGGGAGGGAATCGACGAAAAGTCGAACGGCGTTCGCCTGCTCGACGGTGAATGCATCGTCGAGCCTTGCCAGAGCTCTCGGGGACAGTGTATTGCTGTGGAAGTCCACATCCGCAAAACTCAGGCGTAGTACGTGCTCGAAGCCCTCCAAGCGCGCAGGGGCACGGCCCGGTGCCGTTATGGAAATGAGACCTACCCAGGCTACGCGCGGAAGCCTTTCTGCCTCGGCGCGCGACAATGCCAACACCTGGCGGACACCACCCAGCCTGTGCCGATAGAGCTTGGCAATAGCGGTCTTGAGTCGCGGGGTCATAGCCCTGGCGCCTTCAAGGCCTTGGCGCCCGATTCACTCCGGCTCCAACTCATTCACCCAGTCCTCCAAATATGCTGTTACATCGGCCGGGTTAGAGAAATCCAGCATGGTGAACTGCCATCCCCATTCGGCAATGAACTTGAAGAGTTCAACGCGTAACCTTGTCATGATTTCGGGTGTTGCCGCTTCGTTCATATCTCCGCCTGCAGCATCCCAAAGTTCTCGGCTATAGAAAAGGTGGTCGAGATCATCCTCAAGGCCTCGAGCTACGTAGGCATAGACAGCGACGCCATCCTGCTCCTCAGGAATCTGCACTAGTGCGCAACCTCGTTCGAGCCATTTCAATCCCAGCGCAACTGCCTCCTGTAAGTCGTCAGAGAAGTACCAAGTCACGCAATCGTCAGAAGCTCGGACTGCATAGGTGGGATAGCCAAGGCTAGCTCGGCTGGCCAATAGCTCGTCAGGTGTCCGGCAAATTGCCATCCCTAGCGCTTGAACCACAGGTGGTAGGTCCGTGACGATCCTGCCGCGCCAGAGCGCTGGCGTTGGCACGTAACGCCAGGGCGGAACGACATCATCTCCAGATTGCACGTTGTTCACCTCTGATACCTGATCCCGAGCCTGCCGGCATCGCTAGTGCTACCACTGGAGCAGCGTCTTGATTCGTCGCAAAAGCCAATCCAGTTCATCAGGTGAGATCCACCCTTTGCGTGCGACCGATATGCGTACACGCCTAAGCGTCTCGTCTGGCGAATGCTGGGGGTGCTTCGCAGCGTCCTTCCGAGCGACCGGAAGCAGTTGATTTGCAAGGTCCTCGCATATGAACCAGCGCTCATATCGTTCCTCGGGCGTCTCGCCGGCAATGTACGCGCCTCCTGACAAGACCGCGCCGATTTTGGGCTGCCCCCCCGGAACCGCGCCTGGAAGGGGGCGCCTTGGGAAGTCGTTGGGTACGTCATTGAGGTTCACTTCTTTCAGTCCAGTCGGTCGAGGTTCGCCATGTTCTAGCCAGGGAGCCACAGTTGCACGGGGTCGCCGGACCAAAAGGATGGAAGGCGTCGGAGCGTTGCCAGGTATACCAATGGGGAAGTGTCAGCACCACGAGGTCCGCCGGGCCCTCAGGGCTTGCAGCATGTCCAAGCTAGTAGCATCGCATTGTAGGCATTTGAGTTGTATATGTAAACGACGACAATGCAGATAGTTACAACTTACATGCTATAGACGTCGACATTGTAATCATGGATATATCGTCACTTTCGAACTGACGGTTCCATGGCATGGCGTCGCTGCGGCAGAACTTCGCACACAACCTAAAGCGACTCCGCGAGGCGCGAGGTATGTCCCAGGACGACCTGGCTACCAGCCTAAATTCCGACCGGACGTCCATAAGCCGCATCGAGCGAACGGCGCCCAACGTGGCGCTAGATAAGGTTGGACTGTTGGCAGTAGCGCTTGGTGTTGATGCCCGACAGTTGCTGTCAGCCAAAATGTCTGAGGCAAGCCTTACTGCATCCCATGTGACACCTCCGACGCCCGAGGATGTGGGTGCAGCGGTTCGCCGCTACCGAGATGCTGCGGGGATCTCCCAAAAAGAACTCGGAGACCGGGTCGCTCTGGACCGCAATCACATCTCAAGAATCGAAGTGGGCTCAACAAACATTGCACTAGATACACTCGAGAAAGTTGCAACTGCGTTAGGCGTGTCTGCCGCGGATCTGCTCATTCCGAAATAGGTCGCTTCTATGTCGGGGGCGACCATGAAGCCGCGTTGCCCTATTCCAGGCCATGGATGCTAGGGGGGACTACTTCATCGAGCGAGCGAAGCCGGGGGCTGGCCCGACTCGGAAGCGGTGATCATGACGGTCGATATGACCCCGGGTCGAAGCGCGGTAGGATTGGACTTGTTCTTGATTTCGCAAGACGTTCAACCGAGCCGGACCGCCTTATGCCTTTGTGACGCCCGTTTTCTTGGCCGTGCACCGACGGCCAATTGTCGGCAAGGTGAGACGACGAACTCAGATCTCTCACCTCATACAGTTCCAGAGCGTGTTCGCGCGGCAACTTGTTGGCTGATCTCGCCCTAAGGATCGGAGGCGAGATGGTCAAGCGGTAGGCCATAAGCCATAAGCGGCAGAATTTTGCCCGTTATCCTTTGGGTTCCATCGTAAGAGTAGAAATCTGCCGGTTACGGTTGGCCGACATTCGGGGCAAGCTCCAACGTTGCTGGCGGCGCCAGTCGTCTCGCCTTGGCACTGGAAAAAAAGAACCCTTCGCGTCAGTGATTTTTCGCATGGACTGTGCAAGATAAGCGGCCTTATTTTGTATTCTAAAATGGCCGACGCCTGAGGCCTCCTCCGCGGTAGCGATCCTTGGCAGCCGCTTGCGGCCCCTCCGCCGTGCTGTTGTTCGACTTGGCCGGAGAGCACCATGGCGTCCGCTACCCATTCCAAGCGCAAGCTCGCCGACGCGACCCGTCCCTTCGTTGTGACGCGCTCGCGCCTACATCGCGGCCACTTTGCCTATCTGCGCGGCATGGTCCAAGGCTTGGCGCCCAGTCCGTTGTGGGAGCGGTACTTGGCCCGCGACGAAGGTGACTCTGGCGATGACGCCCAGGTGCATCGCATGTCCGGCTGGATTCGCGCGCAGTTGATTGCGGCCGCGGTGCGTGGCGGGGACTTCGGCCGCGCGCGACTGCTGCGGCTTGACCTGGCGCCGCCACGGGAGCCGGCGCTACCAGCCCTGGAGGACTTCGCCGGGGAGCGAGGATTGGGCGATGCCAGCGAAGCGGAGCAACTCGCAGCCTATGAATCCGCATTCGGCACTGCGCTCGCGCGCCAGCGCCGCCGCACACGCTTGTTGCATCGACAACTCGACGCCATTGCAGCGCTCGAGGCACAGATGGCGGGGCAAGCAACGCGAGAAGATGGTGTCGAGGCCTGGCTGATTGATTCCATGGCTCAGCGCTTGGTCAGCGCCGGGGTGAGAACGCTTGGCGACCTGCATGCCACAATTGCAGCCGGCGGCGCTTGGTGGCGGCGACTGCGCGGCATCGGGGTCACTAAGGCTGCAGCCCTCGAGCGATTCGTGGCAAGCCACATGGCGACCTTGGGGCCGCTGCCCAAGTCCGCGTATTCCGAAGCGGTAGAAGCGCTGCCCCCGGCATCGGCAGAGGATGCTGCCGAAGTGTCGCCATGGATGCCATTGGAGCGGCTTGCGCTGGCGCCTGAACTGGACGGCAGCATGGGACACTTTCGCGCATCGAGGGACCGCTGCCTGCTCGACGCCAGCACGGACGCGGAGGCGATAGCGGCCTGGATCGACGCTAAGGGCAAGGCTTCGGCGCGTCCAACGCCATACGCAGAGCGACCCGGCCTGCTCACGGACACGCCGCGGCTTACCTATACGCAGCTCGCCTATAAGAAGGAGGCGGAGCGACTCTTGCTTTGGGCGGTGTTGGAGCGCCGGAAAGCGTTGTCGTCCTTGACGCTAGAGGATGCCACGGCATACCGCGAGTTTCTTCTGGCGCCACCGCCTCAATGGTGCGGTCGGCCAGCGCAACCTCGCTGGAAGGTGTCATGGCGGCCCTTGGCCGGCCCGTTGTCGCCGCGATCGTGCACCTATGCGCTCGCCGCCGCCGGCAATCTGTTTGCCTTCCTTGTCGACCAGGGCTACCTGGTGGGTAATCCCTGGCGGGCTGTGGCACCGCCATGCGCAGTGGAGCATGGGCCTGATATTCGCCGTGGGTTTTCGCATGCCCAATGGCAGTTCCTCCGCCAACAACTGGACGAGTTGCCGCCCGGGTTGTCCGCGCAGCGCCTGGAGGTTGCGCTGCATCTGTTGCACGACACCGGCTTGCGGCTAGGAGAGCTGGTCGCTGCCACTTGCGAGGATCTCACCTGGGAGTGTTTGCCCCAACCGCCAAAGCCGCCGCTGGAGGGCTGGTGGCTGTCGGTGATGGGAAAAGGGGGCAGGGTGAGGCGGGTGCCCGTCTCAACTCAGTGGATGACACGCTTGTCGCAGTACCTGGCTGCCCGAGGATTGCCTGACGATCCACGCGAGGCGGGGGAAGCGGCGCTGCTCGGATCCCTGGCGAGCTATGATCGGACAGTGAGCGCGAAGGGCGCCGCTAGCCCAAAATCCGGCATCAGCGCCAGCAGCCTCCACCGCCAGCTCAAGGGTTTCTTTCAGCACTGCGCATTGCAAAGCGAGGCCACCGATGTGGTTGCGGCGCGGGCACTGCGCCGCGCCAGCTGCCACTGGTTGCGCCATACCCATGTCAGCCATGCTTTAGACGCAGGGGTGCCGGTGCAGATTGTCCAGCAGAATGTCGGTCATGCGTCGCTAGACACCACGACACTCTACGTCAGGTCGGAGGATGTAGAGCGTCTCATTGCAATGCAGAAATTCTGGTCACCTCTGGCAGAGGAAGGGCGAATAAAAGATGTCGAATATTAAGCGATTGTAATTAATCGGCGGAATGCGAAAATTGGAGCAGAGCGTATCAATGAATTTATATTAAAAGAAAAAAACTACGGATGTGCGGGCGGTGAATTTTTCCAAAAAATTGTTAACGCCAATCCGAACTAACGAAGAAGCGCATATTCATTGAGAGTTGAGGTAGGTGTATGCTAAACGAATTTTTTCGAAAGGCAGCCTGGTAATCACTAAAGGCGTATTTTGTCAAGGCGCCTCGCTATAGCATCAGATCCCGCGCCACGCAAGGGTTTCCGGGTCGGCTGCGAAGAGAGTCGCGCCGAGCTAGAGGCCGTGAGCATAAGAGCGCGTAAATGTTGTGACGCAGCTAGGAATGACGAATCGGTGAGATTTGCATCCAAAAATAAATGCCCCGTTTGTTGACGGGGCCCCAACATGTCCTATAGTCCGAATCGGATTCGCCAAAGGAAACCTTCGGATGCAAAACTAAGCGCCTTTTTTCTCTCGCTTCGAGCCCGCACGCTCGAACGGTAGACGCCTACTTTTTTCGCCCAATACCTCGGCTGGCACCGGAAGTATTGGGCAGGATTCTGGGTAGGTCAAGGACTGCTTACGCCTGTGATCCCAGAAATGTGAATGGAGTATCTCCATGTCCACCTTCCAAATCAGAATGCCTTCTTCACCGGAACCATCCGGGAGACTATCCTTCCATCGTCACTGGAACCTGGCAACCGGTGAACGCGATGAGTTCGCCCAGCTTTGCTTGCCGTCCGCGACTATCCCGATCGTCGAAGCTGTTGATGTGTCTTGTGGTGCACATTACGTAGCGGAGACCTACGGCAAGCGGAATCGCAAATTCGGAGTTTTCCTCATCGAGACCAGCGGGGCGACAGCCCCGCTCGCGGGCGCCCCCAGTTACGCCCAAAAAATCCATACTCAACCCAGTCTCCAGCTAGCTGGCGAGCATGATCCGTTTGGTGCACTACCCGCCAAAGTGCGCAGTTCCGCACCGTCTCGGCGATTCAAATGCAACGTCGCTTGGCCCGGGACAGGTGCGCGATACCTCATGAGGAAGCGGGGATTCGCGCCACGGACGCTTCCGCGAGCATGCAACTGCACCCAGCAGAGGATACCTCCGTGACGCCACGCCACGCCACGCCGCGGTCGGATCGGGATTTGCGATGCGCCCTCCCGCGTTCGCTTCTTGAAGCGAACGCCTCAATGCCGCCGGGTGGATTGACCGTGAGACGAATCGGTGCAAGCCGGCACGCCTACAGGGAGAGGTGCCCGTGTCCAAACGTGTGCGGTCCATTGCCTGAGGAGACTCTCATGCCTATCTCAAAGAACCATGCCGCCGTGTCGGCATACCAGCGTCTGGTACGTGCTAGCGCTATCGGCGGAGCAGATGCCAGGCTCACTTTGGACGCCGAGTTGGCGCGCAAGCTAGAGGGAGCGAGCGAGATAAGGGTGCGTGCCCACGAAGATGTTGAGCCGCCGCACAGTCGGCGGGATCACCCTTTGCCTTCAGGTCATCACCACGCCAACAAAGGATTACCTCGTCCTGCGGATGGATGGCGGTCCAAGCAGCCAGCAGACGGTCAAAGGAGTTTTCCGGCGGTGCGGAGCCAAGTGCAGGCCAGTACGAGAGTGGGTGCTTGCCAGTGGGCCGTCGAACACCTTGCGGGACCAAACCTATGCGGCAGCTTGCATAGCGTTTGACCGCTACCTGGGTTGTTGGGGGTAAGCGCCAACGCCAACACCTACGTCTAGGTCCCTCTGCAACGATGAACGAACCAATCGGTACGAGAGGGACCTAGTCCGGCCACGAGCCATGAGGAAAGTCTGCGATGTCAAACACTCATGAGGCTTCGCGTAATAGCGAGGTGCACTTTCGCAAACTGGATTACTACAGCCACTGCGATACCGGCCCTGCTTCTGACAGAACTGCCACCACTACCCGAATCGGCGTTGGATACGGCAGAGAAACTGTATCAGGCTTCGCTGCCCAAACCTTCACGAACCGCCGACGAAGAGCAATCGACGTACGAGCGCATCCTGTAGCGCGCGCGTTGCCACTTCGTTGCGTCGCAGATCGAGGCAGAAATCCTTCATTGCCTCTACGCCGGTGTGCGCGTCGCAACCTCGACGGAGGCAGAGTTGATGTGCAAGCTGGAGAGAGCGAACGAAGTAAGGATGCGCATCCATGGCGATGCTAAGCACTCGCGCAGTCGCAGGATCACCCTTTGCCTTGAGGTCATTGTCACGTCGGGGAGGGCCACCTGGTCCTGCGGATGGATGGCGCGCCGAGCAAGCAGCAGACGGTAGACGGTGCTTTCTGTTGGTGGGGTGCGAAGTGCCGACCCGAACCCAAATGGGTGCTTGCGAGTGGGCCGTCGAACACCTTGCGGGACCAGATCTATGTGGCAGCTTGCACGACGTCCGCCGACTTGGGCGTTGTGGGTAAGCACAAAAGTCCCCTCGCGCATTGGCTGAACGGGCAGGCCGCGACCATGAGATGCGAGTTGCACTTACGCAGTGGAAGCTCGCTCGCCCCGGTCGTGCGCAAACGATGGGCCAACGAGTTGCCGTAGGGAAAGGACAGTGGGAGTTGCATGATGTCTAAGTCGAAGAATGTCCTCCGCAGTCAGCTGGATCTTCGCAAACCGGATGCCGCAACGCCGGCAATACCCGGCCAGCTTCTGACAAAGCTTCCGGCATTGCCAGCGTCGCCGTTGGACATGGCCGAGAAGTTGTACCAAGCTTCGCTGCCCAAGCCGTCGCACGACATCGACGGAGAGCTGTCGCCCTATGAGCGAATCTCGGAGCGTGTCTATTGTCATTTCGTTGCGTCGCCGGTCGAAGCAGAGATTCTTCATGCCATTTATGCCTGGGTGCGCATAGTGACCGCGACAATGGAACGAGACTTCATCGACTGGTGCCATCGGCTGGCCGAAATTTCCATGCGCTCCGAATTGATACAGGGACGCCCCGGAATAAGGTTCAGCATGCTCATCTGTGCGCCGCTCTACATGCAAGCTGAGAAAGGCCTGTTTGCGCTGCTGCGGTTCATGAATTCTCCCATTCCCCATCGTTCATGGACCGACTTCGACACAACAGGAGCGATTCTGAAGGAACGCCCCATTTACTATGTGCAATTACCCATAGTACCGGTTCGCATGTCAAAAGGCGTTGAGCACAACGACATTCTGTTTGCAGTGCTAGATGCCTATGACCTAGCCGGAAATTTCGACGAAAAGCGCAGAATAAAAGCGGAGACGGGGCATGGTCAATGCGATATTACCGAGGTAATCAAAGTCCTGCTGAGGTCTAGCGTAGCGGTAGTCGCCTTTTTCGGGTGGCGAGAGTCTCACCATCATGGCAAAAGTCTTTGGAAAATCCTCTCTGCTTTTCGCGAAGCGGGTATCGGCGTTGTGCTCTATGCCACTGCGGCGATTGGATTATGCAGGCAGGAACTCATAGGGGTCTTCCCACAGGATCCGGTGGAAATCGGCGCCTACAATTTGTGCCGAGTGGCGGATCTTGCGCGGGCATATGCTGAAACTATGTCGCTATGCGTCGCTCCCGACCGGCCTGCGCCAGCCGCTTGGATAAATATTGTGGGCGGTCTCTATGGTTACCGAGAACTGCTGGATGCCGCGGCCCAGTTGGTAGTGCACCGGATTCACATTGAGAACGAGGAAATGTCGGTCGCACTAACTAACGTCAAGCGGACAATTCTCGAGGAATTCTCGGGCTCGTTGGCAGCCATCAATCATCTGCATCAATATGGAACGCTGCCCACGTCATTAGTTTCGCAGAATCGCGACCGCCTTCCATTAGCGTTGGTGCAAAGATTCGGAGGCGACCGTGGTTCCAAGATCTGATCGACGCGCTTCAGCGCCCATCGTAGAGGTTCCTCGCTTTTCAACGGCAAGCAGCATTGCGGACATGCTGGTCGGCTCTTACTGGAGCGGAGGGGACTATTCATCTCAGCTTCAGTCGAACAAAGCCCCCCGGGGGCTAGCCTTCTCCACAGTGACAGTCCCATTGGCCAAAATCGAGACGCTTTCAGGTGGAATGTTCATTGTTTCCAGTATGAAAGTGGAGAACACACTCGTGGGCTTGGCAAGCCTTGGAATGACCCGCAAGAATGAGGAGCGCTTATACGATCGGGTAACTTATGGGGGCAGCGTTTTCTACATGCCACCAAAGTTTCGCGCTTGGACTGTGGAGAATACGCGACCGATGCTGACGTGCCCAGTGTGCGAACCGAGGGGCTGGGACGAGTTCGGAGTTAGAACGATACTTTGCTTTCATCAAATCCCGTTCACTTCGGCATGCTGGGCCTGCGGTCACGTGCTGACGCCTCGCGTCCCCGGGGCGGCGCCTGCAGTGCATTGCCCGGAAGTCGCCTGCCGCGAGGATCTGTGCTTTGCACAGACAGGACAAGCGTTAGCAATTGAAGCAAACAAACGCAATGCGGTCGCCGAGAGGCTAGTGCTTGCTCTCCAGGAAGCCGGCTACTGCTGCCCAGGGGGGGCTTCTGAGTACAGACTTGTTGCGCTCGCTGCGGATTTCGGTGGATTTTGCAATGCATTTGTGCGAGATCCTCGATTGCGGAATTTGACGCAAATCCCAAATAGAGCCAAAAAGATTGTGGACTGGTTGCGTTATGAGACTGGGCACACACATCCGGTCTACGTCATTCTGCTAGACTGCTTTGTCAAATACGGAGGTGAATTCGGCTTTAGTCCACCTGCTCGAAAATCCAACAGCCGATTTACTCTTCTGGAGGAGTCAAAATGGAGCGGCTGGCGCTTTCGCGCTAGCTACCGTTCTCGGGAGTTGCCAGTCGACGGTGGGCGCCGTTATGTGCGTGATGATCTACCCGCGCTCGTTAAGGCCGGGTGCACCATTCAACAGATGGCCCAGATTACCCGGCTGCACAAAAGCACGGTCCAGCAGTACATAGTCAGGCATGAGCTTTCAGCGATTTATACGCGGACTCAGTTCGAGGTCGTGCGGAACGAGGCACGGACTGCATGGCTCGGCCTGCGCAGCGAGTTCCCGAAATTCTCGGTCCATGCCCTGCAAGTCCGAAATAATGAGCACCTCGTCCGATGGCTAGAGCGTAACGATCACGCTTGGCTCAATAGGCACAGCTATAAGAGAAGCAAGCACAAGCTACGGAACGCGGCTCACACCTCGAAAGGTCAGTTTTCCGGATTGGCGGCTCGCATTCGCCGAGCAGTGAAGGACATCAAAGCGAGGCAGCCAGCCCAATGGTGCAACCTGCTTGAGATCTCCCGCGAGACTGGAATTTCGCTTAACACCATGAGGATGGCTCGGATGCAACCGAAAATTCAGAACTTACTTTTTCATTCGGTAGAACCCCAGGCACAGTTTCATGCGAGAAAGAGATATCAGTCGGCTTAGCATCAGCTGTCACGCTAAGCTCTCTGACGTATGTCGTCGGAATACGCCGAAAAATTCCATGAAGATTATTGATATTTCATTGAGAACACTCGCAGAAACGTGCGTGCTCGGCCCGAGATTGGTACTGCCGCTTAGGGACTTTCTCGGAAATTTGACCGGAAAGAACTACAACCACGCCGAGTTCGCGCCAGCACCTCCGTTCAATGGAACGTACGGCGAAACTACCAATCTGAGGGGAGGCAAGCCGTTCGTCTATTGTGGAGCGGGTCTTCGCAAACTCGACTTCCCTTTGAAGACCTTGGCGTTCGCGTGCGACGTCCGATGTTATGTGCCGGTCTACCTTACGGATGCTGCACGTGACAGGCGCAAGCCAGACGTTACACTTGACCGGCTAATTACCGTTGAGCCGAAGCGGGATCGTGGTCACTATCACCTCCATGCCATCCACACCAGGCGGTTGGCTCCTTGGAAGGTGCAGAAGCTGGCGAAGCTGGGAGTTTCGTGCGAAAGGCTCGACCTATCAGTCTTTTCCCCTACCGCGTATGAAAATGCCATGAAATTCTACGTTGGCTTGCGGCTGAGCAATATTGAACTATTGAGAGTGCAAGCGGCCGGCATTGCGGCAATCCTGAGGAGAAGCTCTGAGACGCCGTTGAAAAAGCGTCTCGAACGATTGCTTATGGCGATGGAGGCGCGCCCAGATCTTCGCGCAACGTTTCAATGCGTCCGATGCGATCTCGATGATCTATATCGATGGACGTATGCTGCCATTGTGCTTGGTTATCTGCCGGTGGATTGCGACTACAGTGTTGCGCCGCACTTGCCGATTCGACTGCTGTCTTCACGACGGAGGAATTCGCATGTATCAACAGGATAAAGCCAACGCGCCGTTCCCCGTCGTTCAGATGACGGACGAGCAAGGGGCACGTTCATTCTATCGACAAATCCCGCTGCAGGAAGGCTATGTGCTGTATGACCTGTCGCAGCCGAAGGGCGCACGGAAGCAGAGGCTGATTCTCCCGGATAGCCAGCTCATATCAACGAAGATGCGCGAAAGTCTTGCGGTGGTGCAAGATACCGTCTCGTCGCCCCAAATGGTATCCCAACGGGTATGGGAGGCGGAACTGCGCTTAGCGAAAGTCATGAAGCGGGCGCCTGACCCCCGCCTCAAGCCGGCGGACCTATTGGACGAAAGCGCGAGGCGTTGGGAGTCGGCCAAGGGAATACTCGAAGGAATCATAGGAAGCCAGGAGCAACGCAATCCGTTGGTCCGCAAGTTTGGTATTGACGCCATCTACCTCGATCATCAATTGCGCGATGCGGTGTTCGCGCAGGAAAGTATCCGCGTGGGCGTGACTAAAGAAGAACTCAAGAGGAAATTCTTTCGTTGCATTCGCTGCGGGGGCGACTTTGCCGCGCTCATTCCACGGTCAGGCGAGCAAACGCCCGCAGAAATATCGCGAGCACCGAGCGAAACGTCCGTGCGGGTCGGCGCGCCAGATTCCAATGAACTGGAATCGCCAGGGCCGCGTACGCGAAGGGGAATGAGGCAATTCTGGCGCGCTCGTGTTTGCGAACTGGTCATTAGCATGGTGTTTGAAACGCCGTCATCGCGAAACGGGGCCATCGATATCGAAAAGGTCATGGACAGACTTGGTGATCGTGCGCTCTTCTGGCGCGAGTTCCGGCGGAGGTTCTACGTAGGGCCAGTTAGTCCGCAGGAGATTGATGACAGGCCTTCGGAGTTCATGGTTCACTACCGCCGCCGAAGGTTCGTCCAGGAGAACGAAGCGGCTATCAGAGCGACGCTAGCCGCATGTAACGCGGAGCTTCGGGGAGTCAAAAGGAATTGGCCGATACCGGGAGGGGCAGAGCTGGATCGTTACGCAGACATTATCGAAAGCATTCAAATGGATGCGACCGAATTTCGTAGCATAAAGATTGTCGTAGTCAACGAGGGTGGCGTTCGACGCACCTTGGGTTACGCGACCATCATTGTTGCCTGTAGTCCATCGTCGGGCGCAATCGTTGCGTGGCTTGTAATGTTTGGTAAGGAGCGGTCGGAAGGATATCGAAAGTGCCTCTATTGGGTGATATGTGACAAAGCGCCACTCCTCAGGTGGCTTGGTTTAGATCCGTCGAAGATGAAGGGAATCGTGTCAGGAGCATTTGACGAGGTTGTCGTTGACAGGGGGCCTGGATTTAGCAAAATGGCTACGATGTATGTGACCGGATCTGCCGTGATGGATGTTACCGCGACTCGCCCTTACACCGCCGTCGACAAAGGTAGTGTTGAAGGTGCCAACGGGTTGCTAAAGAATCGAATTAAGAAGAAGCTGGAAATTTCTTCGAAACTCGAGGCGAACCTTCAGAAGCGGTTCGCTGCACTTCCGATCGGATATCTTTCGATGAAACGCTTGGTAGCCAGGGAGCGGGGCTCCGAAGTAGAAGGCTTCGGAACTGATAATTCGATGAAGACGTTTGGTGGAGCAGTGAAGAAGAACCGTTGCGGATGTATCGAGATGGAGTTGCCGACACTCAACCGAATAGTCGCTTGTAGCGTCAATGAATTGAATCTGAGGAACCGAACCGATGAGCTTGCGCTATCCCGATCGATGATCCTGGCTAATGTTCCGCCAACACCCGCCGAAATCCACCGAGCGCGGCAGGAGGCGAGAGTGGCCGATGGCGCGAAAGCCATTGACCGCAAGACGCTCGCTCTTGGCGTGCTTAAATGTAGGTCATACAAAGTTATCGGAGGAAAGATTCGGCACAGTTCAATTTGGTACGGGGCAAGGCCTAGATGCGATGATAGGCGACACGACGGAGTTGACCTCCTTCTAAGGGATGCGGAGAAATGGGCCGCGCAAAATCCGGGCATCGATTTTAGAATAGACGTTGTATTTCCATCTGATCCGACGTGTCTTGTCGCGAAATGGAAGCGAGTGAACGAGAATAATGAAATTCAGTGGATCGACTTGCCGGCCACCAGTCGCAGCATTCGTACCTATGGTGAGGAAGGCGGTGAAGAGGAAGCCAAGGGCATACGCAGGCGCGTGTTGAAAGCGAAGCGGCAACGTGAGATAACCAGTTCCTTCGACGATGGGGAGGATGAAGAAGGCGTCGAGCTTGAGAACTTTGGGGTCGGGACTACGCAGCTGGCTGTTGGGGGCCTCGCCACTCCTTCGTCGAAGGAGGATGCCTATGTGCCGCCGCCCATGAACTCTCGTGGCATCGGCAAGGAGAAATTCGATCTTAGGGCGTATCTGAAGTCCATTGGGGCAAAGCTGCTGGGGTCGGTCCTAAAATGATCGACTGTGGCCCGAGAGCACTGCGTCTACAGGGCTTGGCAACTAGTCCCATGTTGTGAGCCACTCTACCAGTCTGAAGCTCTCTTGCTCGGCCTGTGGCGTGGCTCGAGTCTCATGGAGCTTTAGAGTCGACGGCCTGCTGAGTTAGCAGCAAGTTCGGCGTCGGACAGTTCTCGCCGTGCGGTAGGGCGCAGTGAGCCTCCACTGTCGGGTCGGTCGTGATTGACAGGGAGTGTGAGGCCTGAAACGGTCAAATCGCCCGAGGTCGGTCGAGTTTTGACAAAATCTATTCTCGCAACCTCGCTGGCTCAGTTGAGCAGGAGTTCCGTACATCCTGCTCGATATCAAGTACTTTGAGCAACTCGGGAGAGTTTTGTCAAAGCCAGGCGCGACAAGGGTTTCCAGCCGGTTGCGCCTGCTTTGACGATCTCAAACAACGAGTTTGACAAAATCTATTCTGGCGGGACATCTGGCTGGAAATGGTGCTGACCGAGCGGCCCAGCTTGGCGGCGATCTCGGTCAGCTGCGCGCCCTGCGCATAGAGCCGGATGACCTCGAGCTCGCGCTGGGTCGGCTCCCGCGCGGGCGTGCCGGGCAGCGCCGCCCGCTGCAGCACCGCGTGCACCGAGGGCGAGCAGAAGCAGCCCCTGCCGAACGCGGCGTGGGCGCAGGCGCGCACCACTTCCTCGAGCGGATCCTCCTTGCTGACGAAGCCGCGCACGCCCAGCTTCATCGCGCGGCGGACGATGGCGGCATTGGAGCGGGCGCTGATCACCACCACCCGCGTCGCCGGATGGCGGCGCGCCAGCCGGCTTAGCAGGTTGAAGCCGTCCAGCGAGGCATCGCCCTGGCCCATGCAGAAATCGGTGATGGCGATATCGGCGGGATGCCGCGCCAGCGTGCCGAGCAGCTCGGTGCCGTTGCGGCATTCGGCGCTGATCCGGACGCGCGCGCTGCGCTGCAGGCAGTCGCGCAGTGCGGCCACCACCAGCGGGTGGTCGTCGGCCAGGGCAACGCGCAGGACTTGGTCGTTCATGGGCAATCTCCGGGTGAGACGGCAACCGGTTGCGGCTGGTGTCGCCGTGCGGTGGCGTCATCACAAGACTCGGATTCTGGCCAGATTCCACGCCTCGCTGAATCGGAATTCGGCTAGTTCGCGGATGCCGCGGGATCGCGCAGGGGACCGGATCCGGCCAATGCAATGACATCTCTGGAAGATAAGGGGCAGGCTGTGCCGGCCTGACTTCGGTTTGCGCAGGATTCCGGTGCTTGTCTTGCGATACAGCCATTGCGGAAGATCAATGCAGGGCAAAGTGCCGCGGTGACGACATCGCTGGCCACACGCGCCAACCGCATGCCGGCGCAGCGGCATTTTGGCGCTTGGCGGCGCGGACCGCTGTCCTAGAATGAAGCTGACACGCGCCCCGCGGCGTGTGCACCGCGTGGGGGAATGCCATGCCCGTCTATCAATACCGCTGCGAGAAGTGCGGCCATGTGTTCGAAAAGACCGAACATCTCGCGGAACATGCCTCTGCCCATCCACCATGCCCGAATTGCGGCAGCCAGTCCGTGCAGCACGCACCGGCGCCGTTCGTGGCGGTGACCCAGCGCAAGAGCTGAGTCTCGAATAACAAGATCCCAGCAGGGTGCGGACGCGCCGCCGGCCGGATGCCGGCGCGCGTGCCGCTTCATGCGTGGCGCCTGCGGTGCCACGCGCGTTCGCGCTGCGCGCAAGCGGCGATCTCAACCTTGACGGAGGATGCCATGGCAACGAGACCGTTCACTGAATTTCCCGCCGACGAGCAGCAGCAGGTCCTGGACGCGTGCAGGCATGTCGGGCTGGCGGCGGAGATGTTCGACATTACCGACGAGCACGACGGCGATGGCGCGCGCCGCGTCAGCGTGCGCCGCGTCGGCACCGACAAGACCAGCGTCTATGAAGCCGGCGCCGGCACGGCATGGATGGAAGAGTTCGAGAGCGACCTCGAATGCGGCCTGTACGGGCCGGTCACGGTGTAGCGGCGCCGCGGCGCGGCTCAGTGCCGTCCGCGCTCGCCGGTGCGCGACACCACCGACGCGCCTGCGATCAGCTCCTTGAGCAGCGCCAGCGAGGCCGCGCCGCCGGTACGGTAGGGATCGAGCTCGGCGCGCGCGGAGAACTTGAGCAGGGTGGCGGTATTGAGCCGCGCCGCATTGACCTGCCCCATTGCCCAGCCGGCAAAGTCGCGCGTGCAGGTTTCCTCGAAATGCAGCAGGGTCACGTCGTGATGGCGCGGATCGCGCGCGATCGACTGGAACAGCTGCGAGACCTCCTGCCGGTCGCCCTCCAGTGCCTGCAGGAAGATGCCGTTGCCATGGCACAGCACGCCGGTGATGCCGTGGCGCGGATTGCGTTCCAGGCTGGCGGCCAGGATGGCATCGAGCAGGGCGGCATCGATGGCCTGGCGGGCACGGCTGGCATAGAGCAGGCGGACTAGCATGGTCGTGGCGCTCCGGTAATGGCGCTGCGTGTGGCGCTCCGTGTGGCGGCCGGCGCGCTGGCCGCTAGCCGCGGTTTTGGTTCAGCAGCGTGAGGAATTCTCGGCGCAGGCTGTCGTCCTTCAGGAAGGAGCCGCGCATCACGCTGTTGGTCATCTTGGCGTCGGTGTCGCGCACGCCGCGCCAGTGCATGCAGAAATGCTCGGCCTCCATCACGATGGCGAGGCCGTCGGGGCTCATCTTTTCCTGCAGCAGGTCGGCCACCTGCGCCACCGCCTCTTCCTGGATCTGCGGGCGGCACATGATCCATTCGGCCAGCCGCGCGTACTTGGACAGCCCGATCAGGTTGGAATGCTGGTTCGGCATCACCCCGATCCACAGCTTGCCGATGATCGGGCACAGGTGGTGCGAGCAGGCGCTGCGCACGCGCAGCGGGCCCACGATCATCAGCTCGTTGAGCTGGCCGACGTTGGGGAATTCCGTCACCGGCGGGGGCTTGGCATAGCGGCCGGCAAAGATTTCCTTTAAATACATCTTGGCCACGCGGCGCGCGGTTTCCTGCGTGTTATGGTCGTTGTCGACGTCGATCACCAGTGCCCGCAGCACGTCGTGCAGCCGGGCCTGGACTTCGGCCTGCAGTTGCTCCATTTCACCGGGCTCGATATAGCGCGCGATATTGTCGTTGGCGTGGAAGCGCTCCTGCGCGGCCTCCAGCCGCGCACGGATGCGGGCCGAGACACTGGCGGCGGGATGGCCGGCCTTCTCGCCGCCGGTGTCGCCGGCGTTGCTGTCCTTGGCGCGGTGCGCTGCGTCCTTGCTGTTCATGGATGGGGGCGGTGATGGCGTGAATGGCTGCGCAGCGGATGTGTGCCGGATTCACTATATGGCAGATGCGGTGGCCTCACAACCCGCGCGGTGGCTGGGAAAGGCCGTTGCGGTGGGTCGGATACGCCACAACCGATGCGCTTTCCATGAAGAGTTCGTGACATCGCTCAAGCCTGCCACGCACGGCGCCGACAAGCCCACATAATGTCTGCACAACACCAGGCAGCCCGTTGCAGGCTGCCGGCACCCGGCCGCGGCCAAGCGCGGCCTGACGCTTTGTCGGGATCCACCTCATCATGCCGATCGCCTTTCCGTGCAGCAGCCTGATGTTGCTCCATGTGGTGACAGTGCCGGTACCGGCCACGCCGGTGGAAACCGGTGTCGCGGAACACCATGCCAGTGCCGTGCGCCACGGCGCGGGCGGACTGCGGCGGCCATTGTCGCCGGCGCCGCGCAGCCCCGCGGCGCAGGTTCCCGCCAGCGGCTGAGGCCGACGGCCTAAAGCAGCAGCAGCGCCAGTGCCGGCAGCATTGCCGCCGGCATCACCACCGCGCCCACGCGCAGGAACTGGCCGGCGCTGACCATATGCCCCTCGCGCCGCAGCGCAGTGAGCCACAGCAGCGTGGCGAGCGAGCCGGTGACCGAGAGGTTGGGGCCCAGGTCGATGCCGACCAATACCGCGCCGCTGACCGCGTGCGAGGCCTGCCCCGCCGCCAGCGCCGACGCCCCGATCAGTCCGGCCGGGAGGTTGTTGACGACATTGCCCGCCAGCGCCACCACCGCGCCCACGCCCAGCAGCGCCAGCGCGCCGCCGTCGCGCGAGGCCGCCGCGACCGCGTCGGCAAGATGGCGTATCACCGCGGTCTGCTCCAGCGCCGCCACCAGCACGAACAGGCCGGCCACCATCGGCAGCACGCCCCATGACACTTCGCGCAGCGTCGGCCACAGCAGTTCGCGCCGGGTGGCGCAGACCAGCAGGAGCGTGGCCACGCCCGCGGCGCAGGTGGGCCAGCCCAGCGCGTTGCCGCGCAGCGAGGCCACCAGCAGCACCAGCCCGGTCAGCACGATGCCGAGCGCGCTCAGCCATGCCTGCCGCGACAGCGGCGGCACCGGCACGTCAGCGGCGATGGGTTCGGCCAGCGCCGCGCGCTGGGTCCACCACAGCGCCGCCAGCGTGGCCAGGATCGCCGCCAGCGATGGCAGCGCGAAGCTGGCCAGCCAGCCGGCCAGCGGCGGCATGCGCTCGCCGAAGATCACCAGGTTGGCCGGGTTGGAGATCGGCAGCACGAAGCTGGCCGCGTTGGCAATAAAGGCGCAGGCGTACAGGTAGGGCAGCGGCTGGCGCACGCGCGCCGCGCGGGTCGCGGCCAGCACCGCGGGCGTCAGCACCACGGCGGTGGCGTCGTTGGACATGAATGCCGTCACCAGCGTGCCGAAGCCGTACACCAGCAGAAACAGCCGCGGCGCCGAGCCGCGCGCCTGGCGCACGGCGAGCGCGGCAACGTGGTCGAACAGGCCGGTCTTGCGGGCCAGTTCCGAGATCAGCATCATGCCGGCCAGGAACAGGTACACGTCGTAGCCGCGCAGCACCGCGGCGAAGGCCTCGGACAGCGCCATCAGGCCGGTGGCGCACAGCAGCAGGGCGCCGCCGGCAGCCCAGAAGGCTTCGGGCAGGCGGAAGGGGCGGAACAGGACGCCAGCGGTGGTCAGCGCGGCGACCGACCAGATCAGCAGCGGGCTGTGGCTGGACATCGGGAACGGGGCGGAAATCGGGAAAGCCGGGAGTTTACAGCGGATTCTCGGCAGGCGCTGCCGGCGTGGTGGCGGCTGGCGCCGCGCTGGTCACGGGGGTGGGTGTCGCCGGAGCCGCTGGCGACGCCTGGGAGGTGCCGTCGAGGTTGCTTGCGACCGGATCCGTCAAGGGCAGGCTGGCCGGCGCCGTGGCGGGCGCAGGGGGCGGAAAGCCGATCGCGGCGATGCCCTGGCTGCCGTCGGCATTCTCCGCGTACATCCAGTCGCCGCGCGCCTGCACGAGGCCGGCGGGCGCCTGCATGCCGGCCTCCGGCACGCCGGCCAGGCGGCCTTCCATGTAGGCCGCCCACACCGGCAGCGCGGTGGTGGCGCCGAACTCATGCTCGCCCAGGCTGCGGTTGTCGTCATAGCCCATCCACGCCACCGTGACCACGCCGCCGCCATAGCCGGCGAACCAGCCATCGACCGAGTCGTTGGTGGTGCCGGTCTTGCCGGCCACGTCGTCGCGGCGCAGGTAGCGGCGCACGCCGGTGCCGGTGCCGGTGTCGACCACGCTGCGCAGCAGGCTGTCCATCACGAAGGCGTTGCGCGCGCTGATCACCGGCGGCGGCGCGGCGCGTTCCTGCGCGTCCTGCGCGGCGCTGAACAGCACGTTGCCGTCGCTGTCGGTGATGCGCTCGATCAGGTAGGGCTCGACGCGGTGGCCGCCGTTGGCGAACACGCCATAGGCCGCGGCCAGGCGCAGCGGCGAGGTGGTGCCGGTGCCCAACGCCAGCGGCAGGTAGCGCGGCAGCCGCCTGGGTGAGAAGCCGAAGCGGCCGGCGAATTCCACCGCATACGGGATGCCGATCGCCTGCAGCGTGCGGATCGCGGGCAGGTTGCGCGATTCGGCCAGCGCCTGGCGCACGCTGATGGGGCCGACAAAGCGCCCGTCGTCGTTGGACGGCTGCCAGCGCGAACCAGCCGGCAGCGGCGCGTCGTTGATCAGCGTGCCGGGCGACACGCCGCGCTCCAGCGCCGCGGCATAGACGAAGGGCTTGAAGGTCGAGCCCGGCTGGCGCAGCGCCTGGGTGGCGTGGTTGAAGCGGCTGGCGGCAAAATCGGCGCCGCCGACCATGGCCTCGATCGCGCCGGTGCCGGCGTCGAGCGACACCAGCGCGGCCTGGGGCCCTTGCGACAGGTCCTTGACGAACTTGCGGTGGCGGCGCGCGTAGCGCTCCAGTCCGCCGTGCACGGCATCGTAGGCCAGGGTCTGGCGCACCGACGACACCGTGGTGTAGACGTTCAGGCCGCGCGTGTAGGCTTCGTCGCCAAAGCGCTCGCGCGCGAGCTGGCGCGCCAGCTCGGCCACGTACTCCGCATGGCCGGCAAAGCTGCCGGGACTGTCGTCGCTGATGGCCAGGCGCGCGGCGCGGGCTTCGCGGTAATCGTCCTGGCTGATCATGCCCAGCGCCAGCATGCGCCCCAGCACATACTCCTGGCGCCGCTTGGCGCGCGCGAAATTGACCACCGGGTTCACCGCCGAAGGCGCCTTCGGCAGGCCCGCCAGCATCGCGGTCTCGGCCAGCGACAGCGACGCCAGCGGCTTGCCGAAGTAGGCGTGCGCGGCGCTGCCGAAGCCATAGGCATGCTCGCCCAGGTAGACCTGGTTCATATACAGCTCGAGGATGCGGTCCTTGGGCAGCGCGTGGTCGATGCGCCAGGCCAGCAGCATCTCGTACCATTTGCGCGCCAGCGTCTTCTCGCGCGACAGGTAGAAGGCGCGCGCCACCTGCATGGTGATAGTGGAAGCGCCCTGCGCGTAGCCCTGGCCCAGGTTGGCCAGCGCGGCGCGGAATACGCCGGGGATGTCGATGCCCTGGTGCTGGTAGAACTGGTCGTCCTCGGCCGCGAGCAGGGCCTGCACCATTTGTCGCGGGATCTGCTCGAAGGGAATGAACTCGCGGTGCTCGCTGCCGAACTCGCCGATCTGGACGTTATCGCTGGTGTAGATGCGCAGCGGCACATCGGGCCGGTAGTCGCGCAGCGCATCGACGGGAGGAAGCTGCCGCAGGCTGACCACGGCGGCAAAACCGGCCAGCAAGGCACCGGCGGCAGCCAGCGCCAGTGCGGCGCCGCCTGCCTTGACTGCGAATTTTTTCATGGGCCGCATTTTACCTGCTGCAAATGACCGACCCGGCAGCCCGCTCAGCGGTTGGCCGCCAGCGGCAGCGGATTGCCCAGCTCGTCATGGTCGTCCGGCTGCGGTGGCGAGACATCCGGCGAGACTTCCGGCGATACCGGCCGCGGTGCTGGCTGCGGCTCCGGCTGGACCGCGGCCACGCGCAGGCGCGCCTGGCTGTGCTGGCGCGCGAATTCGCACAGCGACAACCAGGTTTCCTCGCGTTCGATGATGGTGAAGTGATCGGTATCCGGCACGGTCTGCAGCGCCACCGGGCCGGGCCAGGCCGCCATCAGCCGTTCCGAGCAGGCATGCGGCACCACTTCGTCGGTGGCGGCCAGCAGGACCTTGGTGCTCTGCACGACCTTTTTGCAATGCGAGATCGAGTCGAAGTGGTGGCGCATCAGCTGGCGCAGCGGCACCAGCGGAAAGCGCTTGCGCACCAGCTCGAGCAGCGAGTCGTAGGGGGTGATCAGCTGCAGGCTCTCGAAATCCTGCAGGTCGGCCAGCTGGATCGCCACGCCGGTGCCCAGGCTGCGGCCCACCACGTGCACGTGCGCGTCCGGAAACACGCGCCGCACATGCAGCAGGAACTGGCTCGCGTCGGCTACCGCCGCGCCCTCGGACGGGCGCCCGTCGGAGTGGCCCAGGCCGCGGTAATCGTAGGTGGCGAAGCCCATGCCGGCAGGCAGCCAGCGCGCATATTGCAGCGTTTCCAGCACATCTTCGCCGCGGCCAGGCAGGTAGAACAGCAGGTCGCGCACGGCGTCGCCGGGCGCGTGGTAGATATAGCCCCGCACCACGCCGCCCGGGATCAGGTGCGAATAGCCGATGATGCCGTCGGGCAGGTCGCGCGGGGGGCGCCGGCGCGCGTCGAACAGCAGCCGGTCCTGGTTCAGCGTCAGGTAGGTCCAGTAGCAGGCGAAGCCGCTGGCGGTCATCAGCGCGGCCGCCAGCGCGCGGCGGGTGGTCAGTGGCATGGCATTCGTCAGTGGCCGCGGCCAGGCGTGGCGCGTGTGCGCCGGCCTTGCCGCCCAGCCGCGCAGCCTACCTTATTTTTGCCGGCGGCGTGGCCGCGGCGCAAGCCGGCCCGCGCAGTTCTTGTACGATATGCCTCATTCGGGCGCGCGCACCCCACCGAGACGACGCGCCTTCAAGGGAGCCAAGGGAGCCAACCGGCATGAGCGAACAGAAACACGAGCAATACCGCGCCGAAGAGGCGCAGGCCATGGAACGCGTGGTTGCGGCCACGCGGCAGGTGCAGGTCGCCTTCACCGCGCTGCAGGCTCACTATCCGCCGCAGGGCAGCGGCAAGCCGTCGAAACTCGCGCTGCAGACCTTCGACGCTGCGCTGCAGGCCCTGGAGGACGCGCAGGCGACCTTCGACGAGATCCTGAACGACCTGCTCGACGAGAAACGCTGAGGCGCCGCGGACAAAAATACCCTCGTCATTCCCGCGAAGGCGGGAATCCAGCGTCTTTCAAAGTCACTGGGTTCCCGCCTTCGCGGGAACGACGAGCGCAACGGCATGACGCCGCTACCGCGGATTGTGTTGCCCCACCTCTGCCACAAAATCATCCCCATCCGGCAACCCCAACGAGAACTTCACCGGAAATCTCACCGCAATCCCGCCCTCAACCCGCCGCACCACCTCGCGTGCCCGCACATGCGCATCCTCGAACAGCTCGCCAGCCCCCAGCACCGGCGAGAACGGGATATCGAGCGGGGCAAAGAAGTCCCCCCATGCCGCCAGGTCGCGCGTGCGGAACACCGCCGCCAGCAGGTCATTGACCTCCACCTTGTGCCCACCGCGCCCGGCGCGCGTGGCGAAGCGCGGATCGCGCAGGGCCGGGAACGCGTCGCCCAGCGCCGCGCACAGGTTGTCCCAGAACTTGTTCTCCAGGATGCCCATTGCCAGGTGCCGTCCGTCGCGAGTTTCGAACAGGTCGTTTTCCGGCATCACGGTGGATGATGCATGGGGCGAGGCCTCGTGCGCGCGCGCCGTCCAGGCGCCATGGGCGGTCCACGACAGCACGGCATCGTGGATCGACACATCTAGATGCTGTCCCTGTCCGTGCTGCCGCGCGCTCATGATCGCCACGGCCAGCGATAACGCGGCGTAGCCCGACGCTGCGTAATCCGACACCCGCACGCGCGGGCGCGCGACCGCATCGTGCACCTGCACCGGCGTGGCCCAGTATCCCGCCAGCGCCAGGTAGTTCAGGTCATGCCCCGCGTGGCTGGCGTACGGCCCGGTCTGGCCGAAGCCGGAGACGGAGCACAGCACGATGGCCGGATTGACCGCCGCCAGCGCGTCATAGCCCAAGCCCAGTCGCGCCATCACGCCGGGGCGGAAGCCTTCGACCACCGCGTCGGCATCGCGCACCAGGTCCAGGAACGCCGCGCGGCCGGCGTCCGATTTCAGGTCCAGCGCCACCGAGCGCTTGCCGCGATTGAACTGCGCATACACATGCGCGCCCAGTTGGCGCGCGGTGTCGCCGCTGCCCGGCTGCTCGACCTTGATCACCTCCGCGCCAAGCTGGCGCAGCAGGCTGCAGGCGTGCGGGCCGGGCAGCAACTGGCTGACGTCGAGGATGGTGACGTCGTTCAGGCAAGACCATGCTGGCTTCATGCGGAGCCTCCGGGGAAAGGGGAAAACACAAGCGCCGCACGCGCGGAATGGCGTGCGGCGCAGGGAGCAGTCCAGCGGTATCAGCCCAGGTCGCCGGTCATGCCGATCGACTTCATCAGGTCGGCATAGCGCGCGTTGTCGCTGGCCACCATGGTGCCGAACTGCGCCGGCGACGCGCTGCGGCGCAGTTCGCCGGCATTGGCCTTGAGCTGGGCGTCGAACACGCCGGCGCTCTGCAGCGTGCGCACCGCGGCGTGCAGCTTCTGCGCCAGCTCGGCGGGGAAGTTGGCCGGCGCGAACAGGCCGCTCCAGTTGTCGATGACAAAACCGGGTGGCAGCGCTTCGGCCATGGTCGGCACGTCGGGGAAGTACGGGGAGCGGGCGGCGGCGGTGACGGCCAGCACCCTGACCTGGTTGTTGCGCACGTACTGGGTCGCGGTGCCCAGCACCGGCATGCCGAACTGGGTCTGCCCGGTCAGCATCGAGGTGATGATCTCCGGCGCGCCCTTGTAGGGAATATGCACCGCGTCGCAGCCGGTCTGGTGCAGCATGGTTTCCACGGCCAGATGGGCAATGCTGCCCTTGCCGCCGGAGCCGTAGTTGAACTTGCCCGGCTCTTTCTTCATCGCCGCGACCAGCTCGGCCGCGCTCTTGTAGGGCGAGGACAGCGGCACCACCAGCGCCGACGGCCCGCCCGACAACGCCGTGATCGGCGTGAAGTCATGGGTCGGGTCGTACGGCATCTTGCGGTACATGTGCACGTTGATGACGTGCGAGTTGGCCAGGATGCCCAGCGTGTAGCCATCGGGCGCGGCGCGGCGCAGTGCGCCGGCGCCGATGATGCCGCCGGCGCCGGGCATGTTCTCGACCACCAGCGGCTGGCCGAGCTTCTTGCCCAGCTCTGCCGACAGCGTGCGCGCGGTGTTGTCCGGCGTGCTGCCGGCGATAAACGGCACGATCAGCCGGATCGGGCGGCTGGGGTAAGAGGATGCGGCGCTGGCGGCGCGGGCCGGCAGCAGCAGGCTGCCCAGCGCGGCGGCGCCGGCGGTGGCAAGCCAGTTTCGGCGGTTCATGCTTGGTCTCCGTGGTCTTGTCGTATTGTGCTGTGGCCGGGATCCGGATGCCGGCGGCGACCGCGCCGCCGGCACGGTCAGGCATTCTGTTGCAGCGGTTCGAGGATAGCCCGCGCGATAGTGTTGCGCTGGATCTCGCTGGTGCCGGTGAAGATGCGGAACATGCGCAGCTTGCGGAAGGTCTGCTCGACCGGATGGCCGCGCGTGACGCCGACATTGCCGTGGATCTGCACGGCCTTGTCGGCCACCTCGAAGCAGCGCTCCGAGATGAACAGCTTGCACGCCGCGGCCTTCATGCGCAGGTCGGCGCCGGCGTCGGCCAGCGCGGCGGTGTGCGCGATCATGCTTTCGCAGGCCCACAGCGCCGCGGCCATGTCGGCCAGCATGTGCTGGATTGCCTGGAAGCGCGCGATCGGGCCGCCGAACTGGCGGCGCTGGCCGGCATATTCCACCGACGACTGATAGGCCCGCATGGCCAGCCCCAGCATGCTGGGGCAGTGCAGCAGGCGGTTCACGTTGATGCGCGACATGCCCAGCTTGAAGCCGTTGCCTTCGCCGCCGAAGATGTTGGCGCGCGGCACGCGCACGTTGTCGAAGCGGATATCGCCGTCGATATGCTGGCCGGACATCGGCACATACTCGTTGGTCACCGTCACGCCGGGCAGGTCCAGGTCGACCAGCACCGCAGTGATGGCCGGCGGCGCGGCGGTGGCGTCGGTCACGCACATGACGATGGCGAAGTCGGCAAACGGCGCGCCGCTGATGTAGTGCTTGCCGCCGTTGATGACCAGCTCGTCGCCGTCGGCCACGGCCGAGGTCTTGATGCTCTGCGCATCGGAACCGGAATGCGTTTCCGTCAATGCGAAGCAGGTCGATTTCTCGCCGCGGATCACCGGCTTGAAATACCGCTCGAGCTGCCCGGGCGTGGCGTACTTCAGCATGTTGCCCACGCGCGGCGGGCCGCCCAGGTCGCCCAGCACGTGCGCTGCCAGGGTCGAGCCGCTCGCGGCCAGGTCGGCCTTGAGCGCGCATTGCTCCTGGATGTTCAGGCCCTTGCCGCCGAGCGCGGTGGGCAGGCAGGCGGCGTAGAAGCCCAGCTCACTGGAGCGGCGCCAGACCTGGCGCAGGGTCTCGCGCGGCCACGGGTCCTCGGATCCCAGGCCGAGTTCCTGTTCCAGCGGGCGCAGCTCCTCATCGATAAAGCGGCGGATGCCGGCGCGGGTTTCCAGCAGGACGGGGTTGGTCAGGTGGTCGAACATGGCAGTTTCCTCGGTGCGGCGGGTTCAGTTGACGCGGCGTCCGACGCCTTGCCAGTAGCGTTCGCGCACGATCTTGCGGGCCAGCTTGCCGCTGGCGTTCTTGGGCAGCTCGGCGACAAAATCGACCGAGCGCGGCGACTTGTAGTCGGCGATGCGCTCGCGGCAGTGCGCGATCAGCTGCTGCGCGGTGGCCTCGCGCCCGGGGCGCAGCGTGACCACGGCCTTGACGCTTTCGCCCCAGGTGTCGTCGGGCACGCTGATAACGCAGGCCTCGAGCACGTCGGGGTGCTGGTACAGCGTGGCCTCGACCTCGGTCGGGTAGACGTTGAAGCCGCCGGAAATGATCATGTCCTTCTTGCGGTCGACCAGGTACAGGTAGCCGGCCTCGTCCACGCGCGCCATGTCGCCGGTGTGCAGCCAGCCGTCGACCAGGGTCTCGCGCGTCAGATCGGGCGCGTTCCAGTAGCCGTGGAACACGTCGTCGCCGCGGATCACCAGTTCGCCGATCTCGCCCACCGCCACTTCCTTGCCGTGCTCGTCGACCACGCGCACTTCGGTCTCGCCCAGCGCGCGGCCGCATGAGGCCAGGCGCTCGGGATGGTTGGCGATGGCATCGGCATGGTCGCTGGTGGACAGCCGCGTGACGCCAGAGGTCGATTCGCTGGCGCCATAGCCCTGCGACAGGATCGGGCCAATGCGTTCCCAGGCCTCGCGGATGCGCGCCGGCGCCATCGGCGCGGCGCCGTAGGCCAGCGTCTTCAGGCTCGACAAGTCGGCCTGCGCCAGCGTGGGCTCGGCCAGCAGCATATTGATCATGGCCGGCACCATGAACACATGGGTGATGCGCAGCCGCGCGACTTCGGCCAGGAAGTGCGCCGGCTCGAATTTCTCGAACAGCACCAGCGTCGCGCCTACATACAGGTAGGGCTGCATCAGCATGCCGGAGGCGTGCGTGACCGGGCCGATCAGCGCCAGCCGGTCGCCGGGGCGGGCGGGGCGGTCCATGCCGGACACTACCTTGCGCAGCGCCGCCATGCGGTTGCCGTAGCTCTGCATGGCGGCCTTGATCTTGCCGGTGGAGCCCGACGAGAAATGCAGCACGGCGAGGTCGTCGGCCGCCGGGGTGATGTCGGGTGCGGTGGTGCCGGCGTTGGCCAGCAGCGCTTCGTATTCGACGTAGCCGGCGGGCGCCGCGCCGATGGCGATAAAGGTCTCGATGCTGCCGAAGCCGGCCGTGGAGCGGTCATAGCCGGTATAGCCCGGGCCCGCGATCAGCACGCGCGGGGTGCAGTTCTCGACCACGTCGCTGGCCTCGGCCGCGGTAAAGCGGGGGTTGAGCGCGGCCTTGACCAGGCCGGCCTTGTACAGCGCGCATTCCAGTTCCACCAGTTCGGGCCGGTTGCGCGACTGCACCGCGACCCGGTCGCCGGGACGCAGGCCCAGCGCCAGCAGCGCATTGGCCAGCCGCGTCGAGCGTTGGTCGAGCTGGCGATAGGTCACCACCTGGTCCTGGTAGAGGATGGCGGGCAGGTCGCCCCAGTAACGCGCGGCGCGGCGCAGGAAATACGCGAAACCCATGCTGTCTCCGGTAAAGGCTGAGTGATGTTGCTGCACGCTCGGTGGTGTGCTCGTGCGCTGTAGTCTGTAAGATGGCGGGCATCACCACAATGACGCATTGGCTATAAAGCCATAACCGCCGGGAATGTGAGGCAATGGAGACGCGGGATATCGAATACATCCTCGCCGTGGCGGCGCACGGGGGCATCGGTCGCGCCGCCGAGGCGCTGGGGATCAGCCAGCCGGCGCTGACCAAGGCAGTGCAACGGGTGGAATCGCAGGCGGGGCTGCCGCTGTTCGAGCGCACCGCCAACGGCATCGCCGCGACCTACGCCGGCACCCGGTTCCTCGAGCGCGCGCGGCGCATCCAGCTGGAGTACCAGGACGGCCTCAAGGAGATGCTGGGCATCCGTACCGGCGAACAGGGCGTCCTGCGCGTAGGCTATTCACCGTCGATACCGGGCGATGTGATCCTGGGCGCGTGCCAGCAGCTGGTGCGCGAGCGCCCGGTGGCGCGTCTGCGGCTGCGCCGCCGGCTCGCGCGCGACTTGCTGGACCTGCTCGCGGCCGGGGAGCTGGACATGGCCGTGGCACCGACCCCGTCCGGCGCGCTGGCCGCGACCTTCGCGGTGCAGCCGCTCTTCGACGACCGGCTGGTGGTGGTGGCCGACCAGGGCCACGCGCTGCTGCGGCGGCGCAAGCTGCGCCTGGCCGACCTCGCCGACCAGGAATGGCTGCTGCCCGAACGGCATATCACGCTGCGCCAGCAGGTCGACGCGGCGTTCCGCCAGCGTGGCCTGCCGGAGCCGCAGCCGCGCATCGAGATCGACTTCGGCAGCAGCTCGCTGTTCGCGCTGATGCAGGGCACGCAGATGCTGAGCATCGCCAATGCCGCCGGCGACGCCATGCAGCGCGGCCTGCGCGTGCTGCCGCTGGGCGTGGAGGAACTGGACCTGCGCCGGCGCATCGGCGTGGTCACGCGCGAAGGTGCCTACCTGTCGCCGCTGGCGCAGCGGCTGACGGTGCTGCTGCGCGAGCACAGCGGCTAGCCGGGCGCGCTTACTGCAGCGGGATCTTCGCCACCGCTGCGAGCCGCTTCCAGCGCTCGATCTCGTCCTTCTGGTATTGCCGCATCTCGGCCGGGGACGACAAGATCAGTTTGGTCGACTGGCGCGTGTAGTAGTCGCGCACATCCGCGGCATTGCCGGCCTGCATGAACAGGTCCTGCAGCCGCTTCACCACCGCCGCCGGCGTCCTGGCCGATACCGCTGCCGCGACCCAGTTGTAGGCCAGGAAATCCGGCAGGCCGGCCTCGACGATGGACGGCACGTCCGGCAGCAGCGGCGAGCGCTGCGGCGCGGTGTAGGCCAGCGCGCGCACCTTGCCGCCACGGGCCAGCTCGATTGCGCCTGTGGCATCGACCACCGCGAAATCGACATTGGCCGCCATCACGCCATTGATGGCATCGCCGGCGCCCTTGTATGGCACCGCCGTGGTCTTGATGCGGGCCAGCTCGTTGAGCCATTCCGAATAGAGCGTGTACGAGATCGAGCCCGTGCCGTAGTTCAGCGCGCCGGGACGCTTGCGCGCGTCATCCAGCAGCTCGGACAGCGTACGGTAGGGCGAGCCGGCCGGCACGATGATCACGCACGGCCCGCGCGACAGCAGCGTGATCGGCGCAAAGTCCGTCAACGGGTCATACGGCAGCTTGCGGAAGGTGGCGGCATTGGTCGACAGCGTGGAATTGCTGCCGATAAAGACGGTGTAGCCGTCGGCCGGCGCGTTCAGCGCGGTCTGCACGCCGATAAAGCCGTTGCCGCCGGGCTTGTTTTCGACCACCACGCCCTGGCCGGTCAGCTCGCCGATTTTCTTGGCAAACATGCGTGCGGTGGTGTCAGTGCCGCTGCCCGACGGGAAGGGCACGATGAAGCGGATCGGCCGGGCCGGAAAGGTGTCGGCATCGGCCGCGCGCGCTGCCGGCGGCGTCGCTGCGCCCAGCAGCGCCAGTGCGGCCGGAAAGAGTCCCAGGAAGCGGCGACGGGAACGGAAAGCCTGTTGCATGGCGGTCTCCTGACGGTGGAATGCCCGGCGTGTCTCCGCCGGTGCAAGGGATCGATGCGGGCCTAGCGGCGCAGGCCCAGCAGGTCGCGCGCAATGACCCAGCGGTGCACTTCGCTGGGGCCTTCGTAGATGCGCATCAGCCGGGTCTCGTTGGCCATCTGCTGCAGCGGCAGCTCCTTGGTCATGCCCATCGCGCCGAAGGTCTGCATGGCCTGGTCGATCACGTCCCAGGCCATTTCGGTGGCGAACACCTTGATCATCGACACCTGCGTGCGTGCTTCTTCCCCGGCGTCAATGCGGGTGGCGGCTTCGTAGGTCATCAGCCGGCAGGCGTGGATGCGCGTGGCGGCGTCGGCCACCCACCACTGGATCGCCTGGCGCTGCGCCAGCGGCGCGCCGAAGGTCTGGCGCTGCGGGGCGTACTCGCAGATCATGTCCAGCGCGCGCTGGGCGCGGCCGATGCACCAGGCCGCCATCTGCACGCGCCGCGTCGACAGCCGCGCCTGCATCGGCGCGAAGCCCTGTCCCTCGGCGCCGAGCAGTTGCGTGGCGGGGATGCGGCAGTCTTCCAGCACCACTTCATAGGTCGACGCGCCGCCGATCATCGGGATGCGCCGCTCGACCCGCAGGCCCGGCGTGCCGCGCTCGACGATAAACGCCGAGATGCCGCCGCGCGCGCCACGGGCCTTGTCGGTCACGGCCATGACGATGGTCCAGTCGGCGCGCGCCGCGCGGCTGATCCAGATCTTGCGCCCGTTCAGCACCCAGTGGTCGCCATCGCGCTCGGCGCGCGTGGCCATCATGGCCGGATCGCCGCCGGCGCCCGGTTCCGAGATGGCGATCGCCGACACGGTCTCGCCGCGCGCATACGGGGCCAGGTAGCGCTCGCGCTGGGCCGCGCTCGCGGTCAGCATCAGCATGCGCAGGTTGGGCGAATCCGGCGGCAGGTCATAGGGGGTGATGGTCTTGCCGAGTTCTTCGTTGACGCCCACCATCGCCACCGTCGGCAGGTCCGAGCCGCCCAGCTCGGCCGGGGCATCCAGGCCCCACAGGCCCAGTTCGCGCGACATCGCGTCCAGGCGCGCCTGCTCTTCGGGCAGCAGCGCCATCTGGCCGCCAGCGGCTTCGCGCGCCAGTACCGTGGGTTCCAGCGGGATCAGCTGCTCGCGCACGAAACGCGCGACCAGGTCCTTGAGCATGCGGTGTTCTTGGTCGAGTTCAAAATGCATGACGGTCTTCTCGGTGGTTTATCGGGGTTGGCGCGCTTCCTGGGCGATGGCCAGTTCGCGCAGGACCTCGTCGGTGTGCTCGCCCAGCGCCGGCGCATGGCGGCGCAGCGACAGCGGCGTGGCCGAGAAGCGCGCCGCTGGGCGCAGTTCACGCAAGCGGCCCTCGGTAGGGTGCTGCGTTTGCTGGAACAGGCCGACCGCGCGCAGGTGCGGATGGTCGACCAGCGCATCGAGGCCGTAGATGGGCGTGGCGGGAATGTCGAGCGACTCGAACAGCAGCATCCATTCTTCCGTGCTGCGCGCCGGCGTCAGCTCCGCCAGGTGGCCGTACAGCGCGCGGATATTGGCGTTGCGCTGCGCGCGGTCGGCCACGTCGTAGCGCTCGGCCAGGTCGCCGCGGCCCACCGCGCGGAAGAAGGCCTGCCAGTGGCGCTCGGTGTAGGGCAGCGCGCAGATCCAGCCGTCGCGGGTCGGCGCGGGGCGCCGCCCGCCCTGCAGCAGGCGGGCGTAGCCGGCGCCGGCCGGTGGCGGGTCGAAGGTCAGGCCGCCCAGGTGCTCGGTCATCACGAAGGCGGTCATGGTTTCGAGCATCGGCACCTCGACCAGCTGCCCCACGCCGTGGCGCTCGCGGTACAGCAGCGCGGCCAGCACGGCATTGGCCAGCGCCAGCCCGGTGGTCTTGTCGGCGAGCAGGCTGGGCACGTATTCCGGGCGCTCGCCGCCTGCAGAGCCCAGCGCGACCAGGCCGCAGCCGGCCTGGATGATGTCGTCGAAGGCCGGCTTGTCGCGGTGCGGGCCGTCCTGGCCGAAGCCGGTGGCCAGGCAATAGATGATGCGCGGGTTGATGCGCGCCACCTCGGCGTAGCCGAAGCCCAGCCGCTCGATCGCGGCGACGCGCATGTTGTGCACCAGCACGTCGGCGCCGGCAATCAGGCCGCGCAGCGCCGCCGCGCCCTCGGCGGTCTTCAGGTCGAGCACGACCGAGCGTTTGTTGCGGTTCAGCGCCAGGTAGATCGAACTCATGCCGGCATGCTGCGACACGCCATTGGCGCGCATCAGGTCGCCCTCGGGCCCTTCGACCTTGATCACGTCGGCGCCGAAATCGGCCAGCACCTGCGTCGCCAGCGGGCCGAGCACGACCGCGGTCAGGTCGAGCACGCGGATGCCGTCGAGCGGGCCGGCCGGCAGCGCGCGCTTGTCTACTTCGCTCATCGATCCCTCCCTCAACGGCGCTGGAACACGGGGGCGCGGCGCGCGGCCATGGCGGCGACGCCCTCGCGGAAATCCTCGCTGCGGAACTGTCCGCGCTGGATCGCCAGCTCGCGCTGGTTGATCTCGGCAATGCGGTCGGCCAGCCCGTCGCGCAGCGTGGCGCGCGTGGTTTCCACTGCGAGCGGGGCCGAGGCAGCGATCTCCTGCGCCAGCGCCATGGCACGGGCATCGACCTCGTCCCGGGCGACCAGCTCGTCGGCCAGGCCGATGCTGACTGCCTCGGTCCCGGTGATGCGCCGGCCGGTGTAGAACAGCAGCGCTGCCTGCTGCTCGCCCACCAAGCGCGGCAGCGTCAGGCTCAGGCCGAAACCCGGGTGGAAGCCCAGTCGGTTGAAGTTGGCGCTGAAGCGCGCCTCGGCGCAGGTCACGCGGAAATCCGCCACCAGCGCCAGCCCGAGCCCCGCGCCGATGGCGGCGCCCGCGACCGCGGCGACGATGGGCTTGCGGTTGCGGTACAGCTTCATCGCATGCACATAGAAGGCGGCGGGGTCGCTGGCGACTTCACCCTGGCCGGTGCCGCTGAAGTCGGCGCCGGCGCAGAACGCGCCGACGCCCGAGGCCAGCACGATGGCGCGGCAGTGGTGGTCGTGGTCGAGCGCCAGCAGGGTATCGGCCAGGCGCCGCATCACCTCGGCATCGACAAAGTTGTGCGGCGGGCGGGACAGCACCACGCGGGCCACGTGGCCGTCGCGGGTGACGTGGATCTCGGCAGCGGATGACATGCGGGGGCTCCTGTGGGGTCGGCCGGCTCGGGGCCGCGTGCCCACAGTATTCGCGCGGTGCCGCCGCGCCGCTATACTCGAATTTCACTTATTGAAATTGACAGCGATGCCTGACGCCATCCCGCCGCCGGACTCCACGCGCAGCGTGACCCATCGGACCGGCCGCTTTACCCGGGACACCGCGGGCAGCCAGTCGCTGGAGCGCGGGCTGGCGCTGCTGCGCGCCTTCCGCGTCGGCACCACCAGCCTGACCAATGCGGAACTGGCCGCGCGCAGCGGCCTGCCGCGCCCGACCGTCAGCCGGCTGACGCGCTCGCTGGTCGATGCCGGCTTCCTGCGCTACGACGTCAACGAGCGCGCCTACCGGCTGGCGCCGGTGGTGCTGAGCCTGGCCGATGCCTTCCACCAGTCCAGCCGCGCGCCGGAAATTGCGCTGCCGCTGATGCGCAAGGTGGCCGAGGCCGGCAAGGTCAACGTGGGGCTGGCGGTGGGGGACCATCTGGAGATGGTGTACCTGGCGTCGATCCGGCACAGCCGCGACAGCGTGTCGCGCACGCGCCGGGTGGTGCCGGGCTCGCGCGTGCCGATGGAACTGACGGCGATCGGCCTGTCATGGCTGGCGGCGCAGCCGGAGGAGGTGCGCAGGGACCTGCTGGCCGGCATCGCCGTCCGCCAGGGGGCGGCCTGGCCGGGCATGCGCGCGCGCGTGCTGCGCGGCATCGCGCAGGCTCAGCGGCACGGCCATTGCACCGCGGCCTACCAGCCGGGGCATCTGCTGGCCGTGGGCGCGGCCTTCTCGGGTCCGGACCAGCAGCTGTACGGGCTCAACATCAGCTACCCGTTCAGCGAAACCGAGCGTCGCCGCGACCACGCGCGCCATGCCGCGCAGCTGACGCGGCTGGTGGCCGAGATCCAGCAAGCCTGGCGGCGCGCCGCCGGCTAGCCGCGTCAGTACACCGACGGCATGCCTTCCGGCCGGTTCTTGAAGCGCCGGTGGATCCAGTAATACTGCTCCGGCATGGTGGCGATCTGGGTTTCGAGGAAGGCGTTCATGCGGCGCGAGTCCTCTTCGACGCTGCCGGAGGGAAAGCCTTCGAGCGGGTCGAACACGCGCAGCCGGTAGCCGCGGTAGTCGGGCAGCACTTCGGTGGTGAACGGCACCACGCGCGCGCCGGTCATGCTGGCCAGGCGCGAGGCCGAGGTCAGCGTGCACGCCGGCACGCCGAAGAACGGCACGAACACCGAATCGTTGATGCCGAAGTCCATGTCCGCCGCCAGCATCACCGGGCAGCCGGCGCGCAGCGTGCGCACCACCTGCTTGCCGCTGCCGTTGCGCGGGATCATCTCGGCGCCGAAGCGCCCGCGCTGGGTGCGCGAGATCTGCTCCAGCAGCGGGCTCGACATGCGCGTGTACAGCGATGCCACCGGGTGGCGCATCGAATAGAACATGCAGCCGGCTTCGATGCCGACGAAATGAAAGCCCATGAAGATGGTCGGATGCTCCGCGCACGAGGCCAGGTCGATGCGCGAATCGAGCTCGACCAGCTTGCCCAGCCGCTCGGCGTTGCCGAACCACTGCACGCCGCGCTCCAGGTAGCTGCGCAGCACATGGCCGAAGTGGTCGCGCGCCAGCCGCTCGCGCTCGCCCGGATCCATGTCCGGGAAGCACAGCGCCAGGTTGGTATGGACGATGCGCCGGCGGCGGCTGGGGATGCGGTACAGCAGCCTGCCGAGGGCGTCGCCCAGGCGGGCGGTCACGCCGTAGGGCAAGGCGGCAAAGAGCTTGAAGGCTGCGATGGTGAGCGCAGCCTGGAGCTGGTGCGTCATGAAGATCCTGGGGGCGGCAGCGACGGTCGGGGCGGACCCACGGACAGGCCGCTGCACGGCAATGGTTCGGCGCCAAAGGGTGGCAAGCGGCAAGCGCGCGCTACGCTGGTGCGCCATCCCTGCGGCGCCGGGTGACGGGCCGCTGGAGTGCGCTATGCGTCGCTACGCAGCTTTGTGCTGAGGGCGCACTGTAGCACGATGGCAGGGGGCCAGGAATGGCCGTTACGACCGGTATCAAACCGGCAACAGATGACGGTTGCGCAACCTCACAGCGCACGATAGCGAGCGGCTAGTGCGGACACGGCGCGGCCTGGCAGCAAAAAACCGCCCGGGGCAACGCGCAGGGCGCGGTGCCGTCAGCGTTGCTTCAGCTCGCCGAGGTAGTAATTGACCTCGGCCAGCAGCGCCGTGTGGAATTCGGCCGGCAGCACATGGTCGTCGGTCAGCGACAGCAACTGGTCGATGCGCTGCCGGAACTGCCGCTGGGCGCTGGCGCGCGCATCGGGCGGCAGCGCCACCGCCATGGCGCACAGCATCTCGCGCATCACCAGCAGCCGGGCGCCGTACTGGATCATGGCGTCGCCCTGGGTCTTGAGGTTCTGCGCAAGCTGTTCCGGCATGCCCTTGCGCGGCGCGCCGGCAGCGGACGGCGCCGGCGGCGGCTCGGCGCGGGCCTTGCCGCCGGCCTCGGGCGCGGGTGTGCCCAGCATCTTGCCGAGCATGGGGATCTTGAACATGGGCGAGGCTCCGGATGCGCCGGGGGCGGGGTGGTCTGGTGCATCCATCATGGAAGCGTGCGGGTGGCCGGACTGTGCGGCAGCAGACAATGGGCCGGTGCGGCACCGGCGCTCATGCGCCGGCGGGTCCGGATTTGCGGCACTTGCCCGCGCGTGCCGGCGGCTGGCACAGGCCGCAGGTGTAGCGCTGGCGCGCATCGTGGGCGCACACCACGAACTCGCCGCGACAGCACTGGCAGCGCGCCAGCTGCAGCATGCCGCGCTCGTAGAAGCGCACTAGCATCCAGGCGCGGGTAAAGCTGAGCTGCGCGGCCTCGCCGGTGACGCTCAGGTGCTCGCGATACATGCGGAAGCCGGCCAGGGTGGCGCGGATGCCGTCCAGGTGGCCGGCTCGGATCATGTAGCGGTAGGCGCCGAGCAGCATCGAGGCATGGGCGTTGGGGCGCCAGCCCAGGAACCAGTCGGTCGAGAACGGCAGCATGCCCTTGGGCGGGGACGCCCCGCAAAGCTCCTTGTACAGGCGGGCCAGCCGCTCGCGCGGCAGCGACACCTCCGCCTCCAGCACCTGCAGGCGCGCCCCCAGGCCGATCATCTCGATCGCGAGCCGGGTTTGCTCCAGGTCGTCCAGCACGCTTTTGCGGGCGGGGGCAGGCACAGGTAAAGGCCGGGAAGCTGCCGCAGCGGGGCCGCCGACGGCGGCGACGGGGGTTGTGTCCATGGTCTCCTCCTGCCGGGGCGTGACACAGTGCGGCGCTGTCCGCCTACGTGCCGCGGATCCGGCTTTGCGTGATGGAGGACGATTCTTCGATCGCTGCGCGCTTATATCCGTGATTCTTGTCAACAATCGCAATTCCACGATCGACAGCATCAAATTTGCCCGGGTCTGTTGTTGGCGCAATTTGTCGGTGTCCGGCGCGCCATCCACGGCGACTGTAGGAGAAGCGCCCACACGCTATCGGACAGACGCCGATTTAACGGTTCCGCCCATGGGCTACGCTGCAAGAACACCAACGACAGGGAGCAACCCATGGCTGCAAACTTCCTGATCAGGCAGACCGCGCAGGGCTGGGAACTGACGGTCGAAAGCGCGCGCAAGGGCCTGGTCCAGTGCGACGACCGCGACGTCGCCGTCAACATCGGCATGGCCGCGGCCAAGCGGCGCGGTGTGGTGCTGATCGTGCACGAAGACGAGGACGATGCCCCGCACGGCCTCACTCCCCTGGCCGCGTGACGAGGCAACCCCGCGGCAACCCGATTGCGTGACAACGGCGGGCGCCCTTTACCGGTGGCGCCCGCCTTTGCTTTGGTGCGGGGCGCGCGGCATGCGTGCCGACTTCCATGCCCGTCAATGGTATGGAACTTGCGCCCCGGTGACTGGCTGCGCGGCCGCCGGGCCGCGCCGGAAGCTCAACCCTTGGAGACAGCGATGCATCCGTTCCGAAATGAAGGCGGCGGCTCCTGGTGGCGCGAGGACCGCGACGCCGATGAATCCCGCCGCGATCGCGACGACCCGCGCGGCAACGACCCGCGCGGCTACGGTGAGGGGCGCTATGGCCAGCGCGGCGGCCCCGCGCGCGACTACGGCGAAGGCCGCTATGAAGGCCGCCAGCGGCACGACAGCGACGTGCGCGAGTCCGGCTACTACGGCGGCCGCTCCAGCCCGGCGCAGCGCGTCTGGGAAACCTCTTCGCGGCGCCCGCCATGGGAAGAGGATGAAGCCTGGCGCCGCGGCAGCGAGGTGCGCGACGAATGGGGCGACAGCGGGGGCGGCAGCCGCGGCACTGCGTCGCGCGACATGCCCCGCGGGCGCGACCGCGTTGGCCCCAAGGGCTACCAGCGCAGCGACGAGCGCATCCGCGAGGACATCTGCGAACGGCTCGCGCACGCGCGCCATGTCGATGTGCGCGACGTGGAAGTCGAAGTGCAGGGCGGCGTGGTGCGCCTGACCGGCAACGTGCGCGACCGGCGCCAGAAGTACTGCATCGAGGACATCGTCGACGATGTCTTCGGCGTGCAGGAAATCCATAACGCGGTGCGCCTGGGCGCGCCGGGCGCGTTCGGCGTGTCGGGGATCACCGAGGGGGCGCAGTCTGGCGGGCAGTCCGGCGGGCAGTCCGGTGGCTCCGGCCAGGGGCGCGTCAGCGGCGTCAGCAGTTCCGGCAGTGCCACCGGCTCCAGCGCCAGCAGCTATGGCGGGGGCATGGAAACCGGCAGCGGCGGTCCCGGCCAGGGACGCGACAGCACCGGCGGCACCACGCGCATGGGCTGATGCAGTTACGGCGCCGGCGGCTTGTCCGCCGGCGCTGCCGGGGCGCTCCCCGACGCGTCCTGCGGCTCCGCCATGCGGCGATGCTGCTCGGCCAGCACGTCGGCGGGCGTCACCATGGCAATGGCGGCGCGCAGCTTGTTCTGCCACCCCGGCACCACCTCGCCCTCGCCGCGCATCATGGCATCGAAGCCGACCCGCGCCACCTCGGCGGGATCGGCCTTTTTCTGCTGGCCGAGGCGGGTATCGAGCAGGTCCGCGCGTTCGAAGAAGTCGGTTTCGGTGGCGCCCGGCATCAGGCAGGTGACCGACACGCCGGTGTGCTGCAGCTCGTGCCGCAGCGCGTAGGAGAAGGAATCCAGGAAAGCCTTGGTCGCGTTGTACACGGCCTGGCAGGTGCCGGGGACGAAGCCGGCGATCGATCCCGTGATCAGGATGCGCCCCTCATGCTGGGCGCGCATGATCTGCCCGACCCGGTGCAGCAGGTGCAGGGTGCCGGTCACGTTGGTCTCCACCACGCGCTGGATTGCCGCGAAGTCCTGGTCCAGGAAGGCGTGGCCCAGGCCGCGGCCGGCGTTGGCGCACAGCACGTCGACGCGGCGGCTACCAAGCGCGGCGCAGACCTGTTCGACGCCGTCGGGCGTGGACAGGTCCGCCAGCAGTGCCGTCACGTCAGTGCCCTCGTCGCGCAATTGCCTGGCGGCGACCTCGATCTGCGGCTCGTCCGCTGCAATCAACAGGTCATAGCCGTGCCGCGCGCAACAGCGCGCCAACTCGTAGCCGATGCCGGAAGACGCCCCGGTGACGACGGCAAGCAGGCCGGTACGGCCAGGCGAAGTGTCAGGCACCGTATCTCCTTGGGGTTTGTGGCGAGTTTTTACTGTGGCGTTGTAAGGATTAGCGACGCCTCACCCTACGCGCCGCCAGGTGCGCACGCCCATCCAGACGCCCAGCAGCGCCACCAGCGTGACCAGCACCGCCAGCGTCACGGCGGTGCCGGGGCCGAGCCCGCCGAACCACGCATAGGCATCGGAACGGCGCCACAGCGCCCAGGCCAGGGTGGCGGTGGCGACCACCAGCGCGGTCTGCGTCAGCGCATCGACCACGCGCATCACGCCGCGCGCCTGGCCGGCAAGCGGATCGCGCCGGGCTTCTGAAGCGGTAATTTCGGGGTCGTCCATGGCAAGGGGCCGCAAAGGGAATGCGTGGGATGTGCAAGTCCCGTTCCCGGTCCGCGCCCCGGTTGCCCAATGGCCGCGAGGGCCTCAGAACACCCCCAGCCCCAGCCCAGCGGCCAGGCCCTCGCCGAGCTCGGCGCACCGCGCCAGGTCGGCGGCTTCGATCTGCTTGGGGGCGAGGATGCGCTCCGGCGTCTGCGCATGCGTGCAGACGATCAGCCCGGGCGCGACGCGGTTCAGGCGCCAGCCGGTGGCGATGCGCTCGAGCTGGCGCAGCGCGTTCTGGCCATCGCTGCCGGCGCAGATCATGGCGGCGTAGGGTCGGCCGTTGATGCGGTCCAGTGCGGGGTAATAGCAGCGGTCGAAGAAGTCCTTCATCATGCCCGCGATCGCGGCCAGGTTCTCCGGGGTGGCGAACAGATAGCCGTCGGCGGCCAGCACATCGTCGGGGCCGGCCTCGGCGGCGGTCTTGAGCACGACCGCGACGCCGGGCTGCCGGCGTGCTGCATCAGCGGCGGCCGCGGCCATCTGGCGCGTGCCGCCGGTCATGGTGTGGTAGACGATCAGCAGCGTTTTCATGCTTGGGGGAGACTGGTGCGTGCGTCTGACGCACGCTGTCGACTGTATCACGGCAGTTGCGCCGGGTCGCGCACCGGTCACTCAGGGCGCTGGCCGGTATCGTAGAATCCCGGGCTGGCGTCCCTGCCATGACTCCATGCCGAAATCCAGCCCTCCCGCCATCGACCGCTCCGCCAGCGAGCAGGCCATCCAGCTGCTGGATGCCGCCACCGAACATGTCCTTGCCCACGGCCTGGGCGATCTTTCGCTGCGCAGCGTCGCCGAGGCGCTGGGCACGAGCCACCGCATGCTGATCTACTACTTCGGCTCCGGCGATGGCTTCTGGCAGGCGCTGTTGCATCGCATCCGCCATGCCGAGCAATCGGCGCGCGAACGCATGGAACTCGCCGGCATGGAGCCGCAGGCCGCGATGCTGGCCGCGTGGGAGCGTTATTCCGCGCCGGGCTACCTGCCGATCATGCAGCTGATGTTCGAGATCTACGGCCGCGCGATCCGCGACCGTGAGCGTTTCAGCGGCTTTCTCGAAGATGTCGTCGGCAGCTGGACCACCACGCTGGCGGCACGCCTGCAGCGCGACCAGGGCCTTGGCGCCGCCGAGGCCAAGCTGCGCGCACGGGTCGAGCTGGCCACGGTGCGCGGGCTGTTGCTGGACCTGGTCACCACTGGCGACCGCAAGGGCACGACGGCCGCACTGAAGTATTTCGCCGCCATGATGGCGGCGCCTCCACAGGCCGGAAAGTAGCGGCGTTCATCGCCGAAATTAACGCCGACATTAACGCCGACATTCCGCACACATCGGCGTAAACCCCGATTTTGCCCTTGCATGTACCACATGGTACATTGCGCTCCACGCGCTGCGGAGGCGCGGCGTATCGTGGCAAACCAACAGGTGCAATATGGATCGGCGACAACTACTGGCCAGGCTGGCCGCAACGGCGGTGGCGATAGCGCTGCCCGGCATCGGGCACGCGCAGGCCTTTCCTTCGAAACCGGTGCGGCTGGTCGTGCCGCAAGCCGGCGGTACCGGCAACGACGTGCTGGCGCGCGCACTGGCGGAGAAACTCAGCCGCGCCTGGCAGCAGCCGGTGGTGGTCGAGAACCGGCCCGGTGCCAACGGCACGCTGGCGATCACCTATGTGCTCGGCCAGCCCGCCGACGGCCACACGCTGTTCTTCGCCGGCGTGTCGAACCTGAGCTTCAACCCGTTCCTGTATCCGAAGCTGCCGTACGATCCCGGCCGCGACCTGACCGGGGTGGCAATGCTCGCCAACTCGCCGTTCGTCTTTGTCGCGGCGCCATCGCTCAAGGTCGACTCGTTCAAGGACTTCGTGCAGATGACCAGGGCCCGGCCGGGCGAAATCAGCTTTGCGTCGGGCGGCATCGGCAACTCCACCCACCTGGCGATGGAGCTGGTTGCGCAGCGCACCGGGATCCAGCTGCAGCATGTGCCGTTCAATGGCACCGGCGGCTCGACCAGCCTGATGAACGGGCAGACGCCGGTGATGATGAACGTGGTCGCCGGCGTGCAACCCTTCATTGCCGGCAAGAAGCTGATTCCGCTGGCAGTCACCGGCGACCAGCGGCTGCAAGCGTTGCCGTCGGTGCCGACCTTCCGGGAACTCGGCTATGACGTGCAGGTACCGGGCTGGTACGCCATCGTGGCGCGCTCGGGCACGCCCGCGGCCGTGATCAGCAAGGTCAATGCCGACATCAACCAGATCCTGGACGATCCACAGTTCAAGGAGAAGCTCGGCTTCCAGTTCCTGGACCCGATTAAGGGTCCGCCGTCCGAGGTCGGGCGCTACATGAAGCGCGACGCCGACACCTGGGGCCCCATCATCCGCAAGCTGGGCATTTCGCTCTGAGGACCGTTGCCATGGCACATCTCACCAAAGCCGTACACGACTATCGCCGCGCTGCCATGCACAGGCTGATGGACCGGCTGCGCGTCGACGCACTGGTCTTCGGCACCCCCGACTTCTTCCAGTACGCCACCAACTTCCAGCTCGACGTGTGGCCGTGGGAGCGACCGGTATTCGTGGTAGTGCCGCGCAACGGCGACACCTTCGCGGTCATGAACGAACTGTCGACCAACCACATGCGCTTCGCCACGGAGCGGGGCACGGTGTGGCTCGCGGATGTGAGCTATTACGCCGAGCATCCGCGCGTGTCCAACCGGCTACCGCTGCCGTCGCAACTGCCGGAGGTGGTGGCCGCCTTGCTGGGGGCGAAAGGGCTGGGCATGTCCCGCATTGCGGTCGATGTCCAGCACCCGATCCTGGCTGGGGCGCAGCGCTATCTGCCCGAGCTGACATTGCGGCCTGCCATGGCCGAGATGCGCAGCCTGCGCTGGGTCAAGCATGCGGAAGAACTGCAGGTCATGCGCGAACTGGGAGCGCTGACGGACTGGGTGCAGGACCGCTACCGCGAGAACATCCGTCCCGGCCGGCTGGTCCAGGAACTCGACCATGCCATGGCGGCGCTGATGTCCGAAGAGGCGGCGCGGCGCTTCCCGGGCGAGGATTTCGACATCCTCAAATGCTGGACGCTTAGCGGGTCCGCTTCCGCATCGCCGCATGGAGACGGCGCCGCGTGCGGAGCACGTATCAGCGCTGGCGATACCATCGTCAACCTGGTGTTGCCACGCCTGAACGGGCTCTATGTCGAGAACGAGCGCACCTGGTTTTGCGGCCGGCCCGGCCACGAGCAGGCGCGGCTCTACCAGGTCGCCGCCAGGGCCACCGACGCTGCGGTCGCCGCGGCGGTGGTCGGCAGGCGGGTGTGCGACATGGATGCCGCCGCGCAGGCCGTGATCGAGCAGGCCGGCTGCGGTGACTACGTATTCCACCGCACCGGCCATGCGGTCGGGCTGATGCTGCACGAATACCCGGAAGACATGGCCTTCAACACCCGCCCGTTGCTGGCGGGCGAGGTGTATTCGGCGGAGCCGGGCCTCTATGTCTACGGCCTCGGCGGCTTCCGTCTCGACGACACCGTGGTGGTCGGCGAGCAGCCCGAAGTCATCGTCAGGACGCCGAAGACGCTGGAGTACGCTACCGTGGCGTAGCCATGTTCACCGCCCCTCAGTCCAGCGTCACCCCCGTATCCGCCGTCAGCTTCAGCACCACCGGCAGGTAGGCCTTGTAGGCCGCCTCGGCCTGCGCCGGGGTGGTGCCGAGCGGCTCCGCGCCCATGTCGACGATGCGCCGCTGCATGTCGGCGCTCGCGATCAGGCTGGTGGTCTCGCGGCCAAGGCGGTCGATGATGTCCTGCGGCGTCTTGGCGGGCGCCATCAGCGTGATGGGGCCGGTCAGGCGGAACGGCTCGTCGGCGTAGCCGGCTTCGGTGAAGGTTGGCACGTCCGGCAGCGCCTGCGCGCGGCGCGTGCCGGTGACCGCCAGCGGACGCAGCTTGCCGGTGGCGAAATGCTGCTTGAGCGCGGTCACCGAGCCCACCGTCACGTTGACCTGGCCAGCCAGCAGGTCGGTCACCATCGGCCCTTCGCCGCGGTAGGGCACGTGCAGCATGTCGACCTGGTACTGCCTGGCGAAATAAGTCTGGATGGTATGCGGCTGCGTGCCCGCGCCCCAGGAACCCATGCGCAGCTTGCCGGGCGAGGCCTTGGCATAGGCCAGCAGCTCGGCGACGGTCCTGGCCGGCACGCTGCTGTTGACCGCCAGCACCGTGCGCGCGGTGGCAATGTCGGAGACCGGGCGCAGGTCGGTGCGGGGATCGTAGGGCAGCTTCTTGTACAGCGCCAGGTTGGACGTGATCGGGCCGGGAATGGTCATCAGCAGGGTGTAGCCGTCCGGCGCCGCCTTGGCGACATAGTCGGTGCCGATGATGCCGCCGGCGCCGCCCTTGTTCTCGACCACCACGGTCTTGCCGAGCTGGCGCGACAGGCCATCGCCGACGGCACGCGCCAGCGTGTCGGTGAGGCCGCCCGGCGGATAGGCGACGATCAGGTGGATGGGCTTGGCCGGATAGGCGCCCTGTGCCGGCGCGGCGACGGGTGCTGCGGCGAGCGCCGCGACGCCGAGCCAGGGCAGCGCGGCCCGCAGCAGCTTGCCTTGCACCCGCGGCGAAAAACGGGCAACGGTCTTCATGATGGTGTGGTCTCCTGTTGATGCGATGTCACGGTTTGCCTTGCGCGGGCGCCGCGCGCCCGTACGCTAATCGAGCTTGATGCCGCGCGCCTGGATCAGCTTGCCCCATTTGCCGATCTCCTGGTCGATGAAGGCCGAGAACGCGCTGCCGCGCTCGGGATGCGGCTCCAGGCCCAGCCCAAGCAGCTTGTTGCGGGTTTGCGGATCGGCCAGCACGGCCGACGCCTCGCGGTTGAGCCGCTCGGTGACGGCGGGCGGCGTGCCGGCCGGCGCGACCAGCCCGAACCAGCCGTAGCCGACCATGCCCGGATAGCCCTGTTCGGCGAAGGTCGGCGCATCGGGATAGACCGGCGTGCGCTGCTCGGATGCCACCGCCAGCACGCGCAGCTTGCCGGCCTTGATAAAGGGCAGCGCCGAGGTGATGGCGGTCAGCGTGGCGTCGGCGCGGCCGGCCAGCAGTTCGGTGTAGGCGGTGGCGTCGCCGCGGTAGTGGACGCTCAGCAGCTTGAACTTGCCCACCTGCCCGAACAGCTCGGCAGTCAGGTGCGGGCCCGAGCCGGCACCCGGCGAGGCCACCGTCACGCCGTCGGGCTTGTTCCTGGCCATGCGCACGAAGTCGGCCACGGTGCGCGCCGGCGAGCTGGCATTGACGATCAGGAAGATCGGCCCCAGCACGCGCGGCCCCACCGCGACGAAGTCCTTGTGTACGTCATAGCGCTGCGCGATGCCGGCGGCTGTGTTGATGGCGAAGGGCGCGGCCGCCCACAGCAGCGTATAGCCGTCCGGCGCGGCATGCGCCACCTGCTCCGTGGCCAGGCGCGTGCCGGCGCCGGGCTTGTTCTCGACCACCACCTGCTGGCCGAGCTTGCCCCCCAGCGCCTCGGCAAGGATGCGCGCCGAGATGTCGTTGGAGCCGCCGGCACCGTAGGGCGACACCAGCTTGACCGGCCGCGACGGATAGGTTTGGGCCTGCGCCTGGCCCCCCAGGCACAGCAGCGCCACGCTGGCCGTCAGCACGGCCCGGGCGAATCCTATGGTTGGCTTCATGAAGCTTCCTTGATGCGGCGGATGGCGGGGTAGCGGAAGGTGCGTTCCAGGTGCGCGATGCCGGGGACGTACAGGCGCAACGCCATGTAGAACGGTTCGGGCGGCGCGGGCAGCCAGTTGCCGGTATCGGCGTCGTCCGCCGGTGCGCGTGCCCCCAGCACGATGCGCAGGCTGCCATCGGGCGCCGTGCGCAAGCCGGGCGAGCGGTCGCCCAGCGAATAGCGCTGCAGCGGGTTCTCCGCGAGCATGCAGTCGGATTTCCGGTACATGGTCAGCGACCAGAACGCGCCCACCTGCGGCAAGCCTTGCGCGGGGAACACCAGCTCGTACTGGTGCGTACCGTCCAGCGGCAGGCCGTCGGCATCGCAATCGGCCATCAGGTACATGGCTTCCTCGATGCCCAGCGCGCCGATGTAGTTGCGCGCCACCTCGGCGCGCAGCGCGTATTGCGCGCCGAACGAAGTGCGGATTTCCACCGGCAGGGACCAGCCGCCGCCCAGCGCGGAAGCTTTGGGCGCGGCCAGTTCCGCATCGACATGCGCCAGCGCGGCTGCCAGCGCAGTGCGTTGCGCCGGCGTCAGCGGCGTCGCGCTGCCGATGCCGGCGGCGGCGAAGCTGCGCACCAGCTCCGCTTCGGCCGCGGGCGGTGGGTTCTCGGCCAGCATGCGCCGGACGATGGCGGCGTAGCGGTCCGGGTCGCCCGGCCGCTCGCCGGCGTGCATGCCGGCGTCGATCACGCTCGCGGCGGCGGTGCCGTCGGGCCGGCGCAGGCGGATGCCGTCCTGCAAGGCATGCGCGCCCGCCAGGTCGGCGTCGCCGTCGGCCAGGATGCGGCCGATGATCCAGACCGCATCGGTGGGGCAGGGCAGCGGCGTGGCGCCGGCCGGCACCACGCCGCGCCAGGCCGGCCCGTGCAGCAGCCAGGTGCCGCCTTGCGTGCCGGTGGTGCGGGTGCCAATGTAGCCGAACGGGTTGGTATAGGCGTCGAGCAACCCCAGCACGTAATAGCGGCCGTGGCAGTCTGGCACGTCCAGCAGCAGCGGGCCGCGCGACAGGTCGAGCCAGGCGTTGGTGTAGAGCGTGTCGTTGTTCGGCGTGACCACCTGCCGGTGCTGCGGGCCGAGCAGCGCGCGCACGTGCGTGACGGTGTTGATCCAGCGCAGCGTGGACTCGGGGCCGTCGCCGGCAAAGGTGCCGGCGCTGTCGCGCCGCGGGCAGGTGGCGGCGCGCATGCGCGCCATTTCGTACAGCGGCAGCGTGTAGCGCACCGCGTCGCAGGCAAGCGCATCGAGGGAGATGTCATGGGTTGTCATGAGCGGGCTCCTTCAGGCGATGCGTCGCAGCGGCGGGATCACGTAGTCGCCGGCGATGAAGCCGTCGGTGGGGTGGTACAGGCGCAGGATCAGGTAGAACGGGGCGTCCGGCGCCGGCAGCCAGTTGTCGTGTGCCTGAGCGGGGCGCTGGTGCGAGATGGTCAGCGTGAGGCCGCCGTCGGCGTCGTATTGCAGCCCGGGGCTGCGGTCGCCGAGCGCGTAGCGGCCGATCGCGTTGTCGGTGAAGAAGCGGTCGGCGCCGTAGAGCGAGACCGACCAGAACGCCTGCGCCGGCGGCAGGTGTCCGGCCGGGAAGTGCAGCGCATAGGTATGGCGGCCATGCAGCAGTTCGCCGTCGGCATCGTAGTCGGCGGCGGCGTAGACGGCTTCGTCGGCGCGCAGTGCGCCCAGGCCCTTCATCGCGGTCACGGCGCGCTGCATCCAGTCGTCGCCATAGCGGCCCAGCAGCAGGCTGTAGGTCCAGCTCTTGCGCGCATGGCTGCGGGTATTGGCTTCGATCAGCGCCATGCCTTCGCGCCAGGCGCGGACCAGGCCCTGCTGCACCGCCGGCCGCAGCGCCCCCACGTCGACCGGCTCGCCCGCACGGATGCCGCACTTGCGCAGCAGCGACAGCAGGCCAGCCATGGAAGGCTCGGCCGGGTACTCACGCAGCGCGTTGAAGACGTTGGCGAAGAAGTCGAGCGCCGGCTCGCCGCCGTCGTGCCAGTCGCCCACGCAGGCGGGTTGCCGCGTGCTGCCGCCTGACAGGCGGAAGCCCTGCTCGAAGGCGCTGGCGGCGGGCAGGTCGTCGGTGCCGGTCACCAGCACGCGGCCCAGCAGCCAGACCAGCGACGTGGGGCAATGCACCACGTGCGCGCCGTCGGCATGCTGGCCGGGGCCGGCCAGCACGATGTCGGCGCCCGCGGCGGGCACGTTGCGCGGGCCCAGGTTCTCGAAGTTGTTGGTCCAGGCGTCGAGCAGTTCCACCACGTAGTATCGGCGCGCATCCGGAAGTGCCGGCACGTGCAGCGTGACGGGCCCATCGGCCAGGTTGACCCAGGCGCAGAAGTAGAGCAGGTCATTGGCCGGCGTGACGATGTCGCGGTCGCGGTGCGTCCACGGCTGCGTGCTGGCCGACAGCGTGTTGACCGGCGCGCGCCCGTAACCGGTGGCCTGCGCCACTGAAGTCTGCAGCCGGCAGGTGCGCAGGCTTTCGAACAGCGGATACGTGGCCAGCACCAGCGGCAGTGCCGCCGCGGCGGTCAGGGCTTCCTGCGGGGTGTCGATTGGGGCGCCGGCAAGGAAGGGCGCAGCGGGTTGGTTCATCGGGTGGTCTCCTCGTTGGGTCTGTTGGTGTGGTTCTCGGGGTCCGTCGCATGCAGGGTCACGACGGCATCGGCGGCGACTACGCCGCGCGCGGTGACGATCAGCGGGTTGATTTCGAGTGTGTCCAGCCGCGGCCCCAGCGCCGCCGCGGCCTGCGAGACGCGCACCAGCACCTCGGCCACGGCCCCGGCGTCGATCGCGGGATGGCCGCGGTGGCCCGACAACAGGGCCTCGGCACGGCTCGCGCGCAGCATGGTGCGCGCACGGGCATGGCTCAGCGGCGCCAGGCCGAACGCGGTCTGGCGGAAGATCTCCACCGCGGTGCCGCCGATGCCGGCCAGCGCCACCAGCCCGAACACCGGGTCGCGCCGCACGCCCACCATCAGTTCGCCCCAGCCGCGCACCATGCCGGCGACCAGCGCGCCATCAAAGCGCGCCGGCGTGCCGTGGCTGGCCGCGGCGGCCTGCACTTGGGCAAAGGCGGCACGGGCCGCCTGCGCGTCGGCCACGTTCAGCACCACGCCGCCGACATCGCTCTTGTGCAGGATGTCGGGCGAGCACAGCTTGATCGCGACCGGATAGCCGATGGTGTCGGCGATGCGCACGGCCTCGTCGGCGTCGCGCGCCAGGCCGTGCGGCGCGGTGGGGATGCCGCACGCGGCCAGCCACTGCATCGCTTCGAACTCGGACAAGGCGGTGGCGCCGGGCGGGACAGCGGGAACGGGCAGGCTGCCTGCGGCGGCGGCTGCGGGGATGGGCGCCTGTGCCGCCCCGGCTTGCGCCGCGGCACGGGCCAGCACGGCCACGGCCTGCACTGCGTGCGCGGGTTCGCGGAACACCAGCGCGCCGCGCGCTTCCAGCCAGCGGCGCTTGTCGTCATCGGCGAGGCCGCTGAACAGCAGCGGCGCCGCGGTGCCGCTGCGGTACAAAGCCTCGACGGTGTGTTGCAGGCCGGGCCAGATCCGCGGCGAGCCTACGCCGCCGGCCAGGAAGGCCACCACGCTGCCGTAGTCCGGGCTTTGTGCCGCGGCGGCAATGGCGTCCAGCAATACCTCGGGCTGCGCCACCACCTGGCCGGTGACGTCGATGGGGTTGGCGGTGCTGGCGAACGGAATCGCGCTGCGCAGCGCCGCGGCAGGGGCTTCGGGCATCGGCGGCAGCGGCAGGTCCAGCGCCTCGGCCTGGTCCGCCATCATGATGCCGACGCCGCCGGAGACGGTGACCAGCGCGACCGGGGTCACGGCGTTGGCCGGCTCCTTCGCCGAAGGTTGCCACCGCGTCGGCCGGCGCCCGCGCGACAGCACGTAGCCGAGGCGGAAGAACTCCTCCAGCGTATCGGCGCGGAACACGCCGTATTCATCGAATACCGCCTGGTAGACCGCGTCTTCGCCCGCCAGGCTGGCGGTGTGCGATTGCGCGGAGCGCGCGCCGGCTTCGGTGGTGCCCACCTTGGTCACCACCACCGGCTTGCCCGCCGCCCGCGCGGCTCCCAGCGCGCGGCGCAGGCGGGTGCCGTCGCGGCAGCCTTCCAGGTAGGCCAGGATCACGCGCGTGGCGTCGTCGCGGGCCAGCCATTCGATAACGTCCGCCACATGCAGGCCGGCTTCGTTGCCGGTGGTGACCCAGTGGCTCAGGCCCAGCTGGGCCTCGCGCGCCAGCGCGAAGGCATAGGCCCCGAAGGCGCCGCTCTGGCTGACCAGTCCGACCTCGCCGACCGGTGGCAGCCCGCCGAGCGGGATCGGCGAGAAGGTGGCGAACACGCGCTCGCGCAGGTTCATCGCGCCCAGGCAGTTCGGTCCCAGCAGCGTGATGCCATGGGCCTGCGCCAGCGCCGCCAGTTCGGCCTGCAGCGCGATGCCATTGCCGCCGGTCTCGGCAAAGCCCGAGGTGAAGAACACCGCGGCGCGCGTGCCGTTGCGCGCCAGCTGGCGCATCGTGTCGAGGCTGGCGCTGACCGGCAGCGCGACGATGGCGAGGTCGGCCGGCACGCCCAGTGCATCCAGCGTCGGCACCGCGGCCAGCCCCTGCACTTCGCTGGCGGTCGCGTGGACCGGGACGATGCGGCCGGCGTAGCCCAGCTCGCTCAGCAGCCGCACCGGCATGCCGCCTACCTTGTCGGGCTGGGTGGAAGCGCCGATCACGGCGATGGTGCGCGGTTGCAGCAATGCGCCAAGGTCTGGCATCGGTGTCTCCGTATGCGTGCGCCGTCACGTGGGGCCCTTGCAGGCTGGCGCGGCTGGTCTTGTCATGGGTGATGCCGGCCGATGTTGTCATAACATGTTATGATGAGTCAACGTTGTTATGATAAGTAGATGCCCGCATGGGCCGTTCCCATGAATCCCTCGAATCTCGTGACAACCAGTTCATTGCCCCGCTTCAAGCAGATCGAAGGCGCGCTGCGCCAGCGCATCGTCAACAACGAATGGACGCCGGGCATCAAGCTGCCGTCGGAAGCCGAGCTGATGGCGGAGTTCGGCGTCAGCCGCATCACGGTGCGCCAGTCGCTGGCATCGCTGCTGGCGGAGGGACTGATCGAGACGGTCCACGGCAAGGGCAGCTTCGTCAGCCGTCCCGCGGGGCAGGCCGACCTGGGACCGCTGACCGGCTTCTATGACTACATGCGGGCCCGTGGCCACGAAGCGCACGGCAAGCTGCTGTCGACGCGGCTGATCACCGCGCCGGCCATCGCCGCCGATGCGCTGCGCGTGCCGCTCGGCAGCAAGCTGCTGAGCGTGACCACGCTCAAGTCCGTGGCCGGCACGCCGGTGGCGGTCGGCGTCACCATGGCGCCCGAAGCGCTGATGCGCGCCATCCTCGAGCACGACCTGGAAAACAACGACGCGCTGATGATCGTGGAGGCACGGCTTGGCTATCGCCTCAAGTACCTGCACACGGAAAGCGCGGCGATCCCCGCGACCGCGGAAAACGCGCGCCGGCTCAAGGTCGAGCCGGGCGAGCCGCTGTTGCGCATCCGCTTCACGCCGCACGACATCGACGACCGGCCGCTGGCGTTTTCGGAATTCATGTTCCGCGGCGACAAGTTCACCTACAAGGCCTGCGTGCGGCGTTAGGGCCGCTGCTTGTGGCGGCAAGGGAACTTTTGCCCGCGCGCCGCGGCCTGAACTGCATCGGTGCCGGCGCCAGGGTGGTGCGGTCCGGCGCCGCCCAGTCGCAGGAGTCCAGGATGTTCTCGCCGCTTTCCCCACGTTTGCTGTCCACTGCGCTCGCGGTAGCGTTGTCCGCGGGCGTGCCGGCCGCGCTGGCCGCGGCCCAGCAGGATGCATCGCGGCCGCCTGGCAAGGAGGGCGCGCCCGAGGTCGCCTGCAGGCATGCGGTCAAGGCGGCGCTGCCCAACCCGGCCAGCTTCAAGTGGGTGGCCGCCACCGCGCGCCAGATCGACAAGGACAACTACAGCGTGGTAGCCGATGTCGAATACCTGGCCCAGGACGGTGCCGTGCGCGAAGCCAAGGTCCAGTGTGACGTACGGCGCGAGCAGGGCAACCGCTACGCCGTGCCGAAGATGCGGCTGCCGCATTAATCCCAGACTGCCTCACCTGCGCCCGTTGTTGCAATTTAATGTGGACGCTGTCCATTTCGTTTGCTAGTCTATGTGTACAGCATCCACAAATGCTCGCGGCAATAGTCACATCCCGGCCGTTACCCACCCACTGGAGACTGAACATGCAAATCGAAGCACAAAAGGAACACCGCTGGCTGCAACGTCTGATTGGCAACTGGATGGCGGAGGGCGAGGCCGTGATGGGACCGGACCAGCCCGTGCAGACCTGGCAGATTCCGGAGCGGGTCAGCGCGATCGGCGACGTCTGGGTGCAGTGCGTGGCCCAGGGCGACATGCCCGGCTGCGGCCCGGCCTCGACGGTCATGACGCTGGGCTACGACCCCGCGCGCAAGCACTTTGTCGGCACCTTTATCGGCTCGATGATGACCCACCTGTGGGTCTACGAGGGCGACCTCGACGCGGGCGGCCAGCAGCTGACGCTTCGCGCCGAAGGGCCGGACTGCTCCGGCAACGGCCGCATGGTGCAGTACCGCGACGTGATCACGTTCCGCGACGACAACCACCGCGAACTGACTTCATACATGCAGGGTGAAAACGGCGAGTGGACGCAGATCGTGAAGGCCACCTACCGCCGCCAGCCGTGAGCGTCAGGAGCGCTCCCCGGCCATCCGCGCCAGCCGCGACAGGCGCGAGCCGGGGCCGGGCGGATCGTCGTGGCGGCCGCCGCGCTGCCGCGCCGCATTGCGCCGGCGGCGGCGCAGCAACAGCAGCAGCGAGGCGGGCACCAGCAGCACCAGCGCCAGCAGCGCAAAGGTGAGCAGCCCCGGGTCGCGCGCCGCGGCGGCGACCCGGTCCACCAGCAAGGCACTGACCACGATACCCGGCAGCATCCCCAGCGCGGTGCCGATCAGGCAATCGCGCAGGCTGATGCGCGAGGCGCCCACCACCAGGTTGACCAGCGAGAACGGTGCGATCGGCACCAGCCGCAGCACCACCATGGCGACGATGCCGTGCTTGCCCAACTGGTGGCTGACGCGGTTCAGCCGCCTGCCGCCAAAGCGGCGCACCGCGCGGCGCCCCAGCAGCCGCCCGGCCAGGTAGCCCGCGCCGGTGCTCAGCACCGTGCCGCCCAGGGCCAGCACGGCGCCATAGAGTGGGCCGAACACCACCACCGTGACCAGGATCAGCAGCGTCACGGGCAGCATCGTCACCGCGCCGGCCAGATAGACCCCCATCATCGCCAGCGGCGCCAGCGGCATCTGGTCGACGCGCTCGATCGCGCCCAGCAGCGCGCGGAAATCCGCCCACTCGCGCAGCGGCGTATAGCGCCACGCAAAGGCCAGCCCCGCCATCAGCAGCGCCAGCGCCACCATCGCCCCGACGCGCCCGAGCACGCGCGGGCGCGCCTCGTGGCTGACAAACTCGGCCAGCACCTGGTCGCTGTCGATCGGCTCGATCGGGTCCAGCAGGTTGGCGGCCGGTGACGCGGCATCGACATCGTCTGGCAGCGGCGGCACATAGTCTTCCAGCGAGCGGCCGTCGCTGCGCTGCAGGTTGCGGATCGCGCCGAGCACGCTGCGCGTGGCGGCCACCTCGGCCTGGAACGCCTCGGGCGAGACCTCCAGGTGTTCGCCCAGCAGCCGCGCGCGCATCGCGGCGATGGCGGCCTGGATGCGCGGCTCGCCGCCGGAGACCACCACGATGTTGCACTCGGTGTCCAGTCCCAGCGAACGGTTGCTGAGGTTGGCGGAACCGATGGTGAGGAAGTCGTCGTCGATCACCGTGACCTTGCTGTGGACGTTGACGCATTCGGGGTGCAGGTTGGGGATCGTCGGGCAGTACAGGCGGAAGCGATCGAACTTGTCGGCCGCGCGCAGCCGCCGGTACAGGCGCGCGCGCAGCACGCCCATGCTGTGCGCCTCGAGCCAGCCGCTCTCGTTGCGGCGCGACACCAGCACGATATCCGGGCCGTCCTCGTGCCCCAGCCGCGCGGCCAGCGCCTTGGCGATCTCGCCGGAGCTGAAGTACTGGTTCTCCATGTAGATGCTGTGCCGGGCCGAGGCGATGGCATCGCGCAGCAGCATGCGCACCTCGCTGACGCCGGGTTCGTCCTCGCACATGGGCATGGTGCGGGCAATGCCGACGCGCACGTCGGTCAGCTCGGGCGCCAGGCTCGGCGGCCATGGGTCCGACGAGGTTGCCGCCACCGGCCGCGGCTGGCTGCCGCTGGCGCGCAGCCAGCGTTCCGCGCAGAGCTTGCCGAGCGCGGCGGCCGCGCTGCCGTCGACCGCGCACTGCACGTCATGGAAGGGCGCGTAGGGCCGCCCCTCGGCCATGCGCAGCGGTGCGCCGGGCGCATGCTGGTTGTCGTCCCAGCGGCGCAGTGTCAGGTCCAGCCCGCCGACGAAGGCGACCTTGTTGTCGAGCACCACCACCTTCTGGTGGTGCGATGCGCCGGGAGGATGATTGCCGTCCAGCAGGAACGACAGATGCCGGTGCGCCTGCCAGTGCGCGCTGGCCGACGGCAGCCATTCGCGCTCCATCGCCATCACCATGGCGTAGTCCCAGCTCAGGATGTAGATGCGCAGGTTGGGGCGGCGGTCGGCCAGCGCGCACAGAAAGTCGCGCAGCCCGGGCGGCAGGCCATCCTGCGCGCCGGCGGGGACCAGTTCCATGCGGCTGTCGATGTCCCAGCCCAGGATGAAGATGGTGTGCTCGGCCAGCGGCAAAGCTTCGCGCAGCGCGCGGAAATAGGCGTCGGCGTCGACCAGCATGGCGAAGCGCCGGCACGGTTCGACGCGCCAGCAGTTCCGCCCGGGTTCTAGCTGGAAGCCGGGCGGCGAGGCGGGATCATGCGGTGGTGGCGACGCCGGGGGCGCTGGGGACGCCGTGGTGCCGGGCGGATTGTATTGCCTCATTGCGCACGCTCAGGGGAAGCGAAAGCCATAGCCTGGAGCGTCGCGCAAGTTCCGTACCCTGCGCAAGCCCCCGTTGGTGCCGCGCCGGGCGCGGCTTTTGCGTGTGCGCCTTACCTGCCTTTGTAAGAACGGCACGCGCGAGCCGGCGTGCCGGAGGGCCTGGAGCGTGTCAGGACGCGTGTCAGGACGCGTGTCCGCGCCGCAGCGTGGCGGGCCGGGCGATGCCCCAGACATCCAGCAGCGGCTCGAAGTGCGGCGTGTTGTCGCGCGGCGCGGGAGTGACGCGCCGTGGCGGCGGCAACGGGCGGCCGGTCAGCACCAGCGGAGTTTCGGCTTCGGGCGGCAGGTCCGGCTCGCCCTCGTAGGCCACGACGCCCATCTGGCGGGCGGATTTTAGCGCGCGGGTCAGTTCGGCGGCGCTCAGGCGGCTGGCGGTGGCGAGCCGGTGCCGGGGCATGGGCCCATTGGCACGCAGGCTGGAAATCAACGCCATCACGCATTCCCGGGTGGTTCGATTCATGTCGCTGCGTCAGAAAAATGGTGCGGCAGCGAACCCGCCGATCGGGTTCCTTGCCTGCGGATAACCATTCTTCAGCAGGGGTCATGGTCTTGCCAACCCGATATGACACTTGTTCACATTCCTGCCAGGCAAGGCAATGTCCTTGCATGGCGCATCAGTGCCGCGTTTTCGGGTCGCCGGTGGGAAAGCCGGGCGGCGCGCCGTCATGCCGGGTCAGCATGGAGCCATGCCGGCGCCACTTGCGGGCGTGGCGGTCCTGGATGTCTTCGGCAAGATCGTGCAGTTCCGCCACCCTGGCGTCGAGCGGGTCGGGATAGATGTCCAGCGGACGGTATCGGAGAAGAAAACGCATGGCGGGTCTCGGTGGTCCTGGTCGTCGGCCTGTGGCCTGACTCCAGTATTGGCGGTGGACCCGAGGTTTTCAGCAGAAGTTGCGCGACACTTTGATGCGACTCAATGCATCTGGCGCAATGAACTGTTGCGGCCCGCTGTGGCAGCGGGCACGCAAGGCAATGATGGCGAGGCAGCCGGGACCGCGTCGGGCGGGCCAGCCGGGATGGCGCTAGCGGCCGAGGCGGGAATTGCCGCGGGCGTCGCGGCAGTAGATCTTGCGCTCACGCACCAGGCCGTCGCGGCCATGGATGCACAGCGACACGCCATCCTCGCGGGCACGCATCCAGCCGGCAGCGATGGCGGCTTCCTGCGTCGGGAAGTGCAATGCCGCGTCGTCGGGGCCGCTTTCCAGGCCCTCGATGGTAAGCGCCCATTCCCCCTCGCTGGCGTATTCGGAGTCGCCGGTCGTGGCGGGAAGCACGTGGATGCTGCGTGACGTCATGGTGTTCTCCGTGATGGCTGGCAGTGACATTGGGTTTTTAAGGGATCCCGCGGCCGCGGGCTATCGGTCGGAGTCCTACAAGCATTTTCGGGACCAGCCGGCACCCCCTGGCGCGGCACCGCCGTAGTGCGGCATGCCGCGTGGCATGTCGCGCGTTCTGCTGACATCGCGGTAGGACGAATGCCGACTTTTCGTACCGCCACGGATTGCTACGATCCAATTGCCGGTTGGGCAACAGGCTGCCCGGTCAAGCCATTCCGAGCTCTTCCATCCTGGCGGCGCATGCCGCATCCACACGAAGCAAGGAGATCATCATGAGAAAGCTATACGCACTGTTTGCCCTCGCTGGCATGCTGCTGGTCACGGGTTGCAACACCATGGCGGGCGCCGGCAAGGATATCGAGCGCGGCGGCGAGAAGGTGCAGGGCGCGGCGGAAAGCACCAAGCAGAAAATGTAAGACACTGACGGCCACATGGTGGCCGGTCGACGGCCCGTGCCCCAGGCGCGGGCCGTTTTCATTCATGCGTGCGCCGCTTCGGTGCAGTTGCGGCGCCAGCTGGCCGGCGGTAGTCCGAATTCTCGCTTGAAGGCCCGGCTGAAGGCGGCCTCGGAGTCATAGCCGACCGCGCCGGCAACCTCGCTGATCGAGCGGTTGCCGCTGCGCAGCTCGGCCGCGGCGGTGCGCAGGCGCCAGTGCGCGAGGTACTGCATCGGCGGCTGCCCGAGCAGATCGGTGAAGCGCTGCGCCAAAGCCGAGCGCGACAGGCCTACGTTTCCGGCCAGTTCGTCGACGGTCCACGGATAGGCCGGCCGCGCATGCATGCGCGACAGCGCACGCGCCACGTAGCGGTCGCGCAGCGCGGCGAGCCAGCCGCTTTCATTGGCCGGCAGGGTGTCGATGCAGCGTCGAACCGCCTGCACGAACAGCAGTTCCGACAGCTTGGCCAGCACGGTGGCGCTGCCGGCGCGCGGTTCCGCCGCCTCCGAGGTGGCGAAGGCGAGCGCCGAGGCCAGCCACGCGGATTCCAGCCCGCTGCCCAGCCCCACCTTGAACAGCCGCGGCAACGATGTCAGCAGCGGATTGCCCATGGTGTCGTCGAAGCCGAGAAAGCCGCAGACCATGCGCGTGTGTTCGCCGCCGCCACCATAGGAGACCCGCATGACTTCGCCGGGACTGTTGCGCAGCAGGTCATACACCAGCGGCGCGGAAGGCAAGGGCTGCAGATGGAGGTCGCTGCCGAGCACATGCGGCTCGCCCTGCGGCACCACCAGCAGCTCGCCGGCTTCCACGCGTACCCCGGGGCCGGTGTCGTCGACCAGGCGCGCCCAGCAGACCCCTTCGGTGATCAGGTGATAAGACACCACGCGGTCGGCGCGCGGCAGGAACGCGGCGCGCAATTCAGCATCGGCTTCACTGATCAGGCACCACGGTGATTTGAATTCGCCGTTCAGGAACACGGCACCGCTCAGTTGCACGGCGCGCAAGAGGTCGGACAAGGCATCCATGGCCACATTCCTCCAGATCCGGGGTTTCGCGCAAGAAAGCCGGACGCCCGATCATACGGGCGAGGGGACCGGGCTCCGATACTAGCACCGTGCCCGTGGCCGTACAACGGCGCGGGACACACCACCTGACTGGACGGAGACAACACCATGGAAACCCTTTCCGCAGCGGATGCCAGCGCCGGCGCGCAGGCCGACTGGATCGGCCTTGCCGCCACGCTGGGCCGCACCTTCGATGGCCGCGCGCCCGAGATCGACGCGAGCGAACAATTCGTCAGCGCCAACTATGACGACCTGCGCGCGCACCGCTTCTTTGCCGCGGCGGTGCCGCAGGAGCTGGGCGGCGCCGGGCTGTCGCACCAGGAGCTTGGCGCGGTGCTGCGCGAACTGGGCAAGTACTGCGGCTCGACCGCGCTGGCCTTTGCCATGCATACACACCCGGTGGCCACGGCCGCTTGGCGCTGGCGCAATCAGCAAGCGCCGGTGGAGGGCCTGCTCAAGCGCGTCGGCGCCGAGCAGGTGGTGCTGCTCGGCAGCGGCGGCTCCGACTGGCTGCAAGGCAGCGGCAAGGCTACGCGCGTCGACGGCGGCTATCGCGTCGACGGGCGCAAGATCTTCGCCAGCGGCGCGCCGGTGGCGGACCTGTTCATGACCTGCGCGGTCTATGACGATCCCGAGGCCGGCCCCACCGTGCTGCATTTCGCACTGCCGATGAAGACGCCGGGCGTGCGCGTGCTGTCGAACTGGCACACGCTCGGCATGCGCGGCACCGGCTCGCACGATGTCATGCTGGAAGGCGTGCTGGTGCCCGACACCGCCGTTGCCGCGCGCCGGCCGCAAGGCGTATGGCATCCGATGATGCATACGGTGGCGATGATCGCGTTGCCGCTGATCTACGCCGTCTACGTCGGCATCGCCGAGGCCGCGCGGGATATCGCGCTGCAGCTGGCCCGCCAGCGGCGCCTGAACGCGCATGCGGTCGAGGCCGCGGGACGCCTGTGCAATGAAGCCGATGCCGCACGGCTGGCGCTCGATGCGATGTTCGCTGCCGCGGCCGGCCAGGCACCCGGCGCGATCACCACCAACCGCATCATGAGCGCCCGCACGCTGGCGGCGCGCGCGGTGCTGGCCACGGTGGAAGCGGCGATGGACCTGGCCGGCGGCGCGGGCTTCTATCGCGATGCCGGACTGGAGCGGCGCTTCCGCGATGCACAGGGTGCGCGCTTCCATCCGCTGCAGGCCGGGGCCCAGCAGGAGTACGCCGGACGCATGGCGCTGGGGCTGGATATCGATGCGCCGACCGGCGAGGTGCGCACGGCAGCGCAATGATGTCCGCCCTGGCCCAGCTCTCCTACGACACCGAGGCCTGCAATGACAGCGGCCAGGGCGAGAATGCCTGCGCCATCGGCCACGATGGCGCGGCACGCCGTGCCTTGCGCGATGCGCTGGGGCAGTTTGCCACCGGGGTGACCGTGGTCACGGCCGCCGGCGCCGATGGCCGCCCGGTCGGCGTGACCATCAATGCGTTTGCTTCCGTGTCGCTCGCGCCGCCGTTGCTGCTGTGGTGCCTGGCGCGAAGCTCCGGCAGTCTGCCGGCGTTGCGCGCCGCGCCCTGCCACGCGATCAACGTGCTGGGCAGCGCCCAGCTCGAAGTGTGCCGGCGCTTTGCGTCGCGCGCCGGCGATCGCTTCGCCGGAATTGCCCATCGCCCCGGCCCGTGCGGCACGGTGCTGATCGACGGCACGCTGGCGTACTTTATCTGCCGGCATCGCTCCGTGCGCACGGTGGGGGACCATGTGCTGTTCGTCGTGGAAGTGGTGGCCTACGGCGCCGCGCCGGGCACGCCGCTGGTGTTCCATGGCGGCGGCTTTGCCGACGCGCGCGAAACCGGCGCCGGTTAGGCGCGCTCGGCCCGCTTGCCCAGGATCACCAGTGCGATGCCGCCCAGCACGGCCGCCGCGCTCAGCGCCAGCCGCAAGGTCAGGTCCTCGCCGAGCCACGCGGTGCCACCCGCCGCGGCGATGACCGGCACGCTCAGCTGCACGGTGGCCGCGGTCGCGGCGCGCAGACGCGGCACCGCGGCGTACCAGATCACATAGCCAAGCCCCGAGGTGACGGCGCCGGACACCACCGCATAGGCGAGCCCCTGGCCATCCAGCGAGCGCTGCGCCTGGATCGCGGCACCGAGGGCCAGTGCCATGGGCACGGCGCGCACGAAGTTGCCCGCGGTGGTCTCGACCGGATCCGCGGCCCGCTTGCCACGCAGCGAATAAACGCCCCAGGCGACGCCCGCCGCAATCATCAGCAGCGATGAGGCCAGCGGCGGCGTCGCCAGGCTCGGCAGCATCAGCCACACCAGGCCGGTCAGCGCCAGCGCCAGGCCGACCCACTGCTGCGCGCGCAGCGGCTCGCCGGTGTAGAGCCCGTAGCCCGTCATGGTCGCCTGCACCGCGGCGAACAGCAGCAGCGCGCCGGTACCCGCGCTCAGGCGCTCATAGGCGAACGAAAACGCCGCGGCATAGCAGAACAGCGCCAGCGCCGAGACCCAGTTGCCGCCCAGCGTCATGGCGCCCGTGCCGTGGCGTCCGGCCTGCCGCCGCGCCATCACGATCAGCCACAACACCGCCGCCGCGGCTGCAACGCGCGCCAGCGTGAAGGTGCCGGCGTCGATGGTGGTGCCTTTCAGCGCCAGCCGGCATAGCAGCGAATTGCCGGCGAACGCCAGCATCGCCAGCGCGGTCAGCAGCGCGGTGTTTGCATGCGGCATGCGGGCCGGGCGCTGTGCTTAGCCGGCGGGCCTTGCGTTGCCGCTCTCGCCGGTCTCGTCGGCGTCGCCGAGGGCGAATGAAGACAAATGCTCGATCGCCCGGACCAGCCCGGAATGGTCCCAGCCCGCGCCGCCCAGCCCGTTGCAGACATTGAACAGCTGCTGGCACGACGCCGTATTGGGCAGGCCCACGCCCAGCTCGCGCGCGGTCGACAGCGCCAGCTCCAGGTCCTTCTGGTGCAGCGCAATGCGAAAGCCCGGCTCGAAGGTCCGGCGGATCATCCGTTCGCCATGCACTTCGAGGATGCGCGAACTGGCGAAGCCGCCCATCAGCGCCTCGCGCACGCGCGCCGGGTCGGCGCCGGCGCGGGCCGCCAGCACCAGCGCCTCGCCGACCGCCTCGATGGTCAGCGCCACGATCACCTGGTTGGCCACCTTCGCCACTTGGCCGTCGCCGGCCGCGCCCACGCGCGTGATGTTCTTGCCCATCAGCTGCAGGATGGGCAGCACGCGGTCGAACACCTCCTGCTTGCCGCCGGCCATGATCGACAAGGTGCCGGCCCTGGCGCCGACTTCTCCGCCCGACACCGGCGCGTCGATATAGTCCGCGCCAATCGCCTCGATGCAGCGCGCGAACTCGCGCGTGGCGATCGGCGAGATCGAGCTCATGTCGATCACCGTGACGCCGCCCGCGGTATCGACCAGTCCATCGGCGACGCCGCGCTCGCCGAACAGCACCTTTTCCACGTCGGGGGTGTCGGGCAGCATCAGGATGATGGTCTCCGACTGCCTGGCCACGTCCTCGGCGCTGGCACAGGCCTTCACGCCGGCATCCTGCAGGTCTTGCGGCACGCCGCTGCGGCTATGGGCGAACACGCTATGCCCGCCGTCGACCAGGTGCCGCACCATGGGCTTGCCCATCACGCCAAGTCCGATAAAGCCGATCTTGCTCATGTCAGTGTCCGGTAGGGTGGCGCGCCGTGCCGGCGCCGGCGCTTATCCAGATGATAGACCGCATCCCGGGCATCTCCGCCTGGACGCGACCACGCCGCGCTCGCGGCGAGTGCGCGGCCAAGTCGGGCCCGGCGCCAATATCTTTGCTCCGGCCGCAAAGGCATTAGGCGGTGCGCGGGTCTTATCGCCCGCCGCACCGGCCCATATTATTGGATCGGCAAAAAAAGCGGCCTCTCATCTTTGCTCAGAAAGCAATAGGTGCAATGTGCCCGCCACAAACAAGGCAATGCAAACCGAGGTGAAGCAAATGGAGACGGCAACTGTACGCAAGCAACGTTTCATGGTCCCGCTGGCGGCGCCGCCAGTGCCGGGTGTCCGGTGGCTGGCCGCGGCGCTGGCTGCCCTGGCGCTGGCCCTGCCCGCCGCGGCGAGCGCGGCCGAGAGCTGGCCGGCCAAGCCGGTCACGCTGATCGTGCCGTTTCCCGCCGGCGGCGTGGTCGACAAGGTCGCGCGCCAGACGCAGGAGGGCCTGCGCAAGCGCCTGGACCAGTCGGTGATCATCGACAACCGCCCCGGCGCCAGCGGCACCATTGGCACGGCCCAGATCGCGCGCAGCCAGCCGGACGGGTACACCATCGGCATGGTGTTCGACAGCTTTGCCACCGAGCGCCACTTCTATCCGAAGCTGCCGTATGACGCGCACAAGGATCTCGCCGGCGTCTCCTACATGGTACGGGCGCCGATGGTGCTGGTCGTGCCCGCCGCTTCACCCTACAAGACCGTGCAGGAGTACGTGGCGGCGGCACGAACACCGGGCAAGGTGTCGTACGCGTCGGTCGGGTCCGGCAGCTCCAACCAGCTGGTGGCCGAGGCTTTTCACGAGGCGGCCGGCACCAGCGGCATCCATACCCCCTACAAGGGCGGCGGGCCGGCCATCAATGACCTGCTCGGCGGCCACGTGGATTCGATGATCGCCAGCCTGGCGCTGTGCCTGCCGTATGTGCAGGCCGGCAAGCTGCGCGCGCTGGCGATCACGTCGACGCAACGCGACGCCCGCCTGCCCGGCGTGCCGGCCGTGGCGGAGCTTTACAAGGGCTTCGAGGCGTACTCGTGGGTCGCCATGATCGCGCCGGCGAAGACGCCGCCCGCGGTCGTGGCCAGACTTGCCACCGCGGTGACGGCAACGCTGCGCGATCCTGCCGTGGCGAAACAGCTGACCGATGGTGGGTTCGACATCGTGGCCGGCGACGGCGCCCAGGCGAACCAGCTGGTCCGGCAGGAATCGGCGCGCTGGGGCCGGCTGATCAAGTCCCGCAATATCGTTGCCGACTAGTACGTCGGCTCTAACCTGTCCACCATCCAGCATGCAGAACAAGCTCTTTATCAACGGGCGTTTCGTCGACGCACTGAGCGGCGCCACCATCGAAGTACTGAACCCGCACGACGGCAGTGTCATCACCCACATCGCGGCAGCGGAGGCGGCCGATGTCGACGTGGCGGTGGAAGCCGCCGCGCGCGCTTTCCCGGCGTGGTCGCGCATGGCCGCCGCCCAGCGCGGGCGCCTGCTGCTCAGAGTGGCGGATGCCATCGAAGCCAACGCCGAAGAGCTGGCACGGCTCGAATCGCTGGACACCGGCCATCCGATTCGCGATTCGCGCGCCCTCGATCTGCCGCGCACGGCCGCCTGCTTCCGCTACTTCGGCGGCATGGCCGACAAGCTCGAAGGCACGGTGGTGCCGGTGGAACCGGGTTTCCTCAACTACGTGCAGCGGGCGCCGATCGGCGTGGTCGGGCAGATCGTGCCGTGGAACTTCCCGCTGATGTTCACCAGCTGGAAGATGGGCCCGGCGCTGGCGGCGGGCAATACGGTGGTGATCAAGCCGTCCGAGCTGACGCCGCTGTCGTCGCTGCGCATTGCGGAGTTGATGGCCGAGGTCGGTTTTCCGGATGGCGTGGTCAACGTGGTGCCCGGCTACGGGCATACGGCGGGCCAGCGCCTTGCCGAGCATCCGCGCGTCGGCAAGATTGCCTTTACGGGCTCGACCGCCACGGGGCGCAGGATCGTCGAGGCCTCGCAGGGCAACCTGAAACGCGTGCAGCTGGAGCTTGGCGGCAAAGGCGCCAACATCGTCTTCGACGATGCCGATCTCGATGCCGCGGTCAACGGCGCGGCCTGGGCCATTTTCCATAACCAGGGCCAGGCCTGCATCGCCGGTTCACGGCTGGTGCTGCACGAGCGCATTGCCGATGCGTTCCTGGACCGGTTCAGCGCGCTGGCGGCTTCGATCCGGATCGGCAATCCGCTGGACCCGGAGACGGAGATGGGGCCTCTCACCTCCGCGCAGCATCGCGACCGGGTGCTGTCGTACGTGGATGTCGCGCGCGAGCAGGGCGGCAAGGTGCTGGCGGGTGGCAAGGCGCCCGCGGCGGCGGCGCTGGCGCAAGGCTACTATGTCGAGCCGACCATCGTGCAGGCGCGGCCCGATGACCGCGTGGCGCAGGAAGAAGTGTTCGGCCCGTTCGTCACCGTGCTGCGCTTTGGCAGCGACGAGCAGGCGCTGGCCATTGCCAACGGCACGCCGTACGGGCTCGGCGGCGGGCTGTGGACCCGCGACCTGTCACGGGCGCACCAGCTGGCCGGCGCGATGCATGCCGGCATGTGCTGGATCAACTGCTACAAGCGTGTCAGCCCCGGCAGCCCGTTTGGCGGCGTCGGACAGTCGGGCTACGGGCGCGAGATGGGCTTCGAGGCCATGCGCGACTACACCGAGGCACGCTCGGTGTGGGTGAATGTCGACGCGCAGATCGCGCCGCACTACCGCCGCTGAGGCGGCTGGCGCGTCGCGCCCTGGCGCCACGTGTCAGGCGCGCGGCGGCCGTCCCGCGAAGGCATCCTCCAGCAGCGCCCGGATGCCTTCCGGTTCGAGCGGGCGCGGGTTCGGATACTGGTCGCGCAATGCCAGCGCGCAGACCCGGTCGAGATCGGCCGACGCCATGCCCAGTTCGCGCAGCGAGGTTGGCGCGCCCAGCCGAAGGGACAGGTCGAACACGGCGCGCGCGCCGCAAGCGTGCGGAGCTCCCATGGCTTGCGCGATGGCGTGCATGGCTTGCGGCGCGGCCGCGGCGTTGTAGGCCAGCGCGTGCGGCAGCACCACCGTGTGCACTTCGGCGTGCGGCAGGTTCAGCGTGCCGCCCAGCGTGTGGCACAGCTTGTGATGCAGCCCCACCGTGGCGCTGCCGAGCACGGCGCCGCACAGCCAGGCCCCATACAGCGCATCGCCGCGCGCCGCACGCAGCGCGTGCGCCGGCGACGCCGCGTCGGCAATGACCGGCAGGGCCCGGCTCAACGCCGCAATGCCTTCGCGCGACATCCACTCGCTGACCGGGTTGCGGTCCGCGGCATAGAGCCCCTCGGCCGCGTGCGCGATCGCATTGATGCCGCTGGTCACGCTGATCGCGGCAGGCAGCGCCTGCGACAACTCGGGGTCATAGATGACCGTGCGCGGCAGTACGCGCGCATCGCGGCCGGTGCGCTTCAGGCCGGCGTCGGTCAGGCCGTAGATCGTGGTCATTTCGGAGCCGGCGTAGGTCGATGGCACGGCAATCACCGGCAGGTTCGATTCCAGCGCGATGGCCTTGCCCAGGCCGACGGTCGAGCCGCCGCCGATGGCAACCACGGCGCTGGCGCCGCTGCGCGCGGCGGCCTCGCGCGCGCGGCGTGCCTGTTCGATCGGGACGTGCATGACCGCGCCATCGAAGATGCCGGCGCTGCGTGGCCCCAGCAGCGCGGCGGCACGCTCGGCAAGGCCGCGCTGGCCGGGGGTGCACAGCACCAGCACGCGGCCGGCGCCGAGTGCGTCGGCTTCATCGGGCAGCCGTGCCAGGCTGCCATGGCCGAACACGACACGCTGGGGCAAGGTCTGGTAGGAAAAGGGATGCATGCAGGACTCGCGTCGGATAACGTGACCGGCCTTGGCGCTTTGCACGGCGTGCAAAGACTTGTCGCAGGCCTCAATGCCACCGATACTACGGGCAGCGCAATGGCTGCGGGAAGCCGTCGCGGCCGCGCAATGCCTTTGCAAAGGAAGCACAAATGGAATTTGTCCGCTTTGCCGAAAACCTGGCCACCTTTGTCGACGTCGCGCGTACCGGCAGCTTTTCCGCCGTGGCGCGCCAGCGCGGACAAGTGGCGTCGTCGGTGGCGCGCCAGATCGACGCGCTCGAACGCGAAATGGGCGTGGCGCTGTTCACGCGTTCGACCCGGGCGCTGGCGCGCACCGACGCGGGCGACCTGCTGTACGAGCGCGCGGCGCGCATCCTGCAGGACCTGAGCGAAACCCGCGATGCGGTGGCGGCGCTGGAGCAGGGCGTCGCCGGACGGCTGCGTGTCGCCTGCCTGCCGGCGTTCGCCCGCCGCCATGTGGTGCCTCACCTGGGCAGCCTCTACGCGCAGTATCCCGGCCTGTCGGTCGAGCTGGAGCTGACCGAGCGCGTGGTCGACCCGGTGGTCGAGCGCTTTGACCTGGTGATCCGCGTGGGCCAGCAGGCCGACAGCAACCTGATCGCCCGTCCGATCGCCACGCAGCGCTATGTCGTATGCGCGACGCCGGACTATCTGCGCATGCACGGGCGTCCGACGCATGTCGACGACCTGGCCCGGCATCGCCTGATCGACCGGGCGCACAGCACCAGCATGCGCGGCTGGCGCGAGCTGCTGACGCCCGCCCATGCCGCGCGCGTGGCATTCGCGGTCGAGTGCGACGATTGCGATGCCAGGCGCCTGTCGGTGCTGCAGGGGCTGGGCATTGCGCTGATGCCGGACTGGTCCGTGGGCGAGGACATCGGCGCCGGGCGTCTCGAGGAGCTGTTGCTGGAAGGCACCTTGCCGCAGCCGCAAAGCAATATCTACCTGCTGCGCGCGGCACCTCGCGCCACGGCGAAGGTCAAGGCGTTCTGCGCCCATCTGGCGCATGGCATCGGCTCGCCGCCGAGCTGGCAGCTGGCAATGGTGCCGTCGCGCGAGAGCGGACGGCGCAACCCGGCCGCACCGTTGCCGGAGGGGCCACGGCGCGCGCCGTCGGCCAAGGCCGGGAGCAGGACGACCGCGCGTGAAGCACGGGCATAGGTGCGCGACATCATGGCGCGGACATAAGGGCGCGGAGCAGGACCAGGCGATTTCGCCGCGGAAGTCCTGCCCCGGTGCATCAGGATGATTCAGAACCGGCGCCAGGCGCCGCATCGAAGTGAACTGGGACGATACTCGAATTTTCCTCGCCCTCCAGCGCGAGCGCACGCTGCGCCAGGCCGCCCGCGTGGCCGGCGTCGACCAGGCGACGGTAGGGCGCCGGCTGGCGGCACTGGAGCATGCGCTGGGCGCCACGCTGTTCCTGCGGACGTCCGAAGGCTATGTGCTGACACCCGCCGGCGAGAATGCGCTGCGCTCGGCCGAGAAGATGGAAAAGTTCGCCCATGACCTGGTCAGGCAGGCCCAGGGCGCGGACAGCCGGCTGGCAGGCGAGGTCAAGGTGACCACCACCGATTCGCTGGCGCTCGAGTTCGTGATCCCGGCGATCGCACGCGTGCATGCCGAGCATCCGGATGTGCGCGTCATGCTGAATACCTCGACGCAGATGCTGAACCTGGCGCGCCGCGAGGCGGATATCGCGATACGCAACATGAAGCCGGAGAATCCGGACCTGGTGGCGCGCCGGCTGGCGCACTGGCCCGTCGGCCTGTTCGCATCGTCCGAATACCTCGCGCGCCGCGGCACGCCCGCGCAGGCCGATGCCTTTGCCGGCCATGACGTGGTGATGTACCAGCCGTACCTGCACGGCAGTGCCGCGCCGACCCTGGTCGGCGAGCCGATCCACACCGGCAGGCTGGTGGCGGCGGTCAACTCCAGCCTGATGCTGCGGACCATGATCCGCACCGGCATGGCCATCGGCGAGGTGCCGGTGCCGCTGGCCGAGCGCGACGGGCTGGTGCGGATCTGGCCCGGGCGCGAGCGTGCCGGCCGCTATGAAGTCTGGCTGGTCACGCACCAGGACCTGCGGCACACCGCGCGGGTCAGGACGATGATCGACAGCATCGTCGACGTTTTCGAGCGTCACGGAGGCTAGCTTTCTGCTTCGGCGGTGTTCGCGGCCAACGGGGCCGACTACCGGATCCTGTTCGGCATCGCGCTGGCGGCGCCTGGGCTGGCGATGGTCCCGGATCTCGCGATCACGGTAGTTTGGCTGGCACGCGCGGACGTCGCGCAGCGGGGCCGGCTGCGCATGTGAAGCCTGCTGGCCCTGTCGGCTACGCGGCGCCGTGGCAGTCCACGGCAAGCACGATCTTGCCGATGCTCTGGTTGGACTCCATGCGACGGTGGGCCTCGGCGGCTCGTTCCAGCGGCACCACGCTGTCGACCACCGGCTTCAGTCCGCTGGCCTGGAAGTTCGCCAGCCAGTGCGCGCTGAAGCGGCTGACCATCGCGTGCTTCTCCGCTGGCGTGCGCGACTTCATCACCGTACCGAGAATCCTGAGGTGGCCGTACAGTATGCGTTCCAGCGGCACGCTGGCGCCGCTGCCGCCGCCGAGGAGCCCGACCTGGACCAGGCGGCCGCCATTGGCGAGCGACAGGATATTGCGCTCGAAATACGGGGCGCCGATAAAGTCGACGATGACATCGACGCCGCGTCCCGCGGTGGTTTGCTCGACCACGGCCTGGAAGTCGTCGCGCTGGTAATCGATCAGCACGCTTGCGCCGAGGGCATGCAGCGGATCCAGCTTGTGGCCGCTGGCCGTCACGAAGACCTGCGCCCCGCATGCCGCGGCCAGCTGCACCGCGGCGGAACCCACGCCGCTGGCCGCAGCGTGAATCAGCACGCGCTCGCCGGCGCGGAGCTGGCCAAGGTGGAGCAGGGCCTCGTGCGCGGTGACGAAGGCTTCCGGGATGGCCGCGGCCTGCACGTAAGTCAGGCCCGGCGGGATAGGCATGGCCATGCGATAGTCGATCCGCGCCAGTTCCGCATAGCCGCCACCGCCGACGATGCCCATGACGCGGTCGCCCGGCGCGAAGCCCTGTACCGCGTCGCCAACGGCCAGGACCTCGCCGGCAATCTCCAGGCCCATGAGCCCGGAGTCGCCAAAGTCGGCGCGGCCATAGGCACCCTGCCGCTGGTTGACGTCGGCGCGGTTCACGCCGGCGGCGTGGTTGCGCACCAGCAGGTCGTGGGGGCGTAACGCGGGATCGGGTACCTCGGCCAGTTGCAGGACATCGGCATCGCCGAAGGCGGGGAGGGTGATGGCTTTCACTTGGACTCCTGGAGAGGCTTGCGCAGGAGGAAGGGCGCGCAAGCCGATAAGGGAAGCCCAGTATAGGTTGGCGGTTTCGCGGCAATTGCAGGGACTTTTCCCTTGCTGCCATGCAATTCTGCAGCGGCCCGCCAACAACGCCGCCACGGGCCGTTTACGTCTTCACGAAATCCTACGGCGAGGCGCGCGGACATCTCGAGCGGCACGTTCTGGTCATCGTCGCCGTGTGGCCGACTTCAGTGGCCGGCGCGTGTGCCGGGCTCGGCTTCGTAGTTCACCGGCACCCACTCGTACCGGCTGCCGTGCTTGCGCAGATGGCCCAGGCCAGGGAACGAGATATGCGCCGCGGCGACAAGTGCGCGCTCGCGCAGGAGACGCAATGGCGGCGGTGACGGCGAGCCAGTTGGATGCACCGCAACGCGGGTGTTGCAGCGGTACTCGCAAGCACAGTGGCGCGCCTTGCGCGCGCCCAGATTCAGACGCACGCCAGCGCTGACAGCGGGCCGGGCGCGCGATGCCCGCTGGCCCGCGCCGCCGCCACGCGCGCCGCGGCGTCGTCCAGTTGCGCCAGCGTGCCGGCATCGATCGGGATCTGCTGCGCGCGGGCCGTGCGGAATGCGCGCTCGGGTTCGCCGGGAAGCTGGATGCCGGTCTGGCCAGGCTGCAGCCGCGCGCTTTTCATCCAGTCGGCGAAGGCCGCGACTTCATGCCCGAACGAGGTGCTGGTGCCGAGCCGCGCGGGATCGAACACGATCGCCAGCATGTTGTTCCAGACCGCGTGCTCGTGCCGCAGCGTTTCCGGGCGGATGGTATGGCCGCCGGTCACCGCGGCGCCGAGCAGTTCGCACATCACCGCCAGCACGTGGCCCTTGTGCTCGCCGAAGGGGCGCAACGCGCCTTGCGGCGTGTCGGGGGGCGGGTACATCACGGCGGCATCGGTGGTGGGCTGGCCCTGCGGATCGAGCAGGCAGCCGGCCCCAACCGGCACGCCTTTGTTATGGGCCACGCGCACCTTGCCCAGCGCGATGGCGCTGGTGGCGAAGTCCAGCACCAGCGGCGGCTCGCCGGCCAACGGCACGCCGATGGTGAACGGATTGGTGCCGTAGCGCGCGTCGTAGCCGCCGTGGGGCGCGACGATCGGCTTGGACAGCACGTTGACGAAGTGGATCGAGATCATGCCGGCGGCCGTGGCCTGCTCGGCCCAGTGGCCGACGCGCCCGAGGTGGTGCGACTGGCGCAGCCCCATCACGCAGACGCCGTGCTCGCGCGCGCGGGCGATGGCCATTTCCATGGCTTGCGCCGTCACCGCCTGACCCATGCCGCGGTTGCCGTCCAGGCTGAGCAGGCTGCCGCCGTCCTGCAGCACGCTGACCTGCCGGTTCAGCTGCAGCTCGCCGGCCTGCCACGCCAGCACATAGCGCGGGATCATGCCGACGCCGTGGGAGTCATGCCCGCTCAGGTTGGCGCCGACCAGGTGGTCCGCCGTCAGTTGCGCTTCCTGGGTGCTGCTGCCGGCGGCAAGCCAGAGATCGGTGACCCACTGGTGTAGCGCGCGGGTGGGAATGCGGAGTTCGCTCATGTCGGCCTTGGAGGGAGGAATACGTTGCGAAACACAAAGCCCCGTTGCCGTGTGACGGCAACGGGGCTTTCATGATACGTCCGGCCCGCGCGCGATGGTCCGCGCCTGGCCGGTGATCGGCAAATGCCTACCGGAGCGGGGCTTCGTGCGCCGGGGCTTGTGCCAGGATTTCCCTGATGCGGGCGAGGTAGCTGTCGCCCACCGCGCGGTGGATGCGCGCGGCTTCCGCGGCGAACTGGCGCCGGCTGGGCGGGCGGATGCCAAGGCTGCGGCAGATCGTGGACAGGTAGGGCTTGCGCGGGCCTGCCAGGCGATGCACCGCGCTCTGCAGCGCGGCGTCGCCGATGCGGCCGCGCAGCCAGGCCAGCACCTGGCGGTCATAGTCGTTTTGCACGCGGATCAGGTGTTCCATGCCGGGACTCCACTGTTCATCCATACAGGTACTGTAAATATATACAGTATCCGCATGGAGGCAAGAAAAATCCGGCCCGGGCTGGGAAAAAGGCTGTGCTACGGCTAGGCCTCGGTCGTTTTCAGAAGAGTCTTGGCTTCAGGGCCGTCACCCGACACCAGCGGCAACACCGCGTCGCGCTTCTCCAGCAAGTGGCGCTTCAGTACCGCCGCCAGGCGCTTGCCGTCGCGGGCTTCCAGCGCCTGGATCATCTCTTCATGGTCCTCGACCGCCTCGTCCCACTTGCCGCTTTGCTGGTTGGAGCGAAAGCGCAGCGCCTGCAGGCGGCGGTTGATCGACTGGTAGGTCTGGCGCAGCGCCCCATTGCGCGCGGCCTCGTTGATGCGGTCGTGGATCTCCTGGTTGCGGCTGTAGTAGCCCGGCAGGTCGTTCTGGGCGCGGCAGGCCAGCATTGCGTAGTGCAGCGCCTTGATCTGCGCGAGTTCCGCCGCGGTGATGCGCTCGCAGGCCAGTTCGCCGGAAAACGCCTCCAGCCCGCTCATCAGCTCGAAGCTCTCCCTGACTTCGGCCTCGCTCATGCGCGAGATGCTGGCGCCGCGGTTGGGCAGCAGGTCGACCAGGCCTTCGGCCGCCAGCACCTTGAGCGCCTCGCGCAGCGGCGTCCGCGAGATGCCCAGGGTCTCGCACAGCTCGCGTTCATTGAGCTTGGTGCCCGGCGCGAACACGCCTTCGACGATGAACTGGCGCAGGTGCTCGACCACGGTGTCGTGCAGGCGCGGGCGTGCCAGGCGCGGCAGCGAGGGCGGTGGAACGGGCTTCGAAACGCCCGCCGCCTGGTCGTCGCTATATGAGTTTTGCATTCAATGTCCTCTATCCACTTCGCGCGGATTCTACTGCATCTTGCATCCGGGCTTCAAAACGCGGGTTAACCATCACATATTGCCGCAAATCTGGCCTTGGACCGCACCCGTCGCTCTGCTATAGTCGATTGCATTCAAAATTCATAAAACAACAAGGAGGCGAGTTTTCCATGGTTCACCTCGATTTCCATCCTTCTGGCCGCCACTTCCTGCAGATCCCGGGCCCGAGCCCGGTGCCGGACCGCATCCTGCGCGCGATGAGCTATCCGACCATCGACCATCGTGGCCCGGAGTTCGGCGCACTCGGCCGCAAGGTGCTGGCGGGCATCAAGGAAATCTTCAAGACCCGGCACCCGGTGATCATCTATCCGGCGTCGGGCACCGGTGCCTGGGAAGCGGCGCTGACCAACACGCTCAGCCCGGGCGACCATGTGCTGATGTTCGAGACCGGGCATTTCGCAACCTTGTGGAAAAAGATGGCAGAGGCCCTGGGCCTGCGCCCGGAATTCCTGGGTCTGCCCGGCATCGAGGGCTGGCGCCGCGGGGTGCAGGCGGACATGATCGAGGCGCGCCTGCGCGAGGACAGCGGCCACACGATTCGCGCGGTGTGCGTGGTGCACAACGAGACCTCGACCGGCGTGACTTCTGATATCGCCGCGGTGCGCCGGGCCATCGACGCCGCCGGGCACCCGGCGCTGCTGCTGGTGGACACGATCTCGGGCCTGGGTTCGGCCGACTATCGCCATGACGAGTGGGGCGTCGACGTAACGGTGTCCGGCTCGCAGAAGGGCCTGATGCTGCCGCCGGGGATCAGCTTCAACGCGCTCTCGCCCAAGGCGATTGCCGCCAGCCAGCACGCCACGCTGCCGCGCGCGTTCTGGGGCTGGGCCGAGATCATCGAATCGAACAAGAACGGCTACTGGCCGTACACGCCCAACACCAACCTGCTGTACGGCCTGTCCGAGGCGCTCGACATGATCCTGGGCGAAGGCCTGGAACAGGTCTTCGCCCGCCACCGGCGGCTGGCCGAGGCGACGCGCCAGGCCGTGCGCGCGTGGGGCCTGGAGATCCAGTGCGCGGACCCCGCGGTGTACAGCCCGGTGCTGACCGGCGTGATGATGCCCGACGGCGTCGACGCGGATGCGGTGCGCAAGCTGATCTATGAGCGCTTCGACATGTCGCTGGGGCAGGCGCTGGGCAAGATGCGCGGTCGCATGTTCCGCATCGGCCATCTGGGCGATTGCAATGACCTGACCCTGATGGCCACGCTCGCCGGTTGCGAGATGGGGCTGAAGCTGGCCGGCGTGCCGCTTGCCGGCAGCGGCGTGGCCGCAGCGATGGCGTCGCTCGCTGCGCACGCCGACAAGCCGGTGGTCAAGGCCGCCGCCTGAGCGAAGCGGATCGAGCCGCGCGGGTCAGGCAGGCGCGCCTCGCTCCGCAGCCTGGCTTTCCTGCCGGAGCATCACCACGACATGCGCCCACCGCAGGCGGCCGCATGCATCGCCGTGGGCGCGCAGCCCTTGTTTCCTTGCATGCCATGAACATGACTTCGTCCTCCCTGCTGGTCAAGCCGATCCACCTGGTGCCCGCGCAGCGCCGGGCCCCCTCGCCGCTCTCGCCGCTGTCGGCGCTGCTGCGCAAGGAGTTGCGCGGCGACGTGCTGTTCGACCGCGCCGCCCGCGGCCGCTATGCCACCGACGCTTCCATCTACCAGATCATGCCGGTCGGCGTGGTGGTGCCGCGCGACCAGGCCGACCTGGTGCGCGCGCTCGACATCGCCCGCGACCAGCGCGTGCCGGTGCTGGCCCGCGGCGCCGGCACCAGCCAGTGCGGCCAGACCGTGGGCGAGGCGCTGGTCATCGATACCAGCAAATGGCTCAACAACGTGGTCGCCTTCGATGCCGGCGCGCGCACGGTGACGGTGGAGCCCGGCATCGTGCTGGACCACCTGAACGCCTGGCTCAGGCCGCACGGGCTGTGGTTCCCGGTCGACGTTTCCACCGGGGCGCAATGCACCATCGGCGGCATGGCCGGCAACAACTCGTGCGGCTCGCGCTCGATCGCCTACGGCAACATGGTGCATAACGTGCTGGCGATCGATGCGGTGCTGGCGGATGGCAGCGACTGCCACTTCGGCTCGCTGGCGCAACCGGTGGCGGCAGGGCGCACCGAGGGCATCCTTCATGGTCTGCAGCGCATCGCCACACGCGAGCGCGGCGAGATTGCCGAGCGCATGCCCAAGGTGCTGCGCCGCGTCGCCGGCTACAACATCGACCTGTTCGACTGCCAGAACCCGCGCGCCTATACCGACGACGGCTACGCCAACCTCGCGCATATCCTGGTCGGATCCGAAGGCACGCTGGCCTGCAGCCGCCAGCTCACGCTGAAGCTGGCGCCGCTGCCGGCGCACAAGGTGCTGGGCGTGGTCAACTTCCCCACCTTCTACCAGGCGATGGACCTGACGCAGCATATCGTCACGCTGCAACCGGTGGCAGTGGAACTGGTCGACCGCACCATGATCGACCTGTCGATGGAAAACCCAGCCTTCCGCCCGGTGGTCGAGCGCGCGCTGGCCGGCGATCCGCAGGCCATCCTGCTGGTGGAATTCGCCGGCGACGACCGCCAGGCGCTGCTGGCGCAGCTGGACCGGCTGGCCGAGCTGATGGCCGACCTGGGCCTGCCCGGCTCGGTGGTGAAGATGCCGGAAGAGAAGGCGCAGAAGGCGCTGTGGGAGGTGCGCAAGGCCGGCCTGAACATCATGATGAGCATGAAGGGCGACGGCAAGCCGGTCTCGTTCATCGAGGACTGCGCGGTGCCGCTCGAGCACCTGGCGGAATACACGCGCCGGCTGACCGAGGTCTTCCACAAGCACGAGACCGAGGGCACCTGGTACGCCCACGCCAGCGTCGGCACGCTGCACGTGCGGCCAATCCTGGACATGCGCCGCGACGGCGCGCTGCGCATGCGCGAGATCGCTGAAGAGGCGGCCGAGCTGGTGCGCGAATACAAGGGCGCGTATTCCGGCGAGCACGGCGACGGCCTGTGCCGCGGCGAGTGGGTGGCCTGGCAATACGGCCCGCGCATCAACGCCGCGTTCAGCGAGATCAAGGCGCTGTTCGATCCGGACAACCGCTTCAACCCCGACAAGATCGTGCGCCCGCCGCGCATGGATGCGCGAGAGAATTTCCGCTTCGCGCCTGGTTACGCTGCGCTGCCACTGACGCCGGCGCTGGACTGGTCGGCGTGGAATGTGCGGCGCGACCCGATGACGGGCGCCGAGACCGCGCCGGGCACGGGCAACGATACCGCCACCCATGGCCTCGCGTCGGCCGTGGAGATGTGCAACAACAACGGCCACTGCCGCAAGTTCGACGCCGGCACCATGTGCCCCAGCTATCGCGTGACCAAGGACGAGCAGCACGTGACGCGCGGCCGCGCCAACACGCTGCGGCTGGCGCTGACCGGGCAGCTTGGCAGCGACGGGCTGGCCAGTGCCGAAGTGAAGGAAGCGCTGGACCTGTGTGTCTCGTGCAAGGGCTGCAAGCGCGATTGCCCCACCGGCGTCGACATGGCGAAGTTCAAGATCGAGGCGCGCCATGCGTGGACCAGCCGGCACGGCATCAGCCTGCGCGAGCGCATGGTCGCATTCCTGCCGCGCTATGCGCCCGCGGCGAGCCGCGTGCCGGGCCTGCTGGCGCTGGCCGACAGCCTGCCCGGGGTCTCCGGCTGGATCAAGCGCGCGCTCGGGTTTGCCCCGCAGCGTTCGCTGCCGCGCTTCGCCGCGCCGTTCCTGGCGGGACGCGGCAGCACAGCCAACGCTACCGGCAGCCACGCCAATGGGCGCGAAGTGCTGCTCTTCGTCGATACCTTCAGCAACTACATGGAGCCCGACAATGCGCGCGCCGCGCAGGCCGTGCTGGAGGCCGCGGGCTATACCGTGCACTTCAACGTCCGCGCTGGCGAACGTCCGCTGTGCTGCGGCCGGACCTTCCTCGCCGCGGGCCTGGTCGACCAGGCGAAGGCCGAGGCGCGGCGCCTGCTCGATACGCTGCGCCCGTTCGTGGAGCGCGGCGTGCCGGTGGTCGGCCTGGAGCCGTCGTGCCTGCTGTCGCTGCGCGACGAGTTCCTGGGCTATGGCTATGGCGACGAGGCGCGCCAGCTAGCCAGCCTGTCGTTCCTGTTCGAGGAGTTCCTGGTGCGCGAGCGCCAGGCGGGCCGGCTGGCGTTGCCGCTGCGGCCGCTGCAGGTCTCCGAGGCCATCGTGCACGGGCACTGCCACCAGAAGGCGTTCGATGCTTTCACGCCGGTGCAGACCGTGCTGGGGTGGATACCGGACCTGAAGGTGGCGCCGGTGGAGTCGTCGTGCTGCGGCATGGCCGGCAGCTTCGGCTATGAGGCCGAGCATTTCGAAGCATCGCAGGCGATGGCCGAGCTGTCGCTGCTGCCGGCGGTGCGCCGGCGCGGCGCCGATGCCATCGTGGTCGCGGACGGCACCAGCTGCCGCCACCAGATCCGCGACGGCGCGCAGGCCGAGGCCATGCATGTGGCAAGAGTGCTGGCGATGGCGCTGGAGGGCAGCCGCCATGACTGAGCCGATGCTCAATCCGGTCCGGGACCGTGCCCGCCTGCAGCCACCGGCGCCGGCAAGGATCGGCGACCGTGTCGAGGACGTCGCCACGCCGTCGCTGCTGGTCGACCTCGACGCCTTCGACCAGAACGTGGCGCGGATGCAGGCGCTTGCCGATGCCGGCGGCGTCGCGCTGCGCCCACATGCCAAGGCACACAAGTCGGTCGCGATTGCGCAGCGGCAGATCGCCGCCGGCGCGGTCGGCATCTGCTGCCAGAAGCTCAGCGAGGCCTATCCGTTTGCCGCCGCCGGCATTGCCAGCATCCATATCAGCAATGAGTTCGTCGGCGCCGACAAGCTGGCGATGGCGGTGGAGCTGGCCCGGCATGTGGACCTGAGCGTGTGCGTGGACGACGTGCGCCAGGTAACCGCGATCGCCGCCGCCGCGGCGGCCGGCGGGGTGCGTATCACGGTGCTGGCGGAAGCCGACGTCGGGCAGGGGCGGTGCGGCGTCGACAGCCCTGAAGCGCTGGGCCGGCTGGTCGATGCGATCGGCGCGGCGCCGTCGCTGCGTTTCGGCGGGCTGCAGGCGTATCACGGCGGCGCCCAGCACCTGGCGCACTGGACCCAGCGCCGCGACGCGGCCCGGCGCGCCGCCGAACAGGCGGGCGCCTACGTGGCACACCTGCGTGCCCGCGGCATCGCCTGCCCGGTGATCACCGGCGGCGGCAGCGGCACCGCGGAGTTTGATTGCGAGAGCGGCGTCTATACCGAGATCCAGCCCGGCAGCTACGTGTTCCTGGACGGCCACTATGGCGCCAGCGAATGGCCCGGGCGCTTCCAGCCGCGGCACGGCCTGTTTCTGGCGACCACGGTGATGAGCACGGCGCGCGCCGGCGTGGCGGTGTGCGATGCGGGCCTGAAGTCGCTCGCGGTGGATTCGGGGCTGCCGCGCCTGTGGTCCGGCCCGGGCAGCGAGTGGCTGCGCTATGTGGCGGCCAACGACGAGCACGGCGTGCTGCAGGTGCTGGACGAAGACGGCCAGAACCTGCTGGGCAGCAAGCTCTGGCTGGTGCCCGGCCATTGCGACCCCACCGCAAACCTGCACGCGCAATACGTGTGCTGCCGCGACGGGCATGTGGCCGAGCTGTGGGACATCGCGGCGCGCGGCCTGAGCCGCTGATGCCGCCTGGCAGCGCAGGAAAGAGAAGAGGCAACAAGCGGCACCGGGTAGTCAAAGCCAAAGGAGACCAACGATGCAACGCAACACAGTCAGGCAGATCCTGGCGGCCGTGGTGGGTGCCACGGCCTGCCTCAGCGCATGGGCATGGGAGCCGGCCAAGCCGGTCGAGATCGTGGTGCCGTTTAGCGCCGGTGGCGCCTCGGACCAGATGGCACGGTCGATCCAGGGCATCATCGCCAAGCACAAGCTGATGAGCCAGCCGGTGATCGTGCTGAACAAGGCGGGTGCCAGCGGTGCCGAAGGGCTGATGGATACCAGGGCATCGCAGGGCAATCCGCACAAGCTGCTGGTGGCTTCGTCGGCGCTCTACACGGTGCCGATGGTCAGCCACCTGCCGTTCAGCTGGCGCGACCTGACGCCGGTGGCGATGATCGCGCAGGACGAGTTCGTGCTGTGGACCAATGCCGCGGCCCCGTACAAGACCGTCGCGCAGTTCATCGACGCGTCCAGGGCCAGCGCGGGCAAGATCAAGGTCGGCGGCACCAGCTCCAAGCGCGAAGACCAGATCATCAGCGCTCTGGTGCAGAAGAAGACCGGCACCCGCTTTATCTACGTGCCGTACAAGGGCGGCGGCGAGGCCGCCACGCAGCTGTCGGGCCAGCATATCGACGCCAACGTCAACAATCCGTCCGAATCGGTCGGCCAGTGGCGCGCCGGCGAGCATCGCGCGCTGTGCGTGTTCGCGCCGGAGCGCATGGCCTACAACGGCAAGGTCACGCAGAGCCAGAGCTGGCACGACGTGCCGACCTGCAAGGAGCAGGGCCTCGACGTGCAATACCAGATGCTGCGCGTGTTCATGATGCCGGGCGGCGTGACCCCGGAGCAGCAGAAGTACTACGTGGACCTGATGCAGAAGATCGTGGCCACCCCGGAGTGGAAGGAATACCTGGAGAAAAACGCGCTGAAGAACGAGTTCCTGACCGGCAAGGCCCTGACCGACTTCCTGGCGCGCGACGAAGCCGCGCACCGCGACATCATCAAGGAGGCGGGCTTCGTTGCCGCGCGCTGACGCTGGCACCGATCACCAACGGGCTGCGCCGCGCGGCGCAGCCGATGGCCTGAAGCAAGGCGGGGGACAACATGGATTCACAACAGGAAGCGGCGCATGCGGGCGCCGGCATCTCGGTCAAGGCAGTTGAATTGACAGTGGCGCTGTGCCTGCTGGCCGGCGCGCTGGTGGTGATCTGGAGCAACTACGCGATCGGCGCAGGCTGGGCGCCGGACGGGCCGGAAGCGGGCTATTTCCCGATGCGGGTCGGGATCATCATCCTGGTCTGCAGCGTGCTGGTGGGCGTGCAGGCGCTGCGCGCGGACCGCACCGCCGTGTTTGCGACATGGCAGCAACTGCGGCAGGTGGGCGTGATCCTGGTGCCGCTGACCGTGTATGTCGGGCTGATCGGGCTGCTCGGCATCTACGTGGCATCGGCGGCCTTCATCGCCGGCTTCATGGTGTGGGTAGGCAAGGCGGCGTGGTGGAAGGCCGCGCTGACCGGCGTCGGCATCAATGCCTTGCTGTTCTGGATCTTCGAGATCCAGTTCCGCGTACCGCTGCCAAAGGGCCCGCTCGAAGCGGCGCTGGGCTACTAGGGAGGGCGGATCATGGATGAACTCAATGCATTGATGGGCGGCTTCGCCGTGGCGCTGTCGTGGCAGAACGTTGGCCTGATGTTCGTCGGCATCCTGCTTGGCATCGTGGTGGGCGTGCTACCCGGCCTGGGCGGGCCCAACGGGGTGGCGATCCTGCTGCCGCTGACGTTTTCGATGGACCCGGTGTCGGCCATCATCATGCTGTCCTGCATCTACTGGGGCGCATTGTTCGGCGGCGCGATCACCTCGATCCTGTTCAATATTCCGGGCGAAGCCTGGTCGGTGGCGACCACCTTCGACGGCTACCCGATGGCGCAGCGCGGCGAGGCCGGCAAGGCCCTGACCTCGGCCTTCACCGGCTCGTGCCTGGGCGCGCTGGCAGGCGTGCTGCTGATCACCTTCCTGGCGCCGATGGTGGCAAAGTTCGCGCTGCGCTTCGGTCCGCCCGAGTTCTTCGCGGTGTACCTGCTGACCTTCTGCAGCTTCGTCGGCATGGGCAAGGAGTCCAAGCCCAAGATCCTGATCGCGATGTGCCTGGGCTTCGTGCTGGCGGCGGTCGGCATGGACACGGTATCGGGCACGCTGCGCATGACCTTCGGCTCGACCGAGCTGCTGCGCGGCTTCGACTTCCTGGTGGCGGTGATCGGCCTGTTCGGCATCAGCGAGATCCTGATGACGATGGAAGAGGGCGTGGCCTTCCGTGGCAAGCAGGCCCGCATCGACCTGAAGGTGGTGCTGAAGACCTGGGCCGAACTGCCGCGCTACTGGCTGACCGTGGTGCGCTCGTCGGTGATCGGCTGCTGGCTGGGCATCACCCCGGGCGGCGCCACCGCGGCGTCGTTCATGGGCTATGGCGTGGCCAAGCGCATGGCGAAGCATCCCGATTCGTTCGGGCAGGGTAATGTCGAAGGCGTGGTCGCGCCCGAGACCGCAGCACACGCGGCCGGCACCAGCGCGCTGCTGCCGATGCTGGCGCTGGGCATTCCCGGCTCCGCCACCGCGGCGGTGCTGCTGGGCGGCCTGATGATCTGGGGCCTGCAGCCGGGGCCGCTGCTGTTCGCCGAGCAGGGGCCGTTCGTATGGGGCCTGATCGCCAGCATGTACCTGGGCAATATCGTCGGGCTGATCGTGGTGTTGTCGACCGTGCCCCTGTTCGCGGCGATCCTGCGCATTCCGTTCTCGATCATCGCACCGCTGATCCTGGTGATCTGCGCGATCGGCGCATACACCGTGAACGGCGCCTTGTTCGACGTCTGGCTGATGCTGGGCTTCGGCGTGGTGGGCTATGTGTTGAAGAAGCTGGATTACCCGTTGGCGCCGATGGTGCTGGCGCTGGTGCTGGGCGACCGGGCCGAGGACGCGTTCCGGCAAACGATGCTGGTGTCGTCCGGGGCGTTGGATGTGTTCTGGTCGAACGGGCTGGTCGGGACGATCATGGGGTTGGCTGTGTTCGTGCTGGTGTGGCCGGTGGTTAGTGATTTGAGGATGCGGGGGAGGAAGGGTGTTGCCTGAAGGTTGAGTCGTGCTTGGCGAGCCAGCCCGACGAGCTGACCCTGCCGCTTGTTTTCTCCCCTCTCCCGCTTGCGGGAGAGGGGCGGGGGAGAGGGCCGGAGCATCCACGAAGTCACGACTGCAAATCTGCCACTTCACCAGCCAAGGCATGTTTTGATGAATCGACGATCTATCAACGGCGCAGTACGGTTTTTTGGCGGTGGCAAGGGGAATGGATGGTGTGCTCTGAGCAGTTGCTGTTGGTGACATGCTGTCGGCTTTTGAACCGCGTGGTTCCGCCCTCCTGGGCGGGTCACTTTTTGGCCGAGCGCCAAAAAGTAACCAAAAAGCGCGTTTACTGCCCTGCGGGCGGCATGTCTTATCGTAGTGTGCGTGGGGTTTTCGTACGGGGCTGGGCTTCCTCACATAGCGGGACTGCCTGCCGCGGTGGTGCACTATGGTGGGAGGGGCGTTGGAATGATGGTTGAACGAGCCCAGAGCGCGGAGTGGCCCCTGCTGCTGGCCTTGTCGTAGGAACGCCTTCGGCTGCTGCGCCGGCCCTATCGCGGGGCATGGGCCCTGGCACGGTACGCGTCGCTGCGCTTGCTCGGCACGCCAGGCCAGCTTCGCTGCTGCCTCGCGTCCCGCCCGCCTATGGGCGCTCGCCCGCGCTGTCACGGGCGAGCCCAACAGCGTGGCGGTGCCGCTTGTTTTCTCCCCTCTCCCGCGCGCGGGAGAGGGGCGGGGGTGAGGGCGGGCGCATCAACGAAGTCATGGGGCGGAAATCCGCCTGGCGCCGAGCCGTTAGCTAACCAGCCACCGGCCCTTCTGCCATCAACGCATCCAACTTAGCCTTCACCAGCTCCAGCAGACAAAGGGCGCTAAAGCAGGCGTCCGACCGCACACTCTGCTGCTCCAGCAGTACGAGGACGCCTTCTATCCCGGCACGCACTTCATTGAGACACACATTGGCTTCGATCGCATCGACTGTCATGATTGACTCCTTTCAGATTGAGCCACTCTCACTCGACTGAAAGCGAGGGCGGCGGGCCATAGAGCGAGGGTGGAAACCAGTCTCCGGGGGAACCGGCCGGCCTTACGGCCGCCTCACCTGGCCCGCCTTGGAACGATGCGTTCGTGCGAGCACGCAGGTGTGCCGTTGCGGCACACCTGCCCGGAGACTCTGCGGGTTTCCACGCCCGGTCACCGGAAACCCGATGACGTACCCAGTATTCCCTCCCAGAGTCAGGCAGGCGATAAGAGTTGTCTCATTCCAAACAGGCGGGCGAAGCTTGCCGCAAACGCTGGTGCGTGGGAAATCGCTGAGCCCTGAAATGCGATGGGACAGCGATCCGACCTGCTTGCAACTCGCCGCGGCCATCGCCGCCTTACGGTTCCGGCTGCGCCGCCAGCCACGCCGCCTCCGCGTCGCTGAACAGCTCCGAGCGCGTCAGGAAGCGCTTGCCCGTGCGCCCCTCCAGCGAGAACATCCCGCCCGCGCCCAGCACCACGTCGATCACCAGCCGCGTGTGGCGCCAGTACTCGAACTGCGCGCGCGTCATGTAGAACGCGGCGCCGCCGATCCGGCCCAGGCAGACATCGCCCGGGCCCACCAGCAACTCGCCGGCGGGATAGCACATCGGCGCGCTGCCGTCACAGCAGCCGCCGGACTGGTGGAACATCAGCGGGCCGTGCTGCGCGGCGAGCTCGGCGATCAGCGCCAGCGCAGCCGGCGTTGCCACCACGCGCTCCACTGTTACCGCTGGCTGTGCTGAGCTCGCGCCGGCCATGGTCAGAAGAACCCGAGCGCGTTGGGGCTGTAGCTCACCAGCAGGTTCTTGGTCTGCTGGTAGTGGTCGAGCATCATGCGATGGTTCTCGCGGCCGATGCCGGACTGCTTGTAGCCGCCGAACGCGGCATGGGCCGGGTAGGCGTGGTAGCAGTTGGTCCACACGCGCCCGGCCTGGATGCCGCGGCCCATGCGGAACGCGCGCGCGCCGTCGCGCGTCCAGACCCCGGCGCCAAGGCCGTAGAGCGTGTCGTTGGCGATGGCCAGCGCCTCTTCCTCGTCCTTGAAGGTGGTGACCGAGACCACCGGGCCGAAGATCTCTTCCTGGAAGATGCGCATCTTGTTGTGGCCCGCAAACACGGTCGGCTTGACGTAGTAGCCGCCAGCCAGGTCGCCGTCGAACACGTTGCGCTCGCCGCCGGCAAGGCACTGCGCGCCTTCCTTGCGGCCCAGGTCGATATACGACAGGATCTTTTCCAGCTGCTCGGCGGACGCCTGCGCGCCGATCATGGTGCCGGTGTCGAGCGGATGGCCCTGGCGGATCGCGGCCACGCGCTTGAGCGCGCGCTCCATGAAGCGGTCGTAGATCGATTCCTGGATCAGCGCGCGCGACGGGCAGGTGCAGACCTCGCCCTGGTTCAGCGCGAACATGGCAAAGCCTTCCAGCGCCTTGTCGAAGAAGGCGTCGTCGGCGGCGAGCACGTCTTCGAAGAAGATGTTGGGCGACTTGCCGCCCAGTTCCAGCGTGACCGGGATCAGGTTCTGCGAGGCGTACTGCATGATCAGCCGGCCAGTGGTGGTCTCGCCGGTGAAGGCCACCTTGCTGATGCGCGGGCTCGATGCCAGCGGCTTGCCGGCCTCCAGTCCGAAGCCGTTGATTACGTTGACCACGCCCGGCGGCAGCAGGTCGCCGATCACCTCCATCAGCACCAGGATCGAGGCTGGCGTCTGCTCGGCGGGCTTCAGCACCACGCAGTTGCCGGCGGCCAGCGCCGGCGCCAGCTTCCAGGTGGCCATCAGCAGCGGGAAGTTCCACGGGATGATCTGGCCGACCACGCCCAGCGGCTCATGGAAGTGGTAGGCGATGGTGTCGCCGTCGATCTCGGAAATGCCGCCTTCCTGCGCGCGGATGCAGCCGGCGAAGTAGCGGAAGTGGTCGACCGCCAGCGGCAGGTCGGCGGCGGTGGTCTCGCGCACCGGCTTGCCGTTGTCGATGCTCTCTGCCACCGCGAGCAGCTTCAGGTTGGCCTCGATGCGGTCCGCGATGCGGTTCAGGATATTGGCGCGCTCGGTGGTGGAGGTGCGCGCCCACGCGGCCTTGGCGGCGTGCGCGGCATCCAGCGCGGCGTCGACGTCCTGCTGGTTCGAGCGCGGCACGCGCGTGAACGGCTTGCCGGTGATCGGCGTGATGGACTCGAAGTACTCGCCCCCGGCGGGCGGCACCCACTGGCCGCCGATGTAGTTGTCGTACTGCTGCTTGTAGGGGTTGCTGACGCCCAGCTGGGCGATTTCCGCCATGTTCATGTCTCGCTCCGTTCGAGTGATCTGTGTGGTGCCGTCACGGCGTGGGCCGTGCGCACGGGAGCAGATCGCAAGAGGTGTGCCGGGGCGGGAGAGGGCGGAAAAGGGCGTAAAAGCGGGGAGAAACCGAAGATCTGGCCGCGGAATCGGGCCAGGTGTGCCAGTGCGTGACAGCGGGTGTTCAGGATTGGAACACTCGGCGGATTCGGTGGTTATGCAACAGCGTTAGCGCTTGCTGATATCTTACGCAATCGCACCCCTCTCCCGCGCGCGGGAGAGGGGTGGGGGAGAGGGCCGGAGCGTCCACGAAGTAAAGCGCGTCGGTATGCCAGCGCCTGCCCTCTCCCCCGGCCCCTCTCCCGCAAGTGGGAGAGGGGAGCAAACCGGCGGGATGATTAGCGCCGCAGGCAGGCGATTAGCGCCGCAAGCAAGCGTCAATGCCCCGGCCCGGCCGCGCGCAGCGCCTTCACATCACCCGGCTTCACATCGGCCGCCTGCCCGCCCCACGTCGCGCGCAGGTAGTTGGCCAGCTGCGCCAGCTCTTCATCGCTCATGCGTTCGGCAAAGCCCGGCATTTCCTGCATCGCCTCCACACCCGGAAAGCGCTGCGCCGCGATGCCGTCCAGCATCGACACGAGCAGGTTGCGCGCGTCGGCGTTGCGAACCGTCGAGTTGCCGGCCATCGACACCGCCACGTGCGGCTTGCCTTCGCCCTCGCGGCCGTGGCAGCCCGCGCAGACGGCGACGTAGTGGCGGCGGCCCGGTGCCAGTTGCGCGGCGTCGGCGCTCACGGCCTTGACCGGCTGCGGCGCCGGCGGCTGGTCGCCAAGCAGGTAGGTGGTCATCGCGGCCAGGTCGGCCTGGTTCAGGTACTGGCTGCTCAGATGCACCACCGGGTACATTTCGCCGAAGGCCGAGCCTTGCGGCGCGATGCCGGTGGCGAAGAACTGCTGCAGGTCGGCGGCGGTCCAGCCGCGCGCGGCCAGGCCGGCGGGCGTGATGTCCGGCGCGCCGACGCGCGCCAGCGCGGAACCGGCCAGCGGCTTCGACAGGTCCAGCCGGCCGAACGCGGCGCGCGGCGTGTGGCACTCGGCGCAGTGGCCCAGCGCGTTGGACAGGTAGCGGCCGCGCTGCCACGATGCCGAATTGCCCTTGGACGCGTCCGGCAGCTTGTCCTCGAGGAACAGCAGGTTCCAGCCCGCCAGCGCGAAGCGAAGGTTATACGGGAACTGCAGGTCGTGCGGACGGTTGGCCACGGCGGCCGGCTTCACCTGCATCAGGTAGGCGTACATGGCATCCGAATCCGCGCGCGACAGGCCGCGGTACGAGGTGTACGGCATCGCCGGGTACAGCTGCTTGCCCGAGGCCTTGCCGTCATGCAGCGCCTTGTAAAAGTCGTCCGCGCTCCAGTTGCCGATGCCGTGGGTCTTGTCCGGCGTGATGTTGGTGCCGTAGAAGGTGCCGAAGGGCGAGGCCAGTTCCACGCCGCCGGCGAACGGCGCGCCCTGCGGCGCGGTATGGCAGGCGGCGCAGTCGGCGGCGCGCACCAGGTAGCGGCCGCGCGCGATCTGCTCGGCGGGCGACAGCTGGCCCTGCGGCGCCTGGTCGGCGGCGGGGGCAATGGCTTCGGTGCGGCTGCCGCAGCCGGCCATGACCGCGGCCGCGGCAATGGCTGCGAGCGCGGCGCGCGTGGCGATCATCAGGGGCGTGCGCTGCATCACTTGTCGCTCCCGCTGTCCAGCACCAGGCCCGGCGTGCTGGTGATCACGTCCTTCACCGCCTCGTAGTAGCGCACGTAGCCGGTGCAGCGGCAGATATGGCCGTCCAGCGCCCGGGTGATGGTGGCCTCGACCTGGTCCTTCGGCACCGGCTTGCGCTTGAGCTGTTCCACCAGGATGGTGGCGCCGTTGACGAAGCCGGGCGTGCAATACCCGCACTGGAAGCTGAAATGCTCCAGGAACTTCTGCTGCACCGGCGTCAGCTCGACCACCTCGCCTTGCTCGTTGCGCTTGCCGTGGCCTTCCACGGTGCGCACCTTGCGGCCATGGAACCAGTGCGCGCCGGTGATGCAGCTGCGCACTTCCTCGCTGGTGCCGTCGGGCTTGTCGTGGATCACCACGCAGGCGTGGCAGATGCCCTGGCCGCAGCCCAGGCGCGAGCCGGTCAGGTCCAGGTATTCATGCAGGAAATCGATCATCATCAGGCCTTCGGGCACGTCGACCGGGCCGACGTCCTTGCCGTTGAGGTTGAGCGTGATGGGCTGGGTGGCGATGCTCATGCCAGTACCTCCTGGATCTTGGCCGCCGTCACCGGCAGGTCGGTGAAGCGGTGGCCGATGGCATGCGCGATGCCGTTGACGATGGCGCCCACCACCGGGATCATCACCACCTCGGCGATGCCCTTGGGCGGGTCGGTTTCGGTGACCGGCGGCAGCACCGTGCCGGTCTGGCTCCACACCGCCACGTCGCTGGCGCGCGGCAGGTGGTAGCGGTTGAAGTTCCAGGTGCCGTTGCCGGGGCCGTCCTCGTACAGCGGCAGGTATTCATGCAGCGCGTGGCCGATGCCCATGGCGATGCCGCCCTGCAGCTGGCCGGACACCAGTTGCGGCGACAACTGCGTGCCGCATTCCATGATCGAGTGGTGCGACAGGATTTCCACCTTGCCGCTGGCCTCGTGCACCGACAGCTCGACGAAGGTGCCGACCGCGCTGTAGTAGGTCACCGCGGCGTTGTTGCGCTGCGTGGGGGCGATATGTACCTTGCTGCGATCGAGCACATGCCAGCCGCCCGGGCTGCGCATGCGCGCCTTGCGTGCTGCATCGGCGCCGTCGCCGTAGCGCACCGACAGGCCATCGACCGGCAGCCGCGCAGCCTGTCCGTTGATGTCGAAATCGGCCTCGCTCCATTGCCAGCGGTTGAAGGCGTGCACGGTGGCGCCGGTCACCAGCCCCAGCTCGTGCGCCTTGGCCGCGAGCTGCTCCAGCGGCAGCGCCTGCAGGCCGCCGGCGCTGAGCTTGCCGTCGACCCAGCGCGCGTCTTCCACGCGCACCACCAGCGAGGCCGCCTGGCCGCCGCCGATGCCCCGGCTCCAGATCGCCATCGCCGCCGGCCACAGGCCGTGCAGGAACACCACGCGCGCGGCCTCGCGCGTGCTGTGCGTGAAGTAGTAGGCCGAGTTGGTGGCGCTGGCGGGCGACGCATAGGCCGGCGACCAGCGCGGATTGGCCGACAGCCTGTCCTGCTCGGCCTGGCTCATCAGGTAGGGATCGCCGGAGCTGGTCACCGGCAGGTCGGTCCAGTCGGTGACGGAGGTGCGCACCTCGCCCGCGGGCTTGCCGAGCCAGCGCGCCACCGCGGCGGCCTGCGAGGTCGACATGCCGGTGCCGATCTCGGCGCCCGAGTGATGCAGCACGATGCTGCCGTCGGCCTTCAGCTCGACCTTGGCGAACGACGCTTCCGCGCCGGTGCCGAAGTCTTTCTGCACGCAGGCAAAGCCCACGCCATAGCGCCGGCCCGGGTGGGCGGCTTCGTACTCGGCCTTCTTGCTGGCGCGATGGGTCCACAGCGGATAGGCCTTCGCCGCCTCCAGCACCTCGTCGACGCGGATCGCGCCGGCGGGGATCGCGCCCTGGGTGTTCTTCATGCCCGAGCGCAGCGCGTTCTTCAGCCGGAATTCGATCGGGTCGAGCTTGAGCTGCTCGGCGAATTCGTCGACCATCATCTCGGTCGCGGCCATGCTCTGCAGCGTGCCGTAGCCGCGCGCCGAGCCCGCATCGACGGCGCGCGAGGCGATCGCCACCGCGGTCAGGTCGTTGTTGGGGAAGTAATAGATCGACTGCGCCGCGGTGGCGCCGACCATTGCCACCGACGGCGAGAAGTTGGAGCGCCCGCCGCCGTTGGCTTCGAGGTCGCCCTGGAACGCCTGGAACAGGCCCGTGTTGCGGTCCACCGCGATGCGGTAGCGCATCCTGAAGGCATGGCGCTTGATCGAGGTCTGGAACTGCTCGTAGCGGTCGTTGGCCAGCCGCACCGGCTTGCCGTCGGCGTACAGCGCCGTGACCAGGCCATAGAACGGGAAGTTGTAGTGGTCCTTGGAGCCGTAGCCGACCGTGTAGCACGGGTGCAGGAACACCTGCTTCACCGGGAATGCGCCCCTGGCCTTCGCCAGCATCTCGGCCACGCTTTCGGCGACCTCGTTGGGCCCTTGCGTCGGCACCACCATGTGCAGCGCCTGCGCGGCGGCGTCGTACCAGCAGTTGGCGTTGTCGGGCTCGAGCGCGGCGGTGTCGACCGACTGCGAGTTGTACTCGCGCTCCAGCACCAGCCAGTCGTCGGACGGCCTGGCCAGCTGCGCGCGGATCCGCGCGGCGTGGTGCATGCCCTGTTCGCCGAGCTGGCCGTGGTCCTTGCCGTCCGGCCAGACCGGCTGGTGCTTGCGCATCATGCTGGGGAACACCGGCGCGTGCTTCAGGCTGGAGAACACGTCATCCGAATAGGGCGTGGCGCCGCCCACGCGCACGAAGCGGAAGGTGCCCCACGGGTCGCGTTCCAGTGGGCCGGTGCCGGCGCCATAGCGGATCACGTCGTCGCGGAACTTGAGCTTGTCCTTGGCAAAGCGGAAGCGCGCGAAGTCGTGGTAGATCAGGATCGCCACCGCATGGCCCAGGTAGGCGGGCGTCTTGCCGGCGGGCAGCAGCATGTCGTCGCCGTAGAAGGCGGGAAAGGCGACGCCGTCACGGGCCAGGTCGTCGGCGGTGACGACGCGGTCGGGCTTGAGTTCGTCGCCCAGCACGCCGAGGTCGAAGCCCTCGTAGACGCAGTCGGCCCGGGTGGCGCGCAGGATGAAGGCATGCGACTGCTGCCGCGGCCAGTGCGGCATGTCGCGCGAGCGGATATCGCGCGCGAACACCTTGGCGCCGGTGACCTTGGCGATGCCGTCGATGCGGAACCGGGGCGCGCCGGCCTTGGCGTCCCACTGCACGGGGGTCAGGATCTTGTCTTCGAACAAGGCCGCGAAAGCCTTGCCGCCGATGGGTGCGATATAGACCGACACCCCGGCCACGACGCTGGCTTTGAGGAAGGTGCGCCGTGAAGGGTTGAAGCTGGGCATGGATTTCCTTGGGGATTGCGCAAGATTGCGCGGCAAGGGCAGCCATCCGCGGGCCAGTCCGGGGGCTGGCGCGGATACGGTTCAGGTGTTCAGGGGACGCGGCCGCGATGGTGCGGCCGCTGCAGGGCATGGCGTGCCGCCAGTCACTACGGCTGCGGCGCGGGTGAATCGGGGCGGGGCATGGTTGTCATGGTCCTGGCGCTGAACGGCTGCGCTGACCCCGCGATTGTCGCCGTGGCCTAGGGTTTACCTCAAGGCAGGGCCTTGAATAGTGGTTATCAGCCAGCGCGAATATTCCCCCGCCGGCTGTCCGCTCAGGTCCTTGCGTTCAGGCCTTCGGCCGCGCCGACGCCGGGTCGTAGGGCGCGCGCAGGTGCACGCGCGCGGGCAGCAGGGCGCCGGCGAGGTCGACGTGGTAGCTGCCGGCTTCCAGCCACGCCGCATCGGCCGGCCCGTCCTCGCGCGCCAGCAGCGCCATGCCGACCGGGCAGCCCAGCGTATGGCCGAAGGCGGCGGAACTGAGCGATCCCACCGCGCGCACGCTGCCGTCGGGGCCGGTGCGCAGCACGGCCTCGCCGCCCCACAGCATGGCATCGCTGGCGCCGTCGACCGTCACGACCACCATGCGCCGCTTGGGCGCGCCCGCCTGGCGCAGCCGCAGCAGCGCTTCACGCCCGCGGAAGTCGATGCCGCTGGGCAGCTTGCAGGCGAACGCCAGTCCCGCCTCGAACGGGTTGACCGACGGCGACAGCTCGCGGCCCCAGGCGCGGTAGCCCTTTTCCAGCCGCAGCGACTCGATCGCGTAGTAGCCGGCATTGACCAGCCCGAGCGTGCGGCCGGCCTCATGCAGGGTCTCGTACACGCCCACCGCGAATTCGACCGGAACGTACAGTTCCCAGCCCAGCTCGCCGACGTAGGTCAGGCGGGTCGCGCGCACGGTGGCGTAGCCCAGGTCGATCTCGCGCGAGCTGCCGAACGGGAAGCCTTCGTTGGAGAAATCCGCGCGCGACACCTTCTGCAGCAGCTCGCGCGAGCGCGGTCCCATCACCGCCAGCACCGCGTACTGGCCGGTGACATCGACGATCACGCAGCGCTGGTCCGCGGGGATCAGCCGCTCGATATAGCTGAAGTCGCGCGTGGTCTGCGCCGAACCCGTCACCACCAGATACTGGTCGTGCGCCAGCCGCGTCACGGTCAGGTCGGATTCATAGGTGCCGCGTTCGTTGAGCATCGCGGTATAGACGGTCTGGCCCGGCGGCACCGCCACGTCGTTGCTCATCACGTACTGCAGCACCGCCTCGGCGTCGGCGCCCTTGACCAGGTACTTGGAGAACGAGCTCATGTCGAACAGCGCCACGCCTTCGCGGCAGGCGCGGTGCTCGGCGCCGCTCCACGGCAGCCAGTTCTGCTGGCCGAAGGCGTATTCGATCTGTGGCGATGCGCCCGCCGGCGCGAAGAAGTTGGGCCGCTCCCAGCCCATCTTGCTGCCGAAGCTGGCGCCGGCATCGCGCAGCTGCCCATACAGCGGCGAGCGGCGGAACGGGCGCGCAGTTTCCAGTTCGCGGTTCGGCCAGGGCATCGCGTAATGCAGCCCGAGCGTTTCCTTGACGCGGTCGTGCAGCCAGCTCTGGTTGCCGTTGAAGCCGGCGAAGCGGCGGATATCGACCGGCCACAGGTCCATGGTGGGCTCGCCCGCGACGATCCATTCGGCCAGCGCCATGCCGGCGCCGCCGGCCGAGGCGATGCCCATCGAATTGAAGCCCGCGCCGACGTAGAAGTTGCGCAGCTCCGGCGCCTCGCCCAGGATGAAATTGTTGTCCGGCGTGAACGATTCCGGGCCGTTGTAGAACTGCCTGACCTGCGCGGTTTCCAGCGCCGGCACGCGCACCAGCGCGTTTTCCATCAGGATCTGGAACTGGTCCCAGTCGTCGGGCAGAAGCTGGAACTCGAACGGCTCCGGGATGCCCTGCATGCCCCAGGGCTTGGCGTCCGGCTCGAAGCCGCCCATCACCAGCCCGCCGACTTCCTCCTTGAAATAGATGAAGCCATCGGGGTCACGCATCACCGGCAGGTCGGGATGCACGCCGGCAATGCGCTCGGTGACGATGTAGTAGTGCTCGGCCGAATGCAGCGGCACGGTCACGCCGCACATCTGCCCCACCTGGCGTGCCCACTGCCCGGCGCAATTGACCACGATCTCAGCTTCGATGCGGCCTTCGTCGCCGGCCTTGCTGCGCCAGCTGACGCCGGTGGCGCGGCCATCGCGGGTATGGATCGCGGTGATCTTCGTGTCCTGCGCAATGCGGACGCCGCGGCTGCGCGCGCCGCGTGCCAGCGCCTGGGTCAGGTCGGTCGGGTTGGCCTTGCCGTCGCCGGGCAGCCAGACCGCGCCGAGCAGGTCGTCGGTGCGCATGACCGGCCACAGTTCGCCGGCCTGCGCGGGCGAGATCACCTCGCATTCCACCCCATAGGCGCGCGCCACCGCCGCGGTGCGGCGCAGCTGCGTCATGCGCTCGGCGGTGCGCGCGACCGACAGCGAGCCGCATTGCTTCCAGCCGGTGCCGAGGCCGGTGTCCGCTTCCAGTTCGCTGTAGAGCTGCGTGGAATAGCGGATCAGCCTGGTCATGCTTTCCTGCGAACGCAGCTGGCCGACCAGCCCGGCTGCGTGCCAGGTGGTGCCGCACGACAGCTGGCCTTGCTCCAGCAGCACCACGTCGGTCCAGCCGAGCCTGGTCAGGTGGTAGGCAACGCTGCAGCCGATGATGCCGCCGCCGATGATGACGACGCGGGTGTGGGCAGGAAGGGCAGGAGACATGATGTTCAGCGCGCGGGGCGAAGGCGGTGGAGGATGCATGCCATGGTATGCCACAAAACGCCAATAAACAACGCAAAACGCAACAGACCCGTCAGCGCCTCAACGCGCCAGCTGCAGCGTGACGATGCCCAGCAGCACCAGCGCAGTGGCCACCACGCGGCGCCGGTCGAAAGCCTCGCGCAGCAGGAAGTGCCCCAGCAACGCGGCAAAGATCACGCTCGACTCGCGCAGCGCCGCCAGCTTGGCCACTGGCGCCATGGTCATGGCCCACAGCATCAGCGCATACGAGCCGACGCGGTTGATGCCGCCGATGCCGGCGCGCTTCCATTCCGTACGCAGCAGCGCCAGCAGTGACGTGCCGCGGCGGGCAAAGGCATAGCCGGGCATGAACACATGCGACATTGCCTGCAGCCAGACAATGTAGGTCAGCACCTCGCCATGGCGCTTGACCGCGGTGCCGTCGATCACGGTGCCGCCCGCCAGGCAGGCCCCGGCCAGCAGCGCGAAGCCAAGCAGGTCGGGCGCCTGCCGGCGCCAGTGCACCAGGCTGACCAGCCCGCAGCAGATCAGCGCAATGCCGGCATAGCCGCCGGGGCCCAGCCGTTCGCTGCCGCTCAGCAACAGCAGCATCGCCACCATCATCGGCGCCGAGCCGCGCATCAGCGGATACGCCTGGCTGAAGTCGCCGCGGTTGTAGGCGGCCACCAAAGACAGCTTGTAGACCACCTCCAGCGCCACCGTGGCCAGCAGGAACGGCCATACCTGCGGTGCCGGCATGGGCACCAGGAACAGGAACGGCAGCGCCACCAGCAGGCAGAAGGTGTCGATCAGCGCCATCGACGACAACCTGTCGCCGCCGATCTTGACGATGGCGTTCCACGACGCATGCATCAGCGCCGACAGCATCACGGCGGCAAAGGCAAGGCCGTGGAAATCGGGGGGGAGGGACATGAAGGGTAGTTGTTCTTGTGATCTGCTGGTGCATTCGTACGCCCGCTTGTTTGCTCCCCTCTCCCGCGCGCGGGAGAGGGGTTGGGGGAGAGGGCCGGCGGTGGCAATAGCGCAGGCATGCGCCGCGCGACGAGGCAGATTGTGTCGTCGCAATTCGGGCGCCTGCAATACTGCAAGCTCCTGCCTTCTCCCCCGCCCCTCTCCCGCAGGCGGGAGAGGGGAGCTTGCTGCTGGGCGTTGGAGGAATATGAGCTACGCCGCCTCCGCCAACTGCCCCTGCATCTCGATCCCCATCTCCCTCAGCACCTCGCCGATCGCCGTCACCACGTTACGCATCTCGTTGTCGTCGATCGCGCCGATGCAGCCGACGCGGAAGGTTTCCACCTGGGTCAGCTTGCCCGGGTACAGGATGTAGCCGCGCTCTCGCACCTTGGCGTAGAAGGTCTTGAAGTCATAGCGCGCATCCGCCGGTGCGTGGAAGGTGACGATGATCGGCGCCTGCACCGCCGCCGGCAGGAAGGTGCGGAAGCCCAGCGCCGCCATGCCCTGCACCAGCGTGTCGCAGTTGCGGCGATAGCGCGCGCCGCGCACCGGCTGGCCGCCTTCTTCCAGGAACTGGTCCAGCGCCGCGCGGAATGCCGCCACCACGTGCGTCGGCGGGGTGAAGCGCCACTGCGTGGTCTTCTGCATGTAGACGTACTGGTCGTAGAGGTCGAGCGCGAGCGAGTGGCTGTTGCCCTGGCTGGCTTCCAGCACGTCTTTCCTCACCAGCACGAAGCCCATGCCGGGCACGCCCTCGATGCACTTGCCGGTGGCGGCCACCAGCGCATCGAACGGCATGGTGCGGGCATCGATCTCGATCGCGCCGAACGAGCTCATGGCATCGACGATCAGGCCCTTGCCCAGGCGCTGGCACAGCAGGGCGATGTCCTGCAGCGGGTTGAGCACGCCGGCGCCGGTCTCGCAGTGCACCTGCGCCACGTGCGTGATCGACGGGTCGCGCCGCAGCGCTTCCTCGATCAGCGCTGCGGTGGCGGGCTGGTCTTCCGGGATCGGCAACTCCACGCTGGCGCGGCCGACCACCTTGCAGATCTTCAGGATGCGCTGGCAATAGGCGCCGTTCTGCGGCACCAGCACCTTGCCGTCGCGTGGCACCACGTTGGCGATCGCCGCTTCCACCGAGAAGGTGCCGCTGCCCTGCATCGGCACGCACACATGGGTGCCTTCGCCGTGGACGATGCGCACCAGGTCGTCGCACAGGCTGCGCGTGATGCTGTTGAAGCTGGCATCCCACGAGCCCCAGTCGCGCAGCATGGCCTGCTTGGTGGCGAGCGAGGTGGTCAGGGGGCCGGGGGTCAGAAGGATCGGGTCGTTGCCGCGGATCATGGTGAGCTCCTGATTGGGAAGGAGTGAATGAGGGAAGATCAGTCGTTGCCCTGGCCCTGGCGCCAGGCCTGGGTCTTGCAATCGAGAACGCGTTGCAGCAGGTAATAGAGCAGGCAGGCGCCGGCGGAGGTCAGCACCACCAGCGTGGCCATTGCCGCGGCCGGGCCGATGTCGCCGGACTCGTCCAGGTTGACGATCTCGACCGAGGCCAGCTTGGTGTCGGCGCCGTACAGGAACACCACCGCCGAGACCGTGGTCATCGCATTGATGAACAGGTAGCGCGAGATCTCGAGGATGGCGGGCAGGCAGGCCGGCACCGTGACCTTGAAGAAGGTCTTGTAGAACGGCACCTTGAGCGATGCCGACACGGCCTCGAACTCGCTGTCGAGCTGCTTGAGCGCGGTCACGGCGGTCAGGTGGCACGACGCGTAGTAGTGGACGATGGTCACCAGCACCAGGATGCCCAGGGTCTGGTACAGCCCGTGCAGGGGATTGGCCTGCGGCACGAAGAAAAAGATGTAGCCCAGCCCCAGCACCAGCCCCGGCACGCCCATCGGCAGCACCGCCATCAGCCGCACGAAGCCGCGCAGCCAGTCCATGCCGCGGGTCTTCTCCAGCAGGTAGGCGGTGGCGAAGATGAACACCGGCCCGATCACCGCGGCCAGGCCCGCCATGCGCAAGCTGTTCAGGTAGGAATCGACCACGCCGCCCTCGACCAGCCCGACCCGGTAGTGGTTCAGCGACAGCGAGAAGTTGTATGGCCACAGCTTGACGAAGGACGCGTACACCGCCATGCCCATCACCGCCAGCATCAGCGCCGCCATCAGCCAGCAGAACACCGCCATGGCCATGTCATAGCGCGGGCTGCGGCGCGGCACGTAGGGCACCGAGCGCGCCGACATCAGCGCCATCTGGCGGCGCTGCACGCGCGCGTCGACGCAGTAGGTCACGGCCACCGGCACCAGCAGCATCAGCGACACCACCGCGCCCTGCGAGAAGTCCTGCATGCCGATCACCAGCTTGTAGATATCGGTCGCCAGCATGTGGAAGTTGCCGCCGATCACCTTGGGGATGCCGAAGTCCGAGATCGCATAGGTGAACACCACCATGGCGGCGCTGACCAGCCCGTAGCGCGCGCCCGGCACGGTGATGGTGAAGAACTTGCGCACGGTCGAGGTGCCCAGCGCATCGGCGGCCTCATACAGCCGCGCATCCGTCAGCGACAGCGCCGTGATCAGGATCATCAGCGCATGCGGAAAGGTAGCGAACACCAGCGACGCGACGATGCCCAGCGGCCCGTAGATCTGCGTGCTGCCCATCCACGGCTTGAACAGCCCCTGGTTGCCGAACCAGAAGATGAACGAGATCGCCGCCAGCAATGAGGGCGCCAGCAGCGGTATCAGTGCCAGGTTGCGCAACAGGCCCTTGCAGGCGATGCGGCTGCGCGTGAGTGCATAGGCGAAGCCGAACGCCAGCGGCACCGTGATGCAGGTGGCCAGCGCCGAGACCCACAGGCTGTTCCACACCGAGCGCAGCAGCGCGGGCGACTCGAAGTAGGCGCGGAAGTGGGCGATGCCGGCCAGGGTGCCGTCGCGGTTCTGCACGCTCTTGGCCAGGATCATCACGATCGGCGCCAGCACGAAGCAGGCCAGCGCCAGCGCGGCCAGTGCCAGCAGCACGTGGGCCAGGCGGTCGGTCCAGTGCGCGCGCACCGCGGTGGCGACCAGCGCCGGCGAGATCGGCGATGCCTGCGGCGAGGGCTGCGCGCCGGGGTTGGCGGGCCCCGTCGGCGCGCTGGCCGAGGCGGGGGCTAGGGTGTCGGTAGCCGGCAGGGAGGCAGACGTGGTGGCCGGCGCCGCAGTGAGGCTCATGCGCATGCGTGGCGGAAGATGCGGATACGGTCAGCGGGAATGGCCAGGCGCAGCCGGTCGCCGGTGTGCGGGCGCAGCTCGTGCAGGTCATTGAGCGAGAGGTCGGCATACAGCGCGCCACCGGGCGCGCCGGCGGCACCCGCTGCCGCGGGCGCGGTGTCGGGCAGCCGCAGCGTCAGCCGCGAGAAGGCGCCGAGGAATTCGATCTTGTCGACGGTGGCCTCCAGCACATTGGGGCCATGCTGTTCGATGCCGCGCACGCAGACGTCTTCGGGGCGGAAGAACACCTGCACGTCCTCGTCGGGGCAGCAGCCCGCCGGCGCGGCGCAGCGCATGCGCACGCCGCCCAGGTGCAGCTCGCCGTCGCCGCAGACGCGCGCGCCCAGCATGTTGGTCTTGCCGACGAAGTCCGCCGCGAACGGCGTGGCCGGGCGCTGGTAGACCTGCGCCGGGGTGCCGACCTGCTCGATCGCGCCCTGGTTCATCACCACGATGCGGTCCGCCATCGACAGCGCCTCTTCCTGGTCGTGCGTGACCAGGATGGTGGTGATGTTCAGGCGCTGCTGCAGCGCGCGGATCTCGCTGCGCAGGCGCACCCGCACGCGCGCGTCGAGCGCCGACAGCGGCTCGTCCAGCAACAGCAGGCCGGGCGAGGTGGCCAGCGCGCGCGCGATCGCCACGCGCTGCTGCTGGCCGCCCGACAGCTGCGCCGGGTACTGGTTGCCGCGGTCGGGCAGTCCCACCAGCGTCAGCAGTTCCGCCACGCGCGCGCGGCGCTGGTTGCGCGGCATGCGCCGGTTGACCAGGCCGTAGGCGACGTTGTCGGCCACGGTCAGGTTGGGGAACAGCGCATAGGACTGGAACACGATGCCGTAGTCGCGCTCCATCGGCGGCAGCGTGGAGATATCGCGCCCGCCCTGGTGGATGGTGCCGGCGTTCTGCGATTCCAGCCCCGCGATGATGCGCAGCAGCGTGGTCTTGCCGCAGCCCGACGGGCCCAGGAAGCACAGCAGCTCGCCCTGGCGCACGTCGAGGTCGATGTTGTGCAGGGCGACGAAGGCGCTGCTGCTGCCGCCGAAGCGCTTGTGGATGCCTTTCAGGCTGAGATAGGTCTCGGCCGTGGATGTGGGGGCTTGCATGGCGTGGGAGTCCTCGCGCGATGTGGTATCGATCTTTGCCGTTCGTCCCGCTTTCGCGGGACGACGGGTGGCTACTGCTTGGCCTCCGACTTGCTGGCGTAGCGCTTCTGCCATTCGGTCAGCACGCGCTCGCGGTTTTTGGCGATATAGCCGAAATCGTTCTTGACCAGCATCTGCTCGTAGTTGGCGGGAATGGTCTCGACCTTTCTCGCCACGCCGGGGTAGGCCACGATGGCCCAGTCCTTGGCGAACAGATGGTTGGCTTCCTTGCTGGCCAGCCAGTCCAGGTAGCGTTGCGCGGCCTCCATCTTCTTCGTGCCCTTGACGATGCCGGCGGCCTCGATGTCGTAGCCCAGGCCCTCCTTGGGGAAGATCATCTCGATCGGCGCGCCCGCGGCCAGGGTCTTGTGCGCGCGCAGCTCGAACGAGATGCCGATCGGGAATTCGCCGGAGCCGGCCTGCTTGCAGGGCTTGGAACCCGAATGCGTGTACTGGGCGATGTTCTCGTGCAGCGCGTCCATGTACTTCCAGCCCTCCTGTTCGCCGTAGAGCTGCAGCCACGCGGTCACGTCGAGGAAGCCGGTGCCGGACGAGGCCGGGTTGGGCATCACGATGGTGCCCTTGTAGACCGGCTTCGCCAGGTCCTTCCAGGTCTCGGGGCGGGGCAGGTTGCGCTTCTTGGCCTCGATGGTGTTGAAGCAGATGGTCGCGCCCCACACATCCAGCCCCACCCACGACGGCGGCGTGGCCTTGTCGCTGTAGTCGCGCGTCAGCTTCTCGAAGCCCTTGGGGGTGTAGGGCACCAGCATCCCTTCCTGCTTGAGCAGTTCCAGGCTCGACGCCGCCAGCCCGGCGATCACGTCGGCCTGCGGGTTGGCTTTCTCGGCCAGGGCCTTGGCGGTGATCACGCCGGTGGAATCGCGCACGTATTTCAGCTCGATATCGGGCGCCACCTTGGCGAAGCCTTCGGCATAGGGCTTGAGGGTCTCGGTTTCCCACGCCGTATAGACGGTGAGCGTGGTCTTCTGGGCCAGCGCGGTGCCGGAGGCGGCTAGCGCAAGCAGGGTCGCGGCGGTGCGCAGGGTGGTGGTGAAGGACGGTTGCATGGGGACTCCTTCCGGCATTGTAGGTGGAGAAATGTGTCAATGTGGTGAATTTGTTGCAATGCCACGGGGCGCGCTGCACAACATCGAATCACCGTGAAACCCTTGTGCTACAACACTTGCAAGACATGTGCCCGACTTTTGGCGCTTGCTTCGTCACCCATCTGACTGCGCCGATGTCTTGATTGTTGACAATATACAAACCGCTTGCTTTAATGGCAATAAGGATTTTCGATACTGCTGAATCCGTCACAATCGGGAGTGTTCATGTCACGCCAAGCCCCGCTGGCGAGCGAAATCACCATCCTGCAGAGCCAGTCGCTGACCACCCTGGTGCAGCGCGAACTGGAGTTGCGGATCATGTCCGGCGAACTGGCGCCGGGCGCCAAGCTCAACGAGATCGAAGTCGCCGGGCAGCTCAATGTGTCGCGCGGCCCGGTGCGGGAGGCCTTCCGTGCGCTGGAGCAGGCCGGCCTGCTGCGCACCGAGAAGAACCGCGGCGTGTACGTGCGCGCGATCTCGGTGGAGGAAGCCGATGAGATCTATGAACTGCGCGCGGTGCTGGACGAATTCATCGGCCGGCAGCTGGCCGCCCGCATCACGCCCGAGAGCCTGCGCGAGCTGCGCGCCCTGGTGGAGGCGCTCGACGCGGCCAGCCAGGCGCGCGATGTCGACGAATACACGCGGCTGAACCTGTCGTTCCACGACCGCATGGTCGAGCTGGCCGGCAACCGCAAGCTGCTGGAGACCTACCGGCGCCTGGTCAAGGAACTGACGCTGTTCCGGCGCGAGGCGTTGTCGCGCAGCCACGCCGCCATGCCCGATTCCACCCGCGAGCACCGCGCCATCGTCTCGGCGATTGCCGCGCGCGACGGCGAACTGGCCGCGCGCCTGATGCGCGAGCACGTCGAGCGCGGCCGCGCGCGCATGCATGCCGCGGTGGCCACATCGGCTACCAGCGCGGGCACCGACGCCGCCGCCTGAATCCGACCGACTGCAACTCAGCTACCGCCTTACCGACCACCTTAGCGACCGCGATCCCGCACAGGAACCGACCATGCCCGATATCGACGCCAGCAACGCCCGCACCATCACCGTCAACCAGCGCAGCTATCGCTGGATGCAGCAGCCCGTCGTGGTGGTCTGCGTCGACGGCTGCGAGTTCGATTACCTGGAAGCCGCCGCGGCCAGCGGCCGCGCGCCTTACCTGAAGCGGCTGCTGGAGGCGGGTTCGGCCTTCCGCGGCGCCTGCGTGGTGCCGACCTTCACCAACCCCAACAACCTGTCCATCGTCTGCGGCGCGCCGCCCGCGGTGCACGGCATCTGCGGCAACTACTTCTTCGATCGCAGCGCCAACGGCGGGCGTGGCGAGGAAGTGATGATGAACGACCCCAAGTACCTGCGCGCCGGCACCATCCTGGCCGCCTTTGCCGAGGCCGGCGCCAGCGTCGCGGTGGTCACCGCCAAGGACAAGCTGCGCCGGCTGCTGGGCCACGGCATGCGGGGCATCTGCTTCTCGTCGGAGAAGGCCGACCAGGCCACCGTGCCGGAAAACGGCATCGACGGCGTGCTCGAGCTGGTGGGCATGCCGGTGCCGGACGTCTACAGCGCCGAGCTGTCCGAGTTCGTTTTCGCCGCCGGCGTGCGCCTGATGGAAACGCGCCGCCCGGACCTGATGTACCTGTCCACCACCGACTATATCCAGCACAAGTTCGCGCCCGGCTCGGACGGTGCCAATGCCTTCTACGCAATGATGGACAAGTACCTGGCGCGGCTGGACGAACTCGGCTGCGTGGTGGCGCTGACCGCCGACCACGGCATGAACGCCAAGCATGACGAGGCCACCAAGGCGCCCAACGTGATCTACCTGCAGGACCAGCTGGACGCCTGGCTGGGCCGCGGCGTGGAGGAGGGCGGCGCGCGCGTGATCCTGCCGATCACCGATCCGTACGTGGTCCACCATGGCGCGCTGGGCTCCTACGCCACCATCTACCTGCCCGACGATGCCGACGCCGCCGCGATCCAGGCGCGCCTGTCGGACCTGCAGGGCGTGGAAAGCGTGCTGACCAACGCCGACGCCTGTGCGCGCTTCGAGCTGCCGTCCGACCGCGTCGGCGACCTGGTGGTCACCAGCGACAAGCACGTGGTGCTGGGCACCAGCCGCAGCCGCCATGACCTGTCCGGCCTCGACGCGCCGCTGCGCTCGCACGGCGGCGTGTCGGAGCAGACCGTGCCGCTGGTGTTCAACCGCGCCACCGCCGGCATTCCCGGCAAGGCCGTGCTGCGCAATTTCGACATCTTCGATGTCGCGCTGAACCACCTGCACTGAATGCCTGCATCGCATCTACCGGAGGAGACCATGAACGCCCCCCAATTTCCCGCTGGCGCCGTCAGCCCGCATTTCCGCGCCGAGGCGCTGCGCATCGACGGCCAGAAGATCGTGCGCGAGCGCGTCATCGAAGTGCGCAATCCGTTCGACGGCGCGCTGGTGGGCACCGTGCCCAAGGCCACGCTCGAAGACGTGCGCCGCGCCTTCGAAGTGGGCCAGGCCTACCGCGCCACGCTGACGCGCTACGAGCGCGCCGCCATCCTGAACCGCGCCGCGGCCCTGCTGCGCGAGCGCACCGAGGAGGCGTCTGACCTGATTACGCTGGAATCCGGCCTGTCCAAGAAGGATTCGCTGTACGAGATTGGCCGCGTCGCCGACGTGCTGGGCTTTGCCGCCACCGAGGCGCTGCGCGACGACGGCCAGCTGTTCTCGTGCGACCTGACGCCGCACGGAAAGAAGCGTCGCGTGATGACGCAGCGCGAGCCGCTGATGGGCGTGATCAGCGCCATCACGCCGTTCAACCACCCGATGAACCAGGTCGCGCACAAGGTGGCGCCGTCGATCGCCACCAATAACCGCATGGTGCTCAAGCCGTCGGAAAAGGTGCCGCTGTCGGCGTTCTACCTGGCCGACCTGTTGTACGAAGCCGGCCTGCCGCCGCAGATGTTCCAGGTGGTCACCGGCGACCCGCGCGAGATCGCCGACGAGCTGATCACGCACCCGGCGGTGGACCTGGTCACCTTCACCGGCGGCGTGGCGATCGGCAAGTACATCGCCAGCAAGGCCGGCTACAAGCGCGTGGTGCTGGAACTCGGCGGCAACGACCCGCTGATCGTGCTGGACGACGCCGACCTGGACCGTGCCTCCGACCTGGCGGTGCAGGGCTCGTACAAGAATTCCGGCCAGCGCTGCACCGCGGTCAAGCGCATGCTGGTGCACCAGGCCGTGGCGGCGCGCTTTACTGAACTGGTGGTGGAGAAGACCCGTGCGTGGAAGTACGGCGACCCGATGGACCGCGGCGTCGACATGGGCACCGTCATCGACGAGCAGGCCGCGCAGCTGTTCGAGGCGCGAGTCAACGAGGCGGTGGCGCAGGGCGCGCGGCTGCTGGTCGGCAACCAGCGCAACGGCGCCAGCTACGCGCCCACCGTGATCGACCGCGTCGACCCGTCGATGACGGTGGTGCGCGAGGAAACCTTCGGTCCGGTCTCGCCCATCATCACCTTCCGCGATGTGGACGATGCCATCCGGATTTCCAACGGCACCGCGTTCGGTCTGTCGTCGGGGGTCTGCACCAACAATATCGAGGCCTTCACCAGGATCGCCAATTCGCTGCATGTGGGCACCGTCAACCTGTGGGAAGTGCCTGGCTACCGCATCGAGCTGACGCCGTTCGGCGGCATCAAGGATTCGGGGCTGGGGTACAAGGAGGGGGTGCAGGAGGCGGCGAAGGGCTTTACCAATTTGAAGACGATTACGTTGCCGTGGGGGTGAGGCACTGAAGGCATGGCCCGGGCGCTGGTTTGCTCCCCTCTCCCGCAAGCGGGAGAGGGAGCCTGCCAGCGGTCGTTTTCAGGGCAGGGCGCCTTCGCACGCCAAGGATAGGCTGCGCTAGAATCAGCCCCCAAGTCCCCGACCCACCCGGAGTCCCCGTGCTCGCCGAACAACGGCAGAAATACATCCTCGATCAGCTGTCCGCGACCGGCGCGCTGGCCATCAGCGAGCTGGTGAGCGAGCTCGACGTGTCGCGCGAGACCATCCGGCGCGACCTCAACGCGCTGGCCACGCGCGGGCTGCTGGTGCTGACCCATGGCGGCGCGCTGGCGCCGGACCGGACCGAGCCCGATACCCAGACCCGCGCGCAGGTCAATGCCGAGGGCAAGCGCGCCATCGGCGTGCGCGCGGCCGAGCTGGTGCGCGACGGCGCCTCGCTGATCCTGGACTACGGCACCACCACGCATGCGGTGGCGCAGGCGCTGCACGGGCACCACAACCTGCTGGTCTACACCAACGACCTGGCCATCGCCCAGCTGCTGGGCCGGCGCAACGGCAACCGCGTGATCGTGCTGGGCGGCGAGCTGCAGGACAACGAAGACGCCACCCATGGCTGGGACACCATCGAGCAGCTGTCGCGCTACCACACCGACTTCGCCTTTATCGGCATCGGCGGCATCACGCCGCGCGGCGAGATCTGCGACTTCTCGCGCGCCGCGGCGGAGTTGCGCAGCCGCATGCTGCTGGCGGCCGACGTGGCCTGCGTGGTCGCCGACCACACCAAGTTCGGCCGCAACACCGGCGTCACCATCAAGCATGCCGAGCTGGCGGCCTGGGTGATTACCGACATGGCGCCGGAGCCGGAGCTGGGCGCGGCGCTGAAGGAACGGGGCAACAAGCTGCTGATTGCCTGACGGACTCGCCTGGCCAGGGCAGGGCCTGTCCGCTGATCGCACGCAAATCCGCCAGTACTCGCACCAAATTGCGGCTTTGACGCCGCTGTCACAGGTGTTTTGACTGTCGTGTGCCCCATGGCGGTGCTAAAGTGCGGGGTTGTCGGACCGGCACGGTCAGCCGTGCCCGTCCGATAAACCGGAGGCGACCCACCTTCCATCGGCGCAACGCCAGACGGCACCGCAGACCGGCATCCAGCCGGCAAGGCTGCCGGATCCTGCCACTCCAGCACAGCAAGAGACATCCGTGAATTCTCCTTCCCTTGAAGCATTTCTGGCGGGGGTTGCCCGCCGCGACCCCAATCAACCCGAATTCCTCCAGGCCGTGAAGGAAGTCATGATGACGCTGTGGCCGTTCGTCGAGCGCAATCCGCGCTACGCCGACCAGGCCCTGCTCGAGCGGCTGGTGGAGCCCGAGCGCGTGATCCAGTTCCGCGTGGCATGGACCGACGACCAGAACCGCGTGCAGGTCAACCGCGCCTTCCGCGTGCAGCACAGCTCGGCCATCGGCCCGTTCAAGGGCGGCATGCGCTTCCACCCGACCGTGAACCTGTCGGTGCTGAAATTCCTGGGCTTCGAGCAGACTTTCAAGAACGCGCTGACCACGCTGCCCATGGGCGGCGGCAAGGGCGGCTCGGACTTCGATCCCAAGGGCAAGTCCGACGCTGAAGTGATGCGCTTCTGCCAGGCGCTGGTGACCGAGCTGTACCGCCACCTGGGCCCGGATACCGACATCCCGGCCGGCGACATCGGCGTGGGCGCGCGCGAGGTCGGCTTCATGGCCGGCATGATGAAGAAGCTGTCGAACCAGTCGGCCTGCGTGTTCACCGGCAAGGGCCTGGCCTACGGCGGCAGCCTGATGCGCCCGGAGGCGACCGGCTACGGCACCGTCTACTTCGCCCAGGAAATGCTGCACCGCCGCGGGCGCGGCTTCGACGGGCTGCGCGTGCTGATCTCCGGCTCGGGCAATGTGGCGCAGTACGCGGCCGAGAAGGCCATCGAGCTGGGCGCCAAGGTGCTGACGCTGTCCGACTCCGGCGGCGTCCTGCACTACCCGCAGGGCATGACTACCGAGCAGCTGGCCGAAGTGATGGCCTTCAAGAATGAAGAGCGCGGCCGCCTGTCGGACTTTGCCGCCCGCCACGGCATGACCTTCGAAGCCGGCCGCACCCCGTGGCATGTGCCCGCCGACGTGGCGCTGCCGTGCGCGACGCAGAACGAACTCGACGGCAACGACGCCGAGACCCTGCTCGGCAACGGCGTGATCTGCGTGGCCGAAGGCGCCAACATGCCGTCGACGCTGGAAGCGGTGGACCGCTTTGTCGACGCAAAAATCCTGTACGCGCCGGGCAAGGCCAGCAATGCAGGCGGCGTGGCCACCTCCGGCCTGGAAATGTCGCAGAACGCGATGCGCCTGTCCTGGCACCATGCCGAGGTCGACGAGAAGCTGCACGCGATCATGAAGGACATCCACCAGAACTGCATCCACCATGGCCAGAAGGCGGATGGCTATATCAACTACGTCGAAGGCGCGAACATCGCCGGCTTCGTCAAGGTGGCCGACGCCATGCTGGCGCAGGGCGTGATCTGACGTGAAGCAGCGGCCGGCGCCATGCCGGCCGCGCGGAATCCGGCTACGATGGCGGTCCCGAACCGCTCATCCCGCAAAGGAGCCACGCACCATGCTGGAACTCAGACCAGGCTGCGAACACTGCAACAAGCCGCTGCCGCCGGATTCCACCGAAGCGCGCATCTGCTCGTTCGAATGCACCTTTTGCGCGGGCTGCGTCGAGCTGCTCGGCAATGTCTGCCCGAACTGCGGCGGCGGGTTTGCGCCGCGGCCGGTGCGGCCGGCGCAGGACTGGAAGAACGGCAACTACCTGGGCAACAACCCGGCCAGTAACAAGATCAAGCACCGGCCGGTGGACCTGGCCGCGCATGCCCGCCTGGTCGAGGCGGTGGGCCAGGTCTTGCCCGAGCGGCGCTAGCCGCGGGGTTTGGTTTTCGGCTGGAGCATTTCGCCAGCCTCCTTCACGTTCTGTTCGGCGCGCTTGCTGATCACGGCAAGCGCCTCGGCTTGCGCCTTCTGCGCAGTCTCGGCGAGCGCGCGCATGTTTTCCAGCGCCTGGTGCAGCTGCTGTTGCACGAACTCGCTGTGCCTGGCCATGGCCTCGGCCGGGTTGCCCGCCGTGCCGTACTGCTGCGCGGCCGCCTGCAGCTGCTGCATGGTCTGGGCGAAGATCTCCTGCTGCTTCCTCACGATGGCCTGCATGCCTTCATAGGCCAGCCGGTTGGCCTCGGCCAGGGCTTCGATGTCCTTGCGGCGTGCTTCGACCACCGCGCTCATGTCCACGCCCGGCAGGCGGAACTGTTCCATCATCCTGGTGAAATCGGCAAAGGGATTGGGAGGCGTGGTGGCCATGCTGGGTCTCCTGGTGCAAGGACTGGCAGGTCGGCCGGCGGCGGGGACGGCGCGCCCTTTGGCCGGGATCCTGTCCACTATAGCCGGTATCCGCACACTTCTGGCCGTCAATCGAGGAAGACCCTAAAGTTACCGTCGCCGCTGCCGTTGGCATCCATAGCCCGCCTGTGCGTATGGCCCGACCCGGCCCGCCCGCGGACGATGAGAGCGAAGAGCGTTGCGCCGAGCCATGCCGTGCGCGGCAGCACTTCGCCGTGACCAATGCTAATCAGGTAGAAGAAATGAAGAATCTAGGTATCGGGGTTCGCCTCGGCATCGGTTTTGGGGTGGTATTGCTGCTTGCGGCGCTGATGACGGGCCTGGGCATGCTGCGGCTGCAGCAGGTGGCCGAGCGCACGCACGCGATGATGCAGCAGCCGCTGACCAAGGAGCGGCTGGTCAGCGACTGGTACCGCCTCATGCATACCAGCGTGCGCCGTACCACCGCGGTGGCGCGCAGCGCCGACCCGTCGCTGGGCCAGTTCTTTGCCGCCGAGACCAAGGCCTCGATCGAAGGCATTGCGCAGCTGCGCGACAAGCTGCAGCCGATGCTCAGCTCCGAGCAGGAAAAGGCCGCGTTCCAGAAGATCCTGAGCGTGCGCGATCCGTACAACAACGGCCGCGACAAGATCACGAAGCTCAAGCAGGAAGGCCTGACCGAGGAAGCCAATCAGGTCCTGGAGCAGGAGTTCGTGCCGGCGGGCGACGCCTACCTGGCCGAGATCCAGAAGCTGCTCGACATCCAGCGCGCCAGCATCGACGCCACCGCGCGCGAGATCAACGCCATCTACGTCAATGCGCGCTCCAGCCTGATCGGGCTGGGCGTGGTGGTGCTGGGGATCGGCATTGCGTTCGCGTTCTGGCTGACCCGTGGCATCACGGGTCCGCTGCATCGCGCCGTGGCGGTGGCACGCACCGTGGCCTCGGGCGACCTGACCAGCCGCATCGACGTCGACAGCCGCGACGAAACCGGCCAGCTGCTGCAGGCGCTGGCTGACATGAACGCCAATATCCTGCGCATCGTGCGCCAGGTGCGCGCCGGCACCGAGTCGATCGTGTCGGGCACCAGCCAGATCGCGGCCGGCAACACCGACCTGTCGCAGCGCACTGAGGAACAGGCCTCGTCGCTGCAGCAGACCGCGGCCAGCATGGAAGAGCTGACCAGCATCGTGCGCCAGAACGCCGACAACGCGCGCCAGGCCAGCACGCTCGCGGTCAACGCCTCGGATATCGCCGCCAAGGGCGGTGAAGTCGCGGGCAAGGTGGCCGAGACCATGGAAGAGATCAACGGCGCGTCGAAGAAGGTGGTCGACATCATCGCCGTGATCGAGGGCATTGCGTTTCAGACCAATATCCTGGCGCTGAACGCCGCGGTGGAAGCCGCGCGCGCCGGCGAGCAGGGCCGCGGCTTTGCCGTGGTGGCGGGCGAGGTGCGCACGCTGGCGCAGCGCAGCGCGACCGCGGCCAAGGAGATCAAGGCGCTGATCGGCGATTCGGTCGATCGCGTCGAGAAGGGCTCGATGCTGGTGACGCAGTCGGGCCAGACCATGGAAGAGATCGTCGCCGCGGTCAGGCGCGTAACCGACATCATGGGCGAGATCAGCGCCGCGTCGGCCGAGCAGAGCTCGGGCATCGAGCAGGTGAACCAGGCGGTGACGCAGATGGATACCGTGACGCAGCAGAACGCGGCGCTGGTGGAAGAGGCCGCGGCGGCGGCGGGTTCGCTGGAGGAACAGGCGCAGCGGCTGAAGGAGGCCGTGGCGACGTTCAGGCTGGCGGCCTGACGGGCCAGCCGCCGGTTTTGCCTCTCCCCAAGAGGGAGAGGGCTGGCGCCCCCTCGGTATAGATGTGATCCGTCGGTGGCACTCGCGGCCAGTCGGCGGGCGCTTGCCTGCCCCTAGGTAGCAGAGCCGCCGCCTGGACGGCACCGTTCAGGTGCAACGAACGCCATCCGGCGCCGCCAGCCGGGGTCCAGCCCAAATTTCTGCCCGATTGCCGCCCCGGATGCGGTGGTTTTCAGATTCCTGAAAGCAAACTGAGGCAAAATTCTACTTTTCGCCTAGTTTGTTGCCCTGACCGTGACCCGGCAGGCAGAAGTCCCACCCACCGATAGAGGATCTGAGAGAAGCAATGAGTACCCAGCAACCCACCATCATCTACACGCTGACCGACGAAGCCCCGCTGCTGGCGACCAGTGCGTTCCTCCCGATCATCCAGACCTTCACCAAGCCGGCCGGCATCAACGTGACCACCAGCGATATCTCGGTGGCCGGCCGTATCCTGGGCGAGTTCCCCGAATTCCTGACCGAAGCGCAGCGCGTGCCGGACAACCTGGCCGAGCTGGGCAAGCTGACGCAGCTGCCGGACACCAACATCATCAAGCTGCCCAACATCAGCGCCTCGGTGCACCAGCTGGTCAGCGCCATCCGCGAGCTGCAGGGCAAGGGCTACAAGGTGCCGGACTATCCGGAAGACCCCAAGACCGACGAAGAGAAGGCCATCCAGAAGCGCTATTCCAAGTGCCTGGGCTCGGCCGTGAACCCGGTCCTGCGCGAAGGCAACTCCGACCGCCGCGCCCCGGCCGCGGTCAAGAACTACGCGCGCAAGCACCCGCACAGCATGGGCGAGTGGAGCATGGCCTCGCGCACGCACGTGGCGCACATGAAGCACGGCGACTTCTACCACGGCGAAAAGTCGCTGACGCTGGACCGCGCCCGCGACGTCAAGATGGAGCTGATCACCAAGAGCGGCAAGACCATCGTGCTCAAGCCCAAGGTGTCGCTGCAGGACGGCGAGATCATCGACAGCATGTTCATGAGCAAGAAGGCCCTGTGCGCCTTCTATGAAGAGCAGTTCGAAGACGCGCGCAAGACCGGCGTGATGCTGTCGCTGCACGTCAAGGCGACCATGATGAAGGTGTCGCACCCGATCGTGTTCGGCCACGCCGTCAAGATCTTCTACAAGGAAGCCTTCGCCAAGCACGGCGCGCTGTTCGACGAACTGGGCGTCAACGTCAACAACGGCCTGGTCAACCTGTACGAGAAGATCGAGTCGCTGCCCAGCTCCAAGCGCGAAGAAATCATCCGCGACCTGCACGCCTGCCACGAGCATCGCCCGGAACTGGCGATGGTGGACTCGGCCAAGGGCATCTCGAACCTGCACGCGCCCAACGACGTGATCGTCGATGCCTCGATGCCGGCCATGATCCGCATCGGCGGCAAGATGTGGGGCGCCGACGGCCGTCCGAAGGACACCAAGGCGGTGATCCCGGAAAGCACCTTCGCCCGCATCTACCAGGAGATCATCAACTTCTGCAAGACCAACGGCAACTTCGATCCGACCACCATGGGCACGGTGCCCAACGTCGGCCTGATGGCGCAGAAGGCCGAGGAATACGGCTCGCACGACAAGACCTTCGAGATCGCCGAAGACGGCGTTGCCAACATCGTCGACCTGGCCACCGGTGAAGTGCTGCTGACGCAGAACGTCGAGCAGGGCGACATCTGGCGCATGTGCCAGGTCAAGGACGCGCCGATCCGCGACTGGGTCAAGCTGGCCGTCACGCGCGCGCGCAACTCGGGCATGCCGGCGGTGTTCTGGCTGGACCCGTACCGTCCGCACGAGGCCGAGCTGATCAAGAAGGTGGAAACCTACCTGAAGGACCATGACACCAGCGGCCTGGACATCCAGATCATGTCGCAGGTGCGCGCCATGCGTTATACGCTGGAACGCGTGATCCGCGGCCTGGACACCATCTCGGTAACCGGCAACATCCTGCGCGACTACCTGACCGACCTGTTCCCGATCATGGAGCTGGGCACCAGCGCCAAGATGCTGTCGATCGTGCCGCTGATGGCCGGCGGCGGCATGTACGAAACCGGTGCAGGCGGTTCGGCGCCCAAGCACGTCAAGCAGCTGGTGGAAGAAAACCACCTGCGCTGGGATTCGCTGGGCGAGTTCCTGGCGCTGGCGGTGTCGCTGGAAGACGTCGGCATCAAGACCGGCAATGCCAAGGCCAAGATCCTGGCCAGGACGCTGGATGCCGCCACCGGCAAGCTGCTCGACAACAACAAGAGCCCGTCGCCCAAGACCGGCGAGCTGGACAACCGTGGCAGCCAGTTCTACCTGGCGATGTACTGGGCCCAGGAACTGGCCGCGCAGTCGGACGATGCGGAACTGGCCGCCAGGTTCGCGCCGCTGGCCAAGACGCTGACCGACAACGAGCAGAAGATCGTCGGCGAACTCGCCGCGGTGCAGGGCCAGCCGGTGGACATTGGCGGCTACTACCAGCCTGACGCCGCCAAGCTCAGCGCCGCGATGCGCCCGAGCCAGACGCTGAACGCCGCGCTGGCCTCGGTGGCAGCCTGAGCGCAGCCGGCCCGCGTTGCGGGCCGCGCGTGAGCAGAAACCCCGGACTCTGGTCCGGGGTTTTTTCTTTTCAGGGCCGGGCTAAGTGTCCGGTTGTACTTCCCAGCCTTGTTCGGTGCCTTTTTTCTGGTCACGGTAAGTCCAGCGCGCGCCGCAGTCCTGGCACACAAAGGTGCTGATGGTCACCGCGGCCGACCCGGGCGGCTTGATGCGTTGGGTGTCGGTGATGCGCAGCGCGGCGTGCCCGGGGGCACCGCGGCGGTGGCGTTCGATGGCCTGGCAGGCAGGGCAGAGTGTCATTCGTTCTTGTCCGTTCGATGTGGCACTGTAGCACGCACGGACAGCACGGCCCGCAGCCAGCGCATGCGACGCTTATTGCGGCAATTTCCTGCCGATCTGCCGAAGTGCATTGACCCGGGGCGGAGGCACCTGTATAAGGGTGGGTGCAGGTCTTTCAAGCAGCAATCTCGAAGTCCAGGTGCTTGCCCACACGGCGCCACTTATTCTCCAAGTTACTTCCTTGATCGTCATGCCTTGCCGGCGCTTTTGCCAGGCAAGAAATACTTTTTGAGGAATCCAACATGGAAACCGGTACCGTCAAGTGGTTCAACGATTCGAAGGGTTTTGGCTTCATTACGCCTGATGCAGGCGGCAACGACCTGTTCGCGCACTTCTCCGAAATCCAGGGCAGCGGTTTCAAGTCGCTGCAAGAAGGCCAGAAGGTGCGTTACGTCGCCGGCGTCGGCCAGAAGGGCCCGGCCGCGACCAAGATCGAGCCGATCTGAGCGCGCCGAACCGATTTGAGCTGAGCGCCCCGGCGCCAGTTTGATAAGAAAAGCTCCGCTGCGGCGGAGCTTTTTCATTTTGCCCGGCATGATGCCGGCCGATGGCGAAATAAAGCCACTGCGCGGCCCTCAACAGGCGTAGAGTGGGGGCAACACCACCATTCCGCCGGAGGCTGCCATGGATATCTATCCAGCTGCGACTTACAAGGGGTATGACCTCTATCCCCTGGTGTACAAGCACACCATCACGCGCGTGTGGCCAGAGCCGCGGCCCGACCGCTCGTTCGATGCGGCGGTGGTGATCTGCCTGCAGGGTGAGTCGCCGGAAGGCGCGCAGGCACGTACGTTCCGCCTGGATGCCACGCCGTGGGACAACGTCGGCGGCGCCCGCCGTGGTGCGCTGCGCTATGCCGAAGCCATCATCAACGGCGCAGTGCCCGGGGTGTCGGTGACCTCGTCGGGAATGCCGGCGTCCTGAGCGAACCCCGGCGCCGTTCCTGCATTTCTCTTCCCATCGACGCGGCATCATGCCGCATGGAGCCGTCGTGAGCGACAGCAGTCCCAGCCGCAGTCCCGGCAACAATATTCCCGGCACCACACCCTTTGCCAGCTACAAGGGTTTTGACCTGTACCCGCTGGTCTATCGCAACCGGCCCGAGCAGGCCTGGCCGCGCACCCGGCCCGACAACAGTTTCCAGGCTTCGATCGTCATCTGCCGCGAAGGCTATCGCCCGGGCGAGGACCATGCACGCGTGTTCCCGCTGGGCCAGTCGCGTTGGGAGAACATCGGCTCGGCGCGCCGCGGCGCGCTGCAGTTCGGCGAAGACATCATCAACGGGCTGGTTGCCGGCGAATCCGTGGCGTCGCTATAGGGTCGCTATAGGGCGCCGGCGTTTGCAGCGTGCCGGTCGATCCGGCCCGTTGCGCAACCGGAGGCGCGCGGCGTCATCCGTCAGACTGCAAGGAGTCCGTTCATGGACATACGTACGGGATCATCCGGTTTTCTGTGCACGTTGCCCGGCGAGGGCAAAGGCACCACCTATCACGTGGCCATCTGCTTTATCGATGCCGAGCGTCCCACCGGCGTGCTGTTCACCAGCTTCGTCGGCGTGGGGCGGCGTTCGTTTGGCGTGTTGACCGACCCGGCCGCATTGCGCGGCCAGCTTGCCACCAATGGCGAGGCGCTGTGTCGCCTGGCCATCGGCCAGGTGGTGCGTGACCAGCTGCACGACAAGGCGCGCGAGGGCGATTATGTGCTGGACCTGGCCGCCGCCCCGTGGGACGGCGAGTTGCGCACGGTCGGCGCCGGGCTCAGGACGGCCCGGCCGCATGTGCGCGTGCTTGGCTGACGTGTCAGTGCGCCAGCGGCAACGGTAGGCGGCTGCGCGGGCCGCGTGGCGTCAGATCCGGAACACGGGGTCGCCGTGGCGCTCCAGCAGTGCTTCGATCAGCGCCATGTCCGTGATCTCCGGAGTACGGTCTTCCACCGCGCGTGACGGACCGCAATAGGTCGCCGTCACGTGGCGCCTGACGGTCAGCACGCCCGCCGCGGGCGGTGCGATTTCCACGGCTTGCCAGGGCGCGTGTCGGTAGCTGCCCGGCTGCCAGCCTTCCGGCGTCAGGTGCAGGGCTTCCCATTCTTCGATGACGGACATGATCGATTCTCCTTGATTGAGGGATAGAGCATTGCGGGACGGCACGCGCCGGCGCGGCGCATGCCATGGCGAAGTGGTGCCGGCTAGGACTTGTGCCGGTAGTTGATGCGGCCTTTGGTCAGGTCATAGGGCGACATCTCCAGCGTGACACGGTCGCCCGCCAGTACGCGGATGCGGTTCTTCTTCAGCCGCCCGGATGAATACGCCCAGACTTCGAAGCCGTTTTCCAGGATCACGCGAAAGCGGTTGTCGGGCAGCACTTCCGACACCTTGCCGCCAAATTCGACCAGTTCTTCTTTTGCCAAGGGAGCTCCTTGCTGTAGCCGCGCGGCTTGTGCGCGTGCCGTGGTGGCGGCCAGCCGGATAGTGGCGGGCCGATGGGATGGGACTGACGAGGCGGCTTGCGGCGGGGCCTATTGCTGGCGCAGGCGCGCCGCGGCATGTTCGCCGGCGCGGCGCGCTGCCTGCCTGGCGCGGGCTTCGGAGCGGTGGGTGTCATGGCGCATGGCCACGTTGGCCACGATGTGTTCGGCGCCGTTGCGGTATTCCGCAATCATGTAGGTCGCGAACCACAGGCCGGGTTCCTGCTCGATCGGATAGACGGAAACGGTATAAGGGCTGTGCTGGATGGAGTTGACTCGATTCAATGTGTTACCTGTTATTGGGCGCGGCCGTCGGCAGCGCGGGGGCATGGGTATGCCGATGTGGCGCGTGGCGCGGTGGCGGCCGTCAGCCGTTGCGATGTGCCAGCATCGGGCCCGCATGTCAGCACGGGCGTTGCATCTGGCGTGAAGTAGACCATGCCTGCGCAAGCCGAAGCGCCGGCGTACCGGGGGCAGGGTACGGGCGATCGTCGCGGAGCGGACCAGCCGCTGGTCGGCAAAGGGTGATGGGCCGTCGGCCCGAGGACGCAGCGGGTGTCGGCCCGGGTTTGCGCCTGATATGCCGCTACTGAAGTGCTTACAGCAGAGAGGTCTGCGGCAGATGCACAGAAGGTGGGCGTTGCCGATCCGGTCTGTACATGGGAACGCCGATAATACCACTTTCGGGCCAAGGCCGCCCGCGTGACGGCCACTGCCCGTCGCGGGGGCGCGCCGCGCCGCTCAGGATTCGTCGATCTGCGCGAAGCGCTGCGTCAGGAAATCGATCAGCTCGCGCACCGACGGCAGCAGCCCGCGCCGGGACGGAAACACGGCGTGGATCACGCCGCCCTTGACCGACCATTCCGGCAGTACCTTGACCAGGCGGCCATCGCGCAGCTGGTCGGTCATCATCATCACCGGCAGTTGCACGACGCCCGCCCCGGCCATCGCCGCGGTGCGCAGCATGATCATGTCGTCGGTGACCAGCCGGGGCTTGTGATGCAGGTCGGCGCTGGCGCCGCCGGGTCCGTACAGCGACCAGGTGTGCGACGGGCGCGGCGGGCCCAGGTCCAGCGTGGGCAGGGCATTCAGGTCGGCCGGCGCCAGCAGCGGTCCGTGTTTGGCCAGCAGCGCCGGGCTGGCGACAAAGCACCAGGCGCGCTGCGCCAGCACCCGCATCACCAGGTCGCTATCCTCCAGCGGCGGCACGCGCACGCGCACGGCCAGGTCGATGCCCTCGGCCACCACGTCGACGCGCCTGTTGGTGGCCTCCAGGTGCACGATCACCTTGGGATTGGCCGCCATGAAGTCGGCCACCATCTCGCCCACGTGCGCATGCAGCAGGGCCACCGGGCAGGTCATGCGCACCAGCCCGCTGGGCTCGGCGCGGCTTTGCTCGATCGCGCTCTCGGCGGCCTCGGCCTCGACCAGCATGGCCTTGCAGTGGGCGTAATAGGTCTGTCCCAGCTCGGTCACCGAGAAGCGCCGCGTCGAGCGCTGGATCAGGCGTACCCCCAGGCGCTCTTCCAGCAGGGCCACGCGCCGGCTGAGCTTGGACTTGGGGATGCCCAGCACGCGGCCGGCCGGGGCAAAGCCCTGGTGGTCGACCACCTGCGCGAAGTAGTACAGGTCATTGAGGTCCGGATGCAAAGGCCGCTCCTGTCGTCCTGCCAGTAGGACGCTGAGGGCAGATTTTCCGGTCTACCGGGCGTTTTTGCCAAGTCCTATGCTTCCGCAACACGGTCGGTGCCGGATGGTCCGGTCCGCCGGTTTTGCCAACTGCATAGGAGAATGCCCAATGACCACACCCGCCAATTTCAACGGCAAGCGTCCGGCCATCGATCCCGCCGATACGGCAATGCTGCTGATCGACCACCAGAGTGGCCTGTTCCAGACCGTGGGCGACATGCCGATGCCAGAGCTGCGCCTGCGCGCCGCCGCACTGGCCAGGATGGCGACGCTGAGCAAGCTGCCGGTGATTACCACCGCGTCGGTGCCGCAGGGCCCCAACGGCCCGCTGATCCCCGAGATCCATGAAAACGCCCCGCATGCCAAATACGTCGCGCGCAAGGGCGAGATCAACGCCTGGGACAACCCCGACTTCGTCGCCGCCGTGCGTGAAACCGGCAAGAAGACCCTGATCATCGCCGGCACCATTACCAGCGTGTGCATGGCGTTTCCGTCGATCAGCGCGGTCGCTGATGGCTACAAGGTCTTTGCGGTGGTCGACGCTTCCGGAACCTATTCCAAGATGGCACAGGAAATCACGCTGGCGCGCATCGTCCAGGCCGGCGTGGTGCCGATGGACACCGCCGCGGTGGCGTCGGAGCTGCAGCAAAGCTGGAACCGCCCGGACGCGCAGCAATGGGCCGAGGTCTATACCAAGATCTTCCCGGCCTACCAGCTGCTGATCGAAAGCTACATGAAGGCGCAGGAAGTCCAGAAGAACAACGAGGTACTGGACTCCCAGCGTTAACGTCCTAACCTGTAGGCACTGCCTCTCAACGCGGGCGCTGCAAGGGATCCTTTGCAGCGCCCGCAATTTCTCCACAGGAGCGTGCCATGAGTAAGCCCTACAAACGCCTGGACAAGACCCAGGCCGCCGTGCTGATGGTCGATCACCAGGCCGGCCTGCTGTCGCTGGTGCGGGACATCGAGCCCGACAGGTTCAAGAACAACGTGCTGGCGCTGGCCGACCTGGCCAAGTACTTCAAGCTGCCGACGGTGCTGACCACCAGCTTCGAGGACGGCCCCAACGGGCCGCTGGTGCCCGAGCTCAAGGCCATGTTCCCGGATGCGCCGTTCATCCCGCGCCCGGGCCAGATCAATGCCTGGGACAACGAAGACTTCGTCTCGGCGGTGCGCGCCACCGGCAAGAAGCAGTTGCTGATCGCCGGCGTGGTCACGGAAGTATGCGTGGCGTTCCCGGCGCTGGCGGCGCTTGAAGAGGGCTTTGACGTGTTCGTCGTCACGGATGCCTCAGGCACCTTCAACGAACTCACGCGCGATTCCGCCTGGCGGCGGATGTCGGAAGCCGGCGCGCAGCTGATGACATGGTTCGGCGTGGCGTGCGAGCTGCACCGCGACTGGCGCAACGACATCGAAGGCCTGGGCACGCTGTTCTCGAACCATATCCCGGACTACCGCAACCTGATCACGGCCTATACGACGGTGAAGGGCGTGAAGTAGGAACAACACCCTTTGTCAAACCTCCGGTTTGCTTCCCTCTCCCGCTTGCGGGAGAGGGAGCAACCCATGGCATGCGGAAGGACTCCAGTCACAAGCAATTTCCCTCAGGCCTCCTGCACAGCCGCCCTCACCGGCGCAGCGACCTCCGCCTGCGCCGAGGCCGATCTCCGGTGGTTGATCATCGATACCGCGCCGACCGCGATCACCGCCGGGATCGCCATCGCCATGAAGTTCTGCTGCAGCGGCAGCGACATCCCCACCAGCACGCCAATCACGATCGGGGCCAGGATGGCGCCGCTGCGGCCCACGCCCGAGGCCCAGCCGATGCCGGTGCCGCGCACCGCCATCGGGTAGAACTGGCCCGCGTAGGCGTACGTGACGATCTGCGTGCCGATGGTGGACGCGCCTGCCAGCCCCACCACCACGAACAGCGCAGCGCTCGGCATCGGATAGCCCAGCAGCGTGATCGATACCGCCGCCAGCGCATACATGCCGATCAGCACGTGCTTGATCGGCAGGCGGTCGGCCAGCCAGCCGCCGCCGATGGCGCCCAGCATCGCGCCGAAGTTCAGCACCAGCACGAAGGTCAACGCCGAGCCCAGGCTGTAGCCCGCGCCGGCCATCAGCTTGGCCAGCCACGAGCTGAGCGCGTACACCATGAACAGGCACATGAAGAACGCGACCCAGAACATCACCGTGCTGACGCCGCGGCCGTCCTGGAACAGGCGGCGGATCGGCGTGCTGCCGGCCTTGTCGTCGGTGGCCAGCGTAAAGACATCGCCGGGCTGCGGGCGATGCGACGGCACCAGGCGCGATACCACGGATTGCAGCGCATCGGTCTGGCCGGTGCGGATCAGATAGGGCATCGACTCCGGCAGCGCGCGCAGCACCAGCGGGATCAGCAGCACCGGCAGGCCGGCGGCGAGGAACACCGACTGCCAGCCGTAGCTTTCGATCAGTCCCTTGCCCAGCAGCGCGGCCAGCATGCCGCCGACCGAATAGCCGCTGAACATCAGCGTCACCAGCGTGCCGCGCAGCTTGCGCGGCGAGTACTCGGTCATCTGCGCCACCACGTTGGGCATGACCCCGCCGATGCCCAGCCCCGCCAGGAAGCGCGTCACGCTGAAGCTGACCGGATCGCTGGTCAGGCCCGCGGCGGCGGTGAACACGCTGAACAGCGCCACGCAGATGGCGATGGCGCGGCGGCGCCCGATGCGGTCCGCCACGGTGCCCAGAAAGATCGCGCCGAACATCATGCCGAACAGCGCCGAGCTGACCATGAAGCCCGCGCTGGTGGCGGTCACGCCCATCTCCTTCATGATCGATGGCAGCGCGATGCCGGCCACGGCGAGGTCATAGCCGTCGAAGATGATGATCAGCGCGCACCAGAACAGGATCAGCGCATGGAAGCGGTTGAAGCGAGCCGTGTCGGCCAGCTGGTGGACATCGATCTGACGCATGGTTTGTCTCCGGATGGTTGGGGTGGCGGCAGGGCGGCGTTGCCGCTCACGCCACCGCGGCGGCACGCTCTGCGGCGGCCTGCAGTTCTCGTTCGCGCAGCATGAAGCGCTGGATCTTGCCGGTGGCGGTCTTGGGCAGCGCCTCGACGAAGGCGATTGCGCGCGGGTACTTGAAGGCGGCCAGCCGTTCCTTGACGAAGGCCTTCAGTTCGTCCTCGCCCAGTTGCGCGCCGGCCTTCAGCACCACGAAGGCCTTGGTCTTGACCAGCCCGTCCCGGTCGGGCACGCCGATCACCGCGGCTTCGAGCACCGCGGGGTGTTGCACCAGCGTGGCCTCGACCTCGAACGGCGACACATAGATGCCGCTGACCTTGAGCATGTCGTCGCTGCGCCCGGCGTAGCTGTAGCTGCCGTCGGCGTTGCGCACGTACTTGTCGCCGCTCTTGGTCCAGCCGCCGCGGAAGGTCTCGCGCGACTTCTCGCGGTTGGCCCAGTACATCATCGCGGCGCTGGGACCCTGGATATACAGGTCGCCGATCTCGCCGTCGGGCACGGGGCGACCGTCCTCGTCGCGCAGCTCGATGGTGTAGCCCGGCACCGGCCAGCCGGTGGTGCCGTAGCGCACCTGGCCGGGACGGTTGGACAGGAAGATATGCAGCATCTCGGTCGAGCCGATGCCGTCGATGATCTCGCAGCCGAAATGCGCGGTGAAACGCTCGCCGAGGTCCGCCGGCAGCGCTTCGCCTGCCGACGAGCACAGCCGCAGCGCGACCTCGGCGCGGGCCGGCAGCGCCGGCGACGCCAGCAGGCCGGCGTATCCGGTCGGCGCGCCGAAGAACACCGTCGGCTGGTGCTGCAGCCAGCGGCGGAAGGTGGCATCGGGTGTGGGCCGCTCGGCCATCAGCACCACCGTGGCGCCGACGCTGAGCGGAAAGCTGAGGCCGTTGCCCAGCCCGTAGGCGAAATACAGCTTGGCCGCGGAGAAGCACACATCCTGCTCGGTCAGGCCGAGCACCGGCCCGGCGTAGAGCGCCGCGGTCCAGTACGGGTTGCCGTGGCTGTGCACCACGCCCTTGGGCTGGCCGGTCGAGCCCGACGAGTAGAGCCAGAAGCCGGGGTCGTCGCAACCCGTGGCGGCGGGCGCCAGCAGCGGTGCCTGCGCGGCCAGCGCAGTTTCCAGCGCCGCCATGCCCTCGGGCAATGCAGCTTGCGCACGCGATACACGCGATACCAGCACCTGCCGCACCTCATGCCCGGGCCGCGCCAGCGCGTCCTGCAACACCGGCAGCAGCGCGGCCGACACCATCACTGCCTGCGCGCGGCTGTGCTGCAGCATGTAGGCGTAGTCGTCGGCGGTCAGCAAGGTGTTGACGGCAACGGGGACGATGCCGGCGTACATCGCGCCGAGAAAGCACACCGGCCAGTCGGTGCAGTCGTGCATCAGCAGCAGCACGCGCTCTTCGCGGCGGATGCCGGCAGCGAGCAGGGCCGCGGCCAGGCGCCGCACCTGCAGCCCGAGTTCGCCATAGGTGAGCTGGCCGTCATCGTCGAGATAAGCCAGCTTGCCGGGTCGGCCGGCGTTGCAGGCGAGCAGGTGCGCGGCAAAATTGAAGGTTGCGCCGGGTGGCGGGACCGGTGGCGCTGCGGGCGTGGCGTTCATGGGTTGTCTCCCCGTTGCTGGTGTACGGTGTGCCGCGCGCCGCCATGCGGATGTGGCGGCGCGAGAATGCGGGTGGGGCGGTTCGCTCAGGCCAAGGTCAGGCCAGGCTGCCCAGCACCGCGATGCTGGCCTGGATGGCGCTGCGGCGGTGATAGAACTGCAGGGCGCGCAGGCCGCCCAGCTCTTCGCCGCCGCCGGCGCGGCCCGGGCCGCCATGCAGCGACTGCGGCATGACGTTGCCGTGGCCGGTGTGCAGCTGCGCCACGTCGGGCGATATCACATGCACGCGGCCATGGCTGTCCGCCAACTCCAGCGCGGCGGCGCCGAGCGCGGCCGCGTCGCTGCCATAGAGCGAGGCCACCAGCGAGCCCTGGCCACGGCGCACCAGGTCGAGGGCATGGGCGGTATCCCGGTAGGGCAGCAGCGTGGCGACCGGGCCGAACACTTCGGTGTCGTGCACCGCGGCGGCCGCGTCGGCATCGCTCACGCCCAGCAGCGTCGGGCCGAGGCAGCAGGCCACTGCCGGGTCGACATCGACTAGCGGCTGGCGCGCGCCGTCATGCAGCACCTGCGCGTGCGTACGCAACTCGGCCAGCCCCGCCTGCACGGCGTCGAACTGCGCGCGGCTGACCAGTGCGCCCATGCGTACCGAGTCGTGGCGCGGGTTGCCCGCGGTTACCTTGGACAGCCGCGCGCCGATGGCCTCGGCGGCCTGGGCGTACAGCGCCTCGGGCACGAACACGCGCCGGATCGCGGTGCATTTCTGGCCGGACTTGACCGTCATCTCGCGCACGACTTCCTTCGCCAGCAGGTCGAAGGCAGCAGTGCCGGCGCCGTCCTGCGGCAGCAGCACGGCCGAATTGATGCTGTCCGCTTCGATGTTCACGCGCACCGAGCGCCGGGCGATGGCCGGATGCGAGCGGATCACCGCGGCGGTATCGGCCGAACCGGTGAACGAGACCACGTCGAACGGCTGCAGCGCGTCCAGCAGGCCCGCGGCGCTGCCGCACACCACCGACAGCGCGCCCGCCGGCAGGACCCCGGCCTCGATCACGTCGCGCACCATGCGCTGGGTCAGCCAGGCAGTCGCGGTGGCGGGTTTGACGATCACCGGGACGCCCGCCAGCAGCGCAGGCGCGGCCTTCTCCCACAGGCCCCAGGCGGGGAAGTTGAAGGCGTTGATGAACAGTGCCACGCCGCGCGTCGGCACCAGCACATGCTGCGACTGGAACAGCGGGTCCTTGCCCAGCCGCGCCGCTTCGCCGTCTGCAAGGAAATGCCGGTCGCCGAGCGTATCGCCCAGCCTGGCGTAAGTGCCCAGCGTGAAGATGCCGCCGTCGATGTCGACCGCGGAGTCGTTGCGCACGGTGCCGCTGTTGGCGGTGGCGATGTCGTAATAGGCGTCGCGATTGGCCTGCAGCACCTTGACCACCTCGCCCAGCAGCGCGGCGCGTTGCCGGTAGCTCAGCGCGCGCAGCGCGGCGCCGCCTTGCTCGCGGGCGAAGGCGAAGCCGGCCGCCAGGTCCAGGCCAGTGGCGTCGACGCGCGCCAGTTCGTTGCCGAGTACCGGGTCGAACAGCGCGGTGCCGGCACCGGTGCCAGGCTGCCAGGTGCCGCCGAGGTAATTGGAAAGAAGTTCGGTCATTGCGGATCTCAGCGCGTGAAGTCGATGCGGCCTTGCGGCAGCAGGTAAAGCACCAGCGCGCGGCCGTTGCTGACGGTGGGGCGATGGGCGCTGCCCGGCGGGCACACCAGCCAGCCGGCGGGGCGGCCGTCGAAGCGCGCGTCGCCGTCGAGCGGCATGATCAGGTCGATCTCGCCCTCGGGATGGGTGTGGTGCGGGCCGGCGATGTCGTTCATGTCGACCACGTCGACCGAAAAGCCGTGCAGGTCGTCGGCGGGCTTGAAGACGCGGCCGTAGCGGATGCCGCCGCCTTCGCGGTCGCACAGCCAGCCTTCGGCCACGCCGGCCTGGCATGACGCCATCAGTTGCTGGTAGGTGTGGCTGCCCGCGCCGTGCTCGGCGTTGAGCCAGTCATCGAGCGCCGCGTCGAGAGGGCGGCCGGCCAATTGCGCGGTGAGCCGGGCGATCTGGCTGCGGAATTCAGTGGGGGTCATAGGCAGGGGGCTCCGTCTGCTGCGCCGGTTGCCTTCACCGGCGTCATGCATTATTGTGCATGCATGAAAAATAGAGCCGCAGGGAAATCATGTCAAGCACTATATTGCATGAATCTGGGTTAACCCCGGATGCGGAACTGCAGCATGGTTCTAGCGGTGCGGCCGCCAACGTGACGGAGAAGAACCCCTTCCTGGTGTCCCTGGGCGAGCGCGTGCGCGCGCAGCGGGCCTGCCGCGGCCTGACCCGCAAGGCCGCCGCGCAGGCGGCCGGCGTCTCCGAGCGTCATCTCGCCAACCTGGAATACGGCAGCGGCAACGCCTCCATCCTGGTGCTGCAGCACGTGGCCGAGGCGCTGCAGTGCTCGCTGGCCGGGCTGCTGGGCGACGTCACCACGTCGTCACCGGAATGGGTCCTGTTGCGCGAACTGCTGGAACATCGTGACGATGCCACGCTGCGGCGCGTGCGCATTGCCGTGGGCCAGATGCTGGGTACCGGCGGCGAAAATGCGGCCCAGGCTGCGCGCAGCCCGCGCGTGGCGCTGATCGGCCTGCGCGGCGCAGGCAAGACCACGCTGGGCGCGATGCTGGCCGAGGACCTGGATTTCCCGTTCGTGGAGCTGAGCCGCGAGATCGAGAAATTTGCCGGCTGCAGCATTGCCGAGATCCAGGGGCTGTACGGCATGAATGCCTACCGCCGCTACGAGCGCCGGGCGGTGGAAGAGGCCATCCAGATCTACCCCGAAGCCGTGATCGCCACGCCCGGCGGCCTGGTGTCAGACCCGGCCACCTTCAACCTGCTGCTGGCCCATTGCACCACGGTGTGGCTGCAGGCCGAGCCGGAACACCATATGGAGCGGGTGCGCGCGCAGGGCGACTTCCGCCCGATGGCGGCCAGCAAGGAGGCCATGGAAGACCTGCGCCAGATCCTGGCCGGCCGCGCCGCCTTCTATTCCAAGGCGGAATTCTCGCTGGACACCAGCGCGCAGTCGCTCGACGCCACCTTTGCCGGCCTGCGCGGGCTGGTGCGGGAGGCGTTGCGCATGCCGGTGTGACGGCGCTGCCTCAATAAGCCGACCTGTAGGGCATCCCCGGTCACACCTCTGGGAATCTGCACAATAGTGCTTGCGAAAGATCTGATGAATGAACTATAGTTCGTTCAAACCAGATACCCGTTGATGCACGATAGTGCAGTTTCGCAGAGGAGACCCGCCGTGACCACCGCCCCCCGCGTCGACTACCAGACCGATCCTTCCCAATACAAGCACCTGAAGCTGGCCTTCGACGGTCCCGTTGCCACGCTGGCGGTGGATATCGACGAGAACGCCGGCCTGCGCCCCGGCTACAAGCTCAAGCTCAACAGCTACGACCTCGGTGTCGACATCGAACTGAACGACGCGCTCAACCGCATCCGCTTCGAGCATCCGGAAGTGCGCACCGTGGTCATCACCAGCGGCAAGGACAAGGTGTTCTGCTCCGGCGCCAATATCTTCATGCTTGGCGTCAGCAGCCATGCGTGGAAGGTCAATTTCTGCAAGTTCACCAACGAGACTCGCAACGGCATCGAGGATTCCTCGGCGCACAGCGGCCTGAAGTTCCTGGCCGCGGTCAACGGCGCCTGCGCTGGGGGCGGTTATGAACTGGCGCTGGCCTGCGACGAGATCCTGCTGGTGGACGACCGCTCGTCGGCGGTGAGCCTGCCGGAAGTGCCGCTGCTGGGCGTGCTGCCGGGCACCGGCGGCCTCACCCGCGTGACCGACAAGCGCCATGTGCGCCATGACCTCGCCGACATCTTCTGCACCACCACCGAAGGCGTGCGCGGCCAGCGCGCCAAGGACTGGCGCCTGGTCGACGATATCGCCAAGCCGGCGGTGTTTGCGCAGAAGGTGCGGGAACGCGCGCTGGCGCTGGCCGCGCAGAGCGACCGCCCGGCCGATGCGCAAGGCGTCGCGCTCGCGCCGATCGAGCGCGTGATCGAAGCGGATGCGCTCCGCTATGCGCACGTCACGGTCGAGATCGACCGGGCGGGGCGCACCGCCACCTTCACGGTGAAGGCGCCGACGGGCGCGCAGCCGCAGAGCGTCGACGCGATCGTGCAGGCCGGCGCCAGCTGGTACCCGCTGCAACTGGCGCGCGAGCTGGAAGACGCGATCCTGTCGATGCGCACCAACGAGCTGGACATCGGCACCTGGCTGATCAAGACCAGCGGCGACGCCGCCGCGGTGCTGGCCAACGACGCAACGCTGCTGGCGCACAAGGACCACTGGCTGGTGCGCGAGACCATCGGCCTGCTGCGCCGCACGCTGAGCCGGCTCGACGTGTCGTCGCGCAGCCTGTTCGCGCTGATCGAGCCGGGTTCGTGCTTTGCCGGCACCTTCCTGGAACTGGCGCTGGCGTGCGACCGCAGCTACCACCTGGCGCTGCCCGACGACGAGGCGCGCGCGCCGAAGATCACTGTGGCCGACGTCAATTTCGGCCTGTACCCGATGGCTACCGGCCAGAGTCGCCTGGGCCGCCGCTTCTACGACGAGCAGCCCGCGCTCGATGCGGTGCGCGCCAGGGCCGGCCAGCCGCTCGATGCCGATGCCGCCTGGGCGCTGGGCCTGGTCACCGCCAACCCCGACGACATCGACTGGACCGACGAAGTGCGCATCGCGCTGGAAGAGCGCGTGGCGATGTCGCCCGATGCGCTCACCGGCATGGAAGCCAACCTGCGCTTCAACGGCCAGGAAAACATGTTCACCCGCATCTTCGGCCGCCTGACCGCGTGGCAGAACTGGATCTTCCAGCGCCCCAACGCGGTCGGCGACAAGGGCGCGCTGAAGGTCTACGGCAAGGGCGACAAGGCCGCCTTCGACTGGAACCGGGTCTGACCGGCCCCTGAACGCATACCGAATCGCCCGCATAACGGAAACGGAGACCACCATGTCCGGCATCAACTACAGCGACAAGATCCCCAACAACGTCAACCTGAGCGAAGACCGCACCCTGCAGCGCGCGCTCGAGCAATGGCAGCCCAACTACCTGAGCTGGTGGAACGACATGGGCCCGGAAGGCTCGCACCAGCACGACATCTACCTGCGCACCGCGATCAGCGTCGATCCGCAGGGCTGGGCCCACTTCGGCCACGTCAAGATGCCGGACTACCGCTGGGGCATCTTCCTGAACCCGGCCGAGGCCAACCGCAAGATCCACTTCGGCGACCACAAGGGCGAGGACGCGTGGCAGGACGTGCCGGGCGAGTACCGCGCCAACCTGCGTCGCATCATCGTGACGCAGGGCGACACCGAGCCGGCGTCGGTCGAGCAGCAGCGCCACCTTGGCCTGACCGCGCCCAGCATGTACGACCTGCGCAACCTGTTCCAGGTGAACGTGGAAGAGGGCCGCCACCTGTGGGCCATGGTCTACCTGCTGCACAAGTACTTCGGCCGCGACGGCCGCGAAGAGGGCGAGGCGCTGCTCGAGCGCCGCAGCGGCCAGCAGGACAACCCGCGCATCCTGCAGGCGTTCAACGAACAGACGCCCGACTGGCTGTCGTTCTTCATGTTCACCTACTTCACCGACCGCGACGGCAAGTTCCAGCTGTGCGCGCTGGCCGAAAGCGCGTTCGACCCGCTGGCACGCACCACCAAGTTCATGCTGACCGAGGAAGCGCACCATATGTTCGTCGGCGAGAGCGGCGTGTCGCGCGTAATCCAGCGCACGTGCCAGGTGATGAACGAACTGAAGACCGACGATCCTGCAAAGCTGCGCGCCGCCGGCGTGATCGACCTGCCGACGCTGCAGCGCTACCTGAACTTCCACTACAGCGTGACCATCGACCTGTTCGGCGCCGACGAGTCCAGCAACGCCGCCACCTTCTACAGCACCGGCCTGAAGGGCCGCTACGAGGAAGGCAAGCGCATGGACGACCACGTGCTGAAGGGGCAGACCTACCGCGTGCTGCAGGCGCAGAACGGCCAGCTGACCGAGAAGGAGGTGCCGATGCTGAACGCGCTCAACGAAGTGCTGCGCGACGACTACATCAAGGACAGCATGGCCGGCATCGAGCGCTGGAACAAGGTCATCGACAAGGCCGGCATCCCGTTCCGCCTGAAGGTGCCGCACAAGGCGTTCCACCGCAATATCGGCGCGCTCGCCGGGGTCAAGGTCTCGCCCGACGGCCGCGTGATCTCCGATGCCGAATGGCGCGACTTCCGCGACCAGTGGCTGCCCACCGACGGCGACCGCGCCTTCGTCGCCAGCCTGATGGGCCGCGTGGTCGAGCCCGGCAAGTTCGCCAACTGGATCGCGCCGCCGGTGATGGGTATCAACCGGCAGCCAGTGGATTTCGAGTACGTGCGGTTTAACTGAGGCGCTGGGCGTTACCCCGCTGCGGGTTTGCTCCCCTCTCCCGCGTTGCGGGAGAGGGGCCGGGGGTGAGGGCATGGAGCTTCCACGAAGCGCCGGTGCTTAAACCACCCCTCACCCTGCCCTCTCCCCTGAGGGGAGAGGGGAACACCGCGGGCACGGACTATATGCCGTGGAAGCCCTCTGATTTTCTGGAGACCGCCATGGACATGGCAGAAATTCAAGTCATCAAGCAGCACCTGATCGATCCCGAGATCTGCATCCGCTGCAATACCTGCGAAGCCACCTGCCCGGTGGGTGCGATCACCCATGACTCGCGCAACTATGTGGTCGATGCCGACAAGTGCAACCTGTGCATGGCCTGCATTGCCCCGTGTCCGACCGGATCGATAGACAACTGGCGCGACGTGCCGAAGCTGCGCGCCTATAGCGTCGACGAGCAGCTGACCTGGGACGCGCTGCCGGACGAACTGTCGCCGGAGCAGCTCGCCGACATGGCCCCTGGTGCCGACATGCAGGCGGCAGCGCCGGCGCTGCCCGCGGCATCGCCGCTGGCCGGCACCGCCGAGGAAGCCTTCAACAGTGTCCGCTACGGCGCCACCGTGCCGCCGTGGTCCGCCGCGCATGCCTATACCAACCTCTACGGCGCGAAGTCTGCCAACAAGACCATTACCGCCACGGTGACCGGCAACGTGCGCGTGACCGAAGTCGGCCGCGACTACGACACTCACCACATCGTGCTGGACTTCGGCACCACCCCGTTCCCGGTGCTGGAAGGCCAGTCGATCGGCATCGTGCCGCCGGGCACCGATGCCGGCGGCCGCCCGCATCATGCCCGGCAGTACTCCATCGCCAGCCCGCGCAATGGCGAGCGCCCCGGCTACAACAACCTGTCGCTGACCATCAAGCGCGTGCTGCAGGACCACGACGGCAATCCTGTGCGCGGGGTCGGCTCGAACTACATGTGCGACCTGAAGGTGGGCGACAAGGTCGAGGTGATAGGCCCGTTCGGCGCCAGCTTCCTGATGCCCAACCATCCGCGCTCGAACATCGTGATGATCTGCACCGGCACCGGCAGTGCACCGATGCGCGCCATGACCGAATGGCGCCGGCGCCTGCGCAAGGCAGGCAAGTTCGACGGCGGCAAGCTGATGCTGTTCTTCGGCGCGCGCACGCAGGAGGAACTGCCGTACTTCGGTCCGCTGCAGAAGCTGCCGAGGGATTTCATCGACATCAACCTGGCGTTCTCGCGCACTCCGGGGCAGCCCAGGCGCTATGTGCAGGACCTGATGCGCGAACGCGCGGCGGACCTGGCGGCGCTGCTCGCTTCAGCGGATACGTACTTCTATGTCTGCGGGCTGAAGAGCATGGAGGAGGGAGTGGTGCTGGCCTTGCGCGATGTGGCGCAGCAGGCGGGATTGAACTGGGAGACGGTGGCTGAGCGGTTGAAGCGGGAGGGGCGGTTGCATCTGGAGACGTATTGAAAATTGCTCCGACCTCGGCTACCTGCCGGTTTGCGCCCCTCTCCCGCGAGCGGAAGAGAAGCAGGGGGTGAGGGCAGGCGCTGGCATACCGCCGGCCTTGCTTCGTAGAGACTCCCGCCCTCACCCCAACCCTCTCCCGCAAGCGGGAGAGGGAGTACACAATCGCGTGCGCGATGTCCTCGGTGCTACGCCCTCAATCCGTATCCAATTGCGCCTTGTGCCGCGCCGCCATCTTCTCCTGCTGCGCCGGCGGCACGTTGTCGTAGTGGCTGAACTGGATGGTGTAGCTGCCGTGGCCGCCAGTGATGCTGTTCAGCCGTGACTGGTAATCGTTGAGCTCCGACAGCGGCACCTGGCCGGCAACGATCACCGTGTTGCCGGCCGCGGTGCGGGTGCCATGAACCTGGCCGCGCTTGGTCGACAGGTCGCCGATGATATCGCCCATGGCGCTGCCTGGCGCCGTGACCTCGATATCGACGATCGGCTCGAGCACGCTCGGCCTGGCCTTGAGCACGGCATCGATAAAGGCCTTGCGCCCCGCGGTGGCGAACGCGACTTCCTTGGAATCGACCGGGTGGCTCTTGCCGTCGTACACGGTCACGCGCACGTCCTGCATCGGAAACCCCGCCAGCGGGCCGCTGTCCAGCGCCTGGCGGATGCCTTTCTCGACCGCCGGGATAAACTGCCCGGGAATCGCGCCGCCCTTGACCGCATCGACGAAATCGAAGCCCGCGCCGCGCGCCAGCGGCTCGATGCGCAGCATCACCTCGCCGAACTGGCCGGCGCCGCCGGTCTGCTTCTTGTGCCGGTGATGACCTTCGGCTTTCGCGCCGATGGTTTCGCGATAGGCAATTTTGGGCGGGCGCGTCGCCACTTCCAGCTTGTACTGTTCGGTCAGCCGCTCCAGCGCGCAGCGCAGGTGGAACTCACCCAGGCCGAACACCACGGTCTCGTTGGTGCCCGCCGGATGCTCGACGCGCAGGCACGGGTCTTCCGCGCTGAGCTTGTGCAGCACTTCGGCCAGGCGCTGCTCGTTGCCGCGCCGCGCCGGCTCGATCGCCAGGCCATAGATGGGGGTGGGAAATTCCAGCGGGGTCAGGTGGATGTTGCCGTCCTCGGTGGCATCGTGCAGCACCGCGTCGAAGCCCAGTTCATCGACCTTGGCCACCGCGCAGATATCGCCGGGACCGGCGCGCGGCACTTCCTGGGTTTCCTTGCCCTGCAGCCGCAGCAGGTGCGCCACCTTGAACGGCTGGCGTCCTTCGCCGATATAGAGCTGGCTGTCGCGCGTGACCGTGCCTTGGTGGATGCGGAAAATCGCCAGCTTGCCGACATAGGGGTCGATCACCACCTTGAACACATGCGCCAGCACATGCTTGTCGGGCACCGGTTCGGCGCGCACCGCCTGGCGCTGTTCGGTCCCCTCGGCATCCGCGCCGGTGGAGCGGTAGAACAGCGGCGGGTTGCCTTCGGTCGGGTTGGGCAGCAGCCGCACGAACACGTCCAGCAACGCCTCGATGCCGGCGCCGGTGACGGCCGAGGTAAAGCAGATCGGCACCAGGTGTCCTTCGCGCAGCGCGCGCTCGAACGGCGCGTGCAGTTGCTCCGGGGTGATGGCCTCGCCTTGCTCCAGGTACAGCTCCATCAGCTCGGGGTCGATCTCGATCACCTGGTCGATCAGCGCATCGTGCGCGGACGCGACCGATAAAAAATCCGACTCGCCGGCCGGATTGAAGAAGCAGTCGACCACCTTGCCGCCGTGGTCGGCCGGCAGGTTGATGGGCAGGCATTCCTTGCCGAAGGCCTCCTGTATCTCCGCCAGCAGCGCGGGCAGGTCGACCTTCTCGCCGTCGATGCCGTTGATGATGATCATCCGGCACAGCTGGCGCGCCTGCGCCCACGCCATGGCGCGGCGCGTGGTCATCTCGATGCCGGTCTGCGCATTGATGACGATGGCCGCGGTTTCCACCGCGGCCAGCGCGCTGATGGCGTGCCCGGAGAAGTCCGGGTAGCCGGGGGTGTCGATCAGGTAGATGCGGGTATCGCGGTAGTCCAGGTGGGCGACCGCGGCGCTGAGCGAGCGCTTGTACTTGCGCTCGAGCGGATCGTTGTCGCACACGGTGGATCCGCGCTCGACGCTGCCAGGCGTGTGCACCGCACCGCCCTTGTGCAGCAGCGCCTCGACCAGCGAGGTCTTGCCGCTTCCTGCGTGCCCGAGCAGGGCGACAGTGCGGATGGCATCGGGACTCTCGTGCATGGTGGCTCTCGGTTCGTCCGGCAATGACTCTCAGGGCATTATTGGCGAAATTCGGCGGAAGCGACATAGATGCGTGCCGATACCGTGCCATGCCCGCCGCAAGAGCGACTTCAAGTGAAGAGGCCGGCTCTCCGCCGGCCTGTTCTGCAGACGCACGCGCTTGGCTGCAGTGCAGCAAACCGTGCCTGGCGCAGGCTCAGCCGCGCACGTCGGCGTGGTCGGTCGACACCGCCAGCGCATGCCACGCGGCCAGCTCGCCTTCCACCTTGCGGTGCTTGTCGGCGATGCGGGCGACCGTGTCGGAACCCAGCGGCAGCCGCACCGGCGGCGTGTCGCTGTCGGCAAGCGCGAGCAGGGCCGCGGCCAGCCGGGCCGGGTCGCCGGGCTGCTGGTGATTGGCCGAGGCCATGTGCGCGCGCATCGCGCCGACCGTCTCGGCGTACTCGCCGATCTCCGTGCCGACGCGCACCAGCGAGCTGGCATCGAGGAAATCGGTGCGGAAGAAGCCCGGTTCGACCACCGTGGCGTGGATGCCCAGCGGCGCCAGCTCGGCCGACAGCGCTTCGGTCAGGCCCTCGACAGCGAACTTGGTGGCGCCGTACACGCCCCAGCCCGGATACGCCGCATAGCCGCCGATCGACGAGATATTGACGATATGGCCGCGGCGCTGGCGTCGCATCTGCGGCAGCACCGCGCGCGTCACCGCCAGCACGCCGAACACGTTGGTGGCGAACTGCTGCTCGACTTCCCTGGCCGAGGCCTCTTCCACCGCGCCCAGCAGGCCGTAGCCGGCGTTGTTGACCAGCACGTCGATGCGGCCAAAACGCGCCACCGCGGCCTCGGCGGCGGCGACTGCCTGGGCTTCGCTAGTCACGTCCAGCGCTACGGCGAGCAGATTTTCATGCTGGCCCACGGCGCCGGTCACGGCCTGCGGGTTGCGCGCCGTGGCGACGACGCGGTCGCCGCGGGCCAGCGCGGCGCGGGTCAGCTCGAGGCCGAAGCCGCGCGAGGCGCCGGTAATGAACCAGACCTTGGCGCTGGAGAGGTTGGCGGGGATGGCTTGGGTTTGGCTGGCGGACATGGTGAATCTCCTTTGCGGTTGCGTGGTGTTGGACTGCGATGTTGGATGGCGGGGGCCACGGAGACAAATTTAGGCTGGCGGGTCCCGCAACACTAGCCATCCCAATGGCGTTTCAATGGAAACCACCGGTTGTCAATAAATCCGCGTCTGCCTCGATTGAGAAAACCTCAACCGTATGGCAGACTCGCCGGCATGGACAAACTGCCCCCATTGAACGCGTTGCGCGCCTTCGAGGCGGCCGCGCGGCATCTCAGCATCACCGTTGCGGCCGAAGAGCTGCACGTCACGCCCGGCGCCGTCAGCCGGCAGATCCGCGCGCTGGAACAGGGCTTGGGCGTGCAGCTGCTGCATCGCGGCCACCGCCAGATCTCGCTGACCCGCGCCGGCGAGGACTACTACCGCGCCGTGACCCGCGCGATGGAAGAGCTGCGCGAAGCCACGCGCCGCCTGAGCAAGCGCGCCCGGCGCAGGCAGCTCAAGGTGCGCGCCTATACCACCTTTGCCATGCGCTGGCTGATCCCGCGCCTGTCGAGCTTCCATGCCGCCCATCCCGGCATCGAGGTGCTGCTGACCGCCTCGCTCGATCCGGTCGACTTCCGCAGGGAAGATATCGATGGCGCGATCCGGTTGGGCGACGGCAAGTGGCATGGCGTCAACGCCTACCGGCTGGTGTCGAACATCCTGGTGCCGGTGTGCAGCCCGGCGCTGCTGGACGCGGGGCCGAAGGTGAAGCGCGCCGCCGACCTGCAGCACCAGACCTTGCTGCATTCGATCGCGCGGCCCGATGACTGGAGCCACTGGCTCAAAGCTGCGCGCGCCGACAAGGCGGTCGACGCGCGCAGCGGCATGACCTTCCAGAGCTCGGCCATGGCCTATGCAGCGGCGGTCGAAGGCCAGGGCTTTGCGATGGCGCAGCGCTTCCTGGTGGCGGCCGACCTCGATGCGGGCCGGCTGGTGGCGCCGTTCCGCCAGACCGTCGACATGGGCGATTTCACCTACTACCTGCTGACGCCGGCGGACCGCAAGGAGAGCCCGAGCATGGCGGTGTTCCGGCAGTGGCTGCTGGCGCAGTTCGAAGCGCAGGGTTGAAGCGCTGGACTCAAGCGGTGCAGGCTCACGCGGTGGCGGTCACCGGCGGGGCCGCCTGCGGTCGCGCTGCCGGCACGACGCAGTGGACCGCGCCCGATGCCGACAGGGCCGCAATCTCGTCGTGGCCGTAGCCAAGCTCGGCCAGCACGGCCTCGGTATGCTGGCCGCGGGCCGGCGCCGGACGTGCCGGCAGCGCGTTCTCCTGCGCGCTGTTGATGGGGAAGCCCGGCATGCGGATCTCGCCCAGCGTGTCGTGCTGCACGCTTTGCATCATGCGGTTGGCCGCCACCTGCGGATGCGCCAGGACCTGCTCGTAGTTCGCCACCGGCGCGCACAGGATGTCGGCGTCTTGCAGCAGCGCCAGCCAGCAGTCGGTGGTGTGCTTCACGAAGGCGGCGGTCAGCGCTGCTACCATGTCGGCGCGATTGGCCACGCGCAGCGCGGGGGTGGCAAAGCGCGGGTCGTCGGCCAGGCCTGGCTGCCCGAGTACATCGCACAGCCGGCGCCAGCGCTCGGGCATGTAGGCCGCCACCATGATCCAGCCGTCGGCGGTCCGGAATGCCTGGTTGGGCGCGGAGTAGGGGGCGGCGCTGCCGATGCGCTGCGGCAGCTGCCCGTCGGCGCCATAGCTGGTAAGGGACGACTGCTGCAGCGCCAGCGCCGCATTGAACAGGCTGACGTCGAGATGTCCGCCGAGCCCGTCGCGCGCGCGCCGCGCCAGCTTGGCCAGCACGCCCATGCAGGCCACATAGCCGGTCATGACGTCGACCACCGGCGCCTGCACCTTGCAGGGTTCGCCGTCGGGCGCGCCGGTCAGGCTCATCAGGCCGGAATCGGCCTGCAGGATGCCGTCGACGCCGGCGCGCTGCGCATAGGGTCCGTGCTGGCCGTAGGCCGAGATCGAGCAATAGATCAGCCGCGGATGGTCGGCCGCCAGCTGCGCATGATCGAGGCCGAGGCGCGCCATCACGCCGGGACGCATGCTCTCGACCACGATGTCGGCGGTCGCGACCAGGCGGCGCGCCACCGCCACGCCGTCGGCGGACTTCAGGTCGAGCGCCACGCCCAGCTTGTTGCGGTTGAAACCGTGGAACAGCGCACTGTCGTCGCCAATCCATGCGGGGCCCAGGCCGCGGCCGAGTTCGCCGCCGGGCGGCTCCACCTTGATGACCCGGGCGCCCATGTCAGCCAGCAGCATGGTGCAGGTCGGCCCGGCGCCGATCTGCGTGAAATCGATCACGGTCAGGCCGTCCAGGGCGTTGCGCAGCATGGGTTGCGCCGTGGCGGCAAGGGCGGGCGCGCTCATAGCGCCACCTTGATGCCGTTGTCCTGGATCAGCCGCTGCCAGCGCGCCAGGTCCTTGGCGATATGGGCCTTCAGCTCGGCCGGCGACGAGGCCTGCGGCTCGAAGCCTTGCCGGGCCATCTGCTCGGCGATGTCGGGCGATTTCAGCGCGGCGACCAGCGCGGCGTTGAGCTTGTCGACCACCGCGCCGGGCGTGCGCGCCGGCGCCAGCAGGCTGTACCACAGCTCGGCGTCGTAGCCGGTCACGCCGGCCTCGGCGAAGGTGGGCAGTTCGGGCATCAGCGCCGTGCGCTTGTTGCCGGCAATGCCCAGCGCGCGCAGCTTGCCGGCGCGCACATACTGGATCGCCGAGGCGATGGTGGCAAACGACACCTGCACCTGGCCACCCATCAGGTCGGTGATCGATGGCCCGGTGCCGCGATACGGGATGTGCAGCAGTTCGGTGCGATTGAGCTTGGCAAAGACTTCGCCGGCCAGGTGCTGCGGCGTGCCGTTGCCCGGGCTGCTGTAGCTGAGCTTGCCGGGGTTGGCGCGGCTGTACTGGATGAAGTCCTGCAGCGTGCGGAACGGCTGGTCCGGATTGGCCACCAGCATGATCGGCACCGCGGCGATGCGCCCCACCGGCGCGAAGTCGCGCTCGATATTGAAGGGCAACTTGGTGCCGAGAAAGGGGTTCATCGTGACCTGGCTGGAGGCAATCACCAGCGTATAGCCATCGGGTGCCGCGTGGGCGACGAAATCGGTGCCGAGGTTGCCGCCGGCGCCGGGCTTGTTCTCGATCACGATGGTCTGGCCCAGCAGCTTGCCCATTTTGGGCGCGATCAGCCGCGCCAAAATATCGTTGCCGCCGCCGGGGGCGAACGGTACCACCAGCGTGATCGGCTTCTGCGCGGGGAAGGGCGCCTGCGCCGCCGCGCCCAGCGCCGTGGCCGACAGCATGGCAGCCAGCGCCATGCGTGCGAATCGGGTCATGCCAGTCATGGTCTGTCTCCTTTCGATGGGTTTTCGAACGCTCAACGCCCGGTGTAACGGGGCTGGCGTTTCTCGGCGAAAGCCTGTCGGCCTTCGGTGCGGTCCGCGGTATCGCGCAGCACGCCCCAGTAGAGTTCGGTCAACTGTTGCGCGTCGGCTTCACTGAGGTGGCTGGTCTGGCGCGATAGCCGCTTGACGGCCTGCACCGCCAGCGGCGCATTGGCCGCGATGCGCGCGGCGAGCGCCAGCGCACGGTCGAGCAATACGTCCGGCGCCACCGTCTCGCTGACCAGCCCGATGCGGGCCGCATGTACCGCATCGATCCGCTCGCCGGTCAGCACCATCTGCATCGCGTGCGCCGCGGGCACGGCCTTCAGCAGCCGGTGCAGTCCCGAGACCGCGGGGATCGAACCGACCGCCGCTTCGGGCAGGCCGAAGCTCGCCTGTGCCGACGCGATGCGCATATCGCATTGCAGCGCCAGCTCCAGGCCCGCGCCGAGGCAGTGGCCGTTGACCGCCGCGATCAGCGGCTTGCACAGGTCCAGGCCGGCCAGGTCCATCAGCCGGATATAGAGCCCCAGGTCGGCGGCCGGCTCGGGCGCGCGGAACAGCGCCTGCGCATAGCTGGCGGGCGACTGGCGCGTGCCTTTCAGGTCCGCGCCCGCGCAGAAGGCGCGCGTGCCGGCGCCGGTCAGCACCGCCACGCGCAGGTCGTCGCGATCGCGCACTTCGGCCAGGTGGTCGCGCAGTTCGCGCAGGGTGGGCACGTCCAGCGCATTGAGCGCCTCGGGCCGGTCGATGGTCAGCACCGCGACCGCGCCTTCGAGATGGCGTCGTACAGTCATGGCGGCCTCCTTATACGCTGGGCGACGACAGGCTGCGCCCGCCGCAGACATAGAGCACCTGACCGGTCACATACGAGGCGAGCGGGTTGAGGAAGAAGCTGACCGCATTGGCGATATCGTCGGCGGTGCCGATGCGCTGCACCGGCACCGACTTCTGCAGCCGCGCCTGGACCTCCGGCGCAAAGCCGCGGAACAGCGGGGTATCGACGATGCCCGGCGCCACCGCGTTGACGGTGATGCCCTTGGCCGCGAACTCGATCGCCAGCGAGCGCGTCAGGCTGACCACGCCGCCCTTGGCCGCGGAGTAGTTGGCCTGCCCGAAGCCGCCCAGCCACGCGCGCGACGAGATATTGACCACGCGGCCGTAGCCGCGCTCGACCATGCCCGGCAGCGCCGCGCGGCAGCACAGGAATTGCGAGCGCAGGTTGGTGTCGACGACCAGGTCCCAGTCTTCGTCGCTCATCTTCAGGAAGCGCATGTCGCGCACCGCGCCGGCGTTGTTGACCAGGTAGTCGACGCGGCCAGTGCGTGCCTGCACCTGCGCGAAGGCGTCGTTGACCGCGGCCGAGTCGGTCAGGTCGGCACTGGCGCCGAAGGCATCGAAGCCCTCGGCAACCAGCGCGCCGACGGCGGCATCGAGCGCGGCGGCGTCGCGGTCGAGCAGGGCCACGGCCAGGCCCTGGCGCGCCAGCTGCGTGGCGATGCCCAGGCCGATGCCGCGCGCGGCACCGGTCACCACCGCCACGTGCGCGGGATCGAAACGTTGCGTGCTCATCTCAGACTCCCAGCAGGTGGACGGAAGAGGCGGCGTGGTCCACGCCCGCGATGCCGCCGCCGGTGCATTGCGTCAGGCCGATGCGGGCCTCCGCCACCTGGCGTGCGCCGGCCCGGCCCTGCAGCTGCCACAGGATCTCGACCATCTGCGCCACGCCGGTGGCGCCCAGCGGATGGCCCTTGGCCAGCAGCCCGCCGCTGGGGTTGACCGGCACGCGCCCGCCCAGCCGCGTCGCGCCGGACTTGAGCAGCGCGACGGCATCGCCGCGCGGCGCCAGTCCGAGGGCTTCGTAGTAGAGCAGCTCGGCGATGGTGAAGGCGTCGTGCAACTCGACCACGTCGACGTCCTGCGGCCCGAGCCCAGCCTGCACGTAGGCCTGGCGCGCGGCGCGCGCGGTGATCTCGGCATCGAGGATGTCGTCGTCGGCCTCTTCGCGCATGCCCGACACCACCACCGACGACAGCACCTTTACCGGCCGCGCCTGCGCCGGCCGCCGCGTACTTAGCACCAGCGCGGCGGCGCCGTCGACCTGCGACGGGCAGCATTGCAGCAGCGTCAGCGGGTCGGCGATCATGCGCGAGGCCAGCACTTCTTCGACCGTGGTGGTGTTGCGCTGCTGCGCGTACGGGTTGAGCGACCCGTGGTGGCGGTTCTTGACCGCAACCTCGGCCAGGTCGGCCGGCCGCGCGTCGCGCTCGTACAGGAAGCGCGTGCCGCGCATCGCATAGACCGCGGGCAGCACCATGCCGGACCTGGCATAGAGCTCGGTCTTGTGGTCGTTGCGCTGCAGCGGGATGGTGCCGCCGCCGAGCGCGGTGAGCTGCTCGATGCCGAACACCAGCACCGTGTCGTATTGCCCGGCCAGCAGCGCGTGCCGCGCCAGGTGCACGCCGGTGGCGCCGCTGGCGCAGGCGTTCTCGACGTTGTAGACCGGGATGCCCTTGAGCCCCAGGTCGCGCACGATGAGCTGGCCGAGGATCATGCCGCCGAGCACGTTGGCGCAGTAGACCGCCTGGATGCGGCCGGCCGGCACGTCGGCGTCGGCCAGCGCCTTCAGGATGGCCTGTTGCGCCAGTTCCGGCGCCAGCACGCCGGGATGGCGGCCGAACGGCGTCATCGCGCCGCCGTGGATGTAGATGTCCTGCATGATGCTTACCTTTTCCTTCTCTCGATCGTTCAGGCCGGGACGGCTTCGAACACATAGCCAAGCTCGGCGTCATGCCGCGGCGCGTAGCGGGCGCCGATGACCGGGCGCGCCGCGCCCAGAAGGCGGCCGAAGATGCGCACCGGACCGACGAAATCGACATAGCCGAGCGCGTACGGCGGCTGCCCGGTCTTGGGCGCGGGGTGGATCACGGTATAGCTGTAGAGCGTGCCGGTGCCGGTGATGGCGGCGGCCTCATGGCCCTCGGCCAGCGGCGAGCCGGCGGGCAGCGCCGGGAAAATCCAGGCGCCGGTGGCGCGCTCGCGCGAGGCAAGCAGATGGGGAACGGGTTCCGCGCTCCAGAGCGGATAGGGCTGGTCTGACATGGCTGTCTCCTGCGGTTGGGCCTGGTGTAATGGTTGTCGCCGGCGGGCCCTGCGACAAACGATATTTCAGGCGCTTTCGCTTGAGAAAAAATCAAGCGAAAGGCAACGGCAAGGGCGATGGAAGGGAGCGTGAGTCAGGACCGGGAGAAGGAGAGGGCGCTTCTGGTCCCTGGTGCATGCGGGAGGGTGGCGTGGCACCAGGGGCCGGCGACGGACGCCTCAGTCCGCCACCACTCCCACCAGCCGCGACAACGATTGCTCCGCGCCGCGCGAGGCCGCCACCACGAAGTCGATGAAGCGCCGGACCCGCACCGGCATCTGGCTGCGGTGCGGGTAGTACATGTACAGCCCGACCTGGCTGCTGCTGTATCCGGGCAGGATGGCCCTGAGCCGTCCGCTGACCAGGTCGGCATGGACCATGTAGGCGGGCAGCTGGCCGATGCCGATGCCGGCGCGCACCGCCTCGACCTCGGTTTCCACATCGTTGAAGCTGGCCACCGCCGGCAGCTCCTGGTACACCAGGTTGCCGTCCACCTGCAGTTCCCACGGCACCATGCGTCCGGTGGCGGGGCGGCGGAAGCCCGTGCACTGGTGCCGCATCAGCTCATCGAGCGTGGCCGGCTCGCCGTGCCGCGCCAGGTACTCCGGCGCGGCGCAGATCACCAGCGGCAAGTCGCACAGGCGCCGCGCCACCAGGTTCTGGCCGGGGCTGGTGCCGACGCGGAAGCCGACGTCGATCCTGGCTTCGACCAGGTCGGTGAAGAGGTCGCTCAGCACTACATCGAAGCCGATGCCGGGATGCTGGTCGCGGAAACCCTTGACCAGCGGCACCAGCACGCGGCTGCCGAGCGACGGCGGCGCGGTCAGGCGGATCAGGCCGTCATCGTCGCCGCGGCTGGCACGGACCTGCTCGAGCGCTTCGTCGAGCTGGCGCATGCCGGGGGCGGTCAGCTCGAACAGCCGCGCGCCTTCCTCGGTCAGGCTGAGCTTGCGCGTGGTCCGGTGCAGCAGGCGCACGCCCAGGTGGGCCTCGAGCGTGCGCACCGCCTTGCTCGCCGCCTGCGGCGTGACACCGGCCTCGACCGCGGCACGCCGGAAGCTGCCGGCGCGCACCACGCCGAGGAAGAGGGTGAGGACCCGGGCCTTGTCCATGACTGGCAACCTGAGGTTGGGAATGCGCCCATCATAGCGCCAGTCATGGCCGCGCAGGCGGGCAGGCCGCTAGTGCTCGACCAGGTGCTCGATGCGGATCGGCAGCTCCCGCACACGCTTGCCGGTGGCGTGGAAGACGGCATTGGCGACCGCCGGGGCCACCCCCACCAGCGCGATTTCACCGAGTCCCTTGACGCCCAGCTCGTTGACGTGGGGATCGACCTCGTCGACGAAATGCGCCTCCAGTCCCTGGATATCGAGGTTGACGGGCACCAGGTAGTCCGCCATGTGCGCGTTCACCGGGCGGCCGTCGCGCGGGTCGAGCGCGGTTCGCTCCATCAGCGCCATGCCGATGCCGCCGACCATGCCGCCGGTGCACTGGCTGGCGGCCAGCCGCGGGTTGACAATGCGGCCCGCGCCATAGGCGCCGACCACCCGCCGGACCCGGATGGTGCCGACATCGGGATCGATCGCGACTTCGACAAACACCGCACCGAAGGCGTGCATGGAGAACCGGCCGTGCACCGCCGCATCCGGTCCGGCGGTGGCGCTGGTCTCGATGATGCCGCTGCCATGGCCTGCCTCGCGGCGCCGGTCCAGCGCGGCGAGGCAGGCGGCGCGCACCGCGGAGCCCACCGACGCGAGCGTCATCGAGCCCCCATGCGGCGGGGTCGGCGGAAAGTCAGAGTTGCCCAGGCTGAAGCGCACATGCTCCAGCGGCAGCATCAGCGTTTCCGCGGCGATCTGGGTGATCGAGGTATAGGTGCCCGGCCCCATGTCGCTGGCGGCGGCCTCGACTTCGGCCGTGCCGTCGGCGAGCAGGCGCACCCGCGCGCTCGCCTGCCCATGGAACACCGGGTAGCTCGCGCAGGCCATGCCCCAGCCGATGCGCAGGCGGCCGTCGCGCATGGAGCCGGGCGCGAGCGTGCGGCGCGACCAGCCGAACGCATCGGCGCCGCGCTCGTAGCAGGCCAGCATGGAGCGGCTCGAGAACGGCAGCTGCAGGCCCTCGTCCAGCCCGGGCTCATTGCGCCGGCGCAACTCGAGCGGATCCATCCCGAGCGCATGCGCCAGCTCGTCCATCGCGCATTCCAGCGCAAAGATGCCGGTGGCCTCGCCCGGGCCGCGCATATACGTGGGGGTGCTGATGTCCAGCGGCACCAGCCGGTAGCGGGTGCGCACGTTGGGACAGCTATAGAGGAACGGCGTGACCGCTGTCAGCGCCTCGGCGAACTGCTCGTAGCGGCTGGTTTCGCCGCTGCCTTCATGCACGATGGCGGTCAGCCGTCCGTCGGGCGTGGACGACAGCGCCACGCGCTGTACCGTGCGCGGTCGATGCCCCGCCAGATGAAACGTCTGCCGACGCGACAGCACCAGCTTGACCGGCCTGCCCACCACGCGCGCGGCCACGGCCGCGAGCGTGACGTGCGGCCAGGTGCGCAGGCTGGTGCCGAACGCGCCGCCGATGAAGGGGCAGACCACGCGGACGTTCGCGGACGGGAGGCCCAGGATCGCCGCGATCTCGGCCTGCTCGTTGACCACGAACTGGCTCTTGCTCCAGAGCGTCAGCCGCTCGCCTTCCCAGGCGGCAACGGTGGCGTTCGGCTCGATCGGCACGTGGTTCTCGCGCGCGGCATCGTAGTGCGCGTCGATGCTGATGGCCGCGGCGGCAAGCGCCGCGTCGGGGTCGCCGCGCACGCGGTCCGCCGCGTGCGGCCCCGGCTCGCGTCCTGCCTCCGGCACCACGGCTTCGGCGCGCGGGTCGAGCGGGTCGCAGACCGGGGTTTGCGCGGCATAGCCGATCCGCAGCAGGGTGGCGGCGTGCTCGGCCTGGTCCAGCGTCTGTGCCACGACCACGGCGACGGGCTGGCCGTAGAAGTGCACGCGGTCATCCTGCAGCACGTGCAGGCGCTCGCCGTGTGCCGGATCGATAAAGCCCTTGTGCGGCGCGTAAGCCAGCTTTGGCGTGTTTTGGTGGCTCAGCACCGCCAGCACGCCGGGCACGCGCTGTGCGGCTTCGGTGTCGAGTTCCGTCAGCCGTCCCAGTCCGATCGAGGCGCCGACGATGACGGCATAGGCCTGTCCGGGCTGGTTGAAGTCGGCGGCGTATTGCGCGCTGCCGCTGACCTTGGCGCGGCCGTCGACGCGGGCGTGTGGCTGGCCGATGTGGTTGGTGTTCATTTTCATTCTCCTGCCAGTTCGAGGGCCCGTACCACCGTGCGTTGCAGCAGCGCGACCTTGTACCGGTTGCCCGGCAGCGCCGTGGCGTCGGCCACCGTGGTCAATGCCGCCGCCTCGAAGCTCGCGCGCGTCGGCGGCTTGCCCTGCAGCGCCAGCTCCGCCGCGCGCATGCGCCATGGCCGCGTGCCAACCCCGCCGCAGGCAAGGCGCGCGGCGCGGATCACGCCGTCGCCGAGCTCGAACGCCGCCGCTGCGGATACCAGGGCAAACTCATAAGAGGCCCGGTCCCGCACCTTCAGATAGCGCGCGGTGCGCCCGCACGAGAGCGCCGGAACCCTGACCTCGACGATGAGTTCGCCGGGCGCAAGGGTGTGCTCGAGATGCGGCGTGGTGCCGGGAAGCCGGTACAGGTCTTCCACGGCGATGTGGCGCGCACCGTCCGGGCCGCGTACATGGACCACCGCATCCAGCGCCACCAGCGCGACCGCAAGGTCGGACGGGTGCGTGGCACTGCAATGCGCGCTGGTGCCCAGGATGGCATGGCCTGCGTGCAGGCCGTCGACGGCGGCGCAGCCGCTGCCCGGCGCGCGCTTGTTGCAGGCCGCGTCGAGCATGCGGAAATAAGGACAGCGCACGCGCTGGAGCAGGTTGCCGCCGATGCTGGCCATGTTGCGCAATTGCGGCGAGGCGCCTTCGATCAGCGCTTCGGCAATCACCGGCTGCAGCCGCAGCACGTCCGGATGCGCGGCCACGTCGGCCATGCGGGCCAGCGCGCCGATGACCAGCTCGTCGCCTTCGGCGCGGATGCGGTTCAGCGGCAGCGCGTTGATGTCCACCAGGCGCGCGGGCTGTTCCACGTGCTCGCGCATCAGGTCCACCAGCGTGGTGCCGCCGGCGATAAAGCGGCCGCCGGCAGCGGCGGCCGCCAGGGCTTCGGCTTCCGAGCCGGCCTTGTGCAGGGTGAAGGGAATCATGGCAGCTTCCTTTGCCCGAGTTCGGCGATCGCGGCGACGATGCCCGGATACGCCCCGCACCGGCAGATGTTGCCGCTCATCCAGAAGCGCACCTCGTCGGCCGAGCCGGCATGGCCCTCGTCGAGGCAGGCCACGCCCGACATGATCTGGCCGGCGGTGCAGAACCCGCACTGGAAGCCGTCGTGCGCGATGAACGCGGCCTGCAGCGGATGCAACGCGCCGCCGGGGTCCGACAGGCCTTCGATGGTGCGGACCTGCGCGTCGTGGCACAGCGCGGCCAGGGTCAGGCAGCTGTTGATGCGGCGCCCGTTCACCAGCACCGTGCAGGCGCCGCAGGCGCCCTGGTTGCAGCCCTTCTTCGCGCCGGTGAGGTCCAGGCGCTCGCGCAGTACGTCGAGCAACGATTCACGTGGATCGATTTCAAGCTGATGCGGCGTGCCGTTGATCGTCATGCGCAGCGGCATGCGGGGCGAGCCGCCGGCATCGCCGGACTCTGACTGGGTGCCGTTGGAACGAGCAGGACTTGACATGGTTGACATTCCTCTTTGCTGGGCCCAATGGATTTGAGCCGGTGGGGACGGACGCTCTGCAGGCTTGCACCCGTTCACCAATCCGCTGCGGCAACGACCGGGGCGCATTCTGCAAGTTGCTGCAGGGTGGGTGCGTCCCGTCGCCGCGGTTAGCGAAGGGGTGCATGGCGACTTCGGACTGGCGGGCAGTCGTCGCAACGCTACCGCTACTGGCGGTCAACGAAATAGAATGACGTTGCGCTGCGGTAGAAGATTCGTGCGTCTTCGATCGCGGCATGCTCGGGACATGTGCAGGCCGGTTTACTTCGCCCCGTTAACTTCATATGCTTCCATGCGCAGCGGGGACGTGGCCCTGGCCCCGACGCTACCGACCTGGGCCTTGCGGGGTTGAGTGCCTATGCGAGCGTCGACCAGACATGGCGTTATCGATGCGGAGTTGCCGGTTAGTCCCGATGTCAGCAGCCGCGGACGGCCGTGGGCGGGCATCACCGTACAGGTCCACCACTGGCGCTCGGGCGGGGCGGTGTCGTCGCCGGCGCTGGACCACGACATGCTGGCGATGCGGCTGGCCGGACATGCCTCGCTGGAGCAGCGGCGCCTGGGCCAGATCCATCGCAGCATCGTCTTTCCCGGCAATCTCAGCCTGCATCCGCGGCAAGTCGAGTCCAGCTGGAGCTGGGACCGGCCGGGCTCCATCGTCATTGCCAGGGTTCCTCCCACCCTGCTGGACGAAGCCGCCGATGCGACCATGCGCCTGCCGGGCGGGACCCAGCAGCTGCGCAATTGCTTCGGCGTGCGCGACGGCTTTGCCGAGACCCTGATCTTCACGCTGGCGCGAGAACTTCAGCTCGCCGCCCATCCGGCCCAACTGCTGATTGCCGAATCGCTGTCCTGCGCGCTCTGCGCCCATCTCGTGCATCGCTTCAATGTCGGCGACCCGGGCGCCTCGCCAACGCCCGGCGGCCTGCATCCGCATGCGCTGAGCAGGGTCCTGGACTTTATCCACGGGACCCCGGAGGGGGTGACGCTGCAGGCGCTGGCGGATCTTGCCAACGTCAGCCGCTTCCATTTCGCGCGCATGTTCAAGCGCAGCATGGGTGAAACGCCGATGGCGTATGTCGAGCGCGTGCGCCTGCTGCGCGCGCGCGAGATGATCCGTTCCGGCGACTATCCGCTGGCGCTGGTGGCCACGCTGGTGGGCTTCTCCGACCAGTCTCACCTGGGGCGGCGCTTCAAGCGGCATTTCGGCTGTACGCCCGGCGAGCTGCTCAGGCGCGGCGCAACGCCGCCGGCCGATGCCTTGCCGCAGCTGCAACAAGTGCCGCAGGCCCCCATGTCACGCGTTTGTAATTAAGACGCTGGCTTTCCTTGTAATCCGTGGATTCGGGGCGCGCGCGGCGCGTGCTGGCGCCTGCAACCGTCGCTGGTGCGCCGCCCGATGCACCGGCAAACCAAGGCACGAATGTTGCGGCAGGTCCTAACAGCGAGGGGTATATCGCTGGCCCGAGAGTCATGTGACCGGGTCGACCATCCACCCGCCACAAGGCGTCGGTTGAGGCCGCGTCGGGACCTTTGGGACAAGGAGAGCTGTCATGAATATCGTCTGGCTTGTTGGAGCCGTGGTCATCATTCTCGCGGTACTCAGCTTCTTCGGCTTGCGCTAGGCCACATCGCGTAGCGTACCGCGCAGCGCCACCGGCACGACTGTCGGGGCATGCGCGTACCGCGGGCATCGCCTGATGCCCTTGCTGCAGTGCGGCGTGGCAGCGCCACGCCCGCTTCTCTGTTTCCCTTTTCCCTGAGCAATTTCATCTGTTCCGACGACGAGCTTTGGCGCCTGTCCTGCCAACAATGTCCGGCCAAGACAGCGACAAACCATCCGAGGAGACAGACATGAGCAAGCATCCGTTCGACCTGACCGGCAAGGTGGCCCTGGTGACCGGCGGCAATGGCGGCATCGGCCTGGGCATTGCCGAAGGGCTGGCCGCGGCCGGTGCCGATATCGCGATCTGGGGCACCAACGCCGACAAGAACGCCGCCGCGGCGGACCGGCTGGGACGGCACGGGCGCAAGGTGCATATGGAGCTTTGCGACGTGGGCGACGAGCAGGCGGTCGACGCCGCGATGGTGCGCACGGTGGCGGCGCTGGGACGCGTCGACGGCTGCTTTGCCAACGCCGGCGTCGGCAGCGGCAGCAAGGCACCGTTCGACCAGATTGCCACCGAGGCCTGGCGCCGGACTCTGCGCGTCAACCTGGACGGGGCCTTTTTCACGCTGCGTGCGGCGGTGCGGCAGATGCTGGTGCAGGGCGAGGGCGGCGTGCTGTGCAGCACGGCGTCGGTTGCCGCCATCGAAGGCGCGCCGCGCGCCGAGCACTACGCCGCCACCAAGGGCGGCGTGATCTCGATGATGCGCGGGCTGGCCGTCGAGTATGCGCGCAAGGGCATCCGCGCCCATTCGATCCTGCCGGGCTGGATCAAGACCGAGATGACCAGCGCGGCGCAGGGCAACGATGCCTTCCAGGAGATGTTGCACAAGCGCGTGCCGATGCGCCGCTGGGGCGAGGGCAGCGACTTCGCCGGCATCGCGGTGTACCTGATGAGCCCGGCCTCGGCCTACCACACCGGCGATACCTTCGTCATCGACGGCGGCTATACGCTGTTCTGACCGCCGTTCTGACGCCTGGGGCCCACCGGCCATACCCTGCCACCGCCTACCACATAGGCCCGCTCATCAGCCTGCGGCCGCACCGTGGCATGGCCGGTGAAGGCGCCGAACGCGGGCAGGATGGCGCCGCGCGGCCCGACCAGGAAGCAGGGCAGGCGCAGGCTGTCGGCGCCGCTGCCGCGCAGCCGGCAGGCCGGGTGCAGGTGGCCCGCCAGCACATAGCCCAGCGGCGACGTGCCGGGCATATGGCAAAGCGCGAACGGGCCCGCCACCGCGGGCTCGGACACCACGGCAATGCCGAGCGACGCGGGCGGGTCGCCGGCGCGCGCGTCGTGGTTGCCGCGCACCAGCGTGCAGCGCAACGGCGCCGGCAGGTCCTGGCGCCAGTCGTACAACGCCTGCAGCACCGCTGGCGTGCGCGAGGCGCGCGCGTGCAGGAAGTCGCCGAGGAACACCAGTTCATCGACCGGCAGCTGGCGCACCAGCCGGGTCAGCACTGACAGGTTGTCGCCGGTGGTGCCGTGCGGCACCGGCTGCCCCAGCGCGCGGAACGCCGCGGCCTTGCCGAAGTGGACGTCGGCCACCATCAGCATGCCGGCCGCCGGCCACCACAGCGCATGTTCGGGCAGCAGCCACAGGGTCTCGCCGGCGGCCGACACCGCCATCGCGCCACCCTGCGCCAAAGTGCGGGCGTCGGGATTCATAGCAGCGGCAACGGCTTCGACGGCTTGCGCGGGCGACGCGGCCGGCGCGCGGTGCGGGCGGACGGGCCGGCATGGTCGGCCATGCCGAAGCGCGCGGCTTCGGCCACGGCATCGGCCATCGCTTCGGCCGGCATGCCCGCGGCTTCGCCGGGCTCGGGCCCGGCCGCCAGCTCCAGGTCGGCCAGCATCCGTGCGATGCGGTCGGCGAGCTTTTCGGTGCTGAGCTTCTCGCGCAGGAATTCCACCACCAGCGGGAACGACAGCGGCGTGGGCCGCTTCAGCGCGTGCAGGTCCAGCTTGAGCGCGGACAGCCGCTCCAGCGTCGCGGCGAGCCGGTGCGCGTCCAGCTCCTGCATCAGCACTTCGCGTTCGGCCTGGCCCAGCAGCAGGTTGCCGGGGTCGTGCTTGCGGAAGACCTCGTAGAACAGGCTGGACGACGCCTGCAGCTGGCGCGCGCTCTTGGGCGCGCCGGGGTAGCCCTGGAAGATCAGCCCGGCGATGCGGGCAATCTCGCGAAAACGCCGCAACGACAGCTCGCCGGCGTTGAGGCTGCCCAGCACGTCGGCGGCGAGGTCGCGCCGGCGCTCGTCGGCCAGGACCTGCGGCAGCCAGCGGGCCCAGTCCACTGGCGCCGACGCCAGCAGTTCCAGCCCGTAGTCGTTGACCGCCACCGAGAACGTGGCCGGCACCTGTTGTCCCAGCCGCCATGCCAGCAGGCTGCCCAGGCCAAGGTGCACCGAGCGGCCGGCGAACGGATAGAGGAACAGGTGCCAGCCCTCGCGCGAATGCAGCGACTCGGCCAGCAGGGTATGGCGCGAGGGCAGCGCCGACCACTGCGCCTGCAGGTCGACCAGCGGTTGGATCAGCGGCAGCTCGGGGGTGTCGCGCGGATCCAGCCGGCCCGCCGCGGCGGCGGCGAGCGTGTCGATCACGGCCTCGGCCAGCTCGGTCGACATCGGCATCTTGCCGCCGTTCCAGCGCGGCACCACCGGGCGCCGGCCGGTCGCGCGGCGCACGAAGGCGGTCATCTCCTGCACCCGCACCAGTTCCAGCAGCCGGCCGCCGAACAGGAAGCAGTCGCCGGGCGCGAGCCGCGCGATAAAGCCTTCTTCGACCGAGCCCAGCGAGGCGCCGCCGCTGCCCGCGCGGCTCCAGTAGCGCACCTGCATGGTGGCATCGCTGACGATGGTGCCCACGCTCATGCGGTGGCGCCGCGCCAGGCCCGCGTCCGGCACGCGCCAGACGCCCTGGTCGTCCGGCACCGCGCGGCGGAAATCGGGATACGCCGACAGCGTGGCGCCACCCTGGCGCACGAAATCCAGGCACCACTGCCATTCCTCGTCGGTCAGGCCGCGGTAGGCAAAGGCGGAGCGCACCTCGGCCAGCAACGCTTCGGGCCGGAAGCCGCCGCCCAGTGCCACCGTCACCAGGTGCTGCACCAGCACGTCGAGCGGCTTGTCGGGCGACTCGCGCGCCTCGATCCGGCCTGCCTGCACCGCGTGCCGCGCGGCTACGGCCTCGACCAGTTCCAGGCTGTGCGTGGGTACCACCGTCACGCGCGAGGCGCGGCCCGGCGCATGGCCGGAGCGCCCGGCGCGCTGCAGCAGGCGTGCCACACCCTTGGGCGATCCGACCTGCAGCACGCGCTCCACCGGCAGGAAGTCGACACCGAGGTCCAGGCTCGAGGTGCAAACCACCGCGCGCAGTGCGCCGTTCTTCAAGTTCAGCTCGACCCATTCGCGCACCGCGCGGTCGAGCGAGCCGTGGTGCAGCGCAATCTCGCCGGCCCAGTCCGGCCGCGCGTCGAGCAGCGCCTGGTACCACAGCTCGGCCTGCGAGCGCGTATTGAGGAATACCAGCGTGGTGCCGCCGTGCGCCAGTTCTTCGACCACGTGCGGCAGCATCGACAGGCCCAAGTGGCCGGCAAACGGGAAGCGGCTGGCACTGTCGGGCAGCAGGGTGTCGATCACCAGGGTCTTCGGGGTATGGCCGTGCACCAGCACGCGCCGCTCGCCGGGCACGCCGCTCAGCAGCACGTCGGCCGCGTGCGGCAGGTTGCCGAGCGTGGCCGACAGCCCCCACACCATCAGCGCGGGCTGCCATTGCCGCAGCCGCGCCAGTGCCAGCTGCACCTGCACGCCGCGCTTGTTGCCGAGCAGCTCATGCCATTCGTCGACCACGACCATGCGCACGCGCCGCAGGGTGTCGTGCGCGTCGGCGCGGGTCAGCATCAGCGTCAGGCTTTCGGGCGTGGTTACCAGTGCGGTCGGCAGGCGCCGCTGCTGCGCCGCGCGCTCGGCGCTGCCGGTATCGCCGGTGCGCAGCGCAACGGTCCAGTCCAGTTCCAGCTCAGCCAGCGGCGCCTGCAGTGCGCGCGTGGTGTCGGCCGCCAGCGCGCGCATCGGCGTCAGCCACAGCACGGTCAGCGGCGGCGCGGGCTTGTCGTGCGACGGGGCCGTGCGCGGCGTGGCGAACGCCATCAGCGCCCCCAGCCATGCCGCATAGGTCTTGCCGGTGCCGGTGGTGGCATGCAGCAGTCCGCTCTGGCCGCGCGCGATCGCGGTCCAGACCTCGCGCTGGAAGGCGAAGGGCTGCCAGCCGCGCGCGTCGAACAGCGCCTGCATGCCCTGGGCCACGGTCAATGGAGGTGGGGTGGGCGCCGGATCGATCGCGGGCTGGCGCGCGCCGCGCGGCGGGTTCATGCCGCATCCTCCCGCGGCGCGCCGGGGACCGGCAGCATTGCTTCGAGCGTGGCCAGTGTGTCGGCCTCGTCGATCGGCTTGTCGGTGCGCCAGCGCAGCATGCGCGGAAAGCGCACCGCGATGCCGCTCTTGTGGCGGCCGCTGCGGGCAATGCCTTCGAAGCCGAGCTCGAACACCTGGGTCGGCTCCACGCTGCGCACCGGGCCGAATTTCTCGACCGTGGTGCGGCGGACGATGGCGTCGACCGCGCGCATCTCGGCATCGGTTAGCCCGGAATAGGCCTTGGCGAACGGCACCAGCGCGCGGCCCGGCGTACCGGGCGGGCCGTTCCAGACCGCGAAGGTGAAATCGGTATAGAGGCTGGCGCGGCGGCCGTGGCCGCGCTGCGCGTAGACCAGCACGGCATCGACCGAGTACGGGTCGATCTTCCACTTCCACCAGACTCCCACATCCTTGGTGCGACCCGCGCCATAGGCCGCGCTCGCGGCCTTCAGCATAAAACCCTCCACCCCTAGCTCGCGCGAGGCGTCGCGCAGGCGGGCATAGTGTTCCCAGCTGTCGGCCTCGACCAGCGGGCTCAGTTCCAGCGCGGGGTGGACGTGCGCCGCCACCACCTGTTCCAGCTGCGCACGGCGCTCGGCTTGCGGGCGGTTGCGCCAGTCCTCGCCCTGCCACTCGAGCAGGTCGTACGCCATCAGGATCGCCGGCGCCTCGCGCAGCAGCCTGGCGCTCAGCGTCTTGCGGCCGATGCGCTGCTGCAGCAGCGCGAACGGCTGCACGCGCCCCTGCTGCCAGATCACGATCTCGCCGTCGAGCACGGTGCCGTCCGGCAGCGGCGCGGCGGCCTGCAGCAGTTCCGGGAAGCGTTCGGTGATCAGTTCCTCGCCGCGCGACCACAGCCAGGTCTGGCCGCCGCGCCGCACCAGCTGGGCGCGGATGCCGTCCCACTTCCATTCGACCAGCCACGCGCCGGGCACACCCAGTACGGCATCGAACTGCTCGGCCGGGGCCTGCAGTGGATGGGCCAGGAAAAACGGATACGGCTGGCCGCCGGCGCGCAGCGCGCGGTCGTCTTCGTCCTCGGGCGCCAGCAGCGCCAGGTACCGCGCCGCGTCGGGCCGCGCCGACAGGTCGGTGTAGCCGACCATGCGCTCGGCCACGCGCTTGGGGTCGATGCCGGCCACCTCGCCCAGCGCGCGCGTCACCAACAGCCGCGACACGCCCACGCGGAAGGCGCCCGTGATCAGCTTGAACAGCACCAGCCGGCCATGCGCATCGAGCGGGCGCCACAGCGCATCGAGTCGCGGCAGCAGCGCTTCCGGCGGCAGCCCGCGCAGCGGCAGCAGCCGTTGCTCGACCCATTCGGCCAGGCCGGCGTGGTCGGTATCGCGCGGGTCCGGCAACAGCAGCGCGATGGTTTCGGCGAGATCGCCAACCGCCTGGTAGCTTTCCTCGAACAGCCAGTCGGGCAGGTCGGCGGCCTGCCGTGCGAGGTCGCGCAGCAGCGATACCGGCACGATCTGGCGCGGCTTGCCGCCGGCGAGGAAGTAGACGGCCCACGCGGCATCCCCGGGCGGCGCGACGCGCAGGTATTCGACCAGCGCCGCCAGCCGGGCCTTGGTCGACGTGGTGCCGTCGAGCGCGGCGTAGAGGTCGGCGAAGGCCTTCATGGCGCGGCCTCTTCGTGACCCGCATCATGGCCCGCTTCGTGGCCCGCTTCGTGGCCCTCTTCCTGGCCCGCTGCGGCTGGCACCGCCGGCTCCGGGCGCGCGGCTTCATCGTCGTCGCCGTACTCGGTGTCGAAGGCCTGCGCCTGCCAGCCGCGCTCGCCCAGATAGCGCACCATCACCGGCACGTTGCCGTGGGTCACGATGATGCGTGCGGCGCCGGTGGCGCTGATCGCCTGCAGCAGTCCGGGCCAGTCGGCATGGTCTGACAGCGCAAAGCCGCGGTCGACGCCGCGCCGCCGGCGCGTGCCGCGCAGCTGCATCCAGCCGCTGGCGAAGGCGTCGGAGGCATCTCCGAAACGCCGCAGCCACGGCGAACGCTGTGCCGATGGCGGCGCCACCACCAGCGCGTGGCGCAGCAGCGGGCTGCGTGCCGGCAGTTCGGTGGCCAGCGCCATCGGTGGCAGGTCGACGCCGGCCTCGGCATAGGCGGCGTTGAGCTGCGTCAGCGCGCCATGCACGATCACGGGGCCGGGCATGCCATCGGCGCCGGCATGCCGCAGCAGGCCGTGCAGGATGCGCTGCGCCTTGCCGAAGGTATAGGCGTAGACGATGCTGGCGCGCCCGGTACGGGCATTGGCCTGCCACCAGTCGAAGATCTCGGCCATCAGCGTCGCCTGCGGCGGCCAGCGGTAGATCGGCAGGCCGAAGGTGCTTTCGGTGATGAAGGTATCGCAGGGCACCGGCTCGAACGGGTCGCAGGTGCCATCGGCTTCCAGCTTGTAGTCACCGGAGGCCACCCAGACCTGCCCGCCATACTCGAGCCTGACTTGCGCGGAGCCCAGCACGTGCCCAGCCGGATGCAGGCTCAGCGTGACGCCGTGGTGGGTGATGCGTTCGCCGTAGCGCAGGGTATCGAGCCGGATGCCGGGCAGCCGCGCCAGCAGCACGCCGCGGCCGGGCGCGGCGCACAGGTAGTGCGCATGGCCGAAGCGGGCGTGGTCGGAGTGCGCGTGCGTGATGACGGCGCGCTCGACCGGGCGCCATGGATCGATGTAGAAATCGCCGGGAGGGCAATAGAGGCCTTCCGGCCGGGCGACGATGAGGTCGCCGGGGCGGCTGGAATCGGGTAGCGGCCGGGTCGGGTCCAAGCGTGCCTCCTGATGCACTGCGGCCAGTGCTGGGCCGCGATGCTCCCGCGGAGGGAGACCTGGGCATCATACTGCGCGGCGCTGCCGGGTGTGGAGGCGGTGGGGGCTGGTTCGGGTGTCGGTGGGGGTCTGACAAGCGGCGGGCCGGAGAGAGTGTGCTTCGGGGCAACTGCGCAGACTGTTTGCTCCCCTCTCCCGCGCGCGGGAGAGGGGCCGGGGGAGAGGGCGGGCGCTGGCAGACCGACGCCCTGTACTTCGTCGAGGCTCCGGCCCTCTCCCCCACCCCTCTCCCGCAAGCGGGCGAGGGGAGCGATCGCGACGGGCGTCAGGGACTGCGTGCGCTTTCGAGCGCCAGCGCCATACTGCTTACAGCACGTCGTCCTTCCAGTGATACCAGTGATACAGCACCCGCTGCCCCAATCTCCGGAACGGCGCGAACATCTGCGATTCCACCATCTCGCGCACGTTCGGGAACGGCAGCGGCGAACGGAAGATCGGCAGTTCGGGCAGCGCCGACGACTTGCCGGCGATCAGCGCGGCCAGGCGCTTGCCGGCCTGGGCGGAATACATCACGCCGTTGCCGCCGTAGCCCATGGCGTAGTAGATCGACTGCGCGGGGTCGGGCTGGGTGATGCGCGGCATCATGTCGTGGCTGACGTCGACCCAGCCCCACCAGGAATAATCGATCTGGATGCCCTGCAGCGCGGGAAATTTGCGGTGCATGTCGGCAATCAGCTTCTGCTTGTACTGGTCCTGCGGCGCGTCGTTGCCGGTGATGGCGCTGCGGCTGCCGATCTGCAGGCGGCCGTCGGGCATCAGGCGGTAGTAGTGGCGCAGGATGCGGGTGTCGGTGATCACCTGCGTGGTGCGGAAGTTGCACGCGGCCAGTTCGTCGGCAGTGAGCGGGCGCGTGACGATGGAGTTCGACAGGATCGGGAACAGCCGGTTCTTCAGCTCGCGGTGCAGCGACTGCGAGGTATAGCCGCCGGTGGCCACGCCCACGGCGCGGGCGCGCACGATGCCGCCGGGGGTGCGCAGGTAGTGCACGCCGTTGCGCGTTTCCCAGCCGGTCACGGGGCTCGACGGATGCACCTTGGCGCCCAGTGCGCGCGCGCGGCGCAGGTAGCCGAAGGCGAGCTTGCCGGCATGGATGCCGATGCCCTCGGGCTCGTGCATGGCGCCCGCGGCTTCCTTGTCGTCGACGTATTCGCGCCGCACGGTGTCGGCGTCGAGCATGCGCGCATCGTAGTTGAACACCTCGCGCAGGATCTTCGCTTCCTTCTCCAGCGCGGGCATCACCTTGTCGCGGTGCGCGATATAGAGGTGGCCGCCCGGCTGCGGATCGCAGTCGATGTCCTTGATCAGCCCCTTGAAGGTCTCCATGCCGTCGCAGACCTCCTGGTGCAGCCGCAGCGCGGTATCGAGGCCGTAGCGCTGGATCCACTGCGAGCGCTTGAGCCGCCCAGACGCGCATTGCGCCTGGCCGCCGTTGCGCGTGCTGCAGCCCCAGCTGACGCGGTTGGCCTCGAGCACGGTGGCCTTGATGCCGTATTCCTGCGCCAGGAAGATGGCGCAGGTCAGGCCGGTGAAGCCCGAGCCGATGATGGCCACGTCGACGTCGATATCGTGGGTGATCGGGCCGTCGTCGGCGGGCGGCTCGCCCGCGGTGCCGATCCAGTAGGTCGGGGCGTATTCCCGGCCATGGCCGGGCGTGGGCGTGTGCAGCGGATCGTAGGCGGGGTCGTACGGCCGGGTCGGGGCGGTCGACTGCTCGCCGGCCAGGAGGCTGCTGCGGGGAGCTACGGCTTGCATGGCGCGTCTCCTCGCTTCAGGCTGCGGCCACCACCGGCGGGCGGTCCTTGCGGTAGGCGTTCTTCACCGCGATCTTGCCGCCGCGGAAAGTGAATACGTCGACCATGCGCGCCTCGATGCGGGCGCCGTCGGCGCGGGTGCCGCGGAAGGTGGATTCGCTGACGCCGCGGTCGCCCACGACGAAGTGGTCGCCATCGACCCATTGCGCATCGGGGAAGGTCTGCCAGGCCAGCTGGAAGCCTTCGCGCACGGCCTCGCGGCCGACGAAGCTGCGGCCCAGCAGGTCGGGGCCGGCCACGCCGTGGAACACGCAGTCGTCGGCCATGCAGGCCATCAGCGCGTCGATGTCGTGGCGGTTCCAGGCGTCGTTGAAGGCTTGCAGCAGTTCGATGCCGGCGGCGGTGTTGTCCTTGGACATGGCGTGGTCTCCGTGAGTGTTGTGGGCCGGTCCGTGGGAACCGGCCATGACTCGAGCATAGGGAAACCGGCCGCGGCGCTGTAGCGCCAGTTCGGGACTATCGCTTGGGCCAGCGGCGCCAGCGCGGCCCCGGCCCCGCTCAGGCCGCGGGGCGGGCCCGAGAAGTGACGGCAGCGGGGCCAGCCGCGCTGCCCGCGGTGGCCTGCAATTCACGCGCGACGCCAGCCAGCACGCGGATGCCGGGCTCGATGCGGTCCAGCGAGATCGACGAGTAGCCCAGCCGGAAGCCGTTGCGCGGCGCGGGCTCGGCCATGAAGAAGACGCTGCCGGGCTCGATCAGCACGCCCTGCAGCTCCGCCAGCCGCGCCAGCGCGTCGGCGTCGAGCCAGGACGGCCCTTCGATCCAGCAGGAGGCGCCGCCGGCGATCGGCACCGCGCGGAAATCCGGCATATGCGCGGCCAGCGCCGCCAGCACGGCTTCGGCGCGCTCGCGGTGCGCTGCGGCCAGCCGGCGCAGGTGAGCGTCATAGTGGCCGAGCGACAGGAACAGCGAGAACGCCCGCTGGATATAGGCCGACGGATGCCGAAGCATCAGCCGGCGCGCGCCGCGCAGTTCGGCGATCAGCGCGGCGGGGCCGACGATGTAGCCGATGCGCAGGCCCGGCGCCAGGCTCTTGGACAGGCTGCCGACGTAGATCACGCGGTTGCTGCGGTCCAGGCTCTTGAGCGTGGGCGTGGGGTCGCCCTCGAAGCGGCTCTCGGCCTCGTAGTCGTCCTCGATCAGCACGAAGTCGGCTTCCTCGGCCTGCCGCAGCAGCGCCTGGCGCCGCGCCAGCGGCATGGTGACGGTGGTCGGGCACTGGTGGCCCGGGGTCACGTAGACGTAGTCGCAGGCGCGCTGCACGTCGGACAGCGTCAGGCCGTGGTCATCGACCGGCAGCGGCACCAGGTTCGACGTGTGCGAGCCGAAGATATTGCGCGCGTCCGGATAGCCGGGGTCCTCGATGCCCACCGGCGTGTCGGGGCTGACCAGCAGGTCGGCCAGCAGGTACAGCGCCTGCTGCGCGCCCACGGTGATCACGATCTCGTCGGTGCCGGCCCAGACCCCGCGGCGCGGCAGCACGCGGGTGCGGATCTGCTGCACCAGCGACTCGTCGTCGCGCAGGATCATGTCCTGGGCCCAGTCGTGGATGTCGAGCACGCTCAGCGCCTTCAGGCAGCATTCGCGCCAGTCCGCGGTGGGGAACAGCGCCGGGTCGTACTGGCCGTAGATGAAGGGGTAGGGATAGTCGCGCCAGTTGGCGCGCTTGACGATATTGCGTTGCTGCGTGGGACGGAACACGAAGCGCCGCTCCCAGTCGGGCTCGCCGCCGCGCGCCGGCACCGGCTCGCCGCGCAGCGAGGCCACGCCGCTGACGCGGGTGCCGAGGATCTCGGGGTTGACGAAGTAGCCGCTGCGCTCGCGCGCGACCAGGTAGCCTTCGTCGACCAGCTGCTGGTAGGCGAGCACCACCGTGTTGCGCGCCACCCGCAACTGCGCCGACAGCTCGCGGCTGCTGGGCAGCGGCTCGCCTTGTGGCAGCTGCTCGTCGAGGATGGCCGAGACCAGCATCTGCCGGATCTTGCCCTGCAGGCTCAGGCCCGAATGCACATGCTGCTGGAACAGCTGCGACCAGAGGGTGGTGGGAGACTTCAGGCTCATGGGGCAGGGGGCGTTTCCCGAATGGCGAAGCGCGCCAGCATACCGCACCGGCGCGCCCCGTCAGTCATGGTTCAGTGGCTTCTGGCATGTCGACGCCAGCCGTCGGCGTCTCCTTGCGGTTCAATCGCGTCTCAATACTTGCGCAGGTCGCGGCGCGGCAGTTCCGCCAGCGGCACTACAGGCTCCACGCCACGCCGAAACAGCTGGCGCGCGGCGTAGGCCACCAGCAGCAGCGCCAGGCTCACCACGCCCAGCGCCAGGGGCGTGCGCTGGTCGGGAATGAAGGCCATCGCCACCACGATGCCGAGCATGCCGAGGATCGCCACATAGGTGAGGTACGGATAGCACCACATGCGCACGCGCAGCTGGCCCGGCGCCTCGCGCTCCAGCCGCGACCGCAGGCGCAGCTGCGAGATCGCGATCAGGATGTAGACGAAGATCGCCACCGTGCCGTACGAATTCACCAGGAAGGCGAACACCGTTTCGGGCGAGACATAGGACATCACCACCGCGCCGTAGCCGAACAGCGTCGCCACCAGGATCGCGCGCACCGGCACGCCGTTGCGGCTGACGCGGGCCAGCGACTGCGGCGCGTCGCCACGGCGGGTCAGCGCGAACAGCATGCGCGACGACGCATACAGGCCCGAGTTGAGCGCCGACAGCACCGCGGTCAGCACGATCGCGTTCATGATCTGCGCGGCCGCCGGCACGCCCATCACGTTCAGCGCGCTGACGTAAGGGGTGGCGATGCTGGTGGAATTCCACGGCACCAGGCACACCACCAGCAGGATCGAACCGACATAGAACACCAGCACGCGCGTGATCACCGAGCTGGTGGCCTTGGCCACGGCCTTCTGCGGCTCGGCGGTCTCGGCGGCGGCGATGGTCACGATCTCGGCGCCGAAGTAGAAGCCGGTGGCCGCCACCGCGCCGGTCAGCACCGGCACGATGCCGTTGGGCATGAAGCCGCCGTTGGCGGTCAGGTTGGCCACCTCCATGCCATGCGCGCCGGGGGCCAGGCCCAGCACGTAGACGCCGGCAACGAACAGGAACACCATGATCGCCGCCACCTTGATCGAGGCGAACCAGAACTCGAACTCGCCGAAGGACTTGACCGAGACCAGGTTGGTCAGCGTCAGCATCACCAGCAGCACCAGGCTGATGATCCAGTTGGGCACGTCAGGCAGCCAGTAGCGCACCAGGTCCGCGCCCGCCACCGCTTCCAGCGCCACCACGATGACCCAGAAGTACCAGTACATCCAGCCGGTCAGGAAGCCGGCCAGGTTGCCCACCGCCGGGCGATCGCGCCAGGCTTCGCGTGCATACTCGTAGAAGCCGCCGCCGCCGGGCATGGCGCAGGCCATCTCGCCCAGCATGCGCATCACCAGCACCACCAGCAGGCCGGTGATCAGGAAGGAAAGGACCGCGGCCGGGCCGGCCGACTTGATGACGACGCCGCTGCCGACGAAGAGGCCGGCACCGATCACGCCACCGAGCGCGATCATGGTCATGTGGCGTTGCTTGAGGCCGTGGGATAGTCCGTTGCCGGACGGTGATTGTTGGATCATGTTGTGTCTCCTGTGCTGCGCTTGCTGTCGGTACTGCGTTGCAGCCAGTCCAGCGATTAAGGCAGGCGCCACGGCTTCTCTTCGGTATAGGCGGCAGGGCAGTAAATGCCAGCCTGGGGCCGTGGTCGTTCAGTGTTTGCAATCCCGGGAGAGGATGGCCTATCCGTACATGTCGACTTGTCTCCGGTATTCGCTTAAAAAGTGGAACCAGAAGTTCCGAAAAATTATTGTTTAACCGGAATGTAGGCCGTCCGAGCGGGAAGGTCAACCAGAAGTTTCGATAATTGATATGATTTGACTCTGAAAATGAAACTTAACTATGATGGAGCCAGGCATGAACGATATGCGCCTCGCCAAAAGTGAAGCCAGGCCGGACGGAGACACGCCGGCGCTGCGCTTGTTCGGCCTGCTCGAGGTCATCGCGGAGAAGGACCAGTCCTTCAACCTGCAGGCGCTGGTGGAAGAAACCGGCCTGCCCAAGCCCACGCTGCACCGCATGCTGCAGCAGCTTGAGGCGGCCGGACTGATCCAGCGCAACGGCGACGGGCGGCAATACGGCACCGGACTGCGGCTGCGCCGGCTGGCGGAGAACCTGTTGCTCAACAGCACCTCGCATGGCGCGCGCCACATGGTGCTGCGCCGGCTGGTGGAAGAGGTGGGCGAGAGCTGCAACCTGACCGCGTTCTCCGGCGGCGAGGTGCTGTACCTGGATCGCGTCGAGACCGCGGCGCCGCTGCGCTTCTACCTGCATCCGGGTTCGCGCGTGCCGGCGCACTGCTCGGCCACAGGCAAGCTGTTCCTGGCGCAGCTGGCGCCGGCGCAGCGGCAGCGGCTGCTGGCCAACGTGGAGCTGGAGCGCTACACGCAGAACACGCTGACCGACCATGGCCAGCTGGAAGCGGAACTGGAGCGCGTGAAGCGCGACGGCTACGCCATGGACGACGAGGAATTCCTGCCAGGGCTGGTCTGCATCGGCGTGCTGGTGCCGGCTGCCGATGGCGGCAAGTCCAACCTGGGGCTGGCGCTGCAGGCCCCGGTGATGCGCGTGTCGCGCGACAAGGCAGTGCAGCTGCTGCCCGCGCTGCAGCGGGCGGCGGCGGCGCTGGCGAAGATCGAGGCCGACAGCGCCGGCCACTGGCAGGGCGGCGCCGAGGCCACGGACGCCGCGGAAGAGGACGAATAGCGCACGGCGTCACGCGGAATTGCTCCGCTTGCCGCCGTGCCGATGAGCATGGATGGCGAGAAGCCACGAGGCAACGAGGAGCACAAGGTGACGCAAGAGCAGTTTGGCAAGCCGGACCGGGTGATTCCGGTGCGCAGCGTGTTCGGCATCGATTCCGGCCTGATGGTGCCGGCCTTCAGCCAGCGCGACGACCACGTGCCGGAGATCGATCCGGCCTACCGCTTCCAGCCCGAGGTGACGCTGGCGATCCTGTCGGGCTTTATGCGCGATCGGCGCGTGATGGTGCAGGGCCTGCATGGCAGCGGCAAGTCGACCCATATCGAGCAGGTGGCCGCGCGGCTGAACTGGCCCTGCGTGCGCGTCAACCTGGATGGCCATATCAGCCGGCTCGACCTGGTCGGCAAGGATGCCATCGTGGTGCGCGACGGCCGCCAGGTCACCGAGTTCCAGGAAGGCATCGTGCCGTGGGCGCTGCAGCGCCCGGTGGCGCTGATCTTCGACGAATACGACGCGGGCCGGCCCGACGTGATGTTCGTGATCCAGCGCATCCTGGAGCGCGACGGCAAGTTCACGCTGCTGGACCAGAACCGCGTGATCCGGCCCCATCCTTCGTTCCGTCTCTTTGCCACCTCCAACACCGTGGGGCTTGGCAACGTCAACGGCCTCTATCACGGCACGCAGCTGCTCAACCACGCGCAGATCGACCGCTGGAACGTGGTGGCGACGCTGGACTACCTGCCGCACGACGAAGAGGCCGGCATCGTGCTGGCACGCGTGCCCGAGCTGGATGACGCCGACGGGCGCGCGCTGGTCGATGCCATGGTGGCGCTGGCCGGCCTGACCCGGCGCGGCTTTGCCGCGGGCGATGTGTCGGCGCTGATGTCGCCGCGCACTGTGATCAGCTGGGCCGAGAACTGCCAGATCTTCCGCGACCCCGCGCTCGCGTTCCGGTTGACCTTCCTGAACAAATGCGACGAGGCCGAGCGCCCGGTGGTGGCGGAGTACTACCAGCGTTGCTTCGGCCATCTGCCGGGCGAGGCCGCCGGCGTCAGTACGGCATCGGAGCCGGTGCAATGAATGCGGCGGCGCTCGCCCAGCGCTTGCGCCGGCGCCAGCGGCAGGATGAGCTGTCCGGCGCGGCCGTGCGCGCGCTCACCGGCGATGCCGCGCTGCATTTCCGCGACGGCCAGCTGTGGCGCGCGCTGCGCCCGGTGCCGCAGCATGCGCCGCACCTGCGCACCGATCCGGACACCGACACCGCCGCGTGCCTGCGCGGCGCCGCCGATGGCGCCGCGCTGCGCCAGGCGCATTCCGACGCCGCGCTGCATCGGCGGCTGTGCCCGGCCGATGCGGTCGAGCGCCTGGTGTTCGAGCTGCTCGAGCAGCTGCGCTGCGAGACCCGCCTGCCGCGCGGCATGGCCGGGGTGGAGGCCAACCTGCGCCATCGCTTCCTGGCGTGGTCGCGCGCCTTCCATCGTTCGGGGCTGACCGACGGGCATCTCGGCATCCTGCTCTACACCGTGGCGCAGGTGGCGTGGTCGCGCCTGAGCGGCGAGCCGGTACTGGAAGAGACGGAAGACCTGATCGAGGCTACGCGTGCGGCCATCGTGCCGATGCTGGGCACGCAGCTGGCGGGGCTGCGTGCGCAACGCCACGACCAGGCCGCGTACGCCGTCCACGCGCTGGCGCTGGCGCGTGCGGTGGCGCAGATGATCCGCACCGAAGCGCCCGGGGCCGGCGAAGACGACGACCATGCCGCCTCCGCCGCGCGCGCCGGGTTTGCGCTGTGGCTCGACTTCGACGAACCGCCCGCGGAGGACTTCGCCCTGGCCGACAGCGGCCATAGCCGCGTGCTGGCCGATGCCACCGACGGCTACCGCGTCTATACCACCCGCTACGACCGCGAAGTGCACGCCGCCACGCTGGTGCGCCGTGCCTTGCTGGAAGAGTACCGCACGCGGCTGGACGCACGCATCGCGCGCGCGGGCGTGAATATCGCCCGTCTCGCGCGCCGGCTGCGCGCCGCGCTGTCGCAGCCGCGCGTGGACGGCTGGTCGTTCGGCGAGGAAAGCGGCCGCATCGACGGCCGCCGCCTGGCGCAGCTGGTCAGTTCGCCCGCCGAGCGCCGGCTGTTCCGCCAGGAAGCGCACAAGGCCCATGCCGATTGCGTGGTCGGCTTCCTGATCGACTGCTCCGGCTCGATGAAGGCGCAGGCCGAGCCGCTGACCCTGCTGGTCGACCTGCTCACCCGCGCGCTGGACCAGGCCGGCGTCGCCACCGAGGTGCTGGGCTTTACCACCAACGCGTGGAACGGCGGGCGGGCGCGCAGCGACTGGCTCGCGCGCGGCCGCCCGCAGCACCCGGGCCGGCTCAACGAAACCTGCCACATGGTGTTCAAGGACGCGCAGCGCAGCTGGCGCCGCGCCCGCACCGGGATCACGGCATTGCTGAAGGCCGACCTGTTCCGCGAAGGCGTCGACGGCGAGGCGGTCGAGTGGGCCTGCGCGCGCCTGCATGCCAGCGGCAAGGCGCGCCGCATCCTGGTGGTGGTGTCCGACGGCAGCCCGATGGATACCGCGACCGGCCAGGCCAACGACGCCTGCTACCTCGACAACCACCTGAAGGCCGTGGTGGCGCGGCATGAGGCGCTGCGGGATGTGGAAATACGGGGGCTGGGGGTCGGCCTGGACCTGAGCCCGTATTACCGCCACACGCTCGCGCTGGACCTGTCGCAGCCGGTCGATATGGCGATGCTGGACGAGGTCGCGGGGCTGGTGGGGGCCAGGCGGCGCTAGCGGCGGCGCCCGCTTATTCGTCGCTGGCGGCGGCCGGCTGCGGCCGCCCGGCCATCGCCTTCGGCTGCCACGAGACCGCGACATCGCCGGCCATGAAGGTCTGGCATGCCAGCCGGAAACCATCGGCCAGCTCCGCTTCCGTCAGCAGCTTCCGCTCCTTCGGCTTGACCGCATCGGTATGCTCGCGGCCCTGCTCGATGCGGCATTTGCAGGTGCCGCACAGGCCGCCGCCGCATTTGAACGGGATGCCGCCCTGTTCGCGCAGCGACACGCGCAGCAGGTTGCTGTTGGCCGGTGCCGTGACGGTCTTGCCGTGGTTGGTCAGGAAGGTGATCTGGATCATGGCGATAGATGCCTGGCGGGCAGGCGAAAGGCTTCAGGAGCGGCCGTCCCCGGCAACCGGCACGGCTACGAGGGCGATATCCATGCTGCCGAAGCTGGCCAGCTGGCGCAGCGCGTCGCGGGCGGCTTCGAGCGTGGCGTACTTGTCGAGGAAACGGGTCGAGACCAGGTTGACGATGCCGGGCGGCGTTTCCTCCCGTATGCGGACCCTGGTATCGGCGACCAGCTCGGCAATGACGAAGCGCGCGGCAGGCTTGCCGTAGAAGACGTAGTCGTAGGCCTCGACGGCGGTCATGCCGTCGGTGGGCTCGGTACGGAACTGGCCGGGACGGCTGGTCAGCAGCACGAACATGTCAGGCCCCCGCGCTTGCCCCGGCCAGCGCCGCCGCGGCCGGCACATCGTCCTGGGCCAGTTCGATGTCATGCTCGATCCACAACTGGCAGGCCAGCCGGTAGCCCTGTTCGAGCCGTTCGCCAAGCTGCTTCTTTTCCTTCCAGTTGGGCGGCGGCAGGTGCTCGGCGCCCGCGATCACGCGGCACGCGCACTTCGAGCATTTGCCCATGCCGCATTCGTAGCGCAAGTTGGGGTAGGGGAACTGCCGGATCCCGGCGCGGACAACCAGGTTGGTGTTGGGGCCGACCTCGTCGGTAAAGGTCTGGCCGAACTTGTGCAGGATGACTTTTGGCATCGTTGGTCTGGGCAAAGGTCGCGAAACAGGTCAGTAAATTCGTCGCGGTGCTGCGTCGCGCCTACGACCACAGCACCATCGCCGCCACGGTGGAGCAGGCCAGCCCGATCAGCACCGGGATCAGCAGCGCGCGCACCGCTTCCAGCACCGGCACGCGGGCAAAGCCGGCCACCGCGATCAGCGACGACCACGCCACCAGCGTGCCGCCGCCGGTCCAGACCGCGCCCATCTGGCCGACCGCCGCCAGCGTGGCGGGGTCGAAGCCGACCACCGGGCCCAGTGCGCCGGCCAGCGTGCCGGTCAGCGGCAGGCCGGCGAAGCCGGAGCCGTCGATGCCGGTGATCATGCCGACCAGCAGCACGCCGAAGGCGACCAGCATGTGGTTGTCGGGGATCAGGTGCTGGTAGGCCTGGATCAGCTCGAACAGCAGGCTGGGCGCCTTGCCCGGCGGCAGGCCGAGGATGTGCGCCGCGGTCTCGCCGGCGCCGACGAAGAAGAAGCCCGCGATCGGCAGCACCGACCCCATGGCCTTGAAGGCAAAGACGAAGCCGTCGGTGATGTGCTCCGGGCAGACATCCAGCATGCGCCGCGGGCCTTCGGCGGCCAGCGTCGCCAGCATCATCAGCACCGCCGCGACCCCGCCCACCAGCGCGGCCGCTTCGCCGCCCTTCAGGTCCTGCACGCCGGCGCCAAGCTTGGGCAGCACCATCACTGCGACCACCGCTAGAAAGGCCAGCGGCGTCACGATGGCAAAGCATTTGGACCACTTCACCCGCCGCCGCGCGACCATCGACAGGCTGGCTTCGATATTGCTGTCGGTGGCGAGCGGTTCGGCGTGGGCGGTGCCCCTGGCGATCTCGGCCTTGTCGAAGGTGATGCCGCCATCGATGGCTTCGGCGCTGCCGCCGGCGCGCGCCTGCCAGCGGTCGAGCAGCGTGCCGCACGCCGGCACGATGTGCTTGCGCATCGACAGGTAGGCCAGGCACAGCGCGATGCCGCCGGTGATCAGCGACAGCGCCAGCGCGCGGTCGGCCACCACCGCGGCGCTGACCGCCGCGCCGGCGGCCTTGGCGCTGATGCCGGGCGCGACGCCGATCACATAGTCCGACGACAGCGCCATGCCTTGCCCGGCGATGGCAATCGCCATCGCGCCCGCCAGCGGCGGCAGCCCGGCCGCGATCGCCGCCGGCAGCAGGATGGCCGACACCAGCGGCACCGCCGGCGTCGGCCAGAAGAACAGCGAGATCAGGTAGGTGATGCCGGCCAGGATAAAGAACGCCGAATGCCCGTTCTTCATCACCACGCGGAAAGGCTCGACCATGCGGATGTCCGAGCGCAGCGTCTTGAGCGCGTTGAGCAGCGCCGTCATGAACGCGATCACCAGGAAGATATTGAACAGCTCGCGCGCGGCGACCAGGCTGGCCGAGAACACCCCGGCCAGTGCCGACACCGGGCTGCCGGTCAGCGCGAACACGACCAGGGCGGTGCCGACGATCGAGGGGACGACGACATTGGCACGCAGGATCATCGTCAGCACGATGACTGCTACCCCTGACAGATAGATCCAGTGCGCGGCACCGATCACGACTTGTTGTGACATGAAGACTCCCTGGGGGCGGAGGGGTTTGGGGGCGGTTCCATCGGACTGCGTTGGTCCGTGTCGGTATACTATATTCCAGAGTTGTTGCGCGCCAAGCGATTTTTCATCCGGACTTACGCGGATTTCAGGCCGGTGCAATGTGCCTGTGAGGCGCACATTTATAGGGATTTTCAGGGTTATCCAGTGCTGTACGATGGTGCATCGGTCCATCCATACGTTGCCGGTGATCGTGGCGGTATGTAGACTGTATACCGACAACCTCTCTAAAAACCGGACCATGCTGTTCCCCTGCCCATGACCGATGCCATGCCCGCCGCCTTCCTGACGCTGCTGCCTCCAGGCCTTTCCGCTCCGGAGTACCTGTGGATGGGCGCGCTCATCCTGGCCGGCGCATGCCTGCAGGGCGTGGGCGGGATCGGCTTTGCCATGCTGTGCGCGCCGCTGGGCGCGATCTTTTTTCCGGAACTGGTGCCGGGGCCGCTGCTGGCGATGGGTTGCTGCCTGTCGCTGATGGGCGCGCTGCGCGAGCGCGAAGCCATCGTCTGGCCGGTGGCGGGCTTTGCCCTGGTGGGGCGGGCAGTCGGCGGCGCGGCGGCGGTGCTGACCATCGCCTGGCTGGCGCCGGGGCCGCTGGCGGTGCTGTTCTCGCTGTCTATCCTGGCCGCGGTGGCGCTGAGCCTGCTTGGCTGGCGGCTGCTGCCGGGGGCGCGCAACGTAGTGATCGCCGGCACGCTGTCCGGCTTCATGGGGACCATCACTTCGGCCGGCGCGCCGCCGTTCGCACTGGTCATGCAGCACATGGCGCCTGCGCCGATGCGCGCAACCATGGGCACCATCCTGTCGGGCGGCGCCGTGCTGTCGCTGGCCATGCTGACGCTGGCCGGGCGCTTCGGCATGCCGCAACTGTTACTGGCACTGGCACTCGCGCCGTTCCTGCTGGCCGGGTTTGCGCTGTCGAACCGGCTGCGCGGCCGCGTTTCTGCCCAGGCCGTGCGCCGCTTGCTGCTGGGCCTGTGCGCGGCCGGCGCGCTGGGCGTGCTCGGCCGCGCGGCGTTTGCCTGAGACGGCGTGCCCACACGGATTTTCTCGCTTTGCAACTAACCCACCAGCGGAGTTTCCATGCAGCACATCACTGATGCCATGATCGATGCCCATGTCACGCCGGAAGCGGCCCTCGACGTCATGGCGACGGCCTTTTCCAGCTTCGGCCGCGGCGATGCCGCGATGCAGGCGCGGATCCGCACCGAGGCAGGCGCGGTCAAGCTGTCGACGCTGGGCGCGGTGATCCCGCAGCAGGGCGTGGCCGGGGCCAAGGTCTACACCACCATCAACGGCCAGTTCTCCTTCGTCATCCTGATCTTCTCTACCGAAGACGGCCGCCCGCTGGCTTCGTTCGACGCCGGCGCCATCACGCGGCTGCGCACGGCCGCCTGCACCACGCTGGCGGCGCAGCGGCTGGCCCGCGCCGGTGCGCGCACGCTGGCCCTGTTCGGTGCCGGCACGCAGGGCGCGCAGCACGCGCGCCAGCTCAGCGCCACGCTCGGGCTGGAGCGCATCCTGGTGTCCGATCCGCATGCCGACGCCGGCATGCCGGAGCGGTTGTCGGCGCAGTGCGGCATCCCGGTGGCGCTGGCCGAACCCGACGCCGCGGTGGCCGAGGCCGACATCATCGTCACCGCCTCGCGCGCGACCGCGCCGCTGTTCTCCGGTGCGGCGATCCGGCCCGGCGCCTTCGTCGCCGCGATCGGCTCGAGCCTGCCGCACACGCGCGAACTGGACGACACCGCGCTGCGCCGCGCCGCCGCCGTGGTGGTGGAATGGCGGCCGCAATCGACCCGCGAGGCGGGCGATATCGTGCTGGCCGGTCCCGGCGCACTGCCGCCGGAAAAGATCGTCGAACTGGCCGACGTGGTGCTCGGCAAGGTGTCGCCGCGACAGCGCGATGACGACATCGTGATCTACAAGTCGGTCGGCGTGGGGTTGGAAGACGTCGCCCTGGCGGGATACGCGTGGTCGCGTATCGCGGGCGGGGCGAATCGCCGTGCTGGCTGACGCTCGCCGCCTCGGACGTCTCGGGTAAACACTGATGTGGATGAGTCAACAGAGCCCTTGTCGTCGCCGATCGACTGTATATAGTATACAAACATGCCGGGACACACCGAAACCAGCTTTTCCGGCATCCCTACCCATCGCATCGCCCCACACCGACAACCAGGAGCCCGTCATGGCCGAACTGATGAACCGCGAAGCATTCCGTGCCGCCCTCGAACAAGCGATCAAAGGCAAGAGCGCCAACCAGGCGCCGTTCAGCGTGGCCTGGGCCAGCGGCAAGCTGACCCGCGCCCATCTCGCGCGCTGGGCCGAGAACCACTACCACTACGTCGGGCCGTTCGCGGATTACCTCGGCTACATCTATGCGCGCACGCCGGACCGCTATACCGAGGCCAAGGACTTCCTGCTGGCCAACATGTATGAGGAAGAGATCGGCGGCGACCGCCATACCGACCTGCTGATCCGTTTTGCCGAAGCCTGCGGCACCACGCGCGAGCGCGTGATCGACCCGGACAATATGTCGCCCACCACGCGCGGCCTGCAGAGCTGGTGCTACGCGGTGGCGATGCGCGAGGACCCGATCGTGGCCGTGGCCGGCCTGGTGGTGGGACTGGAATCGCAGGTGCCGTCGATCTACCGCAAGCAGACGCCGACGCTGCGCGACAAGTACCAGTTCACCGACGAAGAGGTCGAATTCTTCGACCTGCATATCGTCTCGGACGAGATCCACGGCGAGCGCGGCTACCAGATCGTGCTGGAGCACGCCAATACGCCGGAACTGCAGCAGCGCTGCCTGAAGATCTGCGAAATCGGCGCGCAGATGCGCCTGCTGTACACGACCGCGCTCTACCACGACTACGTCGAGCAGGAGCTGCCGCTGCCGGAACTGGACATGGCGGCCTGAGCGGCGCCACGCAACGGGATCGACGATGACTGTGTTCCTCAACCATATCGACGGCGAATGGACGGCCTGCCAGTCGGGCCGCACCTTCGACAACGTCAACCCGGCCGACACCGCAGACCTGGTGGGCCGCTTCCAGGCGTCGTCCGCGGTGGACGCGCAGGCCGCCGTGGCCGCTGCGGCCGCAGCCTTTGCCGGCTGGAAGAAGACGCCGGTCGGCAAGCGCGCCGCCATGCTCAACCGCGCCGCCGACCACCTCGAAGCCAATGCCGACAGCATCGCCGCCGAGCTGACGCGCGAGGAAGGCAAGGCGCTGGCGCTGGCGCGCGACGAGGTGCTGCGCTCGGCCCAGACGCTGCGCTTCTATGCCGTGGAAGGGCAGACCTTCACCGGCGAGGTGTATCCCAACGACGACCCCGACCAGCTCGTCTACAGCCAGCGCGAGCCGCTGGGCGTGGTCACGGTGATCGCGCCGTGGAATTTCCCGATATCGATCCCCGCGCGCAAGATCGCGCCGGCGCTGGTGACCGGTAACACGGTGGTGTTCAAGCCGTCGTCCGAGGCGCCGCTGTCGGGCTACCGGCTGGCCGAGGCGCTGGTCAAGGCCGGGCTGCCCAAGGGCGTGCTGAACTTCATCACCGGCAGCGCCGGCGAGATCGGCGCCGCCATCACCGAGGCGCCGGCGGTGCGCGCGATCTCGTTCACGGGCTCGTCGCGCGCGGGCGAGCAGATCCACCGGGCGGTGCCGCTCACCACACGCACGCAGATGGAACTGGGCGGCAAGAACCCGCTGATCGTGATGGAAGATGCCGATCTCGACCGCGCGGTGGACCTGACCATCAAGGGCGGGTTCTCGCTGTCGGGACAGGCGTGCACCGGCACCAGCCGCGTGCTGGTGGCCGAGGCGGTCAAGGCGGCCTATACCGAGCGCCTGCTGGCCAGGGTTGCCACGCTGAAGGTCGGCAGCGGCATGACGCCGGGCATGGACCTGGGGCCGCTGGCATCGGCCCGGCAGCTGGAGACGGTGCTGCGCTACCTCGACGTCGGCAAGGCCGAGGCGACGCTGCTGTGCGGCGGTGCGCGGCTGACCGGCGGCGATTACGACAAGGGCTACTACGTCGCGCCGACTGTGTTCGCCGACGTGACCCCGCAGATGCGGATCGCGCGCGAGGAGATCTTCGGGCCGGTGATCGCCATCCTGGGCTTCACCGACTATGCCGACGCCATTGCCAAGGCCAACGATACCGAATACGGCCTGGCCGCGGCCATCGTCACCAGCAACCCGCGCTACATCCACCACTTCGCCAACGACATCGAGGCGGGCACGGTCAAGATCAACCGCACCACCACCGGCAACCTGGTCAACGCGCCGTTCGGCGGGCTGAAGCGGTCGAGCACCTCGACCTTCCGCGAATCGGGCCGCACCGGGCTGGAGTTCTATACGCAGGTCAAGACCGTCTACCGGGGCGCATGAGCTGCGTCCCGCAGCAAGGAGTCATCGTCATGAAGAATGCCATCAAGCTGGAACTGCGCGAAGCGCGCCATATGGTTGCGGCCGCGATCCGGCGCTCGGAAGAGATCGGCGTGCTGGAGTCGATCTGCGTGGTCGACGAGGGCGGCTATCCGCTCGCGCTCGAGCGCATGGACGGCGCCCGCATCACCGGTCCGCAGATCGCGTGGAACAAGGCGTTCACCGCCGCGGGCCACAAGCGCTCGACGCACCTGTTCACCACGCCGCCGAACGGGCCGGCGCTACCGGGCAACGAGGCCTTCGGCATCCAGTGGAGCTTCGAGGGCAAGTTCGCCGCCTTTGTCGGCGGCTTCCCGATCGTCGTCAACGACGAAGTGATCGGCGGCATCGGCCTGTCCGGCGGCAACGGCGAGCAGGACACCCAGGCCGGCCTGGCCGCGCTGCAGGCGCTGGCCGAACTGCTGGCGCCGCAGGAGCTGCGGGTGCTGGTGCAGGCCGATATCAAGAAGTAAGCACGCTTGCCGGGAGCTTCCATGTCGTACCGCATCCAGGTTGCCGAAACGGAGCAGGTCTTCTTGGTCGAGCGCGGCGAGACGCTGCTGCAGGCGGCGCAGCGCGCCGGCGTTGCCTTGCGCCACGACTGCCAGCTGGGCGGCTGCGGCACCTGCCGCATCCGCCTGCTCGACGGACAGGTGCGCTACGACGAGGAACCGTTCGGCCTCGCCCCCGACGAGGCCGCGGCGGGTTTCGCGCTGGCGTGCCAGGCGCAGCCGCAGGCCGACCTTGTCATCAGCACGGCGCGCGACGAGGAGGCCTGCGCCGAACCGGCGCGGCATCGCGCGGTGGTGCGGGCGCTGCGCCCGCTGTCGGCCGACGTCATGCACGTCGAGCTGGAGGTGCCCGACGCGGGTGCGCTGGACTACCGGCCCGGCCAGTATTTGAAGCTGCTGAGCGGCGACGGGCTCGCCCGCAGCTTCTCGATGGCGTCGGTGCCGCGCGATGGGCGCATCGACCTGCACGTGCGGCGCATTCCCGGCGGCGCCTTCACCGATGGCATCCTGCCGCGCATGCGTGCCGGCGATGCGATCGAGGTCGAGTTGCCGCTGGGCAGCTTCTTCTACCGCGCCAGCGACTACCGGCCGCTGCTGATGGTTGCCACCGGCACCGGCCTGGCGCCGATCAAGGCGATCCTGGAATCGCTGATGGACGATCCCGACTGCCCGCCGGTGTCGTTGTACTGGGGCATGCGGCAGGCGCAGGACCTGTACCTGCACCGCGAGATTCCGGGCTGGGGCGAACGGCTCTACGACTTCCGCTATGCGCCGGTGCTGTCACGCGCCGGCGCGGACTGGCGGGGCCGGCGCGGCTATGTGCATGACGCGGCGCTGGCCGACCTTGGCGACCTGAGCGAATACGCGATCTACCTGTGCGGCTCGCCCGACATGATCCGCGACGCGCGTTCCGCCTTTATCGAGCATGGGGCGAGTCCCGACCACCTGTACGCCGACAGCTTCACGTTCCAGCACCCTTGTTAAGACATGGCGGTATGCATAAATGGCTGGTATACAATGACGCCAGCCTTTCCGCTTACGCCTCTGCCGACCCATGTCCCTCACTCCGTCTCCTGCCGCGCCCGCCGAGCCGCTGAGCCTCGGTGCCAGCCACTCGCCGCTGTTCGCCCTTGTCACCGACAAGCTGCGCGAAGGCATCCTGAACGGCAAATACGCCCCGGGGGAACGGCTGGTGGAGAACAAGCTCTCGGCGGAACTGGGCGTATCGCGCATCCCGGTGCGCGAGGCGCTGCGCGCGCTCGCCAGTGAAGGGCTGGTGGTGATCGAGCCCCGCCGCGGCGCGACCGTGGCCAGCCTGTCACCGGTGATTGCGCGCGAGATGGTCGAAGTGCGCGCCACACTGGAGGGCCTCAACGCCAAGCTCGCCGCGCAGCGGCGCGACCCGGCGCTGGTGGCGGAGCTGGAAACCGTGTTGCGGCAGGGCATGGAGGCCGCGGCGCAGGGTCGCGCGGATGAGCTGCTGGCGCTCAATACGCGCTTCCACGAAGTGCTCGGCACCATCGCGGCCAACAGCGTGCTGCAGGAAATGATGCGTTCGCTGCGCGAGCGCACCGCGGTGCTGTTCGGCCCCGCCAACGTGGTGCGCGCGCGCCAGAACTGGGACGAGCACGCGCAGATCCTGCAGGCGGTGATCGCCGGCGACGCCGACCTCGCGGCACTTCTGGCCGCGCGCCACGTTTACAGCGCGGCCAAGGCCGCTGATCTGCCGGTGGACGGGCAGGGCAGCGCGGCGCAGGCAGCCTGAGCGCCTCGGCGGCCTTCTCTCGGCCGTCCCGTCGATGGCTTGCCGTCCGGCCGCATCCCAGGCCTGCATGTGGCATGACGTGCCCTGGTATGACGCACTGCACCAATTGAGTGTATACTGTAGTCACTCAAGATCACGAGATTTGCCATGCAGTCGTCCGAACAACGCTACCTTTCGCAACCCGTCGGCCAGCAATTGCTGGGCCACTTTGCCGCGCGCGACGCGGTGCGCCATGCCACCCCGCTGTTGCCGCTGCGGCTACGCGATATCGGCCGCTTTTTCCTTGCACTGGGCGGCCGCGCGCCGCGCCGCGGCCATTGCTGATCCCCACTGAATAACGCGCGGCGGAGCCTCCGCCGCGTCGCCTGGCTGTTCCCGCCTCCCTCCTGGCACGCGTCCTGCGGGCCATCCTTCCCTGTCATCCAATACCTTCGCAAAGCTCGCTCGCGACCTCGCGCGCATGCTTTTCCCTTGCGCTGCGCGAGATACGGAATATAGTATACCAACGCAGCCGAGATACCGTGAGCCCTCATACGCCCCCACCGCGCCGAAACGGCGCGGATAACGACAAGGAGCCGATGTGAACCTGCCGGACTGGACGACTGGCGGCTTTCCGCCGCTATGGGAGGTGGCGCAGCGGCTTGCCGATGGCACGGTGTCGTCGGAGCAGCTAGTGAATGCCTGCGAGGCGGCCCAGCGGCAATGGCACGGCATCATCAACGCGCTGGTGCTGTCGGATTTCGATGCGGCCCGCGCGGCGGCGCGCGACAGTGACCGGCGCCGCCGTGCCGGCCAGGCACGCGGCGTGCTCGACGGCGTGCCGTTCTCGGTCAAGGAGTCGTTCGACGTCGCCGGCTGGCCGACCACCTGCGGCAATCCGGCCCTGCGCGGGCACGTGGCGGAGCGCGACGCGGTGGTGGTGCAGCGGCTGCGCGACGCCGGCGCGATCCTGCTCGGCAAGACCAACGTCCCGCTCGGCCTGCGCGATTGGCAGAGCTACAACGCGATCTACGGCACCACGCGCAACCCGCACGATCCGACGCGCACGCCGGGCGGGTCGTCGGGCGGCAGCGCCGCGGCGGTCTGCGCCGGCCTGTCGTTCTTCGACGTGGGTTCCGATATCGGTTCGTCGCTGCGCAATCCCGCGCACTACTGCGGCATTTTCTCGCTCAAGCCGAGCCACGGGCTGGTGCCGCTGGCCGGCCACGGCACCGGTGCCGCGCGCTTCGGCGAGCAGGACATCAATGTCGCCGGCCCGCTGGCTCGTAGCGCGCGCGACCTGGAACCGGTATTGCGCGTCATCGCGGGCCCGCACGGTGACGACGCGCTGCCATATCGCCTGCAGTGGCCGGAATGCCCGCACCGCCGGCTCGCCGACTTCCGCATCGCTGTGCTGCCGACCCATGCCCAGGCCGAAGCGGACGGCGAGGTCGCCGCGCAGATCGAGCAGCTGGGCCAGTGGCTGGCGGAGCAAGGTGCCCACGTCGGCTGGCATGAACGGCCGGACTTCGACGCCGGCGAGTTGTGGCATGCCTACGTGACGCTGCTGCGTGCCACCACCTCGGTGCACATGGATGACGCGGCCTTCGCCGATGCGCTGGCCCGCAGCGCCACCGCCACCGCCGGCGATCACGACTACGCGACCCTGCAGTACACCGGCGCGACGCTGCGCCACCGCGACTGGCTGCGCCTGCAGGTGGCGCGCGAACGCTTCGCCGCCGCCTGGCGCAGCTTCTTCACCCGCTACGACGTGCTGCTGTGTCCGGCCGCCGCCACTACGGCGTTTGCGCTCGACGAGGCCGGCGAACCGTGGCAGCGCATGCTCACCGTCAACGGCCGCCCGCAGCCGATGACCACGCAGTTGTTCTGGGCCGGCCATTCGGGGCTGTGCGGCCTGCCTTCCGCCGTGGCGCCGATCGGCCCTGGTGCCGGCGGGCTGCCGGTTGGCGTGCAGATCGTCGCCGGCCGCTACCAGGATTTCACCGCCTTGCGTTTTGCCTGCCTGCTGGAGGAAGCGGGCTATGCATATCGGACGCCGAAGCCGCCGCAGTCCGCGGCGCACTGCAACTGACCACAACCAACCACAACACATCACACACCACAGGGGAGGGGATCATGTTCGATTGGTTCCGTGATTTGTCGCGCATGGAGCGCAAGGGATTCTATGGCGCGTTCCTGGGGCATGCCGTCGACGTGTTCGACTTCATGATCTATTCCTTCCTCATCTCCACGCTGCTGGGGCAGTGGGGCATGAGCAAATCGACCGCCGGGGCGATCGTCACCTGGACGCTGGTGTCGTCGCTGGTCGGGGCCATCGGGGCCGGCATCCTGGCCGATCGCTACGGCCGCGTGCGCGTGCTGCGCTGGACCATCATCGTGTTCGCGGGCGCGTGCTTCCTGTGCGGGCTGGCACAGTCGCCGGAGCAACTGATGGTATTCCGCATGATCCAGGGGCTGGGGTTCGGCGGCGAATCGTCGCTGTGCATGGTGCTGGTGACCGAGATGATCCGCAACCCCGCGCACCGCGGCAAATATTCGGGCTTTACCGCCAGCAGCTATTCCTTCGGCTGGGGCGCGGCGGCGATCGTGTATGCGATCACGTTCAGCGTGCTGCCGGCCGAGACGGCATGGCGCGTCTGCTTCTTCCTCGGCATCCTGCCGGCGCTGGTGGTGATCTACCTGCGCCGCAACCTCGAAGAGCCCGAGATCTTCCTGAAGAGCCGCGCTGCCGGCAACCACGGCTCGGCGCTGGCCGGGCTGGGCCGGCTCTTCCGCGGCCCGCTGCTGGCCAAGACCCTGCTGTGCAGCCTGCTGTCAGGCGGCATGCTGGGCGCTTACTACGCCATCGCCACGTGGCTGCCGACCTTCCTCAAGACCGAGCGCGGCCTGTCGGTGTTCGGCACCAGTTCCTACCTGACGGTCACCATCATCGGCTCACTGGCCGGCTACGTGGCGGGCGCCTATGCCACCGACCGCTGGGGCCGCCGGCTGACCTACATCGTCTTCGCCGCGGGGGCGTTCATCGCCGCGCTGGTCTACATGGTGATCCCGGTGTCCAACACTTCCATGCTGTTCCTCGGCTTCCCGCTCGGCGTGCTGATGCAGGGCGTGTTTGCCGGGATCGGCGCAACCATCGCCGAGTCCTATCCCAACGATATCCGCGCGACGGGGTATGGCGTTTCGTACAATGCCGGCCGCGTGATCGGCTCGCTGTTTCCGCTGTCGGTGGGATGGCTCAGCTCGGAGCACACCTCGCTGCCGACCGCGATCGCGATTGTCGCGGGGGTCGGCTATGCGATGGTGGTGGTGGCCGCCGCGCTGCTACCCGAAACCACCGGCATGGACCTGGAGCAGGCTGGCGGCAGTGGCGGCAAGGAAGACGCGGCGCCGCTGGCGCGGCCGGCTGGGACGGTGGCCTGAGCGCAGCCGCGCGCCAGGGCAGGTGCTGGCGGCCTCAATCCAGCGAGATCGCCAGCTTGCGGATCAGCTCTCCCCAACGCTTGCTGCCCGCGCCCAGCCACTGTGCCGCCTGGGCGCCGTCGCTGGCCTGCGGCCGCACGCCCTGCGCTGCCAGCGTGCGCTGGAACCCGGCATCGGCGAAGATGGATTTGAGTTCTTGCTCCCAGCGCGCGCGGATCGGGGCGGGCATGCCCGCGGGCGCCAGCATCACGAAAGCAAACTCGGCGTCAAAGCCCGCGACGCCGGCTTCGGCCACGGTGGGCACGTCCGGCAGCAGCGGATCGCGCTTGTTGCCGGAAACCGCCAGCGGCACCAGCTTGCCGCTGCGGATGTACTGCACCGCCGTGGGCGTGGCCAGGAAGCCGGCCGGGACCTGGCCCGCCAGCACGTCGCTCAGCGCCGGCGCATTGCCCTTGTAAGGCACGTGGGTGGCGGGGATGCGGGTGCGCACCTTGAGCATCTCGAAGGCGATATGGCCGGGCGACGCGATGCCCGCCGACGCATAGGACAGGTCCTTGCTCCGGGCCAGCGCCAGGAACTGGTTCAGGTTGCCGGCCTTCAGGTCCGGATGCGTCACCAGCACCTGGTTGAAGGTGCCGGCCAGCCCGATCGGCTGCAGGTCGCGCACCGGGTCGAATGCCATCTTGCGGTAGGCGAACGGGTTGACCGTCACCAGCGTGTCGGTCGACATCAGCAGCGTATAGCGATCGGGCGCGGCGCGCGCGGCGGCTTCCGCGCCGACGTTGCCGCCGGCGCCGGCGCGGTTCTCGACCACCACCGGCTGCCTGAGGTCGCGCCCGGCGCGCTCGGCGACGAGCCGGGCCACGGTATCGAGCGGGCCCCCGGCCGGGAAGTTGACGATCAGGCGTACCGGGCGCGACGGGTACGCGTCCTGCGCGTGCGCAGGCACGGCGGCCAGCAATGCGATGGCGGACAGGAAGGGGGTGAGGCGGGTCATGCTTTGTCTCCGTCGAATCGTTATCGGTATGGCAGCCGCTGTGGACGGCTCTGCTGCAGTCGCTGGCCTCAGGCCAGCGCGGTCGGGTTGGGGCTGGCGTCGCTATGCGCGATCATCGTCTGCACCAGCTCATGCAGCAGTTGCTGGCGCACATCCGCCAGCGCAGGTTCGTGCCAGAGATTGCGCGAATTCCGTCGGATCGTGGTCCAGGTCGTACAGCTCGCCCCAGTCCGCGCCTTCGTAAACGCTGAGCCAAGGCGAATTGCTGGCGGTGATGTCCGGCCGGATGACCGCGTATTTCCACGCGCTGGGCCGCCAGGTGGTGCCGTTGCCGCTGCCTTATCGCCGCGAGGGAACGGTAGGGGTGCTTCGACATCGCAACGCCGAGCACACGCCGATGCGGCAGGCGTTCATGGCGGCATTGACGGAGGCGGCACGCTGAAGTGCCGGGTGGCCATGTACGCGTTCCGCGTACAGCGCTGAATATTCGTACGCACGCGACAGGCGTTGTATGATGTTTTGCAAACGTACGCGTTACGCGTACAACGCATAAAACTCGAACACATCTTATGTGATGCGTAAAACGCCTGTAGACAACGAATTCCTGCTCCACGCTGCCGCCAGCGCCTTCCATAATGCGACCGGCCTGGGCGCGGCCGTGCCAGCATCGTCACGTTCCGATTTACAGCCGGACGGCGCGATGCGCTTCGATCTGGGTGACGGCCGCATCTGCACCTTGCCCGTGACGGTGCGGCGCGCGGTGGATCGCTTCTCCGCCGTGTCCCCGATCGCGGAAATGCAGCGTCGGCTCGGACAAAAGATGCTGCTTGTCACGTCATACGTGTCAGCCGATATGGCCGAGCGCCTGCGCAGCCATGACATCGCCTTCATCGATACCGCGGGCAACGTTTCGCTGCGTTTTCCGGACGCATTGATATATGTGGTGGGTCGCCGCGCGCCGGCCGGCAGCGTGCCGGCGCGACGCGCACGGACTGCGAGTCCCAAGCAACTGGAAGTCCTGTTCGCGCTGATTGCGGACCCGGGTCTGCTGAACGCTCCGTACCGATCGATTGCCAACGCGGCCGGCGTTGCGCTGAGCACGGTCAATCTTGCATTGGACGACCTGCTCCAACGCGGCCTGGCAGGGGTAGGCGATGATGGCAAGCGCCGCTTCAGTGACTGGGCGCGTGTCGTGGACGAATGGGCGACGCTTTATCCGTTGCGGCTCCGGCCGAAACTGGCGAGCAAGCGATTTACCGCGACGCGGCCGGAGTGGTGGCAGCGCATCGACCTTCAACGATACGACGCCGTCCTTGGAGGTGAGGCGGCCGCAGAGAAGCTTGCGCATAATCTGCGGGCCGAACGCATCACGCTGTACGCGGGTTCGGCGACGCCTCGCGAACTCATCCTCGACGCGAGGCTGAAGGCAGACCCTGCGGGCGAGGTGGAGATCGTGCATCGCTTCTGGCCAGCGGGGCTTACGTCGGCGACGGTCGTGGCGCCCAGTGTTGCGCATCCGGTGCTCGTGTACGCCGACCTGCTCGATACCGGAGAATCGCGCAATGTCGAGGCCGCGCGGCAGATTAGATCAAAGTACCTTGCCTATCATCCATGAAGTTCCCGCGGCGCGGCCCATCGACGCCGAAAGCAAGGCCCTGCTGAGCGACCTGGACGCTGTCGCCAGGCAGCTTGGCATCGCCTACTTCGTTGGCGGTGCGACAGCCAGGCAGGTAATCCTCGAGAATCTCTTCGGCAACCGGCCGGCCCGTCGCACTTACGATATCGACATCGGGATCTGCATTGCTGACTGGGCCGAACACGAAGCGCTGCGACAACGACTGGTCGCAACCGGCCGGTTCCGGCCGGTCGACAAGAACGCCCACAAACTCACTTACCACCGCGGCAGTGAACGTGTGATGGTGCTCGATATCATTCCGTTCGGAGCCATCGAAAGGCCCGCTGCGAGCATCGCCTGGCCGCCCGCCATGGATACGGTGATGAACGTCGCAGGCTTTCGCCAAGCCTTCGATGCGGCTATTCGCATCATTGTCGATGACGGGCTGATTGTCGCGTTCGCCTCGCTGCCCGGGCTGGCAATGCTCAAGCTTCTTGCATGGCACGACCGCCATTGCGACGACAGACGCGACGCCACCGATTTGTTGACCTTGTTATGCAGCTATGAAGCAGCCGGCAACCAGGACCGGCTATACGAGCAGGAAGCTGACCTGCTGGAGCAATATGACTTCGACCTCGACCTCGCGGCCGCAGCGCTTCTCGCCCGCGATGTCGCCGCACTGGTTTGCGGCGACGAGGCCGTGACGAGGCAACTTGTTGCCGTGCTCGACGATGCCAATGTCTTTGGCCGGCTGCTCGCGCACATGGCGTTTGGCGACCGCCAGCCAGTGCACGGCGACAGCATGGATCCCAAGCGCGTCTATCCACGCATGCATGCGTTCCGGGCGGAAATCATGACAATGCTGGCATCCAAGCGGTCCTGACCGAAGGCGCAGGCCGGAGCGAGGATGGCTTCACTCAGCGCAACCACGCCGAAATCGCCGGCAGCATCAAACTGACCCCGATCCCGATCAGCACCCCGAACGCGACCCGCCGTGTCGTGGTCGGCGAGAACGGCGGCGGAAAGCGCCGGCCGAGCAGCGTGGCGATCACCACCACCGGCACCCCGACCGCGGCCTGCAGCCAGATCGCGGCGTCGAGTTGACCTTGCCAGGCCGAGAACAACGTGCGCACGGACGAGGTCACGGTGAATACCAGGATCAGCGCGCAGCGGATCTCCACCGGCTTCATCGGCTGCCGGTAGAACTGGAAGATCAGCGGCGGCCCGGAGACGCCGAACATGCCGCTCAGCAAGCCGCCGAACACGCCGCTCATGAAGAAGCTGCCGTCGCCGGAACGTTGCGGCAGCGGCTCGGGTTTGAAGGCGGCGCTGAGGCCGCCGTACAGGATCACCGCGCCCAGCAGCAGCTGCAGCAGCGTGGCGGCGGTGCTGCTCAGGTATTCCAGCACCAGCACGCCGACCAGCACCGAAGGCAGGATGCCGATCGCCGCCGCGCCCACGGCGCGCCAGTCGATATGCTGGAACTTGCCCGGCAGCGCGCAGGCGCTGTTGGCCAGCGTCACCAGGCTGACCACGGCGGCGACGGTAGCTACCGGCGCCAGCCCCAGCCCGCTGGTGGCACCCATCACGATCATGCCGAGGCCAAAGCCGGTCACCGTCTGGAAATAGGTACCGGCACCGAGCAGGGCTTGCAGGCCCAGCAGCGGCAACAACAATTCCGCTTTCATGCCGCCTGCTCGCCTTTGGTGGCCTGGTCCGCGCTGGCTTGCGCCTGGACCACGGTGACGGCGACCACATGGAACACGTCGTCGGCGCTGCAGCCGCGCGAGAGGTCGTTGGCCGGCTTGTTCAGTCCCTGCAGCATCGGGCCGATGGCCTTGGCGCCGCCGACGCGCTCGGCCAGCTTGTAGCCGATATTGCCGGCCTCCAGGCTGGGGAACACCAGCACGTTGGCGTGGCCGTTCACCTGCGAATGCGCGACCTTGCGCGCGGCGATCTCGGCGACGATGGCGGCATCGAGCTGCACGTCGCCGTCGATGGCCAGGCCGGGGCGCTGCGCGCGTACGCGCTCGGTCGCGGCCACCACCTTGTCGACCGCGGCATGGTGTGCGCTGCCGCTGGTCGAGAACGACAGCATCGCCACGCGCGGCTCGTCGTTCAGCAGCGCGCGCGCGCTGTCCGCGGCGGCCATGGCGATATCGGCCAGGGCCTCGGCATCCGGATCGACCACCAGTCCGCAGTCAGAGAAGATCAGCCCGCCCTTGAGCGTGTGGAACGGCTCGCACAGCATCATCAGGAAGAAGCTCGACACCAGCCGGAAGCCCGGCGCCAGCCCGATCAGCTGAATCGCGTTGCGCACCACGTCGGCGGTGGTGTGGGCAGCGCCCGCGACCGAGCCGTCGGCATGGCCCAGCCGCACCATCAGGTTGGCAAAGCACAGCGGATCCAGCACGGCGCGCTTGGCTTGGTCGAGCGTCATGCCCTTTTTCTGGCGCAGCGCGAAAAGCTGCTGGGCGAAGGAGGGCGTCAGCGCCGAGGTGGCGGGATCGACCAGCGTCATGCCGTCGAGGGCGATGCCGTGGATGGCCGCGGCGGCGTTGATCTGGCGCGGGTCACCAACCAGCACGATGCGCGCGATGCCTTCCTGCGTGGCGCGTTGCGCGGCCTGCAGGATGCGCGGGTCGTCAGCCTCGCACAGCACGATGCGGCGAGGCGCGGCGCGGGCGCGGTCGATGATGCGGAGGATGGGTTTCATGGTTGGCTCGGTGAAACTGAAAAAAGGGCCAGCGTCCGACGCTATGCCCTTGGTGTTCTCCCCTCTCCCGCTTGCGGGAGAGGGGATACGCTCATCGCAAGCGATGCGCCTGTGCAAGCTCGGACTCAGACGTAATCCTTGTACTTGTCCAGGTAGCGCACCGGCTTGGCCAGCGCATCGCGGCGGAACGGGTCGCCCAGTTCGCGCGTGCACATGATCTCGATGATGGTGGTCTTGCCGTGGTTCATCTGCAGGTCGATGGCGCGCTTCAGTGCCGGGCCCACGTCTTCCAGGCGGTCGACCACGATGCCTTCTGCGCCCATCGCCTTGGCGATGCCGGCGAAGCTCTGGTTGTCGAGCTCGCCCGCGACGAAGCGGCGGTTGTAGAAGTCCACCTGGTTCTTCTTCTCCGCGCCCCACTGGCGGTTGTGGAACACCACCGCGGTCACCGGGATGTTGTGGCGCACGCAGGTCATGGTTTCCATCAGGCTCATGCCCCAGGCGCCGTCACCGGCGTACGACACGGCCGGGCGATGCGGTGCCGCGACCTTGGCGCCGATGATGGTGGGGAAGGCGTAGCCGCAGTTGCCCCAGCTCATCGCCGCGAAGAAGCTGCGCGGCTTCTCGAAGCGCAGGTAGCTGTTGGCCACCGAGTTGATGTTGCCGATGTCGGTCGACACCATCACGTCTTCCGGCATGGCCTTTTCCAGCTCGCGCAGCACCTGGCGCGGATGCAGGTAGTGGCCGCCGGTGGGCGTGCGCTCGTTCTTCTGCTCTTCGATCATGTCGAGGCTGTACGGGTCGCGCTCGTGCGTCCAGTCGTCCAGCTCCTTCTCCCACGCCGCCTTCTCGTTGGCGATTTCGGTGGCGCGGCCGTCGCGGGTGGCATCGCAGGCCAGCGTGCGGCCGGCCAGGCGCTGGGTCAGCGCGACCGCGGCGGCCTTGGCGTCGCCGCAGATGCCGACCGAGATCTTCTTCACCAGGCCGAGCATCTTGTGGTCGGCGTCGATCTGGATGATCTTGGCGGTCTTGGGCCAGTAGTCCATGCCGTGCTGCGGCAGGGTGCCGAACGGCCCCAGGCGCGAGCCCAGCGCCACCACCACGTCGGCGCGCGAGATCAGCTTCATCGCCGCCTTCGAGCCCTGGTAGCCCAGCGGGCCGCACCACAGCGGGTGGCTGGCCGGGAACGAGTCGTTGTGCAGGTAGCTGTTGACCACCGGTGCACCGAGGCGCTCGGCCAGCGCCTTGCATTCCTCGATGGCATCGGCCATTACCACGCCGCCGCCGGAGATGATCACCGGGAACTTGGCGTTGGCCAGCAGTTCGGCCGCTTCGTTCAGGCTCTGCTCGCCGCCGGGGCCGCGGTCGAGGTGCTGCGGCTTCGGAATCTCTGCGGTGATCTTGCCGTAGAAGTGGTCGCGCGGGATGTTCAGCTGGGTCGGGCCCATTTCGGCCTTGGCGCGGTCGAAGCAGCGCGCGGTGAACTCGGCCATGCGCGCCGGGTTGGTGACGTGCCCCTGGTACTTGGTGAACTCCTGGAACATCGGCAGCTGGTTGGCTTCCTGGAAGCCACCCAGGCCGATGCCCATGGTGCCGGCCTCGGGGGTGACGATCACCACCGGGCTGTGGGCCCAGTAGGCGGCGGCGATCGAGGTCACGCAGTTGGAGATGCCGGGGCCGTTCTGGCCGATCACCACGCCGTGGCGGCCCGACACGCGGGCGTAGCCGTCGGCCATGTGGCCGGCGCCTTGCTCGTGCACCACCGGGATCAGGCGGATGCCGGCCGGCGCGAAGATGTCCATCGCGTCCATGAAGGCCGAGCCCATGATGCCGAACATGTCGGTCACGCCGTTCGCGGCCAGCGTTTCGACGAAGGCTTCGGACGGGGTCATGGTCTGCGGGCCGGCGGGAACCTGGCTGTCCTTCGCGGCGGCCGAGCCACCGGAAACGGCGGGATTCGAGGTGGTTTCGAGGTCGCGCATGGCGTTGTCTCCTGATGAGGGTGTTATAAAGTGGAACAAGGCGTTCCGGAAAATTGCTTGTTGGGGGAAATGTAGGCGGAAGATTTCCGTTGGTCAATAGAAAGTTTTGGTTTACGGAATGAAATTGATTAAAAATCGAGACAACAAGTGAAATTGAGTGCTCCATAAGGCATTTTTAGGTCTGAGATGCGGCAGTCGTCGCCAGCGGATCTACCGCAGGCCGCAAAAAATCCCCAGCGGCGGCAGTAAAAAAGGGAGGTCGATGAGGTGGACCGCACGCGAACGGTGCGGCCCGGTGACGGCAGCTCAGTGAATGAAGCCGCCCTTGACGAAGCGCACCGGCTCGGCGTCCATGCGCAGCAACAGCGCGGTCAGGCCGTCGGCCACCGGGGAGGGCGTACGTGGCGTGGCGGCGTCAGGACCCGACACGCAGACCAGGTCCGCGTCGGACCACGGCCGGCCAGGCGTGCCTTGGGCGCGCAGCCAGCCGTCGCGGTCGGCCAGCAACTGCGTGCCGGCCAGCCGTGCCGGCGCCTGGCCGGAGATCGCCGCGACCGCTTGCCAGGCATGCGCCGAGGCTGCGGTGCAGCCCGCGCGGAAGCGCGGCACCTGCGCCGGCGGGCGGCCGTCGGGCGTGACCAGCACGGTCAGGAAGCGGGGATCGTCGAAGGGCAGAGTAGAGGCGCCGTCGACCGCCACCAGCCGCACGCGCTGCCCGCCGCGCCATGCGGACAGGGCCACCGGCGCGGCGTCGCCGCAACGGACCGCAAGCTCGGGCAGTTGCAGCGGCACCGGCCAGTTACCTGCGCTGCCGCTGCTAGCCGACAGCGCCTTCATATAGTCGATCACGGCCCAGGCCTCGGCATCGCCAAGCTGGTCGCGGAAGGCCGGCATAGTGGGTTGCCCGAGCCGGTCGCGCATGCCGGCCAGCACATGCCAGAACAGCTCGCCGTCGGCTCGCCGCGCCAGCAGCGGGCTGGCCAGCGTGGGCGGCCACACCGCCAGGCCGGCGGCGAGCGGCCCTTCGCCGCGCCCGTCCGTGCCGTGGCAGCCGGCGCAATGCTGCGCATAGACGCGCGCGCCCAGGGCAATGGTGTCGACGGAAAAGCGCGTCGGGCTGGCGTGGAAGCTGGTGGGCGCGGCCGGCACGAACAGCAGCGATGCAGTGGGCCATGGCGCTGCCACCAGCGCCAGCGCGCCGACAGCCAGCAGCACGCCGCGACGGCGGCGCCAGGCCAGGGCCAACGCCACGGCCAGCACCGCGACGGCAACGGCGCACAGGGTCAGGCCGAGCTGGCGTGCCAGGCCGAGATCGATCAGAAGGGTTTCGCCGGCCACGCGCCGTGCCCATGGCCAGGCGGGCTGGCCGTGGCTGTCTCCAGTCAGGCCCAGCACATGCAAGAGCGACAGCAGGCCGCGCTGCAGCGCCTCCACCAGCACCAGCAACGCATTCAGCCAGGCCTGCGGCGGCGGGCCGCTCATCGCGCGGCCCGCGCGGGGAAGTACGGCGCCATGCCCATCATTACCAGCTGGCGTCGAGTCCCAGGTGGCGCAGCGCCTCATGGCGCAACGCGGTCAGGCGCGGATCGCCGCGATGGCGGGGATAGGGCAGGTCGACGCGGATCTCGGCCGCGATGCGCGCTGGGCGCTGGCTGAACACGATGACGCGCTGCGCCAGGAACAGCGCCTCTTCCACGTCGTGCGTGACCAGCAGCGCCGAGAAGCGCGAGCGCTGCCACAGCTCGACCAGGTCGCTCTGCATCGCCAGCCGCGTCAGCGAATCCAGCTTGCCGAGCGGTTCGTCAAGCACCAGCAGCCGCGGCTCGTTGACCAGCGCGCGCGCCAGCGCCACGCGCTGCGCCATGCCGCCGGACAGCTGATGCGGGAAGGCGCGCGCGAACGATTCCAGTCCGACCCGGCGCAACGCGTCGTCGACGCGATGGCGCTGCTGCGCGAGGACGCCCTGCGCCTGCAGCCCGAGCGCGACGTTGTCCCAGACACGCCGCCACGGGTAGAGCGTCGGGTCCTGGAACACCACGATGCGCGACGGGTCCGGCTCGGTAATCGGCACGCCGTCCTGCAGGATGTCTCCCGACGTGGGCTGCTCCAGGCCCGCGACCAGCCGCAGCAACGTGGACTTGCCGCAGCCGCTGGGGCCGAGCAGGGCAACGAATTCGCCCGGCGCGACGTCGAGATCGACGTCGTCGAGGACCTGCAGGCGCTCGTTGCCCTGGCCGAACCAGTGGCTGACCTGCCGGATATCGATACGGGCGCCGGTCGGCGTTCCCGCGTCTTCGCTCTGCGCGTGGCGGGAAAGGGAAGCCTGCTTCGCGCGCGGGAAAGAACCCGCTGCCTTCAACCGCTCGACCACGCTCACCATTTCACCGTCCCCTTCTGCCACGACAACACGCGGTCGCGCGCGGCGAACAGCAGCGTGATCACGCCCGAGAACAGCAGCGCCATCACGATCAGCGCCGCATACATGTTGACGTACGAGGCCCAGCCCTGGGCCCAGGTCAGATACCAGCCCAGGCCCGACTTCACGCCCATCATCTCCGCCGTGACCAGTACCGAGAACGAAGCGCCGAGCCCCATGAACAGGCCGACGAACACCTGCGGCAGCGCCGCAGGGATGGCCACGCGCAGCACCAGGAACCAGCCCGATGCGCCCAGCGTGCGCGCGACGTCGTAATAGCTCTTGCTGACGCCGGCCACACCCGACCACGTCAGCACCGCCACCGGGAACGCCGTGGCCAGCGCAATCAGGAACACCGCCGCGGCATAGCTCGACGGGAAGAAGTAGAAGGTCAGCGGCAGCAGCGCGGTCGACGGCAACGGCCCCAGCACGCGCAGCACCGGATGCACCCAGTAGCCGATGCGCCGCGACCAGCCGATCGACACGCCCACCAGGAAGCCCGCCAGACCGCCATACGCGACGCCCAGCCCGAGTAGCTTCAGCGTGTTCAGCGCACTCTCGCCCAGCCGTGGCCAGTCGTCCGCATACACCTCGATCAGCGCTTGCGGCGGCGCGAAGAAGGGCGTCGGCAGGATCGCGGTCTTGGCGGTCAGGATTTCCCAGGCCGACAGCGCGACGGGCAGCGCCACCAGCCACGGGCCGGCGGCGCGCAACGCCGCCAGCGGACGCTGCGCGGTCCGGGCCCGCTGACCCGCCAGCGCCACCACGGCGAGCACGGCCGCGCCCACCAGCGCCGCGATGCCAAGCTCCGCGGTATAGGCCCAGTCGCTGAAGCCCCCTGCCTGGTTGGGCCATTGCCATGTCAGCGCACCAAACGCTGCCCACGCCAGTGCGGCGAAAATGCCGGTAGCCCAGATCCGGCCGGCGTGGCTGGATGCGGCTGCGGTTGCGTACGGTGCGTGCGGTGCGGGCGCAGCGGAGGGCTGGCGCCCGAGACCGGGATCGAGCGCGCTTTGGCTTGTGGTCATGGCATTACCCCAGCACATTGGCGTAGACATGCTGCGCCAGGCGTTTGGCATCGGTGGACTTCTTCAGCACGCCGATGCGGCGGAAATCGTCGGCGTAGAACGCGATCTCGTCGCGCAGGTCGACACCGGTCGGGTGGTGGGTATAGGTCAGCGTGGCGTAGAGCTTGCGCAGGTCCTCCGGATTGATCTTGGGCGAGTACCTGGCGAACACCTTCGCGGCCTCGTTGGGATTCTCGTTGACATAGTCGGTGGCCTGCACGATGGCGCGCGCCAACGACGTCGCCGCGGGGCGGTCGTTGCGCACCAGTTCGCCGCGCGCGCCGACCACGCAGCAGACCTTGCGCGCGTACTCGCCGGTGAGGTTGGTGGCCAGCTCCACGTAGGCGCCGTTGGTGCGCTTTTCCAGCAGGTAGAGATTGGGGTCGCCGTCGGCAATGGCCTGGATCTCGCCCTTGTCGACCGCCACGCCGAGCAGGTCGGCAGGGTACTGGCGCCACGTCACGTCCTTGTCGGGGTCGATGCCATGCTTGGCCAGCAGGATGGTGAAGAAGTGCTTGCCGGGCGCCGCCAGGTCGCTGACGCCGACGGTCTTGCCCTTCAGTTGCTGCAGCGTGGTGACGCCCGCGGCCTTCGATCCCACCAGCCGCACGCAGCCGCCGTGCGAACTGCCGATGATCTTGACGTCGAAGCCGGCTTCGAGCGGCTTGAGCCAGCGGTGGATCATGCCCACCGCGGCATCGGCCTTGCCGGTGGCGATCGATTCCAGCAGCTGGTCGGTCGAGCCGCTGTAGTTGATCAGGTCGACCTGCAGGCCGTTCTTCTCGAAGAAGCCTTTCTCCTGCGCCACCACCACCGGCGTCAGGCAAAAGGAATTCTGGTTCCAGGCAAAGGTCAGCTTGCGCGGCGCCGACCAGGCCTGCCGGCCGAGGATCAGCGCGGGCGCGGCCACGGCGGCGGCGCCGGCAAGGCGCAGCACGCGGCGTCGGCGCGGATCGGCATGGTTGCTGTGGTTCTGGCTCATGTGGGATTCCCGTCGTCGTGGTGTGATGGGTCGGCTTCGCTCAGGCGGCCTGGCGCTGCGTGGCTGCCGCGGCGTCGTGCTGCGCCACCAGGGCGCGCACGCGCGGGATCAGCTCGCGGCCGTAGTCGATGGCGTCTTCCAGCGGGTCGAAACCGCGGATCAGGAAGGTGGTGACGCCGAGTTCGTAGTACGCCAGCAGCGCCTGCGCAACCTGCTCGGGCGTGCCGACCAGCGCGGTGGAGTTGGAGCGTCCGCCGGTCTCGCGCGCGATCGCGGTCCACAGGCGCTGGTCGACGCGGTCGCCCTGCTCGGCCGCCGCCAGCAGCCGGCGTGCCCCTTCGCTCTGCTGCGGGCCGCCGCGGCTGTAGCCGGCCTGCACGCGCAGCGCGCGGGTGCGTTCGAGGATGCGGTCGGCACGCGCCCAGGCCTGGTCTTCGGTGTCGGCCAGGATCGGGCGGAACGATACCGAGAAGCGCACCGTGCGGCCGTGGCGCGCGGCTTCGGCGCGCACGCGCGTAGTCAGCTCGCGCACCTGGTCGAGCGACTCGCCCCACAGCGCGTAGACGTCGGCATGCTTGCCCGCAACCGCCAGCGCGGCGGGCGAGGCGCCGCCGAAATAGATCGGCACATGCGGCTGCTGCGCGGGCTTGACCTCGGAGAAGCCCTGGGTAAAGCGGTAGAACTGGCCTTCGTGGTCGAACGGCGTGGTCTCGGTCCAGATGCGGCGCAGGATGTGCAGGTACTCGTCGGTGCGCGCATAGCGCTGGTCATGGTCGAGGAAGTCGCCGTCGCGCTGCTGCTCGCTGTCCGAGCCGCCGGAGATGACATGCACGCCCAGGCGGCCGCCGCTGAACTGGTCGAGCGTGGCGATCTGGCGCGCCGCCAGCGTCGGCGCGGTAAAGCCGGGACGGTGCGCCAGCATGAAGTGGATGCGCTCGGTCACGCTGGCGGCGTAGGCAATGGTCAGGGTCGCCGACGGACCGGTGGAGTGGTGGGGCACCAGGATGCGGTCGAAGCCGGCCTGCTCATGCGCCTGGGCAAATGCGCGCACGTAGTCGCGATCGATCACAGGATCTGACGGGGGATGGATCTCGGACTGCTTCTGGCTCTGGATCATGCCGATGAAATCGACGCTCATATGCGTTCTCCTGGAAGTCGGTGTCGGTGGATTGGGACTGAGGCAGAAAGTACGACAGCGGCGCGCCTGCGCTAACGAATAAAAACGACGCTCCATATTCAATAAGCATCGTTTTCGCCGGGCGCCGCCGGCGCTACGCTAGGCGGCATTCGGTGCGCGCCGCGCGCTCATTCATTCCCGGAGTCTTGCTTCATGTCCCTGACGTCTGCCCAGCGCCGGCTGCCTGCCAGCGATGCGCGCCTTGGCGAAGTGCTGTCGGCGCTGTCCGCGCGCTTTGCCGGCGATGCCGGCGCGCACGATGCCGCCGCCAGCTTCCCGCACGACAACTTCGCGCAGCTGCACGCCCATGGCCTGATCGCGCAGGTAGTGCCGCGCGCGCACGGCGGCGGCGGCGCGGGGCTGGCGCAGGCGCGCCGCATCGTGGCCGCGCTGGCCGGCGGCGACGCCGCGACCGCGCTGGTGCTGACCATGACCTACCTGCAGCATCGCGCCATTGCGCGCGCCGATTCGCACTGGCCGGCGGCGCTGCGCGAGCAGGTCTTCGCCAGCGCGGTGCAGGAGGGCGCGCTGATCAATTCGCTGCGGGTGGAACCGCAGCTCGGCTCGCCCGCCCGCGGCGGCCTGCCGGCCACGGTGGCGACGCGGGTGGCCGACGGCTGGCGCGTCAGTGGCCGCAAGCTGTACAGCACCGGCATCCCCGCCTTGCGCTGGCTCGCGGTGTGGGCGCGCACCGACGAGCCGCAGCCGCGCGTGGGCGTGTTCCTGGTGCCGGGTCCTGCGTCGGGTATCGCCGGCGTGCGCATCGTGGAGAACTGGAACCACCTTGGCCTGCGTGCCTCGGGCAGCCACGAGACCGTGCTCGACAATGTCTGGATCCCGCCGGACCACGCCGTCGATATCCGTGCGCCCTCGGCGTGGGCGCCGGCTGGTGCCAGCCAGGCGGATGCTGACGCCAATGCCGACCAGCAGGCGTGGATGGTGGTGCTGCTGGGCAGCCTCTATGACGCGGTGGCGCGCGCGGCGTCGGCCTGGCTCAACGACTTCGTGCGCGAGCGCGCGCCCGGCAGCCTGGGCGCGCCGCTCGCAACGCTGCCGCGCGTGCAGGAGGCCGTCGGCGAGATCGCCGCGCTGCTGCGCGTCAACCAGGTGCTGCTCGACGACGCCGCGGCGCGCACCGACGCGGGCGATCCGCCGGCAAGCGCCGACAGCGGCCTGCTGAAGTTCACCGTGACCGGCAACGCCATCCGCGCGGCGGAATTGGCGCTGCAGCTGTCGGGCAACCACGGGCTGAGCCGCAACCACCCGCTCGAGCGCCACTATCGCGACGTGCTGTGCAGCCGCATCCATACGCCGCAGAACGATTCGATCCTGCTCGCCGCCGGACGCGCGCAGCTGGGCGTGTAAGCGCCGCCGCGCCCGCCATGCTATGTTTGCGGGGCCAGCGCCCCGCAGAGGGCCGCGCGGCCGGCCCCGGCGGCCGGCAACCACAACGAGACACTCCGGAGCATTCCCATGGGCAGTTCCCCCGATCCCAACGCGCTGGCGCCGCTGCGCGATTTCATCACCGGGCTGGCCGCGCTGCTCGACCAGCAACCCGACGAGACCCGCATCCTGCGCGAAGGCGGGGCGTTGCTGGCGACGCTGGTTGCGCGCGATGACTGGCTGCCCGAGGCGTGGGCCCAGCCGCACCCCGAGTACTACCAGCAGCACCTGCTGCATTGCGATTCCGCCGAGCGCTTCTCCATCGTCAGCTTTGTCTGGGGACCGGGCCAGCGCACGCCGATCCACGACCACACCGTGTGGGGCCTGATCGGCATGCTGCGCGGCGCGGAAGATGCGCAGGCCTTTGCGCTCGACGCCGGCGGGCGCCCCGTCGCCAGTGGTGCGAACGTGCGCTTGCTGCCAGGGCAGGTCGAAGCCGTGTCGCCGGCCGTGGGCGATATCCATCGCGTCAACAACGTCTACGACGACCGCGTCTCGGTCAGCATCCATGTCTACGGCGCCAATATCGGCGCGGTGCGCCGCTCGGTCTACGCCGAGGACGGCACCCGCAAGCCCTTTGTCTCGGGCTATTCCAACCAGACCCTGCCCAACCCGTGGGACCGCTCCCGCGAACTTTCCCAGTCATGACCAACGTTTCCGCTACGCCGGCCTTTCCGACGGTTTCTCCCGAAGCCGTGCGCAACGCCTTGCGCAACCGCGACGAGATCGCGCTGATCGATGTGCGCGAGGAAGATCCCTTCGCGCAAGAGCACCCGCTGTGGGCCGCCAACTTTCCGCTGTCGCGGCTGGAACTGGACGCGTGGGCGCGCATTCCGCGCCGCGATACGCTGATCGTGGTCTACGGCGAGCATGCCGGCGCCGACCTCGCGCCACGCGCGGCGGCGGTGCTGCAAGGCCTGGGCTATACCCGCGTGCATCGGCTCGAAGGCGGGCTGCGCGCGTGGATCGATGGCGGCGGCGAGGTGTTCCGCGATGTCAACGTGCCGAGCAAGTCGTTCGGCGAAGTGGTTGAAGCCGCGCGCCATACGCCGTCGCTGGCGGCCGAGGAAGTGCAGGCACTGATTGACAGCCGGGCCGATGTGGTGATCGTCGACGCGCGCCGCTTCGACGAGTACCAGACCATGAGCATCCCCACCGCCACCAGCGTGCCGGGCGCCGAGCTGGTGCTGCGCGTGCGCGAGCTGGCGCCCGATCCGCGCACGCGCGTGATCGTCAACTGCGCGGGCCGCACGCGCAGCATCATCGGCACGCAATCACTGGTGAACGCGGGGATCCCGAACCCGGTGGCGGCGCTGCGCAACGGCACCATCGGCTGGACCCTGGCCGGCCAGCAGCTGGACCATGGCGCCAGCCGCCGCGCCCCGGCCGCGGTCAGCGACGCCAACCGCGACAGCGCCCGCCGCGGCGCGCGCGCGATCGCCGACCGGGCCGGCGTGCGGCGCATCGCGCTGGCGCAGTTGGACACGCTGCAGTCGCCTGGCCGTACGGTGTACCGCTTCGATGTGCGCACGCCCGAGGAATTTGCCGACGGCCACCTGCCGGGCTTTGTCAATGCCCCGGGCGGGCAGCTGGTGCAGGAAACCGACCACAGCGCGCCGGTGCGCGGCGCGCGTATCGTGCTGGCCGACGACGATGACGTGCGTGCCAGCATGACGGGCTCCTGGCTGGCGCAGATGGGCTGGGAGGTGTGGGTGGTGGAACCGGTGGCCGCGTCCGAGCGCAGCGAAACCGGCGCGGTGGCCGCGCCGGTGCCAACGCCGACGCCCGTCGCCAGCGTCGGCACGGCGCAGCTGGCTGCATGGCTGGATGCCGGCGATGGCAGCACCGCCGTGCTGGACTTCACCACCAGCGCCAACTACGTCAGGCGCCATATCCCGGGCGCGTATTTTGTCATTCGCGCCCAGCTGGCCGACGCGCTGGCCCGCATCCCGCGGCGGCAGCGCTACGTGCTTACCTGCGGCAGCAGCCTGCTGGCGCGCTTTGCCGCCGCCGACCTGCGGCGCCTGACCGAAGCGGAGGTATTCGTGCTGGAAGGCGGCACCCAGGCCTGGATCACCGCGGGGCTGCCGCTGGAGAGCGGCGAGACGCGCCTGGCCTCGGACCGCACCGACCGCTATCGCCGTCCCTATGAAGGCACCGACAACCCGCGCGAGGCGATGCAGGGCTACCTGGACTGGGAGTTCGGCCTGATCGCGCAACTGGAGCGCGACGGGACGCATGGGTTCAGGGTGGTGTAGGGCGTCTGCGTCGCGGCAACACCTACAGCCGCAGCAGCAGGCGCATGGCCTCTTCCACCTTGCGCAGGTGATTGGGCGCCAACGTCGCCACCGGGCGGCTGCCCATGAAACGGCGATTGGATATCGCGCGGACCTGGTCGATCAACAGGTCCGTTTCATGGGCCAGCCCCGGCAGCTTCCCCAGCGCCACGCGCAGCGGAAAGCAATCCTCGGACTCGGTCTGAGATGTCCCGGGCACGACGATCGTAGTCGGATGACCGGCATCGTTGAGCAGATCGGTCTGCAGCACCAGCGCCGGCCGGTTGCGCTTGGCCGGCTCTTCCCGGTGGGTCTGGGGATTGAAATCGACCTCCCAGACCTGTCCCCGCCTCAGCTTAAGCAAGGCCGTCTCCGGCGGTGCTGTCCATCTCTTCGTTGGCAGCCAGGTGCTTCGCCCCTAACTTGCGCGACAGCATCGCGATACGATTGGCCATCTCGCGCTCGTTTTTCTCGCGGACGGCGTCGCGGATGTAGTCCGACGTCTTCTGGCCTGCCGCAGTCGCCAGCGCGCGGGTTTGCTCGGCCAGTTCTTCGCCTGCGCGGAATGACAGGGTCGTGCCTTGCATGAGTGGCTCCGACAATGGGTAATACGCAATTATAGCGCTCATTTGTCACTCGTTTCTGTATTACGAAATTGCAGACGATAACCTGCGCCGCTTGGGCGAAAGGTGAAAGAAGCCTACGGAGACGGGCAATGGCGGGGAAGGGGAGGAGTCTGAAAGACGTGAAAGGCGCGCGATCTCTCTACAGCAAGGGAACGAACGTAACGATTCCCTGTCAATCGTAATCGTTCAGTTACAATGCTGTCCTGCAGCATCCCTGGCGGCCACCGCAACACCCTGGGCCCAGGCGATGCCGCCAATGCCCCCGACCCAATGCGACTGTTGTTCCTGCTGCTGACTGCCATGTGCCTGTCGCTGCTCTCCTTTGGAGCAGCGGCGGACGCGCGCGCGGCGTTGCCGGGGCCGCAGCAGGCAGGGGTGGACCTGATCGACATGGCGGCAGCCCAGCCTGTCGACGATCTGGGCCGCATCGTGGTGCCCGGCGATGACGGGCTGCACGACGACGATATCTGCGATGACCCGCCCCCCGGGTACTGCAATATCTGGTCGGCCGACCTGCTCGATCCGCTAGACCTGCTCGACGAGATCGAAGAATCCAGCGCGCTGTTTGCCTTGCCGCCGGTGAAGCTGCTGTTGCCCAGCGGCGACGTGGCCCAGCGCCCGCCTGGCCGCGCCGACCCGCCGCCTTCGGCCTTTTTCCGGCCGCCCATAGTTCTGGCCTGACCGCTTTCCTGCGCCCGCACCGTGCGCGCTGCCGCATGCAGCCGCCCGCCCGCGGGCCGCGCCCCTTTGCCTGATATCGCCAGCCTGCCTGCCGCCTGACCGCGCGGGCATGCCGCCGCCGTTGTGCGTCCTGCCGTGATTGCGTCCCCGTGACGGCGTCACCCGGGGCGGGCGGCAGCGTGGCGAGAGGCAGACGTATCGCTTGCTTTCCCGACTCATGACAACAACCAAGCTGACCCTGATCGCGTCGCTTTCGCTGATGGCGCTTGCCGCGGCCCCGGCCCAGGCCGGCGCCCAAGGCGGGACCTCCGCGAAGGAGACAGACCTGGCCGGTGCCGCGCCCGCGGCCCGCGCACCGCTGTCCAAGCCGGCTGCCGCGCCGCTGCCGGGCGCCGCCATCCTGGCGGCCGCCGCCGTACCGAAGACCGCCCCGGCCGCTGCCGCTGCCGCCGGACCCGCTTACTCGCTGCCCCAGCTGCTCGACCTGGCCCAGTCCACCAACAAGGGCGTGGCCGCCGCCGAAGCCAACGTCGATGCGGCCAGCGCCGCCATCAGCAGCGCTCGCGCCTATCCGAATCCGCAGGTCGAGGTGATGTATGGCCGCATGTCCGGCAAGCAGCCGGGCGTCGCCAGCGGCAATGCGCCCAGCTATGCGGTGGTGCAGAAGTTCGATTACCCGCACCAGCGCAGCCTGCGCGAGGCCATGGCGACGCGCGGGCTGGAATCATCGCAGGCGCTGCGGCAGGGCTTCCGCGCCGACCTGGCCGCGCGCGTGAAGACCGCCTACTATGACGTGCTGCGCCGCGAGAGCGAACTGCACGCCGCCGAGGAAGACCTGGCGATGATGCGACAGATCCACTCGCGCGCGCGCCTGCGCGTGGAGGTGGGCGAGGCCCCGCGCTACGAGCTGATCAAGGCCGAAACCGAACTGCTGGCGTCGCAGAAGAGCCAGCAGACCGCCGAGCTGCGCGTCAACCAGGCCAAGGCCGCGCTGCGCCAGCAGGTGGGCGGCGCCATGCCCGGGCAGTTTTCGCTGGCGGGCACGCTGGGCCAGGCGCCCGACGTGCCGCCGCTGCCGGCGCTGCGCGACACCATGACCGCCAGCAACGCCGAACTGGTCCAGCGCCGCATGGAGCTGGAGCGCGCGCAGCTGGGCGTCGATTACCAGAAGTCGCTGCGCTGGCCGGAAGTGGCGCTGCGCGCCAGCACCGACCGCCAGCCCGACAACAACGTCTCGCAGATCGGCCTGATCCTGACCATCCCGCTGTGGGACCGCCGCCGCGGCCCGGTGGGCGAAGCCACCGCGCAGGCCACGCAGGCGCGCAGCGCGCTGGAGATGCGCGAGTTCGAGCTGACGCAGGAACTGGAAGCGGCCTACCGCCAGTACGAGATCAACCAGGCCCAGGTGACGGCGCTGGAGTCCGGCATCGTGCGCGAGGCCGAGTCGGCGCTGGGCGTGGCCGAGGCCGCCTACCGCTTCGGCGAGCGCGGCATCCTGGACTACCTCGATGCCCAGCGTGTGCTGCGTGGCGCGCGCAATGAGCTGATCGCCGCGCAGTACGACCTGCAGCTGGCCGCGATCCAGATCGAAAAGCTTATGTCGACCGCCCCCGGCGCCACCGCCGCGCCGGGCCTGCAGCCGACGTCCAACATCGAACAGAAATAACCATGCGTCCCAATTTCCTGCTTTCGCTGACAGCCGCCGCCGTCCTGACGTTCAGCCTTGCGGCCTGTTCCGACAAACCTGAGCCGGTGGCCGAGGCGCCCAAGCTGCCGCCCGGCGTGATCCAGCCCGAGGGCAACCTGCAGAAGGGCCTGAAGGTGGCCCCGGTGGCCACGTCCCCGTTCAGCGAGATGCTGCGCGTGGCCGGCCGCATCGACTTCGACGAACAGCGCGTGTCGCGCATCGGCGCCAGCGTGACCGGCCGCGTCACCGACCTCTATGCCACGCTGGGCCAGGAAGTGAAGGCCGGCCAGGTGCTGGCGCGCCTGCACAGCAGCGAGCTGGGCGCGGCGCAGATGGCGTTCCTGAAGAGCGAGGCCCAGACCGAGCTGCAGGGCCGCAACGCCGAGCGCGCGCGCCAGCTGTTTGCCGCCGACGTGATCGGCCGCGGCGAACTGCAGCGCCGCGAGAGCGAACTGGCGATCGCCTCGGCCGAGATGCGCGCCTACCGCGACCAGCTGCGCGTGCTGGGCATGTCGGCGAGCTCGATCGCGCAACTGGCCAAGAGCGGCAGCATCAACTCGCACTCGCCGGTGTATTCCAGCATCAGCGGCACCGTGGTCGAGCGCAACGTGGCGCAGGGCCAGGTGGTGCAGCCCGCCGACGCGCTCTACACCGTGGCCGACCTGTCGCGCGTATGGGTGGTGGCCGAGGTGCCCGAGCAGCAGGCCGCGCAGGTGGCCGAAGGCCAGAGCGTCGAGATCGAGGTGCCGTCGCTGGCTAACGGCGCCGGGCGCCAGACCATTACCGGCAAGCTGATCTACGTGGGCCGCACGGTCAATCCGCAGTCGCGCACGGTGCTGGTCCGCACCGAGCTGGAGAACCGCGAGGGCCGGCTCAAGCCCGCCATGCTGGCGAGCATGCTGATTGCCGGTAAGCCGGTCGACCAGCTGGTGATTCCGGCCTCGGCGGTGGTGCGTGATGGCAACGACGAGCTGGTCTATGTCGAGATGCCGGGCAACAAGTACCGCCTGACCCGCGTCAAGCTGGGCGCCGAGAGCGACGGCATGCGCGTGGTCCAGAACGGCGTGAAGGCTGGCGACCGCATCGTGGTCGAAGGCGCCTTCCACCTGGACAACGAGCGCAAGCGCCTCGAACAAGGGTAACCGGCCATGATGAAATCCCTAGTCGAAGCCGCCATCAAGCAGCGGCTGGTGGTGTGCGTCCTTGCCGTGGTGCTGTTCTTCTTCGGCCTGCGCGCTGCTACCAAGCTGTCGGTGGATGCGTTCCCCGATGTGACCAACGTGCAGGTGCAGATCGCCACCGAAGCCGCGGGCCGTTCGCCCGAGGAAGTGGAGCGCTTTGTCACCGTGCCGGTGGAAATGGCCATGACCGGCCTGCCCGGGCTGGAAGAGATGCGCTCGCTGAACAAGGCGGGCCTGTCGCTGATCACGCTGGTGTTCACCGATGCCACCGACGTGTACTTCGCGCGCCAGCTGGTGATGGAGCGCCTGATCGAAGTGGGCGGGCGCATGCCCGAGGGCGTCACGCCCGTGCTGGGGCCGGTCTCGACCGGCCTGGGCGAGGTCTACCAGTACACGCTGGACCGCGCCGACGACGGCAACCGCGAACTGACCCAGGAAGAGCTGGCCGAGCGCCGCATCGCCCAGGACTGGGTGGTGCGTCCGCTGCTGCGCTCGATTCCCGGCGTGGCCGAGATCAACTCGCAGGGCGGCTACGTGCGCCAGTACCAGGCGCTGGTCAACCCGGAGCGCATGCGCCATTACGGCGTGTCGATCCAGCAGGTCTACGAGGCGCTGGCGCGCAACAACGCCAACTCGGGCGGCGGCGTGCTGCCGCACTACGCCGAGCAGTACCTGATCCGCGGCGTCGGCCTGGCCAAGGGCGTCGAGGACCTCGGCAGCATCGTGCTGAAGGAAGTCAACGGTACGCCGGTCTACCTGCGCGACGTCGCCAACGTCACCATCGGCCATGAGGTGCGCCAGGGCGCGCTGGTCAAGAACGGCCAGACCGAGGCGGTCGGCGGCATCGTCATGATGATGCGCGGCGGCAATGCCAAGGAAGTGGTCAGCCGCGTCAAGGCCCGCGTGGCCGAGATCAACGAGCGCGGCATGCTGCCGGGCAAGCTGCAGATCGTGCCGTACTACGACCGCAGCGAACTGGTCGACGCGGCGCTGTGGACCGTGACCAAGGTGCTGCTCGAAGGCGTGGTGCTGGTGGTGATCGTGCTGTTCCTGTTCCTCGGCGACGTGCGTTCGTCGATCATCGTGCTGGCCACGCTGGTGCTGACGCCATTGCTGACCTTCATGGTGATGAACGAGGCGGGGCTGTCGGCCAACCTGATGTCACTGGGGGGGCTGGCGATCGCCATCGGCCTGATGGTCGACGGCTCGGTGGTGGTGGTCGAAAACGCGTTCGAGCGGCTCGGCCACAAGGAGCCCGGACTGACCAAGACCGAGATCCTGGTCAAGGCGGTGCAGGAAGTGGCCACGCCGGTGATCGTCGGCGTCGGCATCATCATCCTGGTGTTCCTGCCGCTGATGACGCTGTCGGGCATGGAAGGCAAGATGTTCGCGCCGCTGGCGTTCACCATCTCGATTGCGCTGGCGATCTCGCTGTTCCTGTCGCTGACGCTGTCGCCGGTGCTGTCTTCGTACCTGCTCAAGGGCGGTGCCGAGCATGACACCTTCCTGATCGCCTTCATGAAGCGCCACTACCTGCGCCTGCTGCACTGGGCGCTGGGCAACAGCCGCAAGACCGTGCTCAGCGCCGTTGCCGCCTTCGTCGCCACGCTGCTGATCGTGCCGCTGCTGGGCACCTCGTTCATCCCCGAGATGAAGGAAGGCTCGATCGTGCCCGCGATCGACCGCGTGCCCAACATCTCGCTGGAAGAGTCGATCAAGCTGGAGAAGGAAGCCAACAAGCTGGTGCTGGGCGTGCCGGGCGTGAAGTCGGTGGTGTCGGGCGTGGGCCGCGGCGAAAGCCCTGCCGACCCGCAGGGCCAGAACGAATCGACCCCGATCGCCAGCCTGAAGGACCGCGACGAGTGGCCCGACGGCTGGACCCAGGACGATATCGCCAACGCCATCCGCGAAAAGCTCAAGGTCATTCCGGGCGTGCAGATCGTGATGGCGCAGCCGATCTCGGACCGCGTCGACGAAATGGTCAGCGGCGTGCGTTCCGACGTGGCGGTGAAGGTGTTCGGCGATGACCTCGACAAGCTGCGCGAGCTGGCGGGCGAGATCGCCCGCGTCGCCGGCGGCATCCAGGGCTCGCAGGATATCCGCATCGAGCGCGTGTCGGGCCAGCAGTACCTGTCGATCGAGATCGACCGCCAGGCGATCGCGCGCTACGGCCTGAACGTGTCGGACATCCATGACGTGATCGAGATCGCCATCGGCGGCAAGCGCGCCACCGACATCTTCGAGGGCGAGCGCCGCTTTGCCGCGGCGGTGCGCCTGCCGGAGGAGTTCCGCAACAACGTGCAGGCGATCCGCCAGCTGCTGGTGAACACGCCCGACGGCATGCAGGTGCCGCTGCAGAGCGTCGCCCGCATCGACGTCAACGACGGTCCCGCGCAGATCAGCCGCGAAATGGCCAAGCGCCGCGTGGTGGTGATGATCAACGTGAAGGACCGCGACCTGGGAGGCTTCGTCGCCGAGCTGCAGCAGGCGGCCGGCGCCAAGGTGAAGCTGCCCGAAGGCTATTACCTCGAGTGGGGCGGCCAGTTCCAGAACATGGAACGCGCCATGGGCCACCTGAAGATCATCGTGCCGGTCACCATCGCCGCGATCTTCTTCCTGCTGTTCCTGCTGTTCAACTCGCTGCGCTTCGCCACGCTGATCATCACGGTGCTGCCGTTCGCATCGATCGGCGGCATCATCGGGCTGTTCGTCACCGGCGAATACCTGTCGGTGCCGGCGTCGGTGGGCTTTATCGCGCTGTGGGGCATGGCAGTGCTGAACGGGGTGGTGCTGGTGTCGTACATCCGCACGCTGCGCGACTCGGGCCTGTCGCTCGATGAAGCGGTGGTGCAGGGCGCGACCCAGCGTTTCCGCCCGGTGATGATGACCGCGACCATCGCCATGCTGGGCCTGGTGCCGTTCCTATTCTCGACCGGCCCGGGTTCCGAGGTCCAGCGGCCGCTGGCGGTGGTGGTGATCGGCGGGCTGATTACGTCGACGCTGCTGACGCTGGTGATGGTGCCGACGCTGTATCGCTGGTTCGATGACCGCAAGCCGGATCCGACCAGGGACGTGCCGGTGTAAGACGAGCTCGCTGATCTGAATCGACCGCTTGTTTGCTCCCCTCTCCCGCCTGCGGGAGAGGGAGTACGCAAGCGGTCGATCAAGGACCGGTGTGCCTGGCAATTGCTCCAACGACGACGCCCCATGCAAGTCGCTGCTTGCATGGGGCGTTTTTCTTTTCCGTGGTGGATCTACGCCAGCCGCATCTCCAGCTGCCTTGTCCAAAGTTCCAGCACAAAATCCGGCTCCTCATGCCGGATATGCCGATACAGCCCGCGCTGCGCGCCGATCGCTTCATGCACCGCCTGCGCGGTGATCTGCTGCTCCGCGAACGGATGCCGGAAATGGCAGGCGACGATGACGCCGTCGTCAGCCAGCGCGCTTGCGGCCATGGCGGCGACTTCGTGCCAGTCTGGCTTGGGAAAGTAGTAGCCCAGTTCGGAAAACACCATCAGGTCGAAGCTGCCCTCCGGCCACTGCTGCGGCAGTTCGCCGGTCAGCACGCGTGCGTGCGGGAACGGCGCCAGCCGTTGCCGCGCCTGTTCGGCGGCGCTCTCGGCCAGTTCCATTGCCACCAGCGCATCGCAGCGCGGCGCCAGCGCCACGCTCAGGTGGCCGCCACCGCAGCCCGGCTCGAATGCGTGGGCGAAGCGCTCGCGCGGCAGCGTGGCCAGCAGCAGGGCGCGCTTGCGCGCTTCGTACCAGCGCGTGCCAATGCCCCAGGGATCCTCGTTGCGGCCGTACAGGCCGGCGAAATAGTCGCGGTCGACCGGCATGGCGGCAGGTCTCAGTAGCCGTAGTACGGCGCCTCGCGGTAGTAGCCGGAAGGCTGCGGGCCGCACGGCACGTAGGCGCGGTCGTAGTCGCGGTAGCAATAGCCCGGCGGCACCGCCGGCGCCGCGTACGAGACCGGCGCGGGGGCGTAGGTGACGGGCGGCGGCGCGACCGGTGCCGCCACCACCGGTCCCGAGGCCAGCATGGCGCCCAGCGCCAGGCCCGCCAGTGCGCCGACCGCCAGCACCGCGCCGGCGTTGGAGCCGCCATGATGATGGTGCCGGCCGCGCGCGGAGGCGGAACCGGCGGCTACCAGGGTCGCGGCCAGGACCGCCGCGGCGACGATGCGGGTGGAGGGGCGCATTTCGGACTCCTTGTCATGCACAGCTTGTGTTCCTGAATGATGGACGCAAAGCGGCGATCAAGGTGTTTCCGGCCCCGGGCTGACTTGTTAGCTTTGTAACCGCAGCTTTTAAGACCTGGCTTTTTTAATGCGGTGTAAGACGCGGTAAAACGGCCGTGTCCGAAACCGCTTACCCGAGCGTTTCGGCCAGCGCGGCCAGCCCGCGCGCGCTGGCGGCAAGCTCGCCGGCCAGTGCCGCGACCAGCTCCGCCGCCGGCAGTGCCCGGGCCAGCGGCACCGCCTGGCCGGCCCACTGCGCGGCAAAGTCGGCGCTGCCGCGCGCCTTGGCGGCGGCGTGCAAGGCCTTGCCGGCGTCGTAGGCAGTTGGGTAGTCGGGCGTGGCGGGCGCGTCGGCTGCGGCGCCCAGCTCGGTGAAGCGGTTGGCCAGGCCGCGCGCGTGGCGGCCGGAAATGGCCCGCGTCAGCACGGTCGGCTTGTGCGCCTGCAGCAGCGCCTCGCGGTAAGGGCCGTCGGCCACGGTCTCGGGGCAGGCGATAAAGGCGGTGCCGAGCTGCGCGGCCTGCGCGCCGAGCGCCAGCGCCGCGGCAATGCCGGCACCGTCCATGATGCCGCCCGCGGCGATCACCGGCAGGCGGGTCCGCGTCGCCAGCACGCGCACCAGCGCGAAGGTGCCCAGGCCCTCGTCGACGGCGGACGGGTCGAATACGCCGCGATGGCCACCGGCCTCGATGCCCTGCGCGACGATCGCATCGAGGCCGGCCGCCTCGATCGCGCGCGCCTCGTCGAGCGAGGTGGCGCTGGCCAGCAGCACGATGCCGGCGTCGCGCAGCGCGCGGATCCGGCCCGCATCGGGCAGCCCGAAATGGAAGCTGACCACGGCGGGGCGTTCTTCCAGCAGCATCGCGTGCATGGCTTCGTCGGTGACGTAGCTGCGATAAATCTCGCGCAGCGCCGCCGGCGGAGTCGCGCCGAACTCGGCAAAGCGCGGCGCGAGGTAGGCCAGCCAGGCCTGCTCGCGCGCGGCATCGGCAACGGCCGGCGCATGGCAGAACACGTTGACGTTGAACGGGCCGCTGGTGAGCGCGCGGGTCTCGCGGATGGCCTTGCGCGCGGCCTCGGCATCCATGGCGCCCACGCCGAGCGAGCCCAGTCCGCCGGCGTTGGTGACGGCCGCGGCGAGCGCGGGCGTGCTGACACCGGCCATGGGTGCCTGGATGATCGGGGTGCGGATGCCGAGCCGGCGCAACAAGGGCAGGCGATCAGTGGTGGAAGTGGATTGGGTCAATTTGCGCTCCTTGGCAGGGTCGATGGCGATGGTGCGGCGAGGGGAACGGCAGGTTCAGCCGTCGCGCAGTTCGCGCACGAAGGCGTCGCAGGCGTGCGTGGCATAGCCGGCACGCTTGACGAGATAGGTGTGCACCGCGCGCACCGGCACGGTCTGCACGTCGACCGCGTCGCGGTGCAGCGCCAGCAGCGAGCGGGGCAGGATCGCCATCGCGGTGCCGGCGCTGACGCAGGCCAGCATGGCGTGGTACGACGGCATCTCTGTGATGGCGAGGCGCTGGCGCATGTCGTCGCTGCCCTGCGCCAGCCAGGCTTCGGCGCACTGGCGGTAGGTGCAGCCCTTGGGGAAGGCGGCCAGGCGGCGCAACGCGACGTCCTGCGGCCCGCGCGCCTTGGGATGGCTGCCGGGCAGCACCAGCTGCAGGTGTTCGGTGAACAGGTAGGTGCCTTCCAGGCCGGGGGCGAGTTCGTCCAGGTCGGCCGCGCGCGCCGGCCCTTCGCCGGGATGCGCGACCACGGCGCAATCGAGCCGGTGGTCGAGCACGGCATCGACCAGCGCGCGCGTGGTGCCGGTGCGGATCTCGATGTCCACGCCGGGCCAGGCCGCGTGGAAGCGCGCCAGCGGCATCGGCAGGCGGTTGGCAGCGGCGCTTTCCATGGTGCCGATGCGCAGTCGGCCCGACGGCGCCGCCCCCTGCACCGACTGCCGCGCTTCTTCGGCCAGCGCCAGCATCTGGTTGGCATAGGCGAGCAGCCGGTGCCCTTCGGGCGTCAGCAGCATGCGCTTGCTGTCGCGCTGGAACAGCGCCACGCCGAGCGCTTCTTCCAGTTGCTTGACGCGCGTGGTGACATTGGACTGTACCCGGTCCAGCAGCCGCGCGGCACGGGTGATGCTCTGTTCGGTGGCTACGGCGCGGAAGATTTCGAGTTCAGCCAGTTCCATCGGTGGTCGCGGCGGCGCAAGAGGGGGCGTCCTGGATATTCTCGTTCGGAGAATATATCAAAACGAAAAATCTTTCTATGAGAATATCCAGCGCGGCACCGCCGCACCGCGTGCGCCTGATTCGCCGCTGGCTGGCGGCGCGGCGGTGGAAAACGCCACCGCGAGGGCGGCCGTGTTGTTGCCCCGATGCGGGGCGGGCGGCGCTGCCGCCAGCCATCAGCCGGCCGCCAGCGCGCGCTCCGGTTCCGGCCCGAACGGCGGCATGTTTTCCAGCCGCAGCGACTGCGGCACCGACAGCGAGATGCCGGCGGCGCGCAGCCGCTTGAGGATCTCGAACAGCAGGTCGCTGCGCGTATTCGCGGCGATGCGGGGGCTGCCGACATAGCCGGTCACCGACAGCGTGATGCCGTTGGGCGCGAGCTGGCTGAACATCACCGACGGGGCGGGCACGTCGAGGATGCTTTCGTTCTCGCGGTAGACGTCGAGCAGCAGGTCGCGCAGCTGCTCGGGGTCGGTGTTCAGCGGGAAGGTGAGCTGCAGCGAGGCCACCCCCTGGGTGCTGTTGCTCATGGTGACGTTGCGCAGGTTCTGCGAAATCAGCTGCGAGTTGGGCACGATCACGGTGGAGCGGTCGCCCAGCTGGATCTCGGTGGCGCGCACGTTGATGCGGCGGATGTCGCCTTCGACGCCGGCGATGCTGACCATGTCGCCCACCTTGACCGGACGCTCGGTCAGCAGGATCAGTCCCGAGACGAAGTTCTTCACGATCTCCTGCAGGCCGAAGCCGATGCCGACCGACAGCGCGCTGACGATCCACGCCAGGTTGTCCCAGCGCACGCCCAGCAGCGACAGCGTCAGCAGCACCAGCAGCACGTAGCCGACATTGCTGAACAGCGTGATCAGCGACGCGCGCAGCCCGGGCTCCATGCACAGCTTCGGCAGCAACTCTCCATCGAGCCAGCGCCGCACCGTGCGCAGCAGCCAGATGCCCACGCCCAGCGCGACCAGCGCATTGAGGATGCGCTCGGGCATGATGTTCAGGCTGCGCAGCTTTTCGCCGCCCAGCACGGTGACCAGGCTGTTGACCAGGTCCGCGGGGGTGGTGCCGAAGCCGCCGGTCAGCAGCGCCACCACCGCCAGCAGCAGCAACAGGCTGGCGCCGATGCCGGACAGGATGGTGGCGGCCTGCTCCAGGCGCGCATCGTCGACGCCGAACAGCTGCTTGATCACCTGGCCGCTGGCGTGCTGGGTCGAGAACAGGCTTTCGAACAGGTCGCGCGTGACCTGGGTCAGCAGGTACAGGCTGCACAGCACGATGTCGAACCAGACCAGCTCATAGGTCAGGAAGCGCGCAAAGCTGATGTAGCCCGCCAGCAGCGCCACCATCGACACGATCACGATCAGCGTGACGCCGGCGTGGATCATGCCCGCCAGCGTGGCGCGCGCCTCCGGCTGCTCGCCGGCGGCGGCCAGCTCGTTGCGCACGCGGTTGGCGCGCAGCAGCGCCGCGCCGATGGTCAGCACCACCACCAGCGAGACCAGCCCGCGCCCCAGCAGCGTGACCTGCACGCTGGTATCGGCAATGCGGTTGAGCTGTTCCAGCGTGCCGGCCAGCAGCAACAGCCCGGCCAGCACCGCGGGGAATGGCTTCATCGCCCGCGCCACGGGATCGGCCAGCGCCGGCAGGCGCCAGGACGGGTGGCGCGTGCACAGCAGCGCGCGCCCGAGGCCCGCGATCAGGGCGCTGGTCAGGGTCAGCTTGACCAGCCCGCCGTACAGCGTCATCAGGTCCGGCGGCAGTTCATAGTTGCGGGTGAAGGCGTTATAGACGATCTGCACCGCCAGCCCCGTGGTGGCCACCGTCGCGATGGTGGTGGCCAGCGCCAGCGCGCTGCGCCGCAGCCGGGTCGGCGGCAGCTTGTTCAGGCAGAACCAGGCCAGCGCGCGTTCGGCCAGGCGCTTGCCCAGCAGCCACACGCCCAGCGCGAGCAGCAGCAGCGCGATGGTGGCGGCGCGCTGCGACGGCTGCCAGGCCAGCTGCACCATCGGCACCACCTGGTCCAGGAATGCGGCCATGCGCGCGCGGTCCTCGGCGGCGGGGCTGACCATCGGCTTCCAGAACTGCGGGTTCAGGATGCTGTCCGAGCGCAGCGCCAGCTGGTCTTTCATCTGGCTGCGCTGCAGCCGGGCAATCTGGCCGCTCAGGTTGGCGATGTTCTCCTTGCTCTCGGCCGCCTGCTTGAGCTGCGCATCGAGCTGCAGGCGCCGCGCGTTCAGTTCGGCGCGCTGCCGCACCACCGCCGGGGCCTCCTTGGTGATGCCGTCCGACGGCGGTGGACCGAGCACGTCGAGTTGAGCCTGCAGCTGGGCGCGCTGCGGCGTCAGCGCGGCGGACAGCTTGTCGACATCGGCATCGAGCTTGTGCAGTTCGTGGTCTAGCTCGTCCAGCTTGGTGGTGCCGTCGGGATCGGAGGCCTGCTGCTTGATGCGGTCCTGCTCGGTCTGCAGGCGCTTGAGTTCGGCGCTGGCTTCGGCGTGGGTCAGGGCGGGCGGCTGCTGTGCCTCGGTGGCGGAGGCAGCCTCGGATGCCGGCGCCGCGATCGCGGCGGGCAGGATGGCTGGCATCAGGTGGCATAGCGCTGCGAGCGCAAGGCCCAGTGCGAGCCGTGAAACGTTGCTCATGGCGGAATCTCGTCGGATGCGGAAACGGCCGGGACGCCGGCGATGATCAGGCGAGGGGACCGCTGCTCGCTGGCGATCCTCTCGGCGCATGGTGTGGCAAGGCGCGATGCGGCCACGCAGGGGCATCGCAGCGCTTGGCCGCGGGCGGCAGGACCGACGGAACCAGCCCAGCCGCGATTCGCGAAATTATAGAAAAGCGCATCCGCCACACCGCCGGATGCTGCGGCGCATCGGGCACACTGTGACAAATTGATACGCATCCCTATGCGCGCCGTCGGCGCGGCCGCCGCCGGCACCCTCGCCGCCATCGCAGTACTATCACGGGCTTCGGGGCCCGCGCGGCCCGCATTGCCCCAGTCACTCAACCTCTTCTGGAGAACGCATGGCGCTTGCGTCAGGCACCGACAAGACCAGGCTCGACGGCGACGCCGGGCCAATTGAAATGCTGGTCGACCGGCCGCAAGGCGATCCGCGCGGCATTGCCGTGGTGGGCCACCCGCACCCCTTGCTGGGGGGCTCGGCCACGCACAAGGTGCCGCACCAGCTGGCCAAGGCGCTGGTGGCGCGCGGCTACCTGACCGTGCGGCCGAATTTCCGCGGCGTGGAGGGCTCCGGCGGCGCCCATGACCAGGGCCGCGGCGAGGCGCAGGACATGCTGGCGGTGGTGGCCCACCTGCGCGCGGCGCATCCCGGCCTGCCGCTGGCACTGGCCGGATTTTCCTTCGGTGCCTTCGTCATGACCCATGTGGCCGCAGCCCTCGCGGCGCAGTCCGTGCCGATCCGCCATCTGGTGCTGACGGGCACCCCCTACGGCGTGGTGAAAGGGCATCGCAGCTATGACACCCCGGCCGTGCCGGCCGATTGCCTGGTGGTCCATGGCGAGCGCGACGAGCGCGCGCAACTGGCCGCGCTGTTCGACTGGGCCCGGCCCCAGGCGCTGCCGGTGGTGGTGGTGCCGGGCGCGGATCACTTCTTTACCGGCAAGCTGCCGCTGCTGGTGCGCATCGTCGGCGGCTACCTCGACCGGCCCGGGCACGACGCCACCGTGTAAAAACTTCGATCATTGCCGCGCTTGCGCGGTGCGCGCCGGCGGGGCGGTCCGGGGAGCGCGAGCCGCTGCGCGCCGCGGTGACCGGTCGCGAGGCATGGATGATGCTATCGATAGCAGACACGGCGCCAGCTATGGCGCAACACGCGCGTTCAGATCGGAGGCAATCCATGAAAGACTATCCACCGTCGGAAATCAGGGAAACGTGGCGTAACCGCGGCTATGGCGAGCCGGGCGATACCCGCCAGGCACACCACTGGCGCAGCGGCAATCCGGGCGGCGCGGGCTTTGGCTACGGGCAGGCGCGCTATGGCACGGAAGACGGCGAGGGTCCGGAAGACCAGTACCGTCCCGGCATCCCGGCGCGGACGGCATCGCGCCGGCTGCCCAAGAACTACCAGCGCACCGACACGCGCATCCGCGACGACCTGTGCGAACGGCTGGCGCATGCCGACGACGACGTCTCGGACGTGACCGTCGACGTCGGCTCGGGCATCGTCACGCTGACCGGCACCGTGGCCGAGCGCGGCATCAAGTACCGCATTGAAGAGCTGGCCGAAGACGTGCTGGGCGTCAATGAGGTGCGCAACAACCTGCAGGTGGCGCGCCGCGCGGGCGGCACGGACGACGGGCAGCAACAAACCGGCGGCGGCAGCATGCCCGGACAGCGGCGCCTGGGCCAGTCTGCCGGCTGGCGCCAGCCGGTGGGAGAGATTGGGGCGGACGTGCTGTATATCGTCCAGTCGCGCGACGGGCGCTTCCTCGGCGCGGAATCCGGCGAGGCCGTGCTGGTGCCGGGAATTGCCCAGGCCGGCCTGTTCGACGATCCGGATGAAGCCCGCGCCGCGGCGCAGGAGCATTGCAGTCGCGGCTACCGCATCCTGGCTACGCGGCGCTGACGGGGCGCCGCGCTCAGGCGTTGGGCACGGCAGGCGCGCTGGCCGGATCCGGGTGGATCTGCATCACCGCGGCGCGTTTCTCCAGCAGGTGCTGGCGCAGGATCGACGCCAGCCGCTTGCCGTCGCGGGCTTCCAGCGCGCGGATCATTTCTTCGTGGTCGTGCACCGCGCGGTCCCACTTGTCGGTCTGGTGGTTGGAGCGGAAGCGCATCGCCTTGAGGCGCCGGTTCAGCGTCAGGTAGGTCTGCAGCAGGGTCTGGTTGCGCGCCGCCGCGGCGATGCGGTCGTGGATTTCCTGGTTGCGGCTGTAGTAGCCGGGCAGGTCGTTGCGGGCATGGCAGGCCAGCATGGCGTAATGCAGCGCCTTGATCTCGGCCAGTTCCGGCGCCGTGATGCGCTCGCACGCCAGCTCGCCGGCAAAGGCCTCCAGGCCGCTCATCAGCTCGAAGGCCTCCCACGCCTCGGCCTCGCTCATGCGCGAGACGCTGGCGCCGCGATTGGGCGAGATCTCGATCAGCCCCTCGGCGGCAAGCACCTTGAGCGCCTCGCGCAGCGGCGTGCGCGAGATCCCCAGCGTTTCGCACAGTTCGCGCTCGTTCAGCTTCATGCCGGGCGCCAGCACCCCTTCGACGATGAAGTTGCGCAGGTGGTCGACCACGGTGTCGTGCAGCCGCTGGCGCACCACCTTGGGCAGGAGCGGGGCGGCGGTGGTGCCGGTGCCGTCCGAAGGTTGCATGCAATGTCCCTGTCATTAGCGTGGTGCCATTCTAAGACATTGCCGGCCTGCCGCAACGACGGCCTCGACCCTTGCGCTCAGCGCGCCGGGCCGCGCAGCGGCACGCCGCTTTCGCGCGGCGCCCCGGCGCCCGCGCCCCGTCCGATCAGCGCCACCGACAGCGCCGACACCAGTCCCGCGAACGCCACGTAGGCGCAGATCTGCCAAGGTTGGCCGCCACCCGACTTGAGCAGCGCCGTGGCGATGATGGGCGTGATGCCGGAAGCGAAGATGCCCGAGAACTGGTAGACGAAGGAGATCCCGGTATAGCGCACCCGGGCATCGAACAGCTCGCAGAACAGCGCCGCCTCCGGCCCGTACACCGCGGCGTAGAGAATGCCGAACGGCACCACGATCGACAGCCACAGCAGCATGGTGTTGCCGCCGCTGTTCAGCATCAGCCAGAACGCGGGGAAGGCCGACAGCGCCGTGATCAGCGAACCCCAGAAATACACCCGCGTGCGGCCGATGCGGTCGGACAGGTGGCCGAAGAACGGGATGAAGAAGCACATCGCGATCGCCGCCGCCATCACGCCCACCAGCGCCTGCGTGCGGCTGATATTGACGGTCTGGGTCAGGTAGGTGATCGAGAACACGCCGAAGATGTTGAAGAAGACCCCGTCGATATAGCGCGCGCCCATGCCCTTGACGATATTGCCGGGATAGCGCCGCATCATGTCGACAAAGGGAATCTGCGTTTCGGCATTGCGCTGCTTGATCACGGCGAATTCCGGCGTTTCCTTGACGTTGAGCCGGATATACATGCCGACGAACACCATGGCCGCCGAGATGAGGAACGCCACGCGCCAGCCCCAGGACAGGAACTGCGCGTCCGTCAGGGTCAGCGACAGCAGCGCCACCACGCCCGACGCGAGGCACAGCCCGATTGCCAGCCCGATCTGCGGCAGCGACGCGTAGAAGCCCTTGCGGTGCGCCGGCGCGTACTCGTAAGCCATCAGCACCGCGCCGCCCCATTCGCCGCCCAGGCCGATGCCCTGGAGCACGCGCAGCAGCAGCAACAGCACCGGCGCCAGGATGCCGATGCTGTCGTAGGTCGGCACCAGCCCGATCAGGAAGGTGGAGACGCCCATGATCATCAGCGTCATCACCAGCATGCTCTTGCGCCCGACCTTGTCGCCGAAGTGCCCGAAGATGACGCCGCCGAGCGGCCGCGTGACAAAGCCGACGGCGAAGGTGGTGTAGGCCAGCATGGTGGCCACCAGCGGGTCATCGCCGGGGAAGTACAGCTTGTTGAAGACCAGGCCGGCGACCACGCCGTACAGGAAGAAGTCATACCACTCGATGGTGGCGCCGATCACGGACGCCAGCGCGACCTTGCGGATCGCCTGTTCGTTGGGGCTAGTCATGCTTGTCTCCTCTGGTGGTGGGCGGCGTCCTCTGGAAGGGTGGTTATGGACGCCGATGCGCTGCGGGGCCTGGCCTGGTGGTTATCGATGCCCGGCCCCGCCGGTTTGCCGCTTCAGGTTGCTTCAGGCCGCGGCGGCCATCGGTGCGACCACGTCGGCGTGGTGGATCTCGCGCCGCGCGTCTTCACGAATCAGGTCTGCCGCGCGCTCGGCCATCATCACCACCGGCACGTTGGTGTTGCCGGATACCAGCGTGGGCATCACCGAGCAGTCCACCACGCGCAGCCCGCCAACGCCGTGCACGCGCAGGCGCGCATCGACCACCGCCAGCGGATCGGCGGCCGGTCCCATCTTGGCCGTGCCCGACGGATGGAAGATGGTGGCGCCGTACTCGCGGCAGAAGTGCAGGATCTCGTCGTCGCTGCGCACGGCGTCGCCGGGCCGGAATTCGCGCTTCATCAGGCCGCGCATCGGCTCGGTCTGCGCCACGCGCCGGGCGTAGCGCACTGCAGCGACGGTGCAGCGCCGGTCCAGTTCGGCCGACAGGTAGTTGGGCTGCATCGACGGCGGCTCGAACGGGTCGGTCGAGCGGATCCGCACGGTGCCGCGCGACGCCGGGCGCAGCTGGCACACGGAATAGGTGCAGCCCGAGAACGGATGGACCGTGCCGCCGGCCATGTCGGCCGACAGCGTCGAGAAATGGAATTGCGTGTCCGGCGTGGCGCTTTCGTGCGGCAGGGCGCGGCAGAACATCGCGCCCTGGTTGATGCCGATCGCCAGCGGGCCCTTGCGCAGCAGCAGCCATTCCAGGCCCATGCGCGCCTTGCCGGCAAGCGTGCGCAGCTGGTCGTTGGTGGTGATGGGTTTGGCCACCTCGTAGATCAGCCGGATCTGCAGGTGGTCCTGCAGGTTTTCGCCGACGCCCGGCAACGCATGCACCACCGGCACGCCCAGCTCTTGCAGCAGCGGCGCCGGGCCGATGCCGGACAGCTGCAGCAGCTGCGGCGACTGCAGCGCGCCGGCGCACAGGATCACCTCGCGCCGCGCCCGCAGGATATAGGGCTGGCCATGCCGGGTGTAGCGCACGCCCACGGCGCGCTTGCCTTCGAACAGCAGGCCGGTGGTGTGCGCGTCGGTCTCGACGCGCAGGTTGGCGCGCCCGCGCGCCGGGCGCAGGTAGGCCACCGCGGTGGAACAGCGCCAGCCGTTGCGCGTGGTCAGCTGGTAGTAGCCCACGCCCTCCTGGTCGCCGCCGTTGAAGTCGGTCTGGCGCGGCAGACCCAGCGCCTGGCCGGCGGCGATGAAAGCATCGACCAGCGGGTGGCGCCGGTCGATCGAGGTGGCATTGAGGGGGCCTTCGGTGCCGCGCGTCGGCCCGGCGCCGAGGTCATTGTTCTCGAGCTTGCGGAAGTAGGGCAGGCAGTCGTCCCAGCCCCAGCCCGGATTGCCCAGCGCGGCCCAGTGGTCATAGTCCTCGCGCTGGCCGCGCACGTAGATCAGGCCGTTGATGGCGCTGCTGCCGCCCAGCGTGCGCCCGCGCGGCCAGTAGATGCGGCGGTTCAGCATGTTGGGATCGGGATCGGTATAGAAGCCCCAGTTCACCTGCTTGTGGAACATGGTCTTGCCGTAGCCGATCGGGATATGGATCCACGGGTAGCGGTCGGGCGGGCCCGCCTCGAGCAGGCAGACCGAATAGCGGCCGTCTTCGCTGAGCCGGTTGGCCAGCACGCACCCGGCTGAGCCCGCGCCCACCACGATGTAGTCAACGGTTTGCGACATCGTCGCTGTCTCCTGTTTTCTGGCCGGCGGGCGCGCAGCCCACGGCCTGGATTTATAATCTGAAACGTTCTGTTCCGGATTTTATTTTCCAATGTCGGAATGGAAAGCCCAATCGCGAGGAGACGCCGGTTGTGAAACAGAACCTGACAATGCCGTTTCAGAATCGCACTGCAACAGAGGACGGGGTGCCGGAGGAGGATGCCCGCAGCCTGCGCGTGCTGGCGGTGCTGTCCAGCCTGGCGCGGGCGCAGCAGCCACAGACGCTGTCGCAGCTGTCGCAGCGCCTGCATGTGCCCAAGGCGACGCTGATGCGCCTGCTGGCGGCGATGGAGCGCAGCGGCTTCGTGGTGCGCATGCCGGCCGAGCGCGGCTATGTGCCCGGGCCGGCCGCGGCGGCGTTGTCGCTGCAGACGCTGCGCAGCCCGCCGCTGCTGCGCGAATGCCGCGGCATCCTGGCCCGGCTGGTGGCGCGGCTGGGCGAAACCTGCAACCTGACCGCGCTCGACGGCGACCGCGTGCTGTACGTCGAGCGCGTGGAAACCCACGAGCCGCTGCGGCTGCAGCTGTCGCCCGGCATCCATGTGCCGCTGCATTGCACCGCCAGCGGCAAGCTGTTCCTGTCAGCGATGAACCGGCTCGAACGCCAGCAGACACTGCGGCACCTCGACCTCTCCGTGCACACGCCGCGCACGCTGTCCGACCTGCCGGTACTCAACGCCGAACTGGACCGCCTGGCCGCGCGCGGCATCGGCGTCGACCACGAGGAATTCGTGCGCGGCATGTGCGCGGTGGCGGTGCCGGTACGCGAACCGGACCGCGCCGGATCGGCCCGGGTGGTGGCGGCGATCGCCTGTCATGCGCCGACGGCGCGGGCCTCGCTCGAAGCGTTGCTGCAGGCGGTGCCGACGCTGCAGGGTGCGGCGAAGGAGATGGCGGCGGTGCTGTGTACGCATTGAGCCTGTCTACGGCGCTGCGCGTTCAGCCGGATGCCTTCCCATGCGGCAGTATCCGCGCGACCCGCTCCCGCAGCATCGGCAGCACCTCCGCCTCGAACCATGGATGCTGCTTGAACCACGGCTGGTTGCGCGGCGACGGATGCGGCAGCGGTATGAAGCCAGGTGCGTAGTCCTGCCATGCCCTGACGGTTTCGGTCAGTGTGGGCTTGCGGCGCGACCCGAGGAAATGCCGCTGCGCGTACTGGCCGACCAGCAGGGTCAGCGCGATCGACGGCAGTTGCGCCAGCAGGCGGTCCATCCACAGGGGCGCGCATTCGGGGCGCGGCGGGTTGTCGCCACCCTTGCCGCGGCCCGGATAGCACAAGCCCATCGGGATGATGGCGAATTGCGAGGCATCGCAGAAGGTGGCGTCGTCGACGCCGAGCCACTGTCGCAGCCTCTCGCCGCTGGCGTCGTTCCATGGAATGCCGGTCTCGTGCACGCGCGTACCCGGTGCCTGGCCGACGATCAGGATGCGCGCGCCGGCGCCGGCGCGCACCACCGGTCGCGGGCCCAGCGGCAAGTGCTGTGCGCAGGCGCGGCAGGCCCGGACCTCGGTCAGCAGGGATTCAAGCGTGGCGGGTTGGGGGCGCAGGGTTTGGTCAGGCGGGGGCGGCTTGGCTGGCATCGCTGGTTGTCCGGAATGCGCGCTTTCGAGCGGAGCCGCAGTGGTTGGCCGATGCCGCGCGCATGACATATTTTACAAGGGCAAGGCGCCCCCGCCGCCGGACCCGCCGGCGCAACGCATGCGCAGCCGCGAAGCGGCTCCCGCATGCCAGGCGGTGCCGCGGCCGTCACAGGAGCCCGCCATGCCGGACGCACTTCACCATGCACTTCGCCATGCACTTCGCCGCTTCACCATCGCGTGCTGTGTGGGCCTTGCAGCCTGCGGAGGCGGTGGTGGCGGAGGCGAAAGCGGCGGTGCGGGTGATGCCGGCGGTGGAGGAGGCGGCGGCGGTGGCGCGGGGGGCAACGGCTCACTGACGATTGCGATCTCGGGCCTGCCGTCGGGGACCCCGGCGGCCATCACGGTAGCGGGGCCGGGCCAGTTCCGCCAGGCCGTGGTCCAGTCGACCACGCTATCGAACCTGGCGCCAGGCAGTTACACCGTCACCGCGGACAGCGTGCTGACGGGCAATGCGTTGCGCAAGCCGCAGCTGCCTTCACAGGCGGTCGCAGTGGCCGCAGGCGCGGGTGCGACCGCCAGCGTGGCCTACGGTGCGCCGGAATCGATGCAGTTGTCTTTGGCGCAGGTGCCCGGCGAATTCTCCGCGCCGATTTTCCTGACCGCGCCCGCCGGCGATGCGCGCCTGTTCGTGGTGGAGCGCGCCGGCCGTATCCGCGTCGTGCGCGATGGCGCGCTGCTGGCCACGCCGTTTCTCGATATCGCCGCGCTGACCACCACCGACGGCGAGCGCGGACTGCTGTCGATGGCGTTCGACCCGGACTATGCGAGCAACGGCCGCTTCTACGTCTATTACACCGACACCGCTGGCGCCATCACCATCGCGCGCTACCAGGTCTCGGCCACCAATCCGGACCTTGCCGACGCCACAGGCACGGTGCTGTTGTCGATTCCACACCCCACCTTCTCCAACCATAACGGCGGCCAGCTCGCCTTCGGCCCCGACCGCATGCTCTATATCGGCACAGGCGACGGCGGCGGTGGCGGCGATCCGGCGGGCAACGCGCAGAACGCGGCGACGTTGCTCGGCAAGATGCTGCGCATCGATGTCAGCGGCGCGGCGGGCTACGGCGTGCCGGCCGGCAACCCGTTGCTCGGCCAGTCCGGCAGCCGCGGCGAGATCTGGGCGCTCGGGCTGCGCAACCCGTGGCGGTTCTCGTTCGACGCCGGGTCGTTGTATATCGCCGATGTCGGCCAGGAGCAGCGCGAGGAAGTCGACGTGGCACCGTCCACCAGCGCGGGCCTGAACTACGGCTGGAACCTGACCGAGGGCACCGCGTGCGTGGGCGCCGCCACCTGCGACAAGAGCGGACTGACCATGCCGGTGTTCGAGTACGGCCACGAGGCAGGCGGCTGTGCCATCGTCGGCGGCTACGTGTATCGCGGCAGTGCCAGCCCGGCGCTGCGTGGACGCTATTTCTACTCCGATCTGTGCACGGGCAAGCTGCAGAGCTTCGTGTATCGCGATGGCGTTGCCAGCGAGCCAGTCGACTGGAACGTCACGGTACCGGGCAGCGTGTTCTCGTTCGGCGTGGACGGCGCGCAGGCGCTCTATGTGATGGCCGATCCGGGCACGTCAGCGAACAGCGGGCGGGTCTACCGGATCGATGCCTCGGGCGGCACGCCCTGATGCCTGGCCGCCGCGCCCGGCTGCGCCTCAGGCGGCGTTGGTCTTGCGGCCGACGCCCTGGATCAGCTTGTTGACGCGCGCCAGGTACTGCTCGAACATCCGGTTGGCCTGTTCCTGGCTGTCGATCGGCTGCAGCACGGTGCGGCCCTCGGCCTCCAATTTGGCGCGGATCTCCGGCTTGGCCAGCGCTTCGCCGATGGCCTTGCGCAGCACCGCCACGCGCTCTGCCGGCGTGCCCTGCCTGACGAAATAGCCGCCGCCGATGGTGTATTCGAAGTCCGGCACCAGCTTGCTCTGCGAAATCAGCGGTACCGACTTGAGCGCGGGCGGCAAGGCGCGCGAGAAGCTGGTCAGGATCTTCAGCCGGCCCTGCTGCTGCATGCTGTCGAAGCTGGACTGGTAGGGCAGGATGGCGAAGTCGACCTCGCCGCCGGCAAGACCCTGCAGCGCCGGGGCGCCGCCCTTGTAGGGCACGTGCAGGAACGGCACGCCCAGGCGCGCGGCCAGCGCATCGCCCATCAGGTGATAGATCGAGTCGATGCCGACGGTGGCGTAGGTCAGCGACTTGCCCTTGCCCTGGCGCGCGAACTCGATGAACTTGTCCAGGCTGTCCGCGGCGATGCCATTGCGGACCATCAGCACGATATTGGCGTCGCTGATCGGCGCGGCCAGCAAGAAGTCCTGCGGCTTGTAGCGTGCCGCGGGGTTCAGCAGCGGCGCCAGGAAGACCTCGTTGATCGAGCCATGGAAGAAGGTGTAGCCGTCGGCCGGCGCGGCCAGCACCTTGTTGGCGCCGATCAGGCCGGTGCCGCCGCCGTAGTTCTCCACCACCACCTGCTGGCGCACGCTCTTGCTGATCGATTCGCCGAAGATGCGCGCCGACGCATCGCTGGCGCCGCCGGCGGGGTAGGGCACCACCAGCGACAGGGCCTTGGCGGGAAAGGTCTCCGCGGCAAATGCCGGCAGGCCGGACAGTACGGATGCGCCGGCGGCAAGGCCGGCGTGTTGCAGGAAGCGACGGCGGTTCAGGGTAGCCATGGGGGTTGTCTCCTCGGTTTCTTGTTCAGGCCAGATAGCTTTGCGCCAGGTGCGCCCAGAATGCGGCGCCGATCGGCAGGGCCTTGTCGTTGAAGTCGTACAGCGGGTTGTGCACCATGCAGCCGCCGTCTTCGCCCAGGCCGTTGCCCAGCCGGATATAGGCGCCGGGGCGATGCTCGAGCATGTAGGCGAAGTCTTCGCTGCCCATCACCGGCGGGCGCTCGACCACGTTGTCGGCGCCTACTAGCCGGAGCGCGGCCTGGCGCGCGAATTCGGTCTGCGCGGCGTGGTTGACCAGCACCGGATACTTGCGCTCGTAGACCACCTCGGCCTCCAGGCGGAAGCTCTGCGCCTGGGCCGTGACGAAGGCCTGGATGCGCTCTTCGACCAGCGTGCGCACGCGCGGGTCGAGCGTGCGCACGCCGATCTTGAGGGTGGCGGTGTCGGGCACCACGTTGTAGGTGCTGCCGGCCTGCAGGGCCCCCACGGTGATGACCGCCGACTTGAGCGCGTCGATCTCGCGGCTGACGATCGATTGCAGCCCCAGCACCATGCTGGCCGCGCCCTGCATCACGTCGATGCCATGGTGCGGCATGGCGCCGTGCGCGCCGCGTCCGCGCAGCGTCACCGTGGCCCGGTCGAACGAGGCCATGGCGGGGCCGGTGATGACGCCGATCTGTCCCACCGGCATTCCCGGCGAGTTGTGCAGCGCGTACACCTCGTCGCACGGGAAGCGCTCGAACAGCCCGTCCTCGAGCATGCGCAGCGCGCCGCCTTCGTTTTCTTCGGCCGGCTGGAAGATCAGGTTCAGCGTGCCGTTGAAATCGACCGACTCGGCCAGATAGCGCGCGGCACACAGCAGGATCGCGGTGTGGCCGTCATGGCCGCATGCATGCATCTTGCCCGCGATGGTGCTGGCATAGTCCAGTCCGGTCTGTTCCTGGATCGGCAGCGCATCCATGTCGGCGCGGATGCCCAGCGCCTTGCTGCCGCGGCCCTTGCGCAGCGTGCCGACCACGCCGGTGGTGCCGAGGCCGCGATGCACGGCATAACCCCATGCCGCCAGCTGCTCGGCGACGAGGTTGCTGGTCTGGCGCTCTTCGAACGCCAGCTCCGGATGCGCGTGGATCTTGCGCCGGATCGCGACGAATTCCGGCGCGAGGGTCTGGATGGATCGCTGCAGGTCGGCGGGTAGGGTGTGGGTCATGGGGGTAGGGAACGTGGTGGTTCACCGCATTCTCTCCGCAGCCGCGCGCCGAAACCATGACAACGATAGCGACAAATCGTTGTATAGAATGCAACGATAAGACATCGCGGCTGCGCCGGTGCGAGATCGTGGCGTGCCGACAGGGGAGACCAGGAGATGGAAGACGTGCTGGACCGCAAGCGGGCGCTGTGCCTGCTGCAGATCATCGAGACCGGCTCGGTGCGCGGCGCTGCAGAAGTGCTGGAACTGGACCCATCGGTGGTCAGCCGGGCCGTGGCCAAGCTGGAGCAGGACACCGGTCTTACGCTGCTGGAGCGGCGCGGGCGCGGCGTGGTGGCCACCGACGCGGGACGGCTGCTGGCGCTGTTTGCCCGGCGCCAGCAGGACCTGAACGACACCTTCGTGGCCGAGGTCAACAACCTGAAGAACGCCCAGCGCGGCCATGTCGAATTGTCCTTTGGCGAGGGCTTTGTCGACCTGGTGCTGGAGCCGGTACTGCAGGGCTTCCTGCGCAAGCATCCCGACGTTACCTGCAGCATCCAGGTGGCGGGCACCGACGAGACCGTGCGGCTGCTACTGGAGGACCTGGCCCATATCGGGTTCGTGTTCCAGCCGCCCGACGATGCGCGGCTGCATTCGCACTACTCGCGGCTGTCGCCGATCCGCGCGCACGTGCACAAGGACCATCCGCTGGCGCGGCGCCGCCGCGCGCTGACGCTGGCGGACCTGGCGCAGCACCAGGGCGCGTTCCTGGCCGGTTCGTTCGGCGTGCGCAAGCACGTGCAGGCAGCCGAGCTGGACGAGCACATCACGCTCAAGCCAATGCTGGTCACCAACTCCTTCAGGGTGCTGTGGGAGTACGCGGCGATGGGGCTGGGCTATATCCTGACGGCGCGCTCGGTGCCGCTGAAGGAACCGCAGCTGCGGCAGCTGGTGTCGCTGCCGCTGGCCAATCCCATCCTGAACAACAGCCGCATCCATATCCTGACGCGTGCCGGCCGGCATTTGTCGCCGGTCGCGGACGGCCTGCTGCGGCACCTGGTCAAGGCGTTTCCGGCGGCCTGAACCGGCACGGGGAGCTGGCATGCGGCGGCGGCGAACGGAGTGTTCGGGAATGGCAGAGGCGCGCGCGCCGGATTGCGGCGATCATGCAGTCTGATCCTGTCCGCCCCTCGCCGACCTTCCCAAATCCGCCATGCAAGTCCATCTGCAGTCTTCCATGCACGCCAGCCTGCAGCAGCTGTGGCTGGCGTTTCCGCTGTCGGTCGGCGCCGAGCGCGGCCGGGTGGTGGTCAGGCGGCGTGGCTACGAACGGGTGCTGCTGGCCGGCCAGCAGGCCATCATCGAACCGTTCGAAGCCTTTGCGCTGCGCCTGGATGGCAGCAGCGCGCAGCCGGCGGCATGCACGCTCGAGATGCGGGGGCTGGCCCCGGCACACCCGTCGGAATGCCTGCACCACCGCATTGCCAAGCGCGTGTTCCTGCAGCCGCAGTACGCCTGGAGCGCGGCCTTTATCGCGGAGCGGCTCGGCATGTCGGCGGCCCAGCTGCGCCGCGCGTTGTTCGCGCAGGGGACCGCGCTGACCGACCTGTGCCGCACGCAACGGCTGATGCGGCTGCTGTTCGACGTAATGGCGGGCGACGCGCCGCCGGGCGAGGCCAGGCGGCGTGTCGGGTGGCCTGCCAACAGTGATGTCGACAGCGCATTCTATGACCGCTTCGGCGTCTCGCTCGAGGCCGCGCGGCGGCTGGCCGGCGCGCCCGCGATGCCGCGGCAGCGCTCGGTGGCATGACGCGTGTGCCGCGGTTTGCGAGATAATCCGGCGAGTTAATCCGGCGAGATAAGCCGCCGTTGTGCCCGGGAATGATGTCATGCGTTTTGATCTGGTCGACCTGAAACTGTTCACGCATATCGCGGAGGCACAGAGCCTGACCGGCGGGGCGCAGCGCTCGCACCTGTCGCTGGCCGCGGCCAGCACGCGCATCAAGAACCTGGAGGAACACGTCGGCGTCAAGCTGCTGAGCCGCAGCAGCCAGGGTGTGAAGGTGACCGGGGCGGGCGAGACCCTGCTGGCCCATGCGCGCCGCGTGCTGCGCCAGCTGGAGCAGCTCAGCGGCGACCTGCAGGAATATGCGGCGGGCGTCAAGGGCCATGTGCGCGTGTTTGCCAACACCACCGCCATGAGCGAGTTCCTGCCGGCGGTGCTGCGCAGCTACCTGGTCAGCCATCCGGACGTGACCATCGACATGCATGAACGGCTCAGCCCGGACATCGTGCGCGCGGTGCAGGAGGGCATCGTCGATATCGGCATCATCGCCGGCAACGTGCGTACCGAAGGGCTGGAGGTCATGCCATACCGGCGCGACCGGCTGGTGCTTGCCACTGCGCTGAGCCATCCGCTGGCCGAGCGCGAGCGCGTGGATTTCATCGACACGCTCGACTACGACTTCATCGGTCTGCCCGAGGACAGCGCCATCCACAACTTCCTGAAGCGCGCCGCGGCGGACCTGCAGCGCAGCCTGCGCTGGCGCGTGCAGGTCAGCAATTTCGAGACCGCGTGCCGCATGGTCGAGGCCAATGTCGGCCTGGCCGTGCTGCCCGAGACCACCGCGCGCCGCCATGCCAGGGCCATGGCGCTGCGCATCGTCCAGCTCGACGACGAATGGGCCGAGCGCCAGCTGCAGATCTGCGTGGCCGACCTCGACGCCTTGCCGCTGTTCGCACGCAAGCTGGTGGACCTGCTGGTCGAAGACGGGCAGGGGCGCCAGGACTGAAGCCGCGGCGCCGGCGGGCACGGCCAGCTACGGCTGGCCCGCCAGCAGCTGGCGCAACTGGTGCTTGAGCAGCTTGCCGCTGGCGGTCGCAGGCATCGCCGCCACGCGCACGATCCGCTCCGGGCGCTTGTAGGGCGACAGGCGCCCCACCAGGTAGTCATGCAAGGCCGGCGCGTCGAAGCGCTCGCCCGCGCGGATCTCGACGAAGGCGACCACTTCCTCGTTGCCGTCCGCGGCGGGCTGGCCGAGCACGGCCGACACGCGCACCGACGGATGCGTGTTGAGCACCGATTCGACCTCGATCGGGTAGACGGTGAAGCCCGAGCGGATGATCAGGTCCTTGGTGCGGCCGACGATAAACAAGGCGCCGTCGGCATCCAGCCGCCCGATATCGCCGGTGTTGAGCCAGCCGCCGGGGCGCAAGGCCTCGGCGGTCAGGTCCGGCGCGCGGTAGTAGCCGCGCATCACGCCCGGCCCGCGGATCCACAGTTCGCCGGGCTGTCCCGGCGGCACCGGCTTGCCGTCGGGCCCGATCACCTGCAGGTCGGCGCCCGGGACGATCTCGCCGGCGGCGCAATCGGCGCGTGGCCGGTCCAGGCGCGTCACGAACATCGATCCGGCGTACTCGGTCATGCCGTAGCCATGGTGCAGCGGCTGGCCGAATGCCGCCTCGACATCGCGCTTGAGCGTGGGGTCGAGCGGGCCGCCGCCGGTGTAGAGATAGCGCAGTCGCGGCGACGGCTGCAAGGGCGCGCCCGAAGCCCGCACGTGGGCCAGGATGCGGCTGAACATGGCCGGCACGCCCTGCAGCAGCGTGATCGCGCCGTCGCGGATTGCCGCGGTCAGGTCCGCCGCGTTGAAGCGCGCGCACAGGTACAGGCTAGCGCCGGCGTGCAGCGTCGACACCAGCAGCGTGCCTAGCCCGAACACATGCGAGATCGGCATCACCGCGTAGGCGCAGTCGTCCGGCTGCATGCGGCGCGAGGCCACGGTTACGTCGGCAAAGTGCAGCAGGCCGCGGTGGGTGACCATCACCCCCTTGGGCTGTCCGGTGGTACCCGAGGTGTAGATCAGCGCGGCCACGTCGCGCGCCAGCGCTTCGGGCTCGCGCGTGGCCGTGTCGTCGACGGCGCCGGCCATCAGCGGGCCCAGGCCGGCCGGGGCAATTTCGCGGGCGCGATAGCGCACGCCGTGGCGCAGCGCATCCGGCGACGCCGCGTGGGTGAACAGCATCAGCCGCGGGTGGCAGTGGGCGCGGATCACCTCGATCTCGCGCTCGGACAGGCGCGCGTTGACGACCACCGGCCATGCGCCCAGCTCCGCCAGCGCGAACACCAGCGTCACCACCGCCAGGCAGTTCTCGGCCACCACCAGCACCCGGTCGCCGGTGCCCACGCCCTGCGACTGCAGGTAGCGCTGCGCGTCCTCGATGCCGGCCCACAGCTGCGCATAGGTGGTGCTACGGTCTTCCTCGAACACGGCGACATGGCCGGGCGTGTGCGCGGCCCAGTGGCGCGGGATGTCGCTGATGCGGGTGAGGGGGGCTCGGTCTGGTGGCATGTTTCAGGCGTCCTGGGGCGGACCAAGTGTCCGCCGCTGCGGCATCAATAGCGTTCGAACACCGCGGCAATGCCCTGGCCGCCGCCGATGCACATGGTTTCCAGGCCGTAGCGGCCGCCGCGGCGCTGCAGTTCGTGCAGCAGCGTGGCCAGGATGCGCACGCCGGTGGCGCCGATCGGATGGCCCAGCGAGATCCCCGAGCCATTGACGTTGAGCTTGTGCTCGATCGCATCCTGGTCCTGCCAGTCCCAGCCCTTGAGCACGGCAAGCACCTGGCAGGCAAAGGCCTCGTTCAGCTCGACCAGGTCCATCTGCTCCAGCGTCAGGTTCAGGCGCGCCAGCAGCTTCTTCACCGCCGGCACCGGGCCGATGCCCATGTGCGAGGGCTCGCAGCCGGCAGCGGCCCAGCCCACCAGCGAGGCCATCGGGGTCAGGCCGAGTTCGGCGAGCTTGTCCTCGGCCACGATCAGGCAGGCGGCCGAGGCATCGTTCTGCTGGCTCGCATTGCCCGCGGTGACGGTGCCGTTCGGCATCAGCACGCGCAGCTTGGACAGGCTCTCGAGCGTGGTCTGCGGGCGGAAGCCTTCGTCGCGCGTGAACGCAACCGGCTCGCCCTTGCGCTGCGGCACCTGCACCGGGACGATCTCGGCATCGAAGCGGCCGGCCTCCCACGCCGCCGCGGCGCGCTGGTGGCTGCGCACGGCAAAGGCGTCGGCTTCCTCGCGGCTGATGCCGTAGTCGCGCGCCAGGTTCTCGGCGGTCTCGATCATGCCGGAGATCTTGCCGAAGCGCTCCACCGGCTGCGAGCGTTCGCGGCCGCGGTCGAGCCGGTCGAAGAAGCGCACGTTGCCGGAGCGCGCGCCCCAGCGCATGTCGGTGGTGTAGTACTCGATATTGCTCATGCTCTCGACGCCGCCCGCGATCACCACGTCGGCGGCGCCGCTCTGCACCATCATCGATGCCGTGACGATGGCCTGCAGGCCGCCGCCGCAGCGGCGATCCAGCTGCATGCCCGGCACTTCCACCGGCAGGCCGGCCTGCAGCGCGGCCCAGCGGCCCACGCACGGCACTTCGCTGTTGGCGTAGGACTGGGCGAAGACGACGTCGTCGATGCGCGCCGGGTCGATGCCGCTGCGTTCCACCACCGCACGCACGGCGGTCGCGGCCAGTTCCTCGACCGGGACCGGACGCAGGCTGCCGCCGAAGGTGCCGACGGGGGTGCGAAGGGGGGTGACGATTGCAGCTCTGCGCATGGAAGTCTCCTTGGAATTCGGTATCGGATGAACCATCAAGTTAGTCGGTGGGCGCCATTCCGGGAAGGTTGGGAAGGGCGACGAAGGCCGCGCCGCACTGGCGCAGCAGCGCATGGGCCTGGCGCTCCAGGTCGGCGCGGTGTTCGGGGGCAGCGATGTCCAGCATGCGGCGCACGCGCTGCGACAGGGTCTGGCCGCGCAGGTCGGCCACGCCATGCTCGGTCACGATCAGCCCGGCATCGGCGCGCGGCGTGCTGACCGGGCCGGACAATTGCGCGACGATGCGGCTCGCGCCCTTGGCGGTGGCGGGCAGTGCCACGATCGGCAGGCCGCCGCGGCTGCGCGCGGCGCCGCGCAGGAAATCCACCGCGCCGCCGACCGCGCCGACATAGACGCCGGCGGCCACTTCGGCATTGACCTGGCCCGTCAGGTCGACCTCGATCGCCGCATTGATCGCGGTGAGCTTGTCCACGCTGGCAAGCACTTCGGGATGGTGGGTATAGGCGGTTTCGCGCAACTGCAGCCGGGGGTTGCGATGTGCCCAGCGCCGCAGCCGCTCGCTGCCCATCAGGATGCCGCCGATGCCGATGCCCGTATCGATGCTCTTGCGTGCGTTGGTCAGCACACCGGCCTCGGCCAGCGCGGCAATGCCGTCGCCCACCGCGCCGCTGTGCAGCCCCAGGTCGCGGCGGTCATGCAGCGCCGCCACCACCGCTTCGGGCAGGTTGCCGATGCCCATCTGCAGGGTCGCGCCGTCTTCGACCCAACCGGCGATATGGCGGGCGATGGCCTGTTCGGCCGGACCGGGAGCGCCGCGCTCGAGGCTGATGGGCGGGAATTCCGCCTCGATCCGCAGGTCGATCTGTTCCGCGGTGAGATAACGGCTGCCGTGGGTCCACGGCACCTCGGGGTTCACTTCGGCAATGATCACGCGGGCGCGGTCGAGCGCGGCGGGCAGGTATTCATGCACCAGGCCCAGGCTGTGGCGCCCCTGTTCATCGGCGGGCGACACCTGCACCAGCACCACGTCGGCGCGCAGCGTGCCGTGCCGGATCAGTCCCGGCAGGTGCGAATAATGGCTTGGCACGATGTCTAGCACGCCCGCGCCGGCGAGCCGGCGGTGTGGCCCGCTGGCGGCATAGCCGAAGAAGTCGATGACGTCGGCGTGTTCCGGCTGCAGCGTGTCCGACTGGCCGATGCCGACGAAGACGCTGAAGCGCCCGCCGCGCGCGATGGCATGGCGGTGTGCCACCAGCGCGCGCGTCAGCGTCAGCGGCTCGGCGGTGGCTTGTCCCCACCAGAGGTGGTCGCCGGGGCGGATCAGGGTTTGCAGTCGGGAGGCCAGGTCGTGCATGTCCACGGGGAAACGTTCGGTCGGCACGCGGCCGGACATAGGGCGGCGGGTGCCGGATAGCCCGAAGCATGTCGCCAAAGCCGCGTTTGCGCTATTCGACAATGCCAATGGCCGGCTTTGGCGATTGCGAAACTGGCGAACGGGCTGAAAGAGGCGCCGCCTGCCCCGACTTAAGCCGCGTGGAAGGCGCGCTTTCGGAATCGCTGATTGCCCCGCCGGCCGAACGCCGCGACCATGGCGGCTATCACGCGGCGTCGGCCATCCGCCACGCCGCCACCGACACAGACCGACCGCAAGGCAGCGCCATGATCGAACAGACCCTCTCGAACAATTTCCACGAAATCCGCGATGCCATTCGTGCGCTGTGCGCCGAGTTTCCCGACGAGTATTTCCGCAAGGTCGATGAACAGCGCGCCTATCCGGAGGCCTTCGTCAATGCGCTGACCGCGGCGGGCTGGCTGGCGGCGCTGATTCCGCAGGAATACGGCGGCTCCGGCCTGGGCCTGACCGAGGCCTCGGTCATCATGGAAGAGATCAACCGCTGCGGCGGCAATTCCGGCGCCTGCCATGGCCAGATGTACAACATGGGCACGCTGCTGCGGCACGGCTCCCAGGCGCAGAAGGAAAAGTACCTGCCGAAGATCGCCTCGGGCGAATGGCGCCTGCAGTCGATGGGCGTGACCGAGCCCACCACCGGCACCGACACCACCAAGATCAAGACCTCGGCGGTGAAGAAGGACGGCCGCTACGTCGTCAACGGCCAGAAGGTGTGGATCAGCCGCGTGCAGCACAGCGACTTCATGATCCTGCTGGCGCGCACCACGCCGCTGGCCGACGTGAAGAAAAAGAGCGAGGGCATGTCGATCTTCATGGTCGACTTGCACGAGGCGCAGAAGAAAGGCCTGACCGTGCGCCCCATCCCCAACATGGTCAACCACGAGACCAACGAACTGTTCTTCGAGGACCTGGAGATTCCCGAGGAGAACCTGATCGGCGAAGAGGGCAAGGGTTTCAAGTACATCCTCGATGGCCTCAATGCCGAGCGCACGCTGATCGCCGCCGAGTGCATCGGCGACGGCTACTGGTTCATGGACCGGGTCACGAAGTACGTGAAGGAACGTCAAGTGTTCGGCCGCCCCATCGGCCAGAACCAGGGCGTGCAGTTCCCCATCGCCGAGTCGTTCATCGAACTCGAGGCGGCCAACCTGATGCGCTGGAAAGCCTGCGAGCTGTTCGACAAGCACGAGTCCATGGGCGCGCAGGCCAACATGGCCAAGTACCTGGCCGCCAAGGCCAGCTGGGAGGCCGGCAACGCCTGCCTGCAGTTCCACGGCGGCTTCGGCTTTGCCTGCGAATACGATGTCGAGCGCAAGTTCCGCGAGACGCGCCTGTACCAGGTGGCGCCGATCTCGACCAACCTGATCTATTCCTTCGTCGCCGAGCACGTGCTGGGGCTGCCGCGCTCGTTCTGAGCGGCACGGAGGTCTGGGCAGGCACCGGCCGGCGTGGCGACCCTGCCCTGATCGTGCCGGCGATGCTTGGTCCCGGGCGACGCTTACGGCATCCGGCGCCACGGCCTTACTCCATTGCCGGCAGCTCGGGTAGAATCCCGCCCTATGTCGCGCATGATTGCCTTGCTCCTGATGCTGATCCTGCCGCTGCAGGCGTTGGCCGCAGCGCAGCGGCAGCTCGCGCACGCCGCCGGCTTTCCGCCGGACCACATGGCCGCGCACGCCGGGCACATTCCGCATCACCATGATGAGGACGGCGAGATCGCCTTCGACGACTCCACCGCGTCCGCGTCGCACCAGCTCGACTTCGACTACGGCACCCACTTCCAGGCGCCATTGCCGGCCGGCATGGTGCCGCCGCTGACGCTGCAGACGCAGCGCGAGCCGTCATTCCTCGGCGGCCATATCCCCGACCCGGGCTGCAGTCCCCCGTTACGCCCCCCTCACGCGCCCGCCTGACGGCGGGGCGCTGATCTGCTGATTGCCTGCCGTGGCGCAATGTCTTTGCGCCGCGCCCCGCCGCATTGCCTGTGTTGTCGCAATCTGCGTTGGGGATTCCATGCACAAGTTCTTCATCTCCGTGGTGGCGTCGGCGTTGCTGATGCCCGCGGCCCATGGCCAGTCCGCGCCGGCCGATCTGCGCGCGCTGTTCGATGCCGCCTGGGAGCGCTCCGTCGCCTTCCAGGCCATCGAGGGGCGGCGCCTCGAGGCGGCGGCCAGCCGGGTCCAGGCCGACTCGCTGATCGCCGGGCCGCCCACGCTCGGGCTGCTGCACCGTGACGACCGCTGGACCGAACGGCGCGGCCTGCGCGAGAGCGAGGTCCAGCTGGGCGTGCCGGTGTGGCTGCCGGGCCAGCGCGCGGCACGCGGCGATCTCGCCGACGCCCAGGCGGCCGAGGCCGAGGCCGGCGCCGCGCTGGCGCGGCTGAATCTGGCCGCCGAAGTCCGCGAGCGCGTCTGGCAGCTGGCGGCCGCGGAAGGCGAGCGCGAGGTGATGCGGCGCCGCGCCGGCATCGCCGCGTCGCTGCGCGACGATGTGCGCCGGCGCGTCAACGCCGGTGACCTGGCGCGTACCGACCTGCTGCTGGCGCAGCAGGACGACCTGGCGGCGCAGGGCCTGCTCGCCGACAGCGAGGCCCGCGTGGTCGAGGCGAAGGCGCGGCTGCTGCAAGTGACCGGCGTCTCGGCGCTACCGCTACGGTACGACGAAACGGCGGCGCCGGCGGCAGACCCTGCCGGCCATGCCATCACCCATCCGCGCCTGGAAGCAGTGCAGCAGGCCATGCTGCGCAGCGAACGACAGCTGGGCTACCTGCGCAAATCGCGCCGCGACCCGCCGGAAGTCGGCGTGATGTACCGCAACGATCGGGCCGGCGGCGGCATGCCGGGAGACCAGACCGTCGGCGTGTTCGTCAGGATCCCGTTCGCCACGGATGCGCGCAACCTGCCGCGCGAAACCGCCGCGCAGACCGAGCTGATGACAGCGCGGGCCGAACTGGAGCGGACCGAACGCAACCTCCGCGCCGAGATCGACGCGGCGCAGGCCGCGTTGCGGCTGGCCGAACAGCAGCTCGGCCTGACGCAAGAGCGCAGCGCCACGCTGTCCGAACGGGCGGCGCTGCTGCGCAAGACCTTCAATGCCGGCGAGATCGGCTTGCCGGAAGTGCTGCGCGCGCAGAACCAGGCGCTGGAAGCCGAGGCCGACCTCGTACGCCAGCGGGCCCGCCGCGGCATCGCCATTGCCACCCTCAACCAGGCGCTCGGAGTCCTGCCATGATCCGCCAGTTGTTGCTTACCCTGTTACTAATGCTCGCGATCGCGGTGCCGGCAGCGCACGCCGGCCCGGGTGCCCACGGCCCCAATGGCGAGCACCTTGACGCGCCCGCCGACGCCGGTGCGGCGGCACACGCCCAGCCGACCATCGAAGCCCATACGGAGGCGTTCGAACTGGTGGGCACCCTCGCCACGGATGAGCTCTCCGTCATGGTCGACCGCTACGTCACCAACGAGCCGGTGCTCGACGGCACGCTCGAGGTCGAGTTCAACGGCATCAAGGCCCAGGGCAAGCTGCACGCCGATGCCGGAGACTATGCCTTTACCGACGAGAAGCTGCTGCGGGCGCTGCGCCGGCCCGGCCCGCATGCGTTGGTATTTACGCTCGTCACCGGCAACGACTCGGACCTGATTGAAGGCACCCTGAACGTTGCCGCGGACGAACACGACCACGGCATCGCGTGGTGGCAGGCGCGCTGGCCGTGGCTGGTCCTGCTTGCTGGGGTCGTGGCAGCAGGCGCCTGGGGCGTGAAGCGCCGCGTTGGCAAAAGGAAAGGAGGCACGGCGTGATGAAACCCACCAAAGTCGCAAGCCTGGCGGTCGCGCTGGCCGCCTGGACAACCGTGCCGGCGCTGGCCGGGCCCGGCGCGCACGGCCCGAACGGCGAACACCTCGATGCACCAGCCGCGGTGTCGGGCAGTGGCCTGGCGCGGCTGCCAGACGGCAGCGTCCAGGTGCCCAAGCTGGCCCAGCGCCGCATGGGCATACGGACCGCGATGCCGCAGCAAGCCGCGCACCCCGTCACCGTTGAACTGAACGCCGTGGTGGCGATCGATCCGAACGCGGGCGGGCGCCTGCAGGCGGGCCACCCGGGCTGGATCGAACCGCCGCCGGGCGGCTTCCCGGTGCTGGGGCAGCGCGTCAGCAAGGGCCAGGCGCTGGCCGTGCTGCGCCACAAGAGCGAGCCCTTCGACATCGGCAACCAGCAGGCGCAGTTCGCCAATCTCAGCGCCAGCCTGAAGCTGGCGCGGCAGCGGCTGCAGCGGCTGGAATCGCTGACGGACAGCATCCCGCGCAAGGAAATCGAAGCGGCCCGCGCCGAGGTCCAGAGCCTGTCCGGCCAGCGCGATGCGGTCGGCAAGAGCCTGCACCAGACCGATACGCTGACCGCGCCGGCCAGCGGCGTGATCGCCAGCGCCAATGTGCTGGCAGGGCAGGTGGTTGCCGCCGGAGACGTGCTGTACGAGGTGGTCGACCCCGCCCGCCTGCTGATCGAGGCCAGCAGCGCGGACAGTTCGCTGGCCAACCGCATCAAGGGCGGTGCGCTGGCCAGCAGCACCAGCGGCAAGCTGGCATTCATCGGTGCCGGCCGCAGCCTGAAGAATGGCGCGGTACCGCTGACGTTCCGGCTGAGCGGCAACGACGTGCCGCTGGCGGTCGGCCAGCCCGTGACCGTGGTAGCCACGCTGAGCGATACCATCCAGGGCATCGCGCTGCCCAGCGAGGCGCTGGTGCGCAACGCCAGCAACCTGCCGGTGGTGTGGATCAAGTCCGGCACGCAGCGCTTTATCGCGCAGCCGGTCGAGGCGCGCGTGCTCGATGCGCGCACCGTGGTCGTGATCCGCGGACTGTCGCCGGAGAACCGGGTGGTGGTGTCCGGCGCGGCGCTGATCAACCAGATCCGCTGAGGGGCGCGCATGTTCAACTGGATCGTTCGCGCCAGCCTGGGTAACCGGCTTTTGGTATTGGCCTTCGCCTTGATCCTGATGGTCTACGGCGGGCTCACTGCCTGGCGCACGCCGGTCGATGTGTTCCCGGACCTGAACAAGCCGCTGGTGACCGTGATCACCGAAGCCGGCGGCATGGCGCCGCAGGAAGTCGAGCTGCTGGTGTCGTTCCCGATCGAGACCGCGCTGAACGGCATGCCCGGCGTCACGCGGGTCCGCTCGGTGTCCGGCGTCGGCCTGTCCATCGTCTACGCCGAGTTCGACTGGGGCAGCGATATCTACCGCAACCGCCAGCTGGTGTCGGAGCGGCTGGCGCTGGTGAAGGAGCAGTTGCCCGGCGGGCTCACGCCCATCCTCGGGCCGGTCTCGTCGATCATGGGCGAAATCATGCTGATCGCGTTGCCGATCGATCCGGCCCGCGCCAGCCCGATGCAGGCGCGCGAGTATGCCGACTTCGTGCTGCGGCCGCGCCTGCTGTCGGTGCCTGGCGTGTCGCAGGTGATCCCGATCGGCGGCGAGGTGCGGCAATTGCGGGTCGAGCCCGATACCGCGCGCATGGCGCAATTCGGCGTGACGCTGGCACAGGTGCAGGCTGCCCTGCGCGACTTCGCCGCCAATACCAGTGGCGGCTTCATCGACCTGAACGGCCGCGAATACCTGATCCGCAATCTCGGCCGCACCAACCGGATCGACGACCTCAAGGGCCTTGCGGTTGCCTACCAGGACGGCGTGCCGGTGCTGCTGGAGCAGGTAGCCCAGGTACGCTACGCCGCGGCGCTCAAGCGCGGCGACGCCGGCTTCAACGGCAAGCCCGCGGTGATCGTCAGCGTGCAGAAGCAGCCCGCCGCCGACACCGTGCGCCTTACGCGCGACCTGGAAGCCGCGCTGGGCGAACTGAAGCAGGGGCTGCCGCAGGGCTTGTCCGCGCCGCAGGTGCTGTTCCGCCAGGCCGACTTTATCGAGGCCTCGATCGGCAACGTGGTCGAGGCGCTGCGCGACGGCGCCATCATGGTGACGGTGATCCTGTTCGCCTTCCTGCTGAGCGCGCGCACCACCGCGATCTCGCTGGTGGCGATACCGCTGTCGCTGGCGGTCTCGGCGCTGGCCTTCCACCTGCTGGGCCAGTCGATCAACGTGATGACGCTGGGCGGCCTGGCCATCGCCATCGGCGAACTGGTCGACGATGCCATCGTCGACGTCGAGAACATCCAGCGCCGGCTGCGGCAGCGCGCCGCCATGGACGACCCGCCATCGGTGCTGGAGACGATCTGGCGCGCCTCGGTCGAAGTGCGCTCCGGCATCGTCTATGCCACGCTGGTGGTGGTGCTGGTGTTCGTGCCGCTGTTTGCGCTGCCGGGTATCGAAGGGCGGCTGTTCGCGCCGCTGGGGATCGCCTACATCGTATCGATCCTGGCGTCGATGCTGGTGTCGATGACGGTGACGCCGGTGCTGTCGTACTACCTGCTGCCGCGGATGAAGCGGCTCGAGCATCCCGACAGCCCGCTGGTGGCGTGGCTCAAGCGGGTCGATGCGCGCATCCTGGACTGGTCATTCCCGCGCGCGCGGGCAGTGCTGGCGGTGGCCGCGCTCGCGGTGGTGCTGGCGGCCGCCACCGTGCCATGGCTGTCGCGTGCCTTCCTGCCGGGCTTCAACGAGGGCTCGATGGTGATGTCGCTGATGCTCAATCCCGGCACCTCGCTGGCCGAAGCCAACCGCATCGGCGCGCTGGCGGAATCGCTGATCCGGCAGGTGCCGGAAGTGACCCGGGTGGGCCGCCGCACCGGCCGCGCCGAACTGGACGAACATGCCGAGGGCGTGCATGCCTCCGAGATCGACATCGACCTGAAGCCTTCCGCCCGCAGCCGCGAGCAGGTGATGGCCGCGATCCGTGCGCAGCTTGCCGGGCTGCCGGCGTCGGTGGCGATCGGCCAGCCGATTTCGCACCGGCTCGATCACCTGCTGTCCGGCGTGCGGGCGCAGATCGCGCTGAAGATCTATGGCGATGACCTCGATACGCTGCGTGGCCTGGCGGAGAACGTGCGCGGGCGGCTGGCCACGATCCCGGGCCTGGTCGATATCACGGTCGAGCGCCAGGTGCTGATTCCGCAGGTCAATGTGCGGCTCGACTATCGCAAGGCCGCGCAGTACGGCATCCCGGCCGGCGAGGCGCTGAAGGCGCTGCAGACCTTGTCCGACGGCACGCGCGTCACGCAGCTGATCGACGGCGTGCGCCGCCATGACCTGGTGGTGCGCCTGCCCGATAGCGGCCGTACGCCGCAGGACCTGTCCCGGGTCATGCTGGACTCTCCGCGCGGCGCGGTGCCGTTGTCCGCCATCGCCAGCGTGGAGGAGGGCGACGGCCCCAACCAGATCGGCCGCGAGAACGGCCGGCGCCGCATCGTGGTCTACGCCAATACCGACGGCTCCGACATGTCGAAGATCGTCGGCGCGGTGCGCGAAGCGGCGGCGCGTGCCGGACTGCCTGGCGGCTATTTCGTCAGCATCGAGGGCCAGTTCCAGGCGCAGGAGCAGGCTACGCGGCGCATCGTGCTGCTGTCGCTGGTGTCGCTGGCGCTGATCTACCTGGTGCTCTACTCGCGCTACCGCTCGGCGACCCTGACGCTGGTGATCATGGCCAACATCCCGTTTGCCTTGATCGGCAGCGTGATCGCGATGTGGATGGCGGGGCTGAGCCTGTCGGTGGCGTCGATGGTCGGCTTTATCACGCTGACCGGCATTGCCACGCGCAACGGCATCCTGAAGGTCAGCCACTATATCAACCTGTGCCGCTTCGAAGGCGAGACCTTCGGCATCCCGATGATCGTGCGCGGCTCGCTCGAGCGGCTGACGCCGGTGCTGATGACCGCGCTGGTCGCGGCGTTCGCGCTGGTGCCCTTGCTGGTGTCGGCCGATGCGCCCGGCAAGGAGATCCTGCATCCGGTGGCGGTGGTGATCTTCGGCGGGCTGGTCAGTTCGACCCTGCTCGATTCCATGCTGACGCCGCTGGCGTTCTGGCTGTTCGGGCGCCGCCCGCTGCAGCGCATCCTGTCGCAGCAGCCGGAGGAGACGTATTGATTCAGGGCTTAGGCAGCGGCGCCCGCAAGCCGCTGCAGCAACGGAGTAAGCGATGAAGAAACAGATCTCGGCCATGGTGTTTGCCGGCAGTCTCGCACTGTCCGGGTTTTCCGGCGTGGCCATGGCGCACGGCGCCAAGCCTGCGCAATACGGCGGCATCGTGCAGGTCGCCAGCGACCTGCAGTTCGAACTGGTGAACCGGGATGGCGCGGTCACGATTTATGTCGACGACCATGACAGGAAGCTCCCCGTGGCCGGTGCCAGCGGCAAGCTGACGGTGCTGACCGGCACCCGCAAGACCGAAACGGCGCTGAACCCCGGCGCCGACAATGCGCTGGTCGCAGCCGACAAGCTGCAATGGCAGGCCGGCTCCAAGCTGGTGGCGACGATCCGGTTTGCGGACGGCAAGACCGTCACGGCGCGTTTTGTGACGAAATGACGGGCGTTCCCTTGACTCTTAGCGTTACCTGGCAACACTTATTGGATCGCTTGTTTCAAGAACCTTCATGCTGACCAGGAGGCGCCATGGACCGCCGCAAACTCATTCTGAACGGTGTGCAACTGGGCGCCGGCCTGGTCATGGCGCCGTTGCTGACCATCGCTGCTGCATCGGCGCAACCCGCATCCAGTCCCGCGGCAAGGTCCGCCGCGACACCCGTTCAACGCAGCCGCGGTCGTAAAGCCCGCATCTTCATCACTGGTTCGTCCGACGGTCTCGGTCATGCGGCGGCGCGGACGCTGCTCGGCGACGGGCATGAGGTCGTGGTGCACGTTCGCTCCCAGGCGCGGCTGCCCGCCGTCAGGGAGCTCGTGGAGCAGGGTGCCATCGCGACCATCGGCGATCTTTCCGACCTCGAGCAGACACGGGACCTGGCCCGGCAGGTCAACGCCATTGGCATGATGGACGCGGTGATCCACAACGCGGGGATCCTGTCAGGGTCCCAGGTCCTGATGGTCAACGTGGTCGCGCCGTACCTGCTCACGGCGCTGATCCGGCGCCCCAGGCGGCTGATCTACCTGAGCAGCAGCATGCACAAAGGCGCCAGGGTGAGTCTTGACCGCATCGACTTTTCCGGGCGTACCGGGACAGCTGGCTATTCTGAAAGCAAGCTTTTCATCACGACCCTGGCGGCAGCCGTGGCGCGGCTGTGGCCCGACGTGTACAGCAACGCAGTCGATCCGGGCTGGGTTCCCACCAAGATGGGTGGTGCGAATGCGCCGGACGACCTTCGGCTGGGGCATCTGACCCAGGAGTGGCTGGCTACCAGCAACGATCCGCGGGCGCTGACCAGCGGCGGGTATTGGTACCACCAGCGGTTGCAGGAGCCGCATGCCCTCGTCCGCAACACGAAATTCCAGGATCGGTTGCTGGGCGAACTGGCCAGCGTGACAGGAACAAGACTGGTTTGATGCCAAGATCCGGCGATCGAGCGATCGAGCGATCGGGCCTCCGCCTTGACCGTCACACAATCCACGGAGAAGTATTTCATCCGGCACAGCTTGTGGTGTCCCAGCATACGTACTTTCACCTAATGCTGCATTGCGTCAATTCTTTTGCTACAATCAGGGAAAACCCCATAAGGGTAATCCCGAAAGGAAGGACGCCATGAACACCCAATCCGATATCAAGCTGACCGATCAACTGGAACGCCAACTCATCGAGCGCGAGCTCGGCACGCAAGGCCTGGGCTTCGCCCACGACGTCAAGCGCGCCATCGCCACCGTGCAATCGGTGATCGAGCGCCTGCAAAGCCAGGCCCGCCAGGCCAAGGTGGCTTACGCCAACGGCTGATCGCTGACACCGGCAGTACGGTAGTTGCGGCCCGTCCGGGCTGCGTTGAAGAACCGGCCATACGTGCGCCCGCCCGGGTGAACGCGGCCGGTTTTGTTTTGCCTGTGGCGTTGGAGTGCTTTGTGAGCAACTTTCACAAGGCTTGCCAGCGCTTTTCGTTTTGCCGCGGCGACGGACAAGGCTATCTTGGATGCCTTTCCCGCACCTCGTTAGTCGTCCGCCCCATGTCCCCGCTTGTGCTGCTGTGCCTGCTGATCACCTATGTGGTCTGGGGCACGACCTACCTGGCGATCCGCTTTACGCTGGAGAGCTTTCCGCCGCTGTTCATGATGGGCACGCGCTTCCTGTGCGCGGGCCTGCTGCTGGCCGCGTGGCTGGCCTGGCGCGGCACGCCGATGCCGTCGGCGCGGCAATTGCGCCATTGCGCGGTGCCGGCGCTGTTTCTGCTGGTGGGAGGCATGGGTCTGACTGCCATTGCCGAGCAGACCATTTCCTCCGGCGCCACCACGGTGATGATCGGGTCGATGCCGATCTTCGCGCTGATCTGGGGCGCGTGCTTCGGCAACCGGCCAAAGTGGTATGAGTATGTGGCGATCGCGATCGGCAGTGCCGGCATCCTGGTGCTGACCGCGGGCGCGGAATTCCAGGTCAGCACCGGCGGCGTGGTGGCGCTGCTGCTGGCGGTGGCGAGCTGGTCTTTCGGCTCGCAGCTGGCGCGCCGGCTGGACCTGCCGCCAGGGGCGGCGGCATTTGCCGCGGAGATGGTGATCGGCGGCGCGGTGCTGATGGCGCTGTCGCTGCTGCGGCAGGAGCCGTGGCCGTCTTCCGTCAGCGCGCAGGCCGGCTGGTCCTGGGTCTACCTGGTGGTGGCGGGTTCGCTGGTGGCGTTCTCCGCCTACATGTACCTGGTCTCGACGGTCAGCCAGACCCTGGCGGCGAGCTATGTCTACGTGAACCCGCCGGTCGCGCTGGCCATGGGCGCGTGGCTGGGCGGCGAACAGATCGCGCCGCAGACGCTGGGCGCGGTGGTGCTGATCCTGGCGGCGCTGCTGGTGCTGAGCCTGGGCACGCTGCGCACGGCGCGGACCCAGGCGGCCTGAGCGCGCCGCCGGCGTGGGGCCGGCCTCAGCTACCCGACTGCTCCTGGATCCACAGCGACAGCCGCACCTTGTAGGCCTGCTGGATATGCCGGCGCGCGATCTGCTCGGCCAGCGTCGGATCGCGCTGCTCCAGCGCTTCGACCAGCGAGATGTGCTCTTCGTACGAGCTGCGCGCACGCCCCGGCACCGCCAGCGTGGTGCGGCCCAGCAGCGCCATCGACTCGTGCAGCGAGCGCAGCGTCTTCAGCAGGTAGCGGTTGTGGGCGCAGCGGTGCAGGGTTTCATGGAACAGCCGGTTGTTCAGCGCGAGCCGGTCGGGGTCGTTGGCAATGGCAAGATCGCGCTCGACGATATCGCGCAGCAGCGAGATCTCGACGTCGGTGGCGTGGCGCGCGGCCAGCGCGGCGGCGGTGCCCTCCAGCACTTCGCGCATCACGTACAGCTCGCTGACCATGCTGGCGTCGAGCTGCGTCACCATCATGCCGCGGTTGGGCTCGTTGACGACCAGGCCCTCGGATTCCAGCCTGGACAGCGCTTCACGCACGGGCGTGCGCGACAACCCCAGCGACTCGGCCAGTTCCACCTCGCGCAGCCGGGTGCCGGGGGAAAGCTGGCCGGCCTGGATGGCGGCGCGCAGCTGCTGGTAGGCGCGCTCCGAGCGCGGGAGCGATGCAGCCTGGCCGCTTTCGGCGGCGCCGGCGAACTCTTGAGAAATCATGTGAGGCTGGCGGATGCAGTGGAACTGTCGTAGCCAGCCATCATACCCGCTCGCGCCCGCCTGACATCACGGTGTCGCAATAAGGTGTAAAGGGGGCTGGCGCGGCGCCAGCCCCGCGCAGCCTGGTGACCGAAAAGGGCGTCAGCCCGCCGGCGACTGGAACGGATGGTACTGGTACAGCCAGGTTTCCGACAGCGGCTTGCCGTTCAGGCGCAGGAACAGCCGCAGGTCGACCGGCTGGGTGCCATCGGTGGTCAGGTCGAACTGGGCGCGCCAGTGCCCCGCCACGCCGTTCGGCACGGCTTCGGTGAAGACGTAGGAGAAGGTGCCGCGCGAGGCGGTCAGCACCGCTTCGGGTTTGACGCCGAAGGGCAGTTTCTCCAGCGGCGCGCCCTTGAACTCGACCATGAACTTGCGCACCCCCTTGGGCCGCGGCTGGCCGGGCTGGCCGCCGTTGCCCAGGCGCGTGGCCACGCAGCGCGCCAGCGGGGTCGGGTAGGGCTCGTCGGCGGCCCAGTGCAGCCGATAGCGCAGGCGGTAGGTGTTGCCGGCCTTGGCCGGCGCCTTGGGCACCCACATGGCGACGATGTTGTCGTGGATCTCGTCGTCGGTGCGCAGCTCCACCAGCTGCACCGAGCCGGCGCCCCAGCCGTCGCGCGGTTCCACCCACAGGCTCGGGCGGCGCTCGTAGTTGACGCCGTCCTGGTAGTGGTCGAACAGGCGGTCGCGTTGAAGCAGGCCGAAGCCCTTCGGGTTTTCGTCCGAGAACGCCGACGCCGTGGTCTGCGGCGGGTTGTTGAGCGGGCGCCAGATATGCTCGCCGGCGCCGTTCCACAGCGCCAGGCCGTCGGAGTCGTGCACCTCGGGGCGCCAGTCGACCGCGGTGCCCTTGATGCTTTCGGAGAACCAGTACATCGAGGTCAGCGGCGCCAGCCCCAGCCGGGCCACGTCCTTGCGCAAGAACAGCACGCATTCGACGTCCATGATCACGGCCTTGGCGCGCTGCATGACGAAGCGGTAGGCGCCGGAGATGCTGGGCCCATCCAGCAGCGCGTAGACCGTGACGGTGTCGCTGTTGCCCTCGGGCGTTTCGAACCAGAAGTGGGTGAAGGCGGGGAATTCTTCCTGCTTGCCGGCTTCGGCCACGTCGATGGCGATGCCGCGCGCGGACAGGCCGTACTGGTACAGCTCGCCGATGGCGCGGAAATACGAGGCGCCGAGGAAGGCCACCCAGTCGTTCTTGCGCCAGTCGCGGGTTTTCTGGTCGCCCAGGCGGCTTTCCTGGAAGCGGAAGCCGGCAAAGCCGCTGCCCGGGGGCAGCTTGTGCGCGGGGCTGTCGGCCGGCATGTCGAAGTAGGCATCGTCGTAGACGATCTCGCGGGCCTTGCCGGTGCCGCCTTTGGCACGCTCGATCACATGCATGCGCACCGGGCTGCGGAAGTAGGTACCGAGGTGGAAGAACGTGACCGGGAACTGGCCGGGGCCGCTGGCAAAGAGCGCGTCCTCGGTGCGGAAGCGGATCTTGCCGTGGGCGTCGTAGTCGATGCGGGACAGCACGTCCGCCGGCGGCGCGGGCGGCGGCGCGTAAGGCTTGCCGGCCAGGGCGCGGGCGCGCTCGATCAGGGCGTCGAAGCCGAACGGCTGGGCCTCGCCTAGCTTGATCCGGCTGGCTGCCAGCACCGATGGGGTAATGCCGAGCGCGGCAAGCGCGGCGGAGGCGGTGGCAGAGACCAGCAGGGTTCGGCGATTCATCATGTGGTGAAAGCGTCCTTTTATTGTCCGGGATTGTGCAGAACTGTAAAAGACGCCGGCGCCGCGGAAAAGTTCGGACACCCTCTGTTACAGCGGGTGGCGCCGGCGCCTCACGGTATCTCGCGCACCTCGTTCGCCTCGCTTGCCTCGCGGGCGGCGCGGCGCTGCCGGCGCCGTTGCCGCGCCAGCATGTTCAGCCCCTCGACCGCGGCCGAGAACGCCATCGCCGTATAGATGTAGCCCTTGGGCACGTGCGTGCCGAGCCCTTCGGCGATCAGCGTCATGCCGATCATCATCAGGAAGGCCAGCGCCAGCATCACGATGGTCGGGTTGCGGTTGATGAAGTTGGCCAGCGGCGTCGCCGCGAACAGCATCGCCATCACCGCCGCGATCACGGCGACGAACATGATCTGCACGTGTTCGGTCATGCCGACCGCGGTAATGATGCTGTCGATCGAAAACACCAGGTCCAGCACCAGGATCTGGCCGATGGCGGCGGCAAAGCTGTGCACCGCCTTGGTGGTGCCGCCTTCCTCGCCTTCCTCGGCGGCGGTGACGTGGTGATGGATTTCACGCGTGGCCTTCCACACCAGGAAGCCGCCGCCCGCGATCAGGATCAGGTCGCGCCACGACAGGCCATGGCCCAGCACGGTGAAGAGCGGCTGGGTCAGCGTGACGATGAAGGCGATGGTCGCCAGCAGGCCCAGGCGCAGCAGCAGCGCCAGGCTGATGCCGATCTTGCGCGCCTTCTCCCGCATCTCTACGGGCAGCTTGTTGGTCAGGATCGAGATGAAGATCAGGTTGTCGATCCCCAGCACGATTTCCATGGCCACCAGCGTGGCCAGTGCCGCCCAGGCGGCGGGATCCTGCAGCAATGCCAACGTCGCTTCCATGGAGGCTCCGGAGTGATGGGAGGGCGCATGCAGGCTTCATGTTAGCGCAGCGTCGCATGGCCGCGCAGCCTGTCACAGAAAGATAAAGGCGTGTTCGACTGGGTTACGTGCAGGTTGCCTTGTGCCGGCATGGAATATAGTATGTGATATATCAAAAGATCCAATCGAGCCATCAAGGAGGCAGCATATGAAAGTCTGTATCTACGGCGCCGGTGCCATCGGCGGCTATGTCGGGGCGCAGCTGGCGCGCGCGGGGGCCGAGGTCAGCTTCGTCGCGCGCGGACCCCACCTCGCGGCGATGCAGGAGCACGGCGTCAAGCTGCTGATCGATGGCGAGGAGCGGGTCGCGCAGGTGCGCTGCACCAGCGATCCGCGTGAACTCGGGCCGCAGGACTACGTGTTCATCACCCTCAAGGCGCATTCGGTGCCCGGCGTGGTGGACCAGATGCAGCCGCTGCTCGGGCCGGATACCGCGATCGTGACCGGCGTCAACGGCATTCCTTACTGGTACTTCTACAAGCACGGCGGCGAGCTGGCCGGCCGCACGCTGGAAAGCGTCGATCCCGGCGGGCGCCAGTGGCAGCGCCTGGGGCCGGAGCGTGCCATCGGCTGCGTGGTCTATCCTGCTGCCGAGATCGTTGCCCCTGGCGTGATCAAGCATGTGTACGGCAAGAAATTCCCGCTCGGCGAGCCGGACGGCAGCCGCTCCGCGCGTGTGACCCGGCTCAGCGAAATGATGATGGCGGCCGACCTCGACGCCCCGGTGCGCGACAACATTCGCGACGAGATCTGGCTCAAGCTGTGGGGCAACCTGTGCTTCAACCCGATCAGCGCGCTGACCCACGCCACGCTCGACGTCATCACCGCCGACCCCGCCACGCGTGCGCTGTCGCGCCAGATGATGGTGGAGGCGCAGGGCATTGCCGAGCGCTTCGGGGTGAAGTTCCGCGTCGACGTGGAGCGGCGCATCGACGGCGCCGGCGCCGTGGGCGCGCACAAGACCTCGATGCTGCAGGACCTGGAGGCGGGGCGGGCGATGGAAATCGACCCGCTGCTGACGGTGGTGCAGGAAATGGGGCGGCTGGTGGGTGAGCCGACGCCGATGTGCGATGCCGTGCTGGGTCTGATCAAGCAGCGCGATGCGATGGCGAAGCTGGCCGCCTGAGGAGCACGGGACGCCGACGGGGTCCGGCGTCCTCCGCGGCGCAAGCCGGGCACGCAACGTGACGCTTGCCCGGCTCGCAAAGTCGGAAGGCAGGGCGATTGTGATATACCATATACGACAGGCCGCGCACCGCTTTTGTGCCGATGCATGTGGAGCGCGCATCGTTTGATGCGTTTTCATAATGGGTCAGGCGTTTTTGCTAAGCTGTGCAGCAATGCGGCGGGCAGCCATTCCGGCCGCCCGGCCGCCGGTCTCACACGAGCACATTCATGTCTGCGCAAAGCCAATCCATCGTCCAGCCCAACGGGCTGTCCCTGTCGGTACAACCGATCAACGCCGGCGCCAGCCTGCGCGACCAGGCCTACGCCATGCTGCGCCAGGCCATCGCCGACGCCGACATCTACCAGTCGCGCGACGAGATCCGGCTGGACGAGCGGGTGCTGAGCGAGGCCATGGGCGTGAGCCGCACGCCGATCCGCGAAGCCATGACGCTGCTGGAGCAGGAAGGCTTCCTGCGCACCGTGCCGCGGCGCGGCATCTACATCATGCGCAAGACCAAGCGCGAGATCGTCGAGATGATCCAGATGTGGGCCGCGCTCGAAAGCATGGCTGCCCGGCTGGCCACCGAGAACGCCACCGACGCCGAGATCGCGCAGCTGCGCAGCATGTTCGACAGCTTCCGCGACTCGACGCCAGCCGAGCATATCGAAGAGTATTCCGACGCCAATATCGCGTTCCACCAGGCGATCGTTCAGCTGTCCAAGTCGCAGATCATCATGGACACGATCCGCAACATCTTTATCCATGTGCGCGCGATCCGGAAGATGACGATCTCGCAGAGCGATCGCGCGGCGCGCTCGATCGTCGACCACCTGCGCATCATCGAGGCGCTGGAGAGGCGGGACACCGAACTCGCCGAGCGGCTGGTGCGACAGCACTCGCTGGACCTCGCCGACTACGTGGAGAAGCACTGCGATTTCCTGGACTGAAGCAGCCAGGACGAGCTTATGGAAAGCGGCGGACTTCGGTCCGCCGTTTTGCTTTTTGGGCCTGCAGTGCGTGTGATGGGCATTTCGCTAAATGGTGTGTGATATATCAATGTGAAAAGCGATTGAGCCTTTATTCCACCACAGCGCTGAAAACGGCCGCTCTTATGCCTTTATCGACTGGATCGCGCGCGCGTGCTGCGTCGCATCGTCGATATTTGCCTCGGAAGCGCCAAACTCCTCTTGCTCTCTTCTGATATATCACATACCGTATGTCATCAGAGACCACAAATAGCGGAAGAGGAGACCCTTCGCAATGGAAACCAAAGCCCTGCAAGGAGTGCGCATCCTGGACATGACCCACGTCCAGGCGGGACCGTCGGCGACGCAGTTGATGGCGTGGCTGGGCGCGGACGTGATCAAGGTGGAGATGCCGGGGCGCGGCGACATCACGCGCAGCCAGCTGCGCGACGTGCCGAACGCCGACAGCCTGTACTTCACCATGCTCAACTCGAACAAGCGCAGCCTGACGCTGAACATGAAGACGCCCGAAGGCAAGGCGTTGCTCGAGGACCTGATCCAGCGCAGCGACGTGCTGATCGAGAACTTCGGCCCCGGCGTGCTGGCGCGCGCAGGCTTCGACTGGGACCACATGCAGGACCTGAACCCGCGCCTGGTCTATGCCTCGATCAAGGGCTTCGGCCCGGGCCCGTACGCGGACTGCAAGGCCTACGAGAACGTGGCGCAGTGCATGGGCGGCTCGGCTTCGACCACCGGCGAGGCCGACGGCGTGCCCACGGTGACGGGCGCCCAGATCGGTGATTCCGGCACCGGCGTGCATGCCGTGGTCGGCATCCTCGCCGCGCTGCTGCATCGCGAGCACACCGGCCGCGGCCAGCGCGTGGAAGTGGCGATGCAGGACGCGGTGCTGAACCTGTGCCGGGTCAAGCTGCGCGACCAGCAGCGCCTGGCCAACGGGCCGCTGCGTGAATATCCCAACGAGGAATTCGGCGACCACGTGCCGCGCGCGGGCAATGCCTCGGGCGGCGGCCAGCCGGGTGCGGCGCTGCGCTGCGCGCCGGGCGGCCCCAACGACTATGTCTACGTCATCATCCAGCCGCAGGGCTGGGAGCCGCTGATGCGCCTGTGCGGGCGCGAGGACCTGATCACCAACCCGGACTACGCCACGCCGGAAGCGCGCCTCAAGCACTTGGCCGACTGCTTCGCCGTGATCGAGAAATGGACCCGCGGCATCAGCAAGTTCGAGGTGATGGCGGCGCTGAACGAGGTCGATGTGCCGTGCGGCCCGATCCTGTCGATGAAGGACCTGATCGAGGACGAGTCGCTGTACCAGCGCGGCTACCTGGTCGAGCTGGAGCATCCGCAGCGCGGCAACTACGTGCAGCTCGGTTGCCCGATCACGCTGTCGGCCTCGCCGGTGCAGGTGGAACGCTCGCCGCTGCTGGGCGAGCACACCGAGGAGATCCTCGAGTGGCTGGGCCGCACGCCCGCGCAGATCGCCGCGATGAAGCTGGCCGGCGCGGTATGAGGCTGCCCTGATGCGATGGCCGCCGTCATTCCCGCCCGCGCGGGAATGACGAGCGCGCCGCGCCGTCCTGCGTTTCCTCCCTTTCCAAGATCCCTGCAACCGACATCGGCGCAGGCGGGCCTTCCTTTGCCTGCGCAAGGAGCATGCTGTGCAAACCTGGATTCGTTTTCGCCGCGCCGACGGCAGCATCGGCCATGGCCGCATCGACGAGGCCGACCCCAACCGCGTGGTCGAATATGACCGCGACGGCTTCGACAATCCCAGCCCCACCGGCGCGGTGCATGACCGCGCCGCGCTGACCGTGGTCGCGCCGTGCGCGCCGGGCAAGGTGGTGGCGCTGTGGAACAATTTCCACGCGCTCGCGCGCAAGCTGGAAAAGCCGGTGCCGACGCACCCGTTGTTCCTGATCAAGCCGGCGACCTCGCTGGCCGGTCCCAACGACGCGGTGCAGCGCCCCAAGAGCTACGACGGCAAGATCGTCTACGAGGGCGAGCTGGGCATCGTCATCGGCAAGAAGGCGCGCAATGTGACGGTGGCGGAGGCCGGCGCCCATATCTTCGGCTACACCATCGTCAACGACGTGACCGCGGCCGAGCTGATCACGGCCGATCCCAATTTCCCGCAATGGACCCGCGCCAAGGGCTTCGACACCTTCGGCTGCATCGGCCCGGCCATCGTCACCGGCTTCCCCTGGAAGACCGCCAGTGTGGTCACGCGGCTGGATGGGGTGGAGCGGCAGAACTACCCGCTGTCGGACATGATCTTCTCGCCCGAGGAGCAGGTCAGCCGGATCTCGCAGGACCTGACGCTGATGCCGGGCGATGTGATTGCCGTGGGCACCTCGCTGGGCGTGGGTTCGATGAAGGACGGCGCCGTGGTCGAGGTGTCGATCGCCGGCATCGGCTCGCTGGTCAACCACGTGCGCGGCTGAGCCGGCGCCAGATCCCTTTCCTGAAACGGTGAATGCCATGCCAATGACGATCGGTGTGCCGCGCGAGGTCCACCCGGGCGAGCGGCGCGTTGCCGCGACCCCGGACTCGGTCAAGGAACTGCTCAAGCTCGGTTACCAGATAGTGGTGGAGACCGGTGCCGGGCTGGAAGCGTCGTTCTCGGATGACGACTACCGCGCCGCCGGCGCGGCCATTGTCGACGCGGCCAGCCTGTGGGCCTCGGTCGACGTGGTGGTCAAGGTGCGCCCGCCGCAGGTCCATCCCAGCCTGGGGGTGGAAGAGGCGGCTCTGCTGAAGAAGCATGCCACGCTGATCGGCTTTGTCTGGCCGGCGCAGCAGATGCCGATGCTCGAGCGCCTGGCGCAGCGCGGTGCCACGGTGCTGGCGATGGACTGCGTGCCCCGCATCTCGCGCGCGCAGAAGCTGGATGCGCTCAGCTCGATGGCGAACATGGCCGGCTACCGCGCGGTGATCGAAGCCGCGCATGCCTTCGGCCGGCCCTTCGCCGGGCAGATCACCGCCGCAGGCAAAATCCCGCCGGCGCGCGTGCTGGTGATCGGCGCGGGCGTGGCGGGACTGGCGGCGATCGGCGCGGCGCGCAGCCTGGGCGCGGTGGTGCGCGCCTTCGATACGCGGCCGGTGGTGCGCCAGCAGATCGAGAGCCTGGGCGCCGAATTCCTCACCGTCGAGATCGAAGAAGACGGCAGCGGCAGCGGCGGCTACGCCAAGGAGATGAGTCCGGCCTTCATCGAAGCGGAGATGCGGCTGTTTGCCGAGCAGGCGCGCGAGGTCGACATCATCATCACCACCGCGCTGATTCCCGGCAAGCCGGCGCCCAAGCTGCTGGAGGCCGGTACCGTCGGGCTGATGCGCGCCGGCAGCGTGGTGGTCGACCTGGCCGCCGAGCAGGGCGGCAACTGCGTGCTGACCGTGCCGGGCGAAAGCGTGCGCCGCGACGGCGTCACCATCATCGGCTACACCGACCTGCCCAGCCGCATGGCGGCGCAAGCGAGCCAGCTCTATGGCACCAATGTCCGCCACCTGCTGAGCGAACTGACGCCGGGCAAGGACGGCCAGCTGGTGGTGAACATGGACGACGAGATGATCCGCGGCGCCACGGTGCTGCACCAGGGCGCGGTGACCTGGCCGCCACCGCCGCTGACGGTGGCGGTGCCGCAGCAGCAGGCTCCGGCGGAGGCCCCGGTGCCGGCCGAAGCCGCGCCGCCGCGCAGCCGCACCGGCACGACGCTGATTGCGCTGGCACTGGCGGCCGCTGCGCTGCTGGGGCTGGGGGCGGTCGCGCCACCTGCCTTCATGGCGCATTTCACGGTGTTCGTGCTGGCGATCTTCGTCGGCTACCAGGTGGTGTGGAACGTCACCGCGGCGCTGCACACGCCGCTGATGAGCGTGACCAACGCCATCAGCGGGATCATCGTGGTGGGGGCGCTGGTGCAGCTGGGCAAGCCGTCGCTGCTGACGGCGGTGATCGCGGGCTGCGCGGTGCTGGTGGCCACCATCAATATCGCCGGGGGCTTCCTGGTGACGCAGCGCATGCTGAAGATGTTCCAGCGCGACTAAGGCCAGGGAGAGAACCATGCCATCCGGAATCAGCAATATCGCTTACCTCGCCGCCAGCGCGCTGTTCATCCTCAGCCTGAGCGGACTGAGCCATCCCGCCACCGCGCGGCGCGGCAACATGCTCGGCATCGCCGGCATGGTGATCGCGGTCATGACCACGGTGCTGGCGGGCAGTCCCGACGGCATCGCCATCATCATCGTGGCGATGGTGGTGGGGGGCATTGCCGGAGCCCTGCTGGCCAAGCGCGTCGAGATGACGCAGATGCCGCAGCTGGTGGCGGTGCTGCACAGCTTCGTCGGCCTGGCCGCGGTGCTGGTCGGCTATGCCAACTACCTGGAGCCGACCATGCTCGGCGGCGTCGAGAAGGCGATCCATGAGGTCGAGACCTACCTCGGGATCCTGATCGGCGCGGTCACCTTCACCGGCTCGATCATCGCCTTCCTCAAGCTGCAGGGCACCATGGGCGGCAAGCCGCTGCTGCTGCCGGGGCGCCACGTGCTCAACGCCGGCGCGCTGCTGGTGTGCGTGTGGCTGGGCTATGCCTTCCTGGCCGCGCCGGATCCGCAGCAGGGGCTGGTGCCGCTGGCGGCGATGACGGTGATTGCGCTGCTGGTCGGCGCGCACCTGGTGCTGGCCATCGGCGGCGCCGACATGCCGGTGGTGGTGTCGATGCTGAACAGCTATTCCGGCTGGGCGGCGGCAGCGACCGGCTTCATGCTCGGCAACGACCTGCTGATCATCACCGGCGCGCTGGTGGGGTCGAGCGGCGCCATCCTGAGCTACATCATGTGCAAGGCGATGAACCGCAAGTTCCTGTCGGTGATCCTGGGCGGCTTCGGCGCGGTGCAGGCGCAGGGCGCGGCGACCGAGCAGGGCGAGGTGCTGCCGGTGTCGAGCGAGGAGGTCAGCAGCCTGCTCAAGGACGCCAACGAGGTCATCATCGTGCCGGGCTACGGCATGGCGGTGGCGCAGGCGCAGGGCACCATCAGCGAGATCGCGCGGCGCCTGCGGGCGCAGGGCGTCAACGTGCGCTTCGGCATCCACCCGGTGGCCGGCCGTCTGCCGGGGCACATGAACGTGCTGCTGGCCGAGGCGCGGGTGCCGTACGACATCGTGCTGGAAATGGAGGAGATCAACGACGACTTCGAGAAGGCCGACGTGGTGCTGGTGGTCGGTGCCAACGACATCGTCAACCCGGGGGCGCTGGAGGACCCCGCCAGCCCGATTGCCGGCATGCCGGTGCTGGAGGTGTGGAAGGCCAAGACCGTGGTGGTGTCCAAGCGCAGCATGGCGGCGGGCTACGCGGGTGTCGACAACCCGCTGTTCTACAAAGACAACACGCGCATGTGGTTCGGCGACGCCAAGGGCAGCGTCGATGCGCTGCTGCGGCAGCTGGAGGAAGCGCCGGCCTGACCGCCTGCCGAGGCGGTATCGATCCATGCAAGCCACCGCGGCCCGCTTTCCGGCGGGCCCCGGTGGCTTGTTGCATTGGCAAGCCGCTGGCGTGAATCGGGCCGGCGGCGATTCATGCCAGTTCCGCTTTATATAAAGGGTCGTGAATAGAAACGATAAAAAACTTTAAGACTAGTCAAATTAAGCCTCAGGTAGCATCAATCCACGACTTCATGTGCCGCAATGCCAGGCGCCGGTCCAACTGCGAGCAGGGCAATCCGACAAAGCCCTGATGTGCCCGCCGGGCACAAACAAGAACGTACCAGGAGACAACACAGATGGCGCAATGGGAAGCATCGGCCCCCGCCGGTCGCGATGACGTGAACGGGCGCGGGCTGCAGAACCGCTGGATCCAGCTGGCAATCGGCGTGGTGTGCATGGGGCTGGTGGCGAATCTGCAGTACGGCTGGACCCTTTTCGTATCCCCGATGGACGCCAGGCATCACTGGGGCGCGTCCGCGATCCAGGTGGCATTTTCTATCTTCATCGTCACCGAGACCTGGCTGGTGCCGCTGGAAGGCTGGCTGGTCGACAAGTTCGGTCCGCGCCCGGTAGTGGCCGGCGGGGCGATCTGCGCCGGGCTGGCATGGGTGATGAACGCGTATGCGACCACGCTGCCGGAGCTGTATGTGGCCGCGGTGATCGCCGGTATCGGCGCCGGCGGCGTCTACGGAACCTGCGTCGGCAATGCGCTGAAGTGGTTCCCGGACAAGCGCGGCCTGGCTGCCGGCCTGACCGCGGCGGGTTTTGGCGCGGGCGCGGCCATCACCGTGATTCCGATCGCCAACATGATCCAGAGCGCGGGCTATGAGAAGGCCTTCCTGTTCTTCGGCATCCTGCAGGGGGTCAGCATCTTCGTGCTGGCGCTGCTGCTGGTGAAGCCAAGGGCGCCCAAGGGCGCGGTGGCGGCGAAGGCGGTGCTGACCAACCCGGTCGAGTACACGCCGGGGCAGATGGTGAAGACACCGGTGTTCTGGCTGATCTATGCCAGCTTTGTCGCGGTGGCGGCGGGCGGCATCATGGCGACGGCGCAACTGGGGCCGATCGCCAAGGACTACGGCTTTGCGTCGATGCCGGTGACGCTGCTGGGGCTGACCTTGCCGCTGCTGACGATGACGCTGTCGATCGACAACCTGTGCAATGGCTTCACGCGTCCGCTGTGCGGCTTCCTGTCGGACCGCTTCGGTCGCGAGAACACGATGTTCGTGATCTTCATCGGCGAGGGGCTGGCGCTGCTGGGGCTGATGCAGCTGGGGCACAACCCGTACTGGTTCATGTTCTTCGCGGCGCTGACCTTCCTGTTCTGGGGCGAGATCTTCTCGATCTTCCCGGCGCTGTGCGCGGATACCTTCGGCAGCAAGTTCGCGGCGGCGAACGCGGGCACGCTGTACACCGCCAAGGGGACTGCGGCGATGCTGGTGCCGCTGGCCTCGGTCCTGTCCGCACGCGGGGGCTGGGAAGCGGTATTCACCGTGGCAGCGGTGGTGACGATCGCGGCGGGGCTGTCGGCGAAACTGGTGCTGGCGCCGATGCGCAAGCGGTTTATCACCGGCCACCCGGCGTCGGCGCTGCCAGTGACCGAGGGCGGCCTGGTGGCGAATCCATCGGCCAGCCGCGGTGAATAGGCCGGGCCGAGCAGTGCGGGCGTGATGCCAGCAAGCCGGTGACGGCCAGGCGCTTACGCCAGGCCGTCCCTCGCAGCCGGTTAAAGCGACACAGGGGGACGTTTTGACAGGCGCGGCAGGGACATCCCCAAGGGGATCTTCTTCCCCAGAAACGTTGTATGTGATATATCTTGATGCCAACTTAGCGACGCCGCGCCGTTGGCAGGGTAACAGCCCGCGTCTGTGCGAAATAAGAATAAATAGTCGCGCATTGAGGAATTGCGCTAATTTGAGCGCAGATCCAGGCAGGATTGCTGCGGTGCACTGACGAAAGTTGAGCGCAGAGTTGGAAAATAGCTTGCCGTTCTCTGATATATCACATACCGTATGTCATCAAGACCGGTCGAACGAACCGGACCGACCGCAGCAGGGCACAACGCCCGCGCACCACGAACACAAGTTCAAAAGGAGACCAAGCATGTCGGAAGTCGTAGCGAAGCGGGCTCAAAGCACTCCCGCGGCAGCCTGAGTCACAAAAATTCCCACCCCAGTCAATTTGCATAGAAGGAAGCAACCATGGCAGAAGTCGGAAACGAGCTGCAGCGTCACGCCGCGGAAGAACATCAGGCACAAACCGATGGTTTTCATCTGGTCATCGACGCGCTGAAGCTGAACGGCATCGAAAACATCTACGGCCTGCCCGGCATTCCGGTCACCGATCTGGCCCGTCTGGCGCAGGCCAACGGCATGCGCGTCATCAGCTTCCGCCACGAGCAGAACGCCGGCAACGCCGCGGCGATTGCGGGCTTCCTGACGCAGAAGCCGGGCGTTTGCCTGACCGTCTCCGCGCCGGGTTTCCTGAACGGGCTGACGGCGCTGGCGCATGCCACCACCAACTGCTTCCCGATGATCCTGATCAGCGGCTCGAGCGAGCGCGAGATCGTCGACCTGCAGCAGGGTGACTACGAAGAGATGGACCAGCTGGCCATCGCCCGTCCGCACGCCAAGGCTGCGTTCCGCGTGCTGCACGCGGAGGACATCGGCGTCGGCGTCGCGCGTGCCATCCGCGCCGCGGTGTCGGGCCGCCCGGGCGGCGTGTACCTGGACCTGCCGGCCAAGCTGCTGGGCCAGTCGCTGGAAGCCGAAAAGGGCAAGCAGTCGCTGATCAAGGTGGTGGACCCGGCGCCGCGCCAGCTGCCCGCACCGGATTCGGTCGACCGCGCCGTCGCGCTGCTGAAGACCGCCAAGCGTCCGCTGATCCTGATCGGCAAGGGCGCCGCGTATGCACGCGCCGAGGCGGACCTGCGCAAGCTGGTCGAGAAAACCGGCATCCCGTACCTGCCGATGTCGATGGCCAAGGGCCTGCTGCCCGATACGCATCCGCAATCGGCCTCGGCCGCGCGTTCCTATGTGCTGGCGGAGGCCGACGTGGTGCTGCTGGTCGGCGCCCGCCTGAACTGGCTGCTGTCGCACGGCAAGGGCAAGACCTGGGGCAAGCCCAAGCAATTCATCCAGATCGACATCGCGCCGACCGAGATGGACAGCAACGTCGCCATCGCCGCGCCGGTGGTAGGCGACATCGGCTCGTGCGTCACGGCGTTGCTCGACAAGATCGGCAATGACTTCGCCAGGCCCGGCGCCGACTGGCTGAACGCGGTGGCCGACCGCCGCGACACCAACCTGGCGAAGATGGCCGAGACCCTGGCCAAGGCCAAGGATGCCGCGCCGATGAACTTCCACGGCGCGCTGGCCGTGCTCAAGGACGTGGTCAAGGCCAACCCGGGCATCTCGTTCGTCAACGAAGGCGCCAACACGCTGGACTACGCCCGCGCTGTGATCGACATGTACGAGCCGCGCAAGCGCCTGGACGTGGGCACCTGGGGCGTGATGGGCGTGGGCATGGGCTACGCGGTGGCCGCGGCGGTCGAGACCGGCAAGCCGGTGCTGGCGCTGTGCGGCGACAGTGCCTTCGGTTTCTCGGGCATGGAAGTCGAGACCATCTGCCGCTACAACCTGCCGGTCTGCATCGTCATCTTCAACAACAACGGCGTCTACAAGGGCATCGACAAGAACCCCACCGGCGGCAGCGACCCGGCGGTCACGACCTTCGTCCCGGGTGCGCGCTACGACAAGATGATGGAAGCGTTCGGCGGTGTCGGCGCCAACGTCACCACGCCGGCGGAACTCGAGGCCGCGGTGAACGAAGCGCTGCGCTCGGGCAGGCCGACGCTGGTCAACGCCGTCATCGATCCGGCGGCCGGCACCGAAAGCGGCCGCCTGACCAACCTCAATCCGCAAAGCTCGGCCAAGAAGTAATCACCCGAATTTCACCCCCTAATCCAATAGGAGACGAACGTGAACCTCCCACTCAACGGCATCAAGATCATCGACTTCACGCACGTCCAGGCGGGTCCCGCCTGCACGCAGCTGCTGGCATGGTTCGGCGCCGACGTGATCAAGGTCGAGCGCCCGGGTTCCGGCGACGTGACGCGCACCCAGCTGCGCGACATCCCGGATGTCGACGCGCTGTACTTCACCATGCTCAACAGCAACAAGCGTTCGCTCACGCTGGACACGAAGAAGCCGGAAGGCAAGAAGATCCTGGAGCAGCTGATCCGCGAGTCGGACGTGCTGGTCGAGAACTTCGGCCCGGGAGCGCTGGACCGCATGGGCTTCTCGTGGGAGCGCATCAACGAACTGAACCCCAAGATGATCGTGGCCTCGGTCAAGGGCTTCAGCGACGGCCACCACTATGAAGACCTGAAGGTCTACGAGAACGTGGCGCAATGCGCCGGCGGCGCGGCCTCGACCACCGGCTTCTGGGACGGCCCGCCCACGGTTTCCGCCGCGGCGCTGGGCGATTCCAACACCGGCATGCACCTGGCGATCGGCATCCTGACCGCGCTGATCGGCCGCGACAAGACCGGCAAGGGCCAGAAGGTGGCGGTGTCGATGCAGGATGCGGTGCTGAACCTTTGCCGTGTCAAGCTGCGCGACCAGCAGCGCCTGGACCGCCTGGGCTACCTGGAAGAGTACCCGCAGTACCCGCACGGCACCTTCAGCGACGTGGTGCCGCGCGGCGGCAACGCGGGCGGCGGCGGCCAGCCGGGCTGGGTGCTGAAGTGCAAGGGCTGGGAGACCGATCCCAATGCCTATATCTACTTCACCATCCAGGGCCATGCCTGGGAGCCGATCTGCAAGGCGCTGGGCAAGCCGGAATGGATCGACGACCCCAACTACGCCACCCCCAAGGCGCGCCAGCCGCATATTTTCGATATCTTCAACACCATCGAGGAATGGCTGGCCGACAAGACCAAGTACGAGGCGGTCGACATCCTGCGCAAGTTCGACATCCCGTGCTCGCCGGTGCTGTCGATGAAGGAGATCGCCGCCGACCCGTCGCTGCGTGCCAGCGGCAGCATCACCGAGGTGCCGCACAAGGAGCGCGGCAGCTACCTGACGGTGGGCAGCCCGATCAAGTTCTCCGACCTGAAGCCGGAGATCACCGGTTCGCCGCTGCTGGGCGAGCATAGCGAAGAGGTGCTGGCGGGCCTGGGCTACGGTGCGGAAGACATCAAGCGCCTGCGCGAGTCCCAGGTGATCTGACGCCGACCGCCGGCACCCCGTGCCGGCGCCGACGCCGGGGCCGCGCGCACAGCGGGCTCCGGCGTTTTTGCTTGTGGCGCCGCGATGTGGCACGCTACCTTGATGGCACCGGCGCGCCCCCGGCCGCTGCCGTTTGCAGATGACGAGAGGGAATCCCCATGACAGAGCAGATCGACTACGCGCAACTGGTGTCCGCCATCGGCGACGCCATCATCATCTCCGACGCCAAGGGCGCCATCACGCTGTGGAATCCCGCGGCCGAGCGCATGTTCGGCTTCACCGAGGCCGAGGCCATGGGCCAGTCGCTGGACCTGATCATCCCCGAGCGGCTGCGGGGGCGGCACTGGGAGGGCTACGACAAGACCATGGCGACCGGCATCACGCGCTACGGCCATGACCTGCTCAAGGTGCCGGCGGTCGACAAGAACGGCAAGGCGATGTCGATCGCCTTCACCGTGGCGCTGCTCAAGGACGCCGCCGGCGCCATCACCGGCATCGTCGCGGTGATCCGCGACGAGACCGCGCGTTTCCAGGAAGAGCGCGCCCTGAAGAAACGGCTGGTGGAACTGGAGAGCCAGGTCAAGGAACAGGCCTGAGGCGGCTGCTGCCGGAGTGTCCCCCGGACACCGCTTCGCCCTGTATTAACCCGGCCTTCTCGGTACCAAAAGCGTTGACGCGGTACCGGGCGGCCCCTACATTGGGAGCCTGACCACAACGATTCCAGGGAGACAACATGGCCCGTCAGGCTTCGGCGGCTGCGGTCGTCCACGGCGGCGCGACCGTCGGCCAGCTCTATACCGCGGCGCTGCGCGCGCGGCCTGGCGTACCCGCCGTGGTCGGCGACGATGTCACGCTGAGCTATGAGGCGCTGGCCCGGCACTGCGCGCGCATCGCGCGGCTGTTCGCCGCGCGCGGCCTGGCGCGCCAGGACGTGGTGGCCTTCCTGGTAGGCAACCGCGCCGAGGCGGTCGCCGCCATCATCGCCGCGCAACTGGCCGGACTGAAGGCCGTGTCGCTGCACCCGATGGCCGCGGAAGCGGACCATGCCTTCGTGCTGCAAGACGCGGGCGTGCAGGCGCTGGTGGTCGACAATGCCCGCTTCGCCGAGCGGGCGCGCGCGCTCGCCGCGAGTACGCAGCTGCAGGTGCTGCCGCTCGACGACGGCGAGTTCGGCCCCGGGCTGGCCCACGCCGCGGCAGACTTCGATGACGCGCCCGTGGTCCCGAGCGATGACCCGACCGAGATCAGCAAGCTGTCGTACACCGGCGGCACCACCGGACGTTCGAAGGGCATCCTGCATACCCACCGGACCTCGGTGACGATGCTGCAGTACATGCTGGCCACCTACGAATGGCCGGCGCAGGTGCGGTACCTGGTGACCACGCCGATCTCGCACGCGTCCGGCAGCCTGTTCCTGCCGACCCTGCTGCGCGGCGGCACCATCTACCTGTGCGACAAGTTCAGCCCGGCCGATTTCCTGCGCCGCGTGGCCGAGCACCGCATCAACCTGACCTTCCTGGTGCCCACGCAGATCTACGGGCTGCTCGATTGCGATGGCCTGGGCACGGCCGACCTCTCCAGCCTCGAACTGGTGCTGTACGGCGCGGCGCCGATCGCACCGGTGCGGCTGGCCGACGCGCTGCGCCGCATTGGCCCGGTATTCGGGCAGATCTACGGCCAGGCCGAGGCGCCGATGTGCATCAGCTACCTTAGCCCGCGCGACCACGATCCGGACCAGCCCGAGCGCCTGCGCTCGTGCGGCAAGGTGATCGCCGGCAACCAGGTCAGGCTGCTCGACGCGCAGCTGCGGGAAGTCTTGCCGGGCGAGGTGGGCGAGCTATGCGTGCGCGGCCCGCTGGTGATGGAGGGCTACCTGAACCGACCGGAAGAAGACGCCAGGGTCTTTGCTGGCGACTGGCTGCACACCGGCGACATGGCCCGCTGCGACAGCAAAGGCTTCCTGTACCTGGTCGACCGCGCCAAGGACATGATCATCAGCGGCGGCTTCAACGTGTACCCGAGTGAGGTCGAGCACTGCCTGGCGCTGCATCCGGCCATCGCCATGTCGGCGGTGATCGGCGTGCCCGACCCCAAGTGGGGCGAAGCGGTGACCGCGGTGGTGGTGGCACGCCCCGGCACCGACCTGACCGAGGCCGACGTAATTGCCCACGTGACCCGGCACAAGGGCGTGGTCAACGCGCCCAAGCAGGTGGTGTTCGCCGATGCGTTGCCGCTGACGGCGCTGGGCAAGATCGACCGCAAGGCCATCCGCGGGCGTTACTGGGGCGGGCAGGAGCGGCAGGTGGCCTGAGCCCTGTCGTCGTTACCGCACGGTCCCGCAAGAGGACCGGCATTTTCGCCAGACCGATCCAAATTGGAGGAGACCACCATGGCAAACCGCTTGCCGCAACCCAAGGCCATCTGGCCAACCCGCGCGCTCCGTGCCGCGCATGCCTGCCTGCTGGCCATGGGCATCGCTGGCACCGGCGCATACGCCGCCGATGCGTATCCCACGCGGCCGATTCGCCTGGTGGTGCCGTTCGCACCCGGCGGCGTCACCGACCTGACCGCGCGGACCTTCGCCAAGTACATGGGCGATGCGCTCGGGCAGCCGCTGGTGGCGGAGAACAAGCCGGGCGCCGGCGCGACCATCGGCGCGAACCTGGTCGCGCGCGCGGCGCCGGACGGCTACACGTTGTTGCTGGGCACCAACGTTACCCATGCCATCAATCCGCGTCTGATCGCCGCCACGCCTTATGACCCGTTGAAGGACTTCCAGGCCGTCGCGGTATTCGGGCTGAACGGCAATGTGCTGCTGGTCAACAACAGTTTCCCGGCAAGGACCTTTGCCGAGTTCCTGGCAAACATCAAGTCGCGGCCCGGCAAGGTGAATTACGCATCAGGCAGCGTAGGCAGCTCGGCGCACCTGTCGGCAGAACTGCTCAAGCAGGACGTCAAGGGACTTGAGTACACGCACGTGCCCTACGGCGGGCCTTCGGACGCCATGGCTGCCTTGATCGGCGGTCATGTGGATTTCCTCTTTGCCAACATTGGCGCCGCGGTCACGCAGGTGAAATCGGGCAAGGTGCGCGCGCTGGCGGTGACCACCGCCAAACGCGCGCCGCAGCTGCCCGACGTGCCCACCATCGCGGAATCCGGCGTGCCTGGTTTCGAGGTGGTCGGCTGGATGGCCGCATTCGTCCCGAAGGGTACGCAGGCGCCTGTGGTGGCGCGGCTCAACGAGGTCATCAACCAGGCCCAGAAAAATCCCGACCTGCGCACCACGCTGGACGCTGCGGCGTTGATTCCTGTGGTGGCTACGCCCGAGCAGGCCAGCCGCTTCGTGCAGGACGAATATGCCAAATGGGGCGGCGTGATCCGCGCCGCCAATATCCCGCCGCAATAGCGGGGTGGGGCGCTGCCGGGCGAGCGCCCGGCTAGGCCTTGCTGGCTGCGGAGCCGGGCCGGCACAACAGGCCGTTCAGGATGATCTCGTAGAACTCGCTGAAGGCATCGCCCATCTTCATCCCGGTGTCCTTCAGGAACTGCTGGCTGCGCAGGCGATGCGCGGCGCCGAGGATCGCTTCGGACACCAGCCTCGGGTTGTGCGGCGCCATCAGTCCCTGCTGCATGCCGGCCTCGAGCAGGCTTTCCAGCCCGCGCACGCGCGCCAGCTGGTACGCGTCGAACACGGCCCGGCCGCTGTCGATGGCATCGAGGTCGGCCAGCGCCGCCTTGCTCAGTCCCGACGTATTCAGCGCGGCGTGCAGGTAGGCCGACACGGCGCGCGCGGCATCGCTCTCGCGGCGCGCCGCGGCGAAGCCCCGCTCCAGGTTGGCCGCCAGCACCTCGCGGCAGATGCCGACGAACAGCGCCTCCTTGGTCGGCGCGATCTCGTACAGGCGTCGCCGCGAGCAGCGCATGCGCTGCGCGATCTCGCCGATGGTCAGCGACGAGACGCCTTCGCTGCACAGCAGGCGCGTCAGGTCCTGGATAAAGTCTTGGTCGGTGCGTCGCGTGGCCATGAAGCGGGCGGGGGTGCGTCCGGCTGCCGCCGGCGGGTTCGTTCCAGGTTGGGAGCGGTATGTTACGACGATTCCCGAATGCGATGCAGCATGGCGCCGGACGCACGGTGGCGTGGAGCTTGCACGGCTGGTGCAGCGTGTTGCCGGGCGCAAGGCGAAGGCCCGCCCGGACACGGCGGAAACGGTAAAAGCGGGAGAGCCATGTGAAAATTACTGGCGCTGCGTGCAGCAGGACGGACACAGGCGGCGGGCGCGGGCAGGACTCAAGCGCGCCTTCCGGCGTGCCGCAGCAGCATCGCGCCCAGCGGCAGGGCCAGCCCGAAGGCGACGTAGACCAGCGCCAGCATGCCGGGCGACAGCCGGCGCTCGAAGCCAGGGGTGAGGCGATGGGGCGTGCACTTCAGGTCGACGAAACACGCAATGCCGGCAATCGCGAGACCGCCTATCACGCGCGCGGGCGCGGTGGGGCCCGCGCTGCGGCGGGCAGCGCGATGGGCGCCGCCCACGGCCATCGCGCCTTCGTAGAACGCCGCCCAGAACACCGACATCGCATGATGGATGACATAGCCCAGCACCGTATGCCGCACCGACGGCCGGTTGGTGTGAATGGCCCGGTCGCCCCAGATCCAGTGGCTGACGGCGTTAACGGGCGCGAATGCGCTGCCGCAGTCGACGCTGCCGCCGCAGGCGAGCATGCCAGTGGACAACAGGCTGGCGCAAGTGCCGGAGACCGCGGCGCGACGCAGCACCGTGGCCGGATCCAGCGCGTGCTGGTGCTCGGCGCCAGCGGCTTTATCGGCCGGCATGTGTGTGCCGCAATGCTGGATCGAGGATTCCATGTGATAGCGGGGATGCGGTGCGTGCCTGCGCACGATGCACCCGAAGCGCCGCACAGCGGCCATGCCTGCACGGCAAGCGAATTTCGTGCCGTCGATTTCGCGCGGATGATCGCGGCGGCGGACTGGGCGCCGCTGCTGGCCGATGTCGACGCGGTGGTCAACCTGGTCGGCATCTTCCGCGAAACCGCGACGCAGCGCTTCGAAATGCTGCACCGCGCCGCGCCGCAGGCGCTGTTCGATGCCTGTCTGCGGGAGCGCGTGCGACTGGTGGTGCAGATGTCGGCGCTGGGAGCCGACGAACACGCGCTGACCGATTTCCATCGCAGCAAGCGCGCGGCCGACCAGCACCTGCTCGGGCTCGGCATCGATGCCGTGGTGCTGCAGCCGTCGCTGGTGTTCGGTGCCGACGGCACCAGTGCGCAGCTGTTCTGCGCGCTGGCGACGCTGCCCTGCCTGGCGCTGCCCGGTGGCGGCAGGCAGCCGGTGCAGCCGGTCCATGTCGACGACGTGGCGCAGGCCATCGTGGCGTTGCTGACCGAGTGGGGCGGCGCAGCGCCGTGGCGCTCCGGCCGGCTCGCGTTGGTGGGCCCGGCACCGATGCCGCTGGCCGGCTACCTGCAGGCGTTGCGCCATGGCCTGGGTTTGCGCGGCAAGGCCTGGGTATTGCCACTGCCGCGCGCGCTGGCGCGGGCGGTGATGCCGCTGGCCGAACGCGCCACCGGCGGCGTGCTCGGGCGCGATGCGCTGACCATGCTGGACCAGGGCAGCGTGGCCGACCCGGCCGGGCTTGAGCGCGTGCTCGGGCGGCCGCCGCGGGCGGTGGCGGGATTCATCCCACAGGGACTGCACGGCGCGTTGCGCGCGCAGGCGCTGCAGCGCTGGATCCATCCGCTGCTGCGCTGGAGCCTGGCCTTTGTGTGGATCGTCACCGCGGCGGTTTCGCTAGGGCTGTACCCGGTGGCCGACAGCTACGCGCTGCTTGCGCGGGCGGGCGTGCCGGCGGCGCTGCAGCCGCTGGCGCTGTATGGCGCCGCGCTGCTCGACCTGGCCTTCGGCGTGCTGTGCGTGCTGCCGCGGCGCCCGCGCTGGCTGTGGCTCGCGCAGATCGCGCTGATCCTGGGCTACACGGCAATCATCAGCGTGCGCCTGCCGGAATATTGGCTGCATCCGTATGGCCCGCTCAGCAAGAACGTGCCGATGCTGGCCGTGCTGTGGTGGCTGCACCTGACCGAGGAGCGGACATGGACTACGTCACGCTGAAATGGCTGCATATCATGTCGGCCACCTTCCTGTTCGGCACCGGCGTGGGCAGCGCCTTCTACCTGGTCGGCGCGACGCTGACGCGCAATGTCCGCACCGTCGCCGCGACCGCGCGCATGGTGGTGATCGCCGACTGGATCTTCACCGCTTCGACGGCAATCCTGCAGCCGCTGACCGGCTATGCGCTGGTGAAGATGGCCGGGTTCTCGTGGTCGGTGCCGTGGCTGAAGTGGTCGGTTGTGCTTTATGCCGTCGCCATTGCCTGCTGGCTGCCGGTGGTCTGGCTGCAGAAGCGCATGCGCGACGTGGCGCTGGACTGTACCGGACCCCAGCTGCCGCGCACCTACTGGCGCCTGTTCTGGTGGTGGTTCGGGCTGGGCTTTCCGGCGCTGTTCTCGTTCCTGGCCATCTTCTACCTGATGGTGGCCAAGGTCAGCTGAACAAAAAACGGCGAGGCCGCTGTCGCGCGCCTCGCCGTGAACCGATCGGGCCGCTCAGTTGAGATGGCCGACCGCGCGCAGGTACTCGTTCTTTTTCTCGAAGATCAGCCCGCTCAGGAACGCGGCGTCGTACGCGGCCAGCAGGTGAGGGTGGTGTTCCTCGATATAGCGGGCCACGCGTCCCTTTTCGCATTCGATGCCGCACAGCCATTCATACATGGCAGCGTCCCAGCGAAAGCGCAGCCCCAGTTCGATAAACGCCGCGTTGTATGCCGCGAGCTGGGTCTCGCGCGGGATCGGCTGGTTGTCGGCACCGACCGTGATGGCGGCGTGGCGGCTTTCCTGCTGGGCTGGGTTCATGCTGGTCTCCTCGGATGCGCGCTGGCAGTTGGGTTGAGACAAGCATAGGGACGCTGAACGATTTACGATAATTAAAGTTTCATAGCAAAACCATAAATCATTGTTTATGGATTGATTCAGGCGTCCTGGCGGATCAACCCTTCCACGCCCGTGATGGTCTGGATCAGGTCGGCGCCTTCTTCCATCAGGAACTGCTTGAACGCCAGCGCCACCGGCGGCAGACGCTTGTTCTTGCGGTGCACCACGTACCAGTTGAGCATCACCGGAAACCCTTCGATATCCAGCACGGCGAGCTTGCCGGCCTGCAGCTCCAGGCCCACGGTGTGGGCTGACAGGAAGGCAATGCCCATGTTGGCGATCACCGCCTGCTTGATGGTCTCGGTGCTCTTGATCTCCATGGCGATGCGCAGGTTCGACAGCCGGCCGGCAAAGCCCTCCTGCATCGAGTTCCAGGTGTCCGAGCCTTTCTCGCGCGAGACAAAGGCCTCGTCGGCCAGTTCGGCCAGCGGGATATTGCGCGCGCCCACCAGCGGATGGCTGGGCGCGGCGACGATCACATAGGGGTGGGGGGCAAAGGCCTCGTTGATGGTGTCCATGCCCTCGGGCGGGCGCACCATCACGGCAAGGTCGGTCAGGTTGCCGGCCAGCTGGTGCAGCAGCTCCTCGCGGTTGTGCACGGCCAGGTTCAGCGTCACGCCCGCGTGGCGGTCCATGAATTCGGCCAGCAGCCGCGGAAAGAAGTAATCGCCGGCGCTGATCACCGCGACATTGAGGCGCCCGCCGGAGATGCCCTTGAGCTGCGACATGGCGTCTTCGGCCTCGCGGAACTGCTGGATGATGCTGCGGCTGTAATGCAGCATTTCATGGCCCGCGGGGGTCAGGTAGATCTTCTTGCCGAGCTGCTCGAACAGCGGCAGCCCCACGTGGTGTTCCAGTTGCCGCACCTGGGTCGATACCGCGGGCTGCGTCAGGTGCAGTTCCTCGGCGGCGCGGGAAAAGCTCATATGGCGGGCAACGGTCTCGAAGACCTTCAGTTGCCGCAGCGTGGCGTTTTTCATCCTGCCCCCGTCCTATAAACGATCGGCTATATAAACGATAAAAAACTTTATGCAGTGCTGATCTTAGATTCAAGTAGCATCAATCGTCCGTTCGACATTTCCCGCCAGAATCCGGCACTCCGGCAGCGCAGGAGCCAGCCGCCGGCCATCATCATGGCCGACAACAACGATGGCTGCCCACAGCCACGCAAACCAGGAGACAACCGTGACCGGATTGAACGCAACCGTGCGTGCACCACGGCGCCATGCCGTGCCTGAAGACAGGATTCACCTCGGCCATGCCGGCGCGGGGCAGGGGGGCAGGCCATGAATATCTCGCTCCCGCAACTGAAGGCCTTTGCCGCGGTGGCGCGGCACAAGAGCTTTACCCGCGCCGCGGTGGAACTAGGCCTGACGCAATCCGCGGTCAGCCGCAGCGTGCGCGAACTCGAAGAAGAGATCGACCAGCGCCTGTTCGACCGCACCACGCGCCAGGTGGAGCTGACCGACGCCGGCCAGCACCTGTCGCAGCGCATCTGCCACCTGATCGAGGAAGTGGAGCAGACCCTGCGCGACAGCCAGAGCGCCAGCCGCCCATGCCAGGGCCTGGTGCAGATCGCGTCGGACCCGGTGCTGAGTTCGATGTCGCTGCCGACCTGGCTCGCCGGTTGCAGGCAGGCGTGGCCGGCGATCGCCATCCACCTGAAGGACCGCCCGCAGGAATCTGTGCTGCAGAGCGTGCGCAGCGGCGAGGTCGACTTCGGCATCGCCACCGATCCGCGTGCCGGCGACGACCTGTATTGCGAGCCCTTGTGCGTCGACCCGTATCACGCCGTGCTGCCTGCCAAGCACCCGCTGGCCCAGCACGACACCGTGGGGTGGGGCGACCTGTGCGATGCCAGCGTGCTGACGCTGGACCAGCAATGCGGCGTGCAACCCGTGGTGGAAAAGGCGCTCAGCAGCTATCACGTGCGCGCGGGCTCGCTGCAGTTGCTGGGCCATTTCGCCGCGGTGTTCGGCATGGTGGCGCTGGGGCTGGGCATTGGCGTGGTGCCTTCGCGGGCCCAGGCCGGCGGCATGCATCCGGCTGCCGTGATGCGGCCGCTGCGCCCGCAGGTGACCTCGACGGTGATGCTGGTGCGGCGCAAGAGCCGGTCGCTCAAGCCCAACGCTGCGGCGATCTGGGACGCCTTGCGCGGCCAGGAGTACCAGGAGCCGCCTGTGCGCAGGCGCGAGGCAACGACGGTTTGAGGAGGGACGCAGAGTGTTGGATTAGTGCACTCGCTCTATTGATATATTACATACAGGATATTTACACATAGTGCGGCGCAGCATATAATGAAAACTCCTGATCACAACGCTACTGGAGTTTTCAAATGGAAGTCGCTCTTCTCGTCGCCCTTGGCCTGGCCCTGCTTGCTGTCGGTGTGGGCGTGACCACGCTGCTGGCCACGCGCCTGCCCATGGATGTGCTGGTCACCGCGCAGGACCACGGCCGCTTCGCTGGCCTGGGCTCGGACCAGCACAGCGACGGCGTGGGCCGCGCCAGCGCCTCGCGCATCGTGCCCGCCGCTGGTGAACTCGCCTATGCCTGAGGCCGCCCGGCGCACGGCGCGGTCGCGCTGAAGCGCTGAAGGCAAGGGCTGTAGCGGCCGGCATCCCTTGCGATCATCACGGCGAGTACGGCCGCCATCCCCCGTCACCGCCTTCTCTGTCTCTCCCTTCGCAATAGCGAACGCTTGGCGCCTCCCTGCGCGCCGTCCACCATCGGCACCGCGCGTGCCAGACCCCGCGTGGATTCCCCGACATTCCATATCGATACGGACACGGAAGGACCTCCATGTCTGCATCTAGGGACTTTCCCGAACCGCTCGTTTTCCCGGTTTTTCGATGGCGCGATCCCCGGCATGCTTGCGGATGCCGTGCGCTGGCCGATTTATGAACCGCCGCAAGGCAACTGCTTGATTTCCAAGGACTCTTGATGCTGCCGGAACAGCCATTGATGCAGTTTGCGCACCAGTCGCAGGCGATCCGTGGCTGCCACGGCACCAGGTAACGCGGCTGCATGCTGCAGAGCCGCGACGAATACGCTTGACTTACCTGATATATCACATACCGTATAGCACTGGAACGGCTCAGCTGTTCTTCAACCGAGAGTCACGCAGAGGCGTCTTAAGGCGCCCATCTTCCACCTTGGCGGTTCGCCGCTATAAGGAGACATCATGGAATTGCAGCAGAGGGAGTCCACGTCCCGCTTTGCGTCGCCGTGGGTGCAACTGGTATTCGGCGTGATCTGCATGGCGATGATCGCCAACATGCAGTATGGCTGGACCCTGTTCGTCAACCCCATCGACGACAAATACGGCTGGGGCCGTACCGCGATCCAGGTCGCATTCACCATCTTCGTTGTGACAGAAACCTGGCTGGTGCCGATCGAGGGCTACCTGGTCGACAAGTATGGCCCGCGCCCGGTGGTGGTGGGCGGTGGCCTGCTGTGCGCAGTGGCCTGGGCGCTGAACTCGGTGGCATCGTCGCTGCCCATGCTTTACGTCGCGGCGGCCATCGGCGGCCTGGGCGCGGGCGCGGTGTATGGCACCTGCGTGGGCAATGCGCTGAAGTGGTTCCCGAATCGCCGCGGACTGGCGGCGGGCATCACCGCGGCGGGCTTCGGCGCCGGCTCGGCACTGACCGTGGTGCCGATCGCCAACATGATCAAGACCTCGGGCTATGAAGCGGCATTCCTGTGGTTCGGCCTGGGCCAGGGACTGGTGGTATTCATCCTCGGCATGGCCCTGTACCCGCCGTCGGCCAAGATCCTGAGCGAGGTCAAGACCACGCTGAAGACCGCCGCCACCTACAATGCGTCGCCGCGCGAGGTGCTGAAGTCGCCGATCTTCTGGGTCATGTACGCGATGTTCGTGATGATGGCCGCCGGCGGCCTGATGGCCACCGCGCAGCTGGGCCCGATCGCCAAGGATTTCGGCCTGCATGAGGCGCCGATTTCGATCCTCGGCCTGACGCTGCCGGCGCTGACCTTCGCACTGACCATCGACCGCGTGCTCAATGGCCTGACGCGTCCGTTCTTCGGCTGGATCTCCGATCATATCGGCCGTGAACGCACCATGTTCTTCGCCTTCGCGGTCGAGGCCGTCGGTATCCTGCTGCTGTCGAAGTACGGCCACCATCCGGTCGCCTTCGTGATCCTGACCGGCGTGGTGTTCTTCGCCTGGGGCGAGATCTACAGCCTGTTCCCGGCCACCTGCGGCGACACCTTCGGGCCCAAGTTTGCCGCCACCAACGCCGGCCTGCTGTACACCGCCAAGGGCACTGCCGCGTTGCTGGTGCCGTTCTCCAGCGTGATCACCGCCGCCACCGGCAGCTGGCATGCGGTGTTCATGGTGGCCGCGGGCATGGCGGCACTGACCGCGGCGATGGCGCTGTTCGTACTCAAGCCGATGCGCGAGGCCCATGCCCGCAAGTACGTGCATGCCAACACGGCGGCGCCGATGGGCTATCGTACCGTGCCCGAAGACCTGACCTGATGAAGAAAGCAGTACGGCGCCCGCCAGCGCCGGCAGTAAGTACCCGGGCGCGTGCGGCTGCGATGCCTGCACAGCCGCCGCGCGCGGTAGAGCACAATACGACAACAACAAGGCACGACAGGAGGGCGGCCCGCCGGGCGCCTTCCTGATCGCGCAGCGCAACCCACAAACAACATCCAGGCACGCCATGAACCAGGTTGTCATTCCCCTCGAGGCCACCGGCCTCAGCCGGCAGCGCAAGCGCCGCCAGCCCAAGGGCCGGCAGGTCGACGCGGCCGCGCTGGCCGAAGTGCGCGTGGCGCTGGGCGACATGCCCCGCCGGCGCGACCTGCTGATCGAACACCTGCACTGCATCAACGACCGCTACGGCCAGCTTGCCATGCCGCACCTGGTGGCGCTGGCCAGCGAGCTGCGGCTGTCGATGACCGAAATCTACGAGGTCGCCACCTTCTACCACCACTTCGACGTGGTGCGCGAGGATGCCGACGGCCAGATCGCGCCGCCGCCCGCGCTGACCGTGCGCGTATGCGAAGGCATTGCCTGCGAGCTGGCCGGTGCGCAGGCGCTGATCGACAAGCTGCCGGCGCTGCTCGGCACTGAGGTGCGCGTGATCGCCGCGCCCTGCATCGGCCGCTGCGAGAAGGCGCCGGCCGCGCTGGTCGGGCAGAACCCGGTCGACCATGCCACCGCCGACGCCATCGGCACCGCCGTGCAGGCCAGGGCGGTGCGCCATGCGCCCGAACCCCATATCGACTACGACGCCTACCGGCGCGACGGCGGCTATGCCTTGCTGAAGGACCTGGCCGGCGGCGGGCTCGACCCGGCCGCGGTGCTGGCCACGATGGAGGATTCCGGCCTGCGCGGGCTGGGCGGCGCGGGCTTCCCGACCGGGCGCAAATGGCGCATCGTCCGTGGCGAAGCCGCGCCGCGGCTGATGGCGGTCAATATCGACGAGGGCGAGCCCGGCACCTTCAAGGACCGGGTCTACCTGGAACGCGATCCGCACCGCTTCCTCGAGGGCATGCTGATCGCGGCGCACGTGGTCGACGTGGCGGCGATCTATATCTACCTGCGCGACGAATATGCGGGCTGCCGCGCGCTGCTGGCCGAAGCCTTGCAGCAGCTGCAGCAGGACCCTCCGGTCCCTGGCCTGCCGCGCATCGAGCTGCGCCGCGGCGCGGGCGCGTATATCTGCGGCGAAGAATCGGCGATGATCGAATCGATCGAAGGCAAGCGCGGCATGCCGCGGCTGCGTCCGCCATACGTGGCGCAAGTGGGCCTGTTTGGCCGGCCCACGCTGGAGCACAACTTCGAAACCCTGTACTGGGTGCGCGACATCATCGAGAAGGGCGCCGAGTGGTTTGCCTCGCAAGGGCGCAACGGGCGCAAGGGCCTGCGCTCGTTCTCGGTCTCGGGCCGGGTCAAGCGCCCCGGCGTGCACCTGGCGCCGGCCGGGATCACGGTGCGGGAGCTGATCGACGAATACTGCGGCGGCATGCTCGACGGCCATGCGTTCTACGGCTACCTGCCGGGCGGCGCGTCGGGCGGCATCCTGCCGGCGGCGATGGGCAATATCCCGCTCGACTTCGACACGCTGCAGCCCTACGGCTGCTTTATCGGCTCGGCCGCGATCGTGATCCTGTCCGACCACGACAGCGCCACGCAGGCGGCGCGCAATCTGATGCACTTCTTCAAGCATGAGTCGTGCGGGCAATGCACGCCGTGCCGCACCGGCACGGCCAAGACGCTCGACCTGATCCGCCAGCCCAAGTGGGACCTGGCGGCGCTGGATGACCTGTCCGCGGTGATGCGCGATGCCTCGATCTGCGGCCTGGGACAGGCCGCGCCGAACCCCGTCGACTGCGTGGTCAAGTACTTCCCGCACGAACTGGCCTGATGCTGGCCCGAGCCTGAGAGACAGACATGAATGCACTGACCCGCGCCGAACGCGCGCTAGTCGAATCCGCCGAGCCAGCCGTTACCTTTACCCTCAACGGCCGTGAAGTCAGCGCGCAGCCCGGCGAAAGCCTGCTGAAGGTGGCGCAGCGCGAAGGCTTCGACGTGCCGCACCTGTGCTACAAGGACGGCCTCGAGCCCGCCGGCAATTGCCGCGCCTGCATGGTCGAGATCCAGGGCGAGCGCGTGCTGGCGCCGTCCTGCTGCCGCTATCCCACTGCAGGCATGCAGGTACAGACCGAATCCGAACGCGCCCGCCGCGCCCAGCGCACCGTGCTGGAACTGCTGCAGTCGGACATGCCGGAAGCGGAATACACGCGCAACAACGAGCTTGACCAATGGGCCGCCCGGCTGGAAGTCGGCAAGCCGCGCTTCGCCCCGCGCGAGCGCGTGGCGGCGGACCTGTCGCACCCGGCCATCGCGGTCAACCTGGATGCCTGCATCCAGTGCACCCGCTGCCTGCGCGCCTGCCGCGACGAACAGGTCAACGACGTGATCGGCCTGGCGTTGCGCGGCGACGATGCGCGTATCGTGTTCGACATGGACGACCCGATGGGCGCGTCCACCTGCGTCGCCTGCGGCGAATGCGTGCAGGCGTGCCCGACCGGCGCGCTGATGCCCGCGCGCGATGCCGCGCTGGCGGTTCCGGACAAGCAGGTGGAATCGGTGTGCCCGTACTGCGGCGTCGGCTGCCAGCTCACCTACAACGTCAAGGACAACCGCATCCTGTTCGTCGAAGGGCGCGATGGCCCGGCCAACCACCGGCGCCTGTGCGTGAAGGGCCGCTACGGCTTCGACTACGTCCAGCATCCGCAGCGGCTGACGGTGCCGCTGGTGCGCCGCGACGGCGTGCCGAAGCAGGGCGATTTCGTCATGGACCCCGACCACGTGATGGACGTGTTCCGCGAAGCCAGCTGGGAAGAAGCGCTGGCGCTGGCCGGCGGCAAGCTTGCGCAGATCCGCGACACCCATGGCAAGCGCGCGCTGGCCGGGTTTGGCTCGGCCAAGGGCAGCAATGAAGAGGCCTACCTGTTCCAGAAGCTGGTGCGCACCGGCTTTGGCAGCAACAACGTCGACCACTGCACGCGGCTGTGCCACGCCTCGTCGGTGGCGGCGCTGCTGGAAGGGATCGGCTCGGGCGCGGTGTCGAACCCGGTGATGGACGTCGACAAAGCCGAGGTGGTGATCGTGATCGGCGCCAACCCGACCGTGAACCACCCGGTCGCGGCCAGCTGGATCAAGAACGCCGTGAAGAACGGCACCAAGCTGATCGTGGCCGATCCGCGCCGCTCAGACCTGGCGCGCTTCGCCTGGCGCTTCCTGCAGTTCAAGCCCGATGCCGACGTGGCGCTGCTCAACGCGATGATGCATGTGATCGTCAACGAGGGCCTGGTCGACCAGGACTTCATCGACAGCCGCACCATCGGCTTCGACGAGCTGCAGCGCAACGTGGCCGCCTACAGCCCCGAGCTGATGGCGCCGATCTGCGGCATCGACGCCGAAACCATCCGCGAGGTCGCGCGGGTCTATGCCACCGCCAAGAGTTCGATGATCCTGTGGGGCATGGGCGTGTCGCAGCACGTGCACGGCACCGACAACGCGCGCTGCCTGATCGCGCTGGCGCTGATGACGGGCCAGATCGGCCGGCCCGGCACCGGGCTGCATCCGCTGCGCGGGCAGAACAACGTGCAGGGCGCTTCCGACGCAGGCCTGATCCCGATGATGTATCCGGACTACCGGCGCGTCGACGATCCGCTGGCGATCGCCAGCTTCGAGGCGCTGTGGGGCATGCCGCTGGACCGCCAGCCCGGCCTGACCGTGGTCGAGGTGATGCAGGCGATCGAGCGCGGCGAAGTGCGCGGCATGTACATCATGGGCGAGAACCCGGCGATGTCCGACCCCGACGCCGAGCATGCGCGCGCAGCGCTGGCCTCGCTCGACCACCTGGTGGTGCAGGACATCTTCCTGACCGAGACCGCCTACCTGGCCGACGTGGTGCTGCCGGCCTCGGCCTTCCCCGAGAAGACCGGCACCTTCACCAACACCGACCGCACCGTGCAGCTCGGCCGGCAGGCGCTGAATCCGCCGGGGCAGGCGCGCCAGGACCTGTGGATCGTCCAGCAGATGGCGGCGCAGCTGGGGCTGGACTGGCGCTACGACAGCGTCGAGGACGTGTTCAACGAGATGCGGCAGGCGATGCCGAGCATCGGTGGCGTGACCTGGGAGCGGCTGGAGCGCGAACACGCGGTGACGTATCCGTGCAAGGAAGAGGGCGATCCGGGCGAGCCGGTGATCTTCACCGACAGCTTCCCGACCGCGACCGGGCGGGGCCGTTTCGTGCCGGCCGATATCATCCCGGCGGCGGAGCGGCCGGATGCCGACTACCCGATGGTGCTGATCACCGGGCGCCAGCTCGAGCACTGGCATACCGGCAGCATGACGCGGCGCGCCGGCGTGCTCGATGCGATCGAGCCGGACCCGGTGGCGCTGGTGCATCCGCTGGACCTCGACGCGCTCGGCGGCACGCCAGGCGGCGTGGTCACGCTGTCGTCGCGGCGCGGCGAGGTCACGCTCTATGCCCGCGCCGATGCCGGCACGCCGCGCGGCGCCGTGTTCGTGCCGTTCTGCTACTACGAGGCGGCGATCAACAAGCTGACCAACGCGGCGCTGGACCCGTTCGGCAAGATTCCCGAGTTCAAGTATTGCGCGATCAGGATGACGGCGGGCGGAGCGGTGCCGGTGCAGTCGAGCTATGGCGGCGGGCAGATCCTGGAGCCCGCGTCGGCCTAGCCGCGAGGACGGGTGGTGTTTCGCATTGCAGGCGAGACACCGCCTTGGCCTCAATAATTCATCGTCACGTTGAGCATGGCGACGCGCGGATTGCCCACCGGCAGCACGTTGTTGTTCAGGCCGCCCGCGTAGTACATCTTGTCGAACACGTTCTTGACGTTGAATGCCGCGCGCCAGTGCGAGGCCACGTAGCCGACGGCAACATCGGCGACCGCATAGCCCGGCACGGTGTAGTTGAAGCTGTACCCGCGCTTGGCGCTCTCGCCCCGCACGCCGGCCCCGACATACCAGCCGGCCAGCGCGCCGCGCAGGCGATACTGGCTCCAGACCGAGAAGCTGTGCCGCGGCACGCTGTTCAGAGGCTTGCCGACGTTGGCGGCGGTGGTGTCCTCGGTGACTTCGCTGGCGATATAGGCATAGGCCGCCGACACGCTGAGGCCGTTGCCGAGATCCTGCGTCAGTTCCACTTCCAGCCCGCGCGAGCGCTGCTCGCCGACGGCCACGCTGAAGCCCGTATTGAGCGGGTCGCTGCTGAGCACGTTGGTGCGCGTCAGGTCGAATGCGGCCAGCGTCAGCAGGCCGGTCTTGTCCGGCATGTCGAACTTTACGCCCACCTCGTACTGTCGGCCTTTCTCGGGCTTGAAGGTGGCGCCGCTGGCATCGGTGCCGGCGTTCGGCAAGAACGACGTGGCGAAGCTCGCGTAAGGCCGCGCCCAGTTGGTCAGGTCGTACATCACGCCCGCGCTGCCGGTGACGGCGTTGCTGTCATTGGTGAAGCGCGATGATGCCAGCCGGTCGGTGGTGCCGGTCCGCGCGGATTCGTAGCGCACGCCGCCGGTCACCGTCCAGCGCTCGCCCAGGCGGACCTGGTCGCGCAGGTAGAGGCCGAGCGCGTCCAGCGTATCGGTCGCATCCAGGTTATAGGCGGACGGGCAGTTGATGCTGGCGCCGTAGACCGGGTTGTAGACGTTCAGCGCGGCGACGCGGCAGGTTTTCTGCAGGCGGTCTTCCTTGGTATGCCGGTAGTCGATGCCGAAGGTCACGCTGTGGGCGTGCCCCGTGAACGCAAAAGTCCGCTGCACGTTGGTGTCGACGCCGAACGAATTGCCCGAAAAGTTCTGCTGCGTGCCGCTGCGGTTCATCGACTGGCTGTCGAGCGCCATGGTGCCGGCCGATACCAGCGTACCGGCCAGCGACGAGGTCTGGTAGCGCAGGTTCTGGTTCAGGGTCCAGCCCGAGTCGAAGCGGTGCGTCAGCGCGTAGCCGATGCGGTTCTGCTCGCCGTCATAGGACGGCGCATCCGGTTCGCCGATAAAGCGGTTGGCCGGCACCACGCCATTGCGGTTCGGCACCAGCGTGCCATTCACGGGCAGGCCCTGCTGGCGCACGTAGTTGCGCTGGTTGTGGCTGGCCAGGATGGTGAAGTCCGTGCGCGCGCCAAGGTCGAGCGTCAGCGACGGCGCGATCCAGCGGTTGCGATACCAGACAAAGTCGGTCGGATCGTCGCTGTTCATCATCAGCCCGTTCAGGCGGAACGCGGCCTTGCTGTCTTTGGCCAGCGGCGTGCCCACATCGACCGTCATCTGCCGGAAGCCATAGTTGCCGACGGTCAGGCCCAGTTCGCCAAACAGTTCCGCGCGCGGGCGCTTGCTGACCATGTTGACCAGGCCGCCGGGCTGCACCGCGCCGAACAGTATCGAGGCCGGCCCCTTGAGCACTTCCACGCGCTCCACGCCGAACAGCTCCTGCGCCACGCGGTTGTTGGTGTCGACCAGCAGTCCGTCGGCAAAGATCGATTCCGAGGCACGCTGGCCGCGGATGATGAAGTCGTCCCAGCCGCGCCGGCCATAGGTGTTGGTGACCACGCCGGCCGAATTCTGCAGCGCGTCGCTGAGGTTCTGTGCCTGCTGGCTGTCGAGCAGGTCGCGCGTGATCACGGTGATCGATTGCGCGGCGTCGGCGGCGGCTTCGCCCGACTTGGTCACGCCGGCCGGCCGACGCGTGGCGAAACCGACGTCGGCTTGGCCGTCGCTGGCCGCGCTGACCGTCACGGATGGCAGCGTGGCGAACTCGTCGGCGGCGTGGGAAACCAGGGGTGGCAGGAGCAGGGAACTGGCGGCGGCAGGTATGGCAAGACGGCGGAAAAGCATGACGGCCCGGGACGAAACAACGAAAGGCCGAATAATAGATGAGAATAATTCTTGTTTCTAGGGATTTTATCGGTGCATTGCCAGTTGCTTCATCAACGTGGTGAAGCCGGCAAATGGCGAAATGGCGAAATCGCGAAATGGCAGCGCGGGCCGGTCACATGGTGTCGTCGCGATCCTCGATCACCGACATATCCCAGCACGACATAAACAGCGCGGCAATCAGCGGACCGATCACAAAGCCGTTGATGCCAAACACCGACATGCCGCCCAGGGTCGAGATCAGCACGACCCAGTCCGGCAACTTGGTGTCCTTGCCGACCAGGACCGGGCGCAGCAGGTTGTCCACGGCGCCGATCACCAGGGTACCGATGGCAATCAGCGCGATGCCTTTCCAGGCGGGGCCGGCCAGCAGGAAATAAATCGCGGCGGGGCCCCATACCAGCGCGGCGCCAACGGCCGGCAGCAGCGACAGGAACGCCATCAGCGTGCCCCACAGCAACGCGCCGTTGATGCCCAGCAGCAGGAACATCAGGCCGCCCAGTATGCCCTGCACCGCAGCCACCACCACGTTGCCCTTGACCGTGGCGCGGACCACGGTGGTAAAGCGGCCGACCAGCCGGCGCGTGTGCGCGTCGCTCAGCGGTATGGCCTCGCGGAAGCGATGGGAAATGACCGCGCCGTCGCGCAGCAGGAAAAACACCAGGTACAGCATGATGCCGATGCCGACGGCGAACTGCAGCGTGTTCTGGCCAATGGTGACCGCCTGGGCCGCCATGAACTGGCTGATGCGGGCGGCGCCTTCGGTCAGCTTCGCCTGCAACCCCGCGACGTCGGCCAATCCCATTTCATTGAGCCAGGCCTCGACGGAGTCCGGCAGCGCCTGGACGGCCGTGCGGAAGTACTGCGCGAAATCCCACCTGCCAGTCTTGATCTGGTTGTACGCAAGGGCCGCTTCCTGTGCCAGCGTGGCAATCATCAGGAACACCGGAAGAATGGCCATCAGCACGCAGACCAGCAGCGTGGTCAGCGCTGCGAGATTTTCCCGGTTGCGGAATCGCACCGTGAGCTTGCGGTGCATGGGGTGAAACAGGATGGCCAGTATGGTGCCCCACAGGATCGCGCTGTAGAAGGGCAGCAGTATCCAGATGAACGCAATGGTGACGGCGACCAGAAGGATGTAGAAACCTTTCAAATTGCGCATCGGGTTGTCCGCGATTAGAGTCGTCCAGGCACGATGCCGATGGTGCCCTGCACGATGGTACCCTGCTCGAGGTTTCCCTTCCATTACCCGTCGGTGTCACCGGGAGCGTTGCCGAAGGAGTTGCGCTCCATGATCTGGTGATCTTTTCCATGGATCAGCAACTCGACCTTTGCGCGCCTGGCTTTTTCCATGCCGCTAGCGATCGCATGGTCCATCGACGTGAAGCGCTGCTGGTTGCCGGAGCGGCCTTCCGCTTCGACGGCCCAGCCGTTATGGGTCGGCACGACATGGATGTTCTTGCCTGGCATGGCGCTCTCCGGAAGTTGGCAGTATGAGTGTCAGCGCTGTGCCGTGGCCGAGGTATCGGGCGCCGTCTGACAAGGCCGTCGGATATCCGGAAAGCGCGCACCAGCCAGCAACCGCAACGCCCGCCAGGCGCCATGGCGGGCGTTTTTCATGACAAGGACAGAGTGCCAGGGCGGCTCAGCTCATCTTGTCGATAATCTCCTGCATCTCGTCGACGTTGAAGGCGCGCAGCGTTTGCGTGCGCACGTTACCGAGCGCGCCGACGGCGAGGCCGAATGCGGTCATGCTGGCGTCATCCTGGGCCTCGACGGTCAGCACGATGTCGTATTTGCCCAGGGTCCAGTAGATGTCTTTCATCTGCACCCCGAAGCGCGCGCCCATCTCGCGCACCGCGGCGGCGCGCCTGGTGGTGTCCTTGACGGCGCGGATGCCCTGGTCGGTGAAGCTGGCTAGCACGATATAGCGGGTCATGGCGGGATCTCCGGTAAGGATCGATCGAACGCCGTCCCGGCTGCGCGCACGCGACCGATCGCAGCAGCCAGCCGGGGCAGTGGTCCAGGGCATCCCGGCACAGCGCCGGGGCCTGAGCAACCCCATACCGACGCATATCGCGCGCCAGCCGGTGTGGCACGCCGCGCAGCGGCGGATGCCGCGGTGCGTGCCATTGCGCCGCAGCACGCTTTGTACCAATCGTGATACAGCGATCCGCCTTAGTCCTGTGCCGGCCCGCTGTCGCCACCCTCCGGCGCGTCAAGCGCGCGCATGTTGTCCAGCAGCTTCAGCAGGTAATGCAGCGTGTGCGTCAGGTCGTTGGTGGAGAAGCCGTCCAGCGCCTGCTCGTAGTACTGCCGGATCTTCGGCTGCGCCTGGTGCAGCCACACCTCGCGGCCCGGCTCGCTCATCCGCACCAGCCGCGAGCGGCGGTCGCGCCCGTCGGGCGCCAGCGTGACGTGGCCGTCCCGTTCCATCCGGCTGACCAGTCCGGACAGGTTCTGGCGACTGACCATCAGGTAGCGGGCGAGGTCGCCGACGCTCATGCCATCGGCGGCTTCGGGCCGCGACAGCGCGCCCAGCACGGCCCACTGCTGTGTCGTCAAGCCTTCCGCTTCGACGGCTCGCGAACCGGTTTTATGCAACATGTTTGCGCATTGGTACAGGCGGAAGAACAGCCGGTTGGCCAGTTCCATGCGTGCGTTGGTCGGGAGTTCGCCTCCCTGGTCGGGGTTAACCATAGTGATTTCCAAAGGATAGCGGCCTTGCACACGAGGTCGGTCGCACCTAGTATACGTCAATATATTTACGTAAATGAAGGCGCATGTGGCGGCGGCACCGCCGGCACGATAGCACCGGAACCCTGAAAGGAGAACGGCTGTGCAAGGACTTGAAGGCAAGACGGTCATTGTGACCGGCGGCGGTGGCGGTATCGGTAGCGCAACCTGTTTGCGCTTTGCGCGTGCGGGCGCGGCGGTGGGAGTGCTCGACCTGAACCCGGAGGCGGGCGAACGCGTGGCGGCGCAGATCCGCGAAGCCGGCGGCCGCGCGCTGGCGGTGCGCTGCGACATCACCGACCGCACCAGCGTCGATGCGGCAGTGGCGGCGGTGGAGCAGGAACTGGGCCCTGTCGACGTGCTGGTCAACAACGCCGGCTGGGATGTGTTCCGGCCGTTCGTCAAGACCGAGCCGGTGCAGTGGGAGCGGCTGATCGCCATCAATCTCACCGGCGCGCTGCACATGCATCACGCGGTGCTGCCGGGCATGGTGGCGCGCCGGCGCGGACGCATTGTCAATATCGCCTCCGATGCCGCGCGCGTGGGCTCGTCCGGCGAGGCGGTGTACGCCGCGTGCAAGGGCGGGCTGGTGTCGTTCTCGAAGACCATCGCGCGCGAGCATGCGCGCCATGGCATCACCGTGAACGTGGTGTGCCCTGGCCCGACCGAGACCGCGCTGTTCGAGGACTACAAGCAGGGCGCGGGCAACCCCGACAAGCTGGTCGAAACCTTCACCCGCTCGATCCCGCTGGGCCGCATCGGCCAGCCCGACGACCTGCCTGGCGCTGTGCTGTTCTTTGCCGGCGACGACGCGGCCTTCATCACCGGACAAGTGCTGAGCGTGTCGGGCGGCCTGACCATGAACGGCTGAGCGCCAGCTGGCACAACAACATCACGGAGACCACCATGCAATACGAAGACATCCGCTATGACGTCCGCAACGGCGCGGCCTGGATCCTTATCGACCGCCCGGAAAAAATGAATGCCTTCCGCGGCCGCACCTGCGACGAACTGATCCACGCCATCAACCGCGCCGGCTATGACCGCGAGATCGGCGCGATCGTGCTGGCCGGCGCCGGCGACAAGGCCTTCTGCACCGGCGGCGACCAGTCCGCGCACGAGGGCCAGTACGACGGCCGCGGCACCATCGGCCTGCCGATGGAAGAGCTGCACAACGCCATCCGCGACGTGCCCAAGCCGGTGATCGCGCGCGTGCAGGGCTATGCCATCGGCGGCGGCAACGTGCTGTGCACCATCTGCGATTTCACCATCGCCTCGGACAAGGCCGTGTTCGGGCAGGTCGGGCCCAGGGTCGGCTCGGTCGATCCCGGCTATGGCACCGCCTTTCTCGCGCGCGTGGTCGGCGAAAAGAAGGCGCGCGAGATCTGGTACCTGTGCCGCCGCTACACCGCCGCCGACGCGCTGGCGATGGGGCTGGTCAACGCCGTGGTGCCGCACGAGCAGCTCGACGCCGAAGTGCAGAAGTGGTGCGACGAGATCCTCGACAAGAGCCCGACCGCGATCGCCATCGCCAAGCGCTCGTTCAACATGGATACGGCGCACCAGGGCGGCATCGCCGGCATGGGCATGTATGCGCTCAAGCTCTATTACGACACCGAGGAATCGCGCGAGGGCGTGCGCGCCTTCCAGGAAAAGCGCAAGCCGGACTTCCGCAAGTACGCGAAGTAAGCCGACCGGACCATGCGGAGACGACCATGAACCCCTATCTTGACGAAGACCTGATGGCGCTGGCGGAACACGCGCGCCGCTTTGCCGACGCGCGCGTCGCACCCGGCTGCCTGGAGCGCGACCGGACCCGCGTGCTGGACCGCGCGCTGATGCGCGAGATGGGCGAGATGGGCTTTATCGCGCCCGAGCTGCCGGAACCGTATGGCGGGCAGGGCATGGGCTCGCTGGCGGCGGGCGTGATCCACGAAGCGGTCGCGCGCGCCGACCTGAGCCTGTCGTATATCAACCTGCTGGCTTCGCTGAACGGGCAGATCCTCGCGCACCACGCGCGGCCGGAGATCGCCGGCCCGTGGCTGCAGCGCCTGACGCGCGGCGAAGCGCTGCTGGCGATCGCGCTGACCGAGCCGCGCGGCGGCTCTGACGCCGCCAACCTGCGCCTGCGCATGGAACGCGACGGCGACGCCTATGTGCTGAACGGCGAGAAGACCTCGATCTCCGCCGCCGACCAGGCCGATGCCGCGGTGGTGTTTGCGCGCAGCGGCCCGGTCGAGGCCGGCGCGCGCGGCGTGTCGGCGCTGCTGGTGCCGATGGACTTGCCGGGCATCAGCCGCAACCGCTTCGACTGCCACGGCCAGCGTGCCATCGGGCGCGGCTCGATCTTTTTCGAGAACGTGCGCATGCCCGCCAGCCACCTGCTGGGCCGGGAAGGCGAGGGCTTCGTGCAGGTGATGCAGGGCTTCGATTTCTCGCGCGCGCTGATCGGGCTGCAGGTGCTCGCGGTGGCCCAGGCAGCGCTGGACGAGACCTGGGCCTATGTGTCGGAACGCCAGGCCTTCGGCAAGCCGCTGTCGGCGTTCCAGGGCGTGTCGCATCCGCTGGCCGACTTCGAGACCCAGGTGCAGGGCGCGCGGCTGCTGTGCCTGCAGACGCTGTGGCTGAAGGACCGCGGCCTGCCGCATACCGCCGAAGCGGCGATGTGCAAGTGGTGGGCCCCCAGGCTGGCGTACGACGCGGTGCACCAGTGCCTGCTGTCGTTCGGGCACGGCGGCTACGACCGCGGCGTGATGGAGCAGCGCCTGCGCGACGTGCTCGGCTTCCAGATCGGCGACGGCACCGCGCAGATCATGAAGACCATCATCGCGCGCACCCGCGCGGGGCGCGAGGCGGTGCCGGCCTGACGCAACGACTGGCAGTACACAACAACGAGGAGACCGCCATGGATTTCGACGCCGTACTGATCGCGCCGCGCCGTGCCGCCAGCGTTGCCGCCGGGCACTGGCAGGACCGTACCATCAACGACTATCTTGCCGCATGCGTGCGGGAGCGGCCCGACGCAACCGCGTTGACGGCGCTCAGCATCGAACGCCAGCACGTGACGCGCTTCACCTGGCGGGAGTTGGCGCGCATGGCCGATCGCGTGGCGCTGGGGCTTTCCCGCCTCGGCATCGTCGCCGGCGACGTGGTCTCATGCCAGCTGCCCAACGGCTGGCACCTGAGCGTGCTGTACCTGGCCTGCGCGCGGCTGGGCGCGGTGCTCAACCCGGTCATGCCGATCTTTCGCGAGCGCGAGCTGTCGTTCATGCTGGCGCACGCGCAAAGCAAGGTGGTGGTGGTGCCGAAGGCGTTCCGCGGCTTCGATCATGCGCAGATGCTGCTGGGTTTGCGCGATGCGCTGCCCGCGCTGCGCCATGTCGTGGTGGTCGCCGGCGATGGCGACGACAGCTTCGAGGCGCTGCTGAGCGGCCCGCACTGGGAAGACGACGCCGAGGCCGCCGCCATCCTGCTGCGCAGCCGGCCCGGTCCGGATGACGTCACGCAGCTGATCTACACCTCCGGTACCACCGGCGAACCCAAGGGCGTGATGCATACCGCCAACACGCTGTTCTCCAACATCGTCGCCTATGCCGGCCGGTTGCATCTCAGCGGCGACGACGTGGTGCTGATGGCCTCGCCGATGGCGCACCAGACTGGCTTCATGTATGGCCTGATGATGCCGGTGATGCTGGGCGCGCATGCGGTGCTGCAGGACATCTGGGATCCCGCGCGCGCCGCCGCGCTGATCCGCGACGAGGGCGTGACCTTTACCATGGGCTCCACGCCATTCCTGACCGACCTGGCGCGCGTGGTGGCCGAGTCCGGCGTGCCGGTGCCGAGCCTGCGGCTCTTCCTGTGCGCGGGCGCGCCGATTCCGGGCACGCTGGTCGAGCAGGCACGGCAGGCGCTGGGCGCGCAGATCGTGTCGGCATGGGGCATGACCGAGAACGGCGCGGTCACCACCACGCTGCCCGAGGACAGCGACGAGCGCGCATCCACCACCGACGGCCGCCCGCTGCCCGGCGTGGAGATCCGCGTGGTCGACGGCACCGACGAGGACGTGCCCGTGGGCGCGACCGGCCGGCTGCTGGTGCGCGCGTGCTCCAACTTCGGCGGCTACCTGAAGCGCCCGCACCTGAACGCCACCGATGCCGACGGCTGGTTCGACACCGGCGACCTGGCCCGGCTGGACGCGGACGGTTACCTGCGCATCGCCGGGCGCAGCAAGGACGTGATCATCCGCGGCGGCGAGAACATTCCCGTGCTGGAAGTCGAGACCCTGCTGTACCGGCATCCCGCGGTGGCGCAGGTGGCGATCGTGGCCTATCCCGATGCGCGCCTCGGCGAGCGTGCGTGCGCGTTTGTCGTGCCGCGAGCCGGGCAGTCCATCGACCTGGCCGGCATGGTCGACTGGCTCAGACAGCAGAAGATGGCGCTGCAATACATCCCCGAGAAACTGGTGGTGCGCGATGCGCTGCCGGCCACGCCCGCGGGCAAGATCCAGAAGTTCCGCCTGCGCGAGATGCTGCTGGGCGATGCGGGCTGACGCTGCGCCGGCCGGTAGCCGGCGCGAGCAAGGACGTTTTGTGGATGGCAATTGCGCAATTTGCGCAATTAACCGCCATGACCCTCGCCCGTCCGCCCGCGCGCGAGCGCGGCAAGCGAGCAGCGGTGTCGGCGGATAGCAGACGGGGCAGAGGCTCGAGGCAGAGGCTCGAATCAGCGGCCGGCGCCGGTATAGCCGTGGCTGCGCGGGCCCAGCCAGCGCCATAGCCGCTGTCGCCATGCGTCGCGAGCGGGGTCCGGCGCGGCCTTGCAGCGGGTGACATGCAGGGAGGCGGCGGTGATTGCATACAGTTCGACATGGCCGGCATCGGACAAGGTAAAGCACTCGCTTGCCGTCAGCGCCGTGTCCTTCGGATCGCCATCGCGGATCAGCCACAGCTCGCCGGCGGTGCAGCGCACCGCCACCCGTTCGCCGGCCCCGGCGACCAGCCGCAGCGAGCTGCGGGCGGGCAGGGTGGCGGTCATATCGTTGCTTACCAGGTACATGATGGGCTCCTGGTTCAGGCCAAGGCCAGGCCGGCGGTTACCGGCACCTGGCGCGGCCCGGATGGCGGCCGGATAAAGTCGGCGATGCGCTGGATCACCGCGGGATCGCGCAGGATGCGGCGATGGCCGAGGCCGGTGGTGGTCTCCAGCCGCGCGCCAGGCCAGGCGCCGGCGATGGCCGCCCCGTCCTCCCAGCGCACTTCCTTGTCGTCGCGGTCATGGATCACCAGCGTCGGCGGCACCGGGCGGTCGCGGCCCAGGTCCGGCACGTTGAAGGCCGACCACGGCATGCCCAGCCAGCGTTCGCTGTGGCGTTGCATGCGGCCCAGCACCGCCGGCGCCACGCCCAGCTGCCACGCCAGCGCGGCGCATGCCGCGCGCATGTCGGCGGGCGCGCCCAGCAGCACCGCGGCGCGCGCCGGCAGGCCTTCGCGCAGCGCCAGCGCCGCGGCCGCGCCGCCGAGCGAATGTGCCACCACGGCATGGACCGGGCCGGCATGCCAGGCTGCCGCCAGCAGCGAGCGCGACATTTCCAGCACCGAACTCTGCGCGGCGCCGCGTGCGCCGGCATCGGAGGCGCCGTGCGACAGCGCATCGAAGGCGACGACCCGCATGCCCGCTGCCAGCAGGCCTTCGATCACCGCATGCCACTGGCCCGCATGACCGCCCCAGCCATGCGCGAGCAGCACCACCGGACCTGCGCTGCCCCAGCGGTAGACCCGCACCCGCCGGCTGGGTCCATGGCCGGTTACCAGGGCCCAGTCTGCGCGCGCACTGTCCAGCGCATGCCGGGCAGCGGAAGTGGCGGCACCCCGCGGCGGGCAGAACCAGATGCGCTCGAGCCGGCGCGCCGTCGCTGCGGGCATCAGCACGCTGCCGGCTTGCCAGCGCAAGCGCTGCAAGCCCATCAGGGCACGCTGCAAGGTGCCGGCGCGGCTGGCGGGGGTCGACGCATCGGCGGCGCGCGAAGCCGTCGCCGCAACAGCGGGAGAAGGGGAAACCGGGGAAGGAGAAGAGACTGCTTGCGTCACGACCTGCACCTCCAATGGATTCTGGATTGCGCGGCGTCATCGGAACCGGGCTGGCCGGAGGCGTCTCGCGCTGTCTAAAAGACCGACCAGTCGTGCTTTTTTCGGTACAAAAAAAGCCCGCCGGAGCGGTTTGCTGCCTGCCGGCGGGATAGCGCCGGCGCCGATGTCAGGTCCCCGCGGGGTGAGGCGCGCCTGCCGCGGCGCGCGCAACCAGGGCCGCGAAGGCGTGCCGCGCCATCGCTTCCGCATCCTGCCGCCCCAGCAGCTTGAACGACTGCTGGAAGGCCATGCCGATGCCGGACAGCTCGAAGGCGAACTGGCGCGGGTCGACCTGCGGCCCGAACTGGCCTTCCTCGATGGCGTCCCCCACTACCCGCGCGATGGTGCTGTGCCAGTCCTTCAGCGACTGCACCACCAGGTCGCGGATCGAGCCGGGGCGGTCGCGATACTCCTGCCCCAGCGCGGTAAACAGGCACCGTCCCTGCGTCACCGTGCCGCCCAGCCATTCCAGGTAGCCTTCGAACAGCGCCTGCAGCCGCGGCATGCCGCGCGGCTGGCGCATCGCCGGCCGGATCACGATGTCGCCGAAACGCTCCACCGCCAGGTCCAGCACCGCCTGCTGCAGCATCTCCTTGGACTTGAAGTGCGCGTACAGGCCGCTCTTGGACATATTGGTGTCGGCCGCCAGCGTCGCCAGCGACAACTGCTCGAAGCCGACCTTGGCGGCGGCGTCCAGCGCCTGCTCGATGATGGCTTTGCGGGTGAGGTGTCCTTTCTGCATGCAACGAAGAATAGCACGACCGGTCGGTTTGTCAACGAAACCGGATGCATGGTAGTTGCCCCGACTTGCGTTGTTGTGCTCGGGAGGCCATAACGTCATACAGCTATGCATGTGACGTCAACGCAAATTCCGAGGGCCCGTTACTGTCAAGGCGGCGCGAAGGCGTTGTGCTCTGTCCGACGCCTGGCGGGGCGCCATCGGGTAGATGCCGGCGCAAGATGACGGGCCAGCAAGAAATCTGCACAAAGTGTTTCGGCGGTTACATACGGAACGCTTTGCGTGCTCTATACTCGAATGCACGTCCGCGCACTTTTTTTCACTGGTGACTGGAGACCGACATGAACAGTACAGCCGTGCCGAGAGGCGCTAGCGAACCGTTCCGGCAACTGCGGGCGCTGCGCCGCGCGCGCAAGCTCAAGCAGGAGGACGTCGCCCGCAAGGCGGGCATTTCCCGGGAGGCATACCTCCGGGCAGAATCAGGCCAGGCCGACCCTCGCATGTCGACCTTCCTGGCGGCCTGCGAGGCGCTGGGCCTGGAAGTGGTGCTGGCGCCGCAGCACCTTGCCGCCGACGTCAACGCTTTCATTGCCAGCCGCAACGGCGGCGTGACCGCTGCCTCGATGGCTGGCCAGCCCGCCGGCAACGCGCCGGCACCGGCCGCGACACCGGCCTCCGGCGGCGGTTTCGGCCCCGGCACCGGCGAGGGCCACAAACCGGTCTGATCCGCCTTCTGCCTGGCCGGTCGCATGCTTGTGCGAGCCGGTCCGGCGGCGGGCCTCCAGGCCACCCTCCGCAAGCGGCGCGTGCCCTCCGGCGCGCGCCGAGCCGCTTTTGTCCCGAGAGCCGTTTCTGGCGCCGGACAGCCATGACGCCGCAGGCCTGACTGCCTGAGCCGGCGCTTTCAAGCCTTCCTGTTTTCCTGCCGCCGTGGCGCCCGCCAGCGGCACCCTCCCGATTTCCCGGTTCGCCAGCTACAACTGCAAGAGCGACGTGTGCCACACGCGCGCATCCGCGGTTTGACACGTCCGGTTCCGATGATTACGATACGGTAAATTCATTCCACAATACGTAATTCAAGCGCCGTGCGGCCAGCGCTGCGCTGATGGACCTATCCGGAGACGCAAACAACACCATGGACCTCACGCATACCCAGCTTGCCGAGCGCGGCTATATGTCGGGCTTCGCCAACGAATTCGCCACCGAGGCCCTGCCGGGCGCGCTGCCGGTGGGCCAGAACTCCCCCCAGCGTGCACCCTATGGCCTGTATGCCGAGCAGCTGTCGGGCACGGCGTTCACGGCGCCGCGCGCGCACAACCGCCGCTCGTGGCTGTACCGCATCCGCCCGGCGGCAATGCACAAGCCGTTCACGCTGATCGAACAGTCGCGTTTCCTGAGCCGCTTCGACCAGGTGCCGCCGTCGCCGAACCAGATGCGCTGGAGCCCGCCGGCGATGCCGTCGGTGCCGACCGACTTTGTCGATGGCATCGTCACCATGGCCGGCAATGGCGGCCCGGAAGCGATGACCGGCTGCGGCATCCACCTGTACCTGGCCAACCGCTCGATGCAGGACCGCTTTTTCTACAATGCCGACGGCGAGATGCTGATCGTGCCGCAGCAGGGCAGGCTGCTGATGGTGACCGAACTCGGCCGCCTGGAAGTCGAGCCGCACGAGATCGTGGTGGTCCCGCGCGGCGTGCGTTTCCGCGTGGAGCTGCCCGACGGCGAGGCGCGCGGCTATATCTGCGAGAACTACGGTGCGCTGTTCCGGCTGCCCGACCTGGGCGTGATCGGCTCGAACGGCCTGGCCAATCCGCGCGACTTCCTGACACCGGTGGCCAGCTACGAAGACCGCGAAGGCGCGTTCGAGCTGGTGGCCAAGTTCCAGGGCAACCTGTGGCGCGCCGACATCGGCCACTCGCCGCTCGACGTGGTGGCCTGGCATGGCAACTACGCCCCGTACAAGTACGACCTGCGCCGCTTCAACACCATCGGCTCGATCAGCTACGACCATCCGGACCCGTCGATCTTCCTCGTGCTGCAGTCGCCGTCGGATACGCCGGGCGTCGACACCATCGACTTCGTCATCTTCGGCCCGCGCTGGCTGGCCATGCAGGACTCGTTCCGCCCGCCCTGGTTCCACCGCAATATCGCCAGCGAGTTCATGGGCCTGATCTCGGGCGTCTATGACGCCAAGGCCGAAGGCTTCGCGCCCGGCGGTGCCAGCCTGCACAACTGCATGAGCGGCCACGGCCCGGATGCGGAGACCTTCGAGAAGGCCAGCGTTGCCGACACCTCGACCCCGCACCATATCGAAAACACCATGGCGTTCATGTTCGAAACGCCGGGCGTGATCCGCCCGACGCCGTACGCGGCGCAGTCGGCGTCGCTGCAGCAGGAGTACTACACCTGCTGGCAGGGGCTGAAGAAGCATTTCAACCCGAACACCCGCTAAATCCCGGAGCACCCGATGACCGCCCCCCAAACCAGCTGGATCGACAGCGCCAACGACGGCAACACCCATTTTTCGCTGCAAAACCTGCCCTACGGCGTGTTTTCCACCCAAGGCCAGACGCCCCGTGTCGGCGTCGCCATCGGCGACCAGGTCCTGGACCTCGACGCGCTGGACCAGGCCGGCCTGCTGCCTGAAGCGGCCCGGGGCACCTTTGCCGCGGCCAGCCTCAATCGCTTCATCGCGCTGGGCCAGCCGGTCTGGAGCGAAACGCGCCGGCGCCTGACCGCTCTGCTGTCAGGTGCGGACGCTGCGTTGCGCGACAACGCCGCCTTGCGCGACCGGGCGCTGGTGCCGATGTCGGTCGCGACGCTGCACCTGCCGGTCGAGATCCCGGGCTACACGGATTTCTATTCGTCGAAGGAGCACGCCACCAACGTGGGCCGCATGTTCCGTGATCCGGACAATGCGTTGCTGCCGAACTGGCTGGAAATCCCGATCGGCTACAACGGCCGCGCCAGCTCGGTGGTGGTGAGCGGCACGCCGCTGCATCGCCCCAACGGCCAGATCAAGCTGCCGAACGAGGCGCGCCCGGTCTTCAGCGCCTGCCGCAAGCTGGACTTCGAGCTGGAGATGGGCTTTATCGTCGGCAAGCCCTCGACCCTGGGCGAGCCCGTCAGCACTGCCGACGCGCCGGCGCATATGTTCGGCATGGTGCTGCTCAACGACTGGAGCGCGCGCGATATCCAGCAATGGGAATACGTGCCGCTGGGGCCGTTCAACAGCAAGGGCTTCGGCACCTCGATCTCGCCGTGGGTGGTCACCATGGAAGCGCTCGAGCCGTTCCGCCGCGACAATCCCGTGCAGTCGCCCGAGCCGCTGTCGTACCTGCAGCAACAGGGCAAGAACGCCTACGACATCGCGCTGGAAGTCGCGCTGCAGCCCGCCGGCGCGGCGGCTCCCAGCACCATCTGCCGCACCAACTTCAAGGCGATGTACTGGACCATGGCGCAGCAGCTGGCGCACCACACCGTGTCCGGCTGCAACGTGCGCGTGGGCGACCTGATGGGCTCGGGAACGATCAGCGGCACCACGCCGGACTCTTATGGCAGCCTGCTCGAGCTGACCCGCAACGGCGCCGAGCCGCTGACGCTGGCCGATGGCAGCCAGCGCAGCTTCCTGCAGGACGGCGACGACGTGATCATGACCGGCTACTGCCAGGGCGACGGCTATCGCGTCGGCTTCGGTACGGTGTCGGGCAAGATCCTGCCGGCGCGCTGAAGCGAGGGCGCTGGCCGGCAGGCTTCAGCCGGCGTCAGCGCCAAGCGCGGCGGCATCCAGGATGACCGCCGCGCGGCCAGACAGCAGCGTACGTCCCGCGGCGCTGACGGCAAAGGCGTAGAGCACGGTGGCACCTTCGCCGCTGATGCGCTCCGCCGAGACTTCCAGCGGCGCCGCGATGTCGTCGAGCCGTTCCACCTGCAGCACCAGCTTGCGCACGCTCGCAAGATAGCCCGTGCGCGGGCGCCGCGGCGCGCCGCCGCCCTGTTCGGCATCGGCCAGCAGGGCGCCATGCACGGCCATGGCTTGCGCGGCATATTCGATCCCGCACACCGCTGCCAGCCGGTCCTGCGCGCGCAGCGGATTCTCCGCATGCGTGTGGCTGGTTGCCGTGCAGCGGATCGATGCCGCATCCCACGCCACCACGCCGTCGAGCAGGCACATGCTGCCCTGATGCGGAATGCGCGCCGCGATCCAGGCGCGGTCCCTGATCACTTCAGGCATGAGCCTGGCTGCCGAGGCTGGTGACTTCAGCTTCGATCCGCAGCGTGTCCAGATAATCCAGCACCACCGTGCCGGTCTCGCCACGGGCGATGGCTGCCAGCAGCGGCAGCACGCGCGCGGCCGGGGCGGACTGGCGCAGCGCTTCCAGCGCGGCGTCCGGCATCGCGGTGGCCGGCGCCTGTGTCAGCGCCACCGCGATGCGCGCCAGCGAGCGCGGGCTCGGTTGCGGCGTGAGCAGCAGGGCCACGCCGAACGGATCGGGAATCGGCCGGCAGCTGTGCAGCGGCTCAGGATAGCCGGTGTCATAGGCAATCAGCAGGCAGGGCTCGGCATCGGCGCTGGCCTGCAGCACGCCTTCCAGCAGACCTGCGCCAAAGCTGCCGTCCATCGCGCACAGCACGTTGGAGGCGCGCATCGCGCCGGCGGCAATCGACCAGTAGCCGGCGGTCGCGTTGTGCACCGAGTTGTGAAAGCGCGTCGGCGACATCAGCGGCTCGGGCTGCGCCAGCGCTTCGCAGATGGCATGGAAGTTGTGGCCATCGCTGCTGGACGAGGTGAAGATCGTCGGCAGCTGTGCGGCATCGCAGCCGCCGGCCGCCACTGCCTGCTGGCCGACGCCAAGCGCCAGCCGGACGGTGGGTCCGGTGCGGCGGCGCTCTGCCGGTGGCAAGCCCGACGGCAGCGGCAGCTCGGTGGCCGCATGCGCGTAGGGCGCGCGCCCGGCGAGCACGGCACTGGCCTGCTGCCAGCCGCTCAGGCCGGGGCCGAGCAGGCCGATGCTTTCGAGATAGACGGGCTGGGGCATGGCGCTGGCTCAGTGAGCGACCGCGTCCGCACGGGCGAACAGCAGGCTGCAGTTGGATCCACCGAAACCGAACGCATTGCTCATCGCGTAGCGCAACGGCGTGTCCTGGTTGGCGAGCTGGTAGTTCACGCCGAGCGCGGGGTCTGGCTGCGTGGTGTTGATGCCGGCCGGCACCAGGCCGTGGCGCAGCGCCAGCGCGCAGATCACCGCCTCGAGCGCGCCGGCCGCGCCGAGCGCATGGCCGGTGGCGCCCTTGGTCGAGCTGCACGGCGTGCCGGGCAGCACCGCGGCCATGGCCAGCGCTTCGGCGGCGTCGTTGCTGCGCGTGGCGGTGCCGTGCAGGTTGACGTAGCCGACCTGCTCCGCCGCGATGCCTGCGCCGGCCAGCGCCTGCGCCATCGCCATGCGCGCGCCGAGCCCCTGCGGGTGCGGCGTCGACATATGGTGCGCATCGCTCGATTCGCCGATGCCTGCGAGCAGGATGGCATCGTCCGCGACCGTGCCGGTCACGCGTTCGAGCAGGCCGAACACCGCGCCTTCGCCGATCGAGATGCCGTTGCGGGCCACGTCGCAGGGCCGGCACGGCTGGCGCGACAACAATTCCAGCGCATTGAAGCCGTACAGCGTGGTGTGGCACAGCGAGTCGACGCCGCCCACCACGGCCGCATCGATCAGCCCGGCCTCCAGCATGCGCCGCGCCGAGCTGAACACCTTGGCGCCGGACGAGCACGCCGACGACACCGCCGCCGCCGGCCCGGTCAGGCCCAGCTGCCGCCGCAGGAATGCCGGCAGCGAGTAGGGGTTGTGCGTGCCGCCGTAGTGGAAGTCCGGCGGCAGCGCTCCGCTGGCCGGGTCGCGCTGGCGGTAGCCCAGTTCCGTCTGCAGCACGCCCGCAGTGCTGGTGCCGAGAAAGACCCCGATGCGGTGGGCGCCGTAGCGCGCCGCCGCCTCGCGCACGCGTGCGGCGAAGTCATCCTGCGCCAGCGCCAGCTGCGCCAGCCGGTTGTTGCGGCAGTCGAACTCGGCCAGCGCGGCCGGCAGCGTGACGGCGTCGAGGCCGGCGACTTCGCCGACATAGGTGTCGAGGGCGACGTCGCCGAAGCGGCACGGCGCCAGGCCGCCGCGCTGCGCGCGCAGCGCCGCCAGCGTGGCGTCGAGGCCGGCGCCGAGGCAGCTGGTGGCCGTGAAATGCGAGAACAGGAGCGGGGACACAGCTTCGGTGAGGCGAATGAAAGGAATCTCTGAAGGCTCTGAAGGCAGCGGCAATTGTAACAAGCCGCGGCGGCTCAGCCCGGCGGCACCGCGGCGCGCAGCGTCACGCAGCGCAGCCCGGCCCGATCGATCGCGCCCAGCAGGCCCGGCAGCACGGTGGTGCAATGGGGATGGCCGGCAGGGTCCAGGCCGGGGTTGCCGTCGTGCAGCAGCAGGATGTCGCGCCCGGCCAGCCGGCCGGTCAGGCGCCGCGCCACGCGCGCGGCGTTGTTGCCGTCGAGGGTATCGAAGCCGCGCCGGGTCCAGGCCGCCAGGTGCAGCCCGAGCCGGCACAGCACCGGCTCCAGGAAGGGATTGCGCAGCCCCGCCGGGGCGCGGAAGAAGCGTGGCGCCTGGCCGGTGATCTCGGTCAGCAGTAGCTGCGCGGCGGCGATGTCGCGCTGCATGCGGCCGGGCCCGAACGTGGAAAAGTGCAGCCGGTGGTACATGCTGTGGTTTTCCACGGCGTGGCCGCGGCGCACGATCTCGCGCACCAGTTCGGGATGCGCCGCGGCGCGCTCGCCGATGCAGAAAAACGTCGCGCTGGCACCGTGCTGGTCGAGCAGGTCGAGCACCCGCGGCGTCAGGTCCGGGTTGGGGCCATCGTCGAAGGTCAGCGCCACGCAGCCCTCGGCCGATGGCGGCAGGCGCAGCAGGTTGGGGCCGAGCCAGGTGCTGCGCGGCCACAGGCCGGCCGCGCACATCGCGACATGCGATGCGCCGATGCCGGCCAGGCCCCAGCCCAGGCCTTGCGGATAAGCGAGCATGGCGCCGACGGCGCCCACGTGCACCACTGCGGCGCCATAGAGCAGCGGGGTGGGCCGCCAGGGGCGGCTGGGAGGACGCCCGGGCAGGGTAACGTCCGGTGCGCCCGGTGCGGATAGCGGCTTCATGTTGCACTCCCGGCCTTCGCCGCTGCCGCGGGCGAGGCCGCGGGCGCGAGGATGGCCGAAAACCACAGCGCCAGCACGGCGCCGGGGCCGACCGTCAGGCCGAATGCCTGCAGCAGCGGCAGGCTCGACAGCGACAGCAGGCCGAACGCGGCGACCGTGGTCAGGTTGGCCAGCAGCAGCGACACCAGCGTGTGCGGCGAAGCACCAGCCTCCTGGCCGTCTGCCGCCGGTCCATTAAAGAATAGCGCGTAGTTGGAGCCGACCGCGGCCAGCAGCAGCAGGCCCACCAGGTGCAGCAGCGTCAGCGCCTGGCCCAGCGCCACCAGTCCGCCCAGCACCACCATTGCGGCGGCGGCCAGCGGCAGTACCGTGGCCAGCACCCGCCGCGGCGAGCGCAGCGCCAGCGCCAGCAGGGCGATGATCGCCAGCAGTCCGGCCAGCGACAGCAGCAGGGCCTCGCGCAGGTAGCCCGCATAGAGCCGGTCGGATTCGCCCTTCAGGTCGACGAACAGCGTATCGGGAACGCCCGCCCGCTGGATCGCCGCGCGCACCGCGGCGCTGTCGACGCCGTCGGCCGCGCTGGCATGGTTCGGCGCAAGCACCGGCGCGCGCAGCGGCAGCGTCGCGCTCCAGCGGCCTTCGCGCTGCACCAGCAGCGCGTCGACCGCCAGTGCCATCGAGGTGCCGCGCAAGCTCTCGCGTTGCAGCAGGGGACCGGTGCGGGCCGCTTCGGCCTGCGCCAGGAACGGCGCGAACACCGATGCGCGCACCGGCTGGCCGGCGATCGCGGACTGCAGCCGCTGCGCCAGCACGTCGGGGGGCGGCAGGCTGGCCTGGCGCTCGCGCTGGGTCGCCGCGCTGGGCAGGTAGCGCGCCGGGCTCTCGTAGCCGCCGATAAAGTTCTGCGCCACCAGCGGTTCCAGTTCGTGCGCCACGCGTTCCGCGCCCTGCAGCACGGATTCCTGGTCCGGCCCCGACACCACCACCAGGTAGCGCACGTCCGGTGCGCCCAGGTTCTCGCGCAGCGAGGTGTCGAGCGCCTGGTCGCTGGCCGATACCGGGCTCAGCGCCTGCAGTTCCCGGCCCCACAGCGTGCCGCGATGCTGGACCAGCACCACGCAGGCGCCCACTACAAGCAGCAGCACCAGCCAGCGCAGCCGGGGCGCGCGCGCGGCCAGCCATTGCAGCTTGCGGCCGAGCGGTGCGACGTCGCGCAGCTGCAGCGTGGCCGGCACCAGCTGCGGCAGCACGAAGCGCGTGACCAGCGCGGCGGTGGCGAGCCCCGCGATCGAATACAGCCCGAGCTGCGCCAGCCCGGGGAAGCCCGACAGCAGCAGCGATGCGAAGCCGCACACCGAAGTCAGCACCCCCAGGCGCACGGTCGGCCAGAAGCCGCGAAGCCACGCACGCTCGTCGCGCCGGCCATTGCGTGTGTACTGCGCGGACTGCACGAACAGGTAGATCGAATAGTCGACCGCCTCGCCGATCAGCGTGGTGCCAAAGCCCAGTGTCAGGCCATGCACTGCGCCACCGAAACCCAGGCTGACCGAGGCAATGCCTGCCAGCGCGCCGCTGAGCACCGGCACCAGCCCAAGCACCAGCAGCGGCACCGAGCGGTACACCGCCAGCAGCAGCGTGACGATGATGGCCAGCCCGATGGTCGAGAGCCGCTCGACGTCGTGCCGGATGGTGTCGCGCGCCTTGACCGAGAACACGCCCGGACCCGTCATCACCAGCTGGTAGGAGCCGTTCGCGGCGGCGCTGGCAAAGGCTTGCTGCACGGCCGCCATCGCCTCTGCCTGCGCGTCGGTATCCGAACCCGCGCCGGCGGTCTGCGCCAGCAGCAGCGCGCGCTTGCCGTCGCGCGAGGCCCACGCGCCCGCATGCATCGGCACGCGCTGGCCGGCATCGAGCTGCGCCAGCATCGCCGCGACCTCGCCGGTGGGATCGCGCGGCAGCAACGACTTGGTGAAGAGCCCGGCCGAGGACGCCAGCAGCGCGAACGAATCGTTGACCGCCTGGGCCAGCCCGTGTTCGCTGAACCGCTCCGGCGTGACCTGTGGACTGAGCAGGTAACGGTGCGCGAACACGTACTCGCGGTCCGCCGCCTGGTTGACCGGCTCGCCGTTCTGCACCGAGGCGAAGCGCGGATCGCCGCGCAGTTGCGCCGCCATCGCGCGCGAGACCCTGGCGCGGCCATCGGCATCGCCGCCTTCGATGCCGACCAGGATCAGGCGCGATACCAGCCCGTCGCGCAGCTGGTTCACCAGCAACTGCTGCTCGGCGCTGGGCAGCCGCGGCAAAAAGGCGGACAGGTCGGCGGTGAAGCTGGTGCGGCTGACGACCGCGGCGCAGGCCAGCAGTGCCAGCACCCACAACGCCAGCGCCAGGCGGCGCGGTGCCGCGCTCATCGGTTGGCGGCCGGGCGGATCTTCATCACCGAGCGGTCACCGTCGGCCTGCCGGATCTCGACCTGGTCCAGCACATCCTGCCGGCCATCGATGCGCACCTGGCTGACGGCCGCGGCCATGCGCGAGTCCGCCGGCGTCAGCGTCAGCGTCCAGCGGCTGGCACGACCCTCGACGCCGAGCTTGTAGTAGCGCTCCAGTGCATCGCGGTTGCCGGCCAGCGTGGCGCGGATGCTCTCGATAAACGCGGCGATCTCGGGGTAGTTCTGCAGCGGCATGGTGTAGCGCTTGCCGTCGCGCTCGACCGTCAGCATGTCGCCGTCCAGCAGCAGGTTTTCCGCCTTGGGGGTGATCGTGCGCTTTTCCAGGTGGTCGGGCGCGGTGAAGCGCAGTTCGCCCGACGACTGCACCGGCTTGTCGAGCAGCGCCAGGTACTTGGTCTCGGTAAACAGCACGCGCCCCGACTTGCGCTGCGCCAGCGTGGACATCAGCTGGTCGACGCCGAACGCGGCGGTGGCGGCCGGCGCGGCGGATGAGGCGGGTGCTGCCGTGGCCGTCAGCGGCGCCAGCGCAAGCAGTGCGCTTGCCAGCAGGGTCGACAACGAATAGCGGAAAGGGCGCGCGGAGAAGAACATCAATGGCGGCTCGCGGGTTAGGGCTCGTTGCCCGGCGGCGGCTGCTCGGACAGCGGCGGGCCGGCGTGCCAGAAATCATAGAAGTTGAACCAGTTGTACGGGGCGCTGCGGCTGAATCGCTCCAGCAGCCGCACATAGTCCGCCAGCGCCGCCTGCACCGCCGTTTCGCGCTGGCCGCGCGCGGTCTCGGTGAAGTCCGCCAGCGGCACGAAATGGACATCGTAGCGGTTGCCGCCGCGGTACAGGCCGGTGATGAAGAACACCGGCCGGCGCAGCATGGCCGCCATGCGCAGCGGGCCGGTGGGGAAGCCGGTCGGCGCGCCGAGGAAATCGCACTGCTGCACCGGGTCGGTGGCGCGCTGCGACAGCGTGCGGTCGGCCAGCATGCCGATCATATAGCCGCGGTCGAGATAGTCGCGCACGCGCAGCATGGTATCGAAGCGGCCCAGTGCGATCACGTCCTGGCGCATCGCCGGGTTGATCGACTGCAGCACGTCGTTGAGCTTGTGCGCGTTCTCTTCGTACATGGTGATCGCGACCTCCATGTCCGGATGGCGCCGGCCGAGCGCGCGCACCACCTCGAAACTGCCCAGGTGCGCGCCCAGCAGGATGGCGCCGCGGCCGCGCGCCATCGCGGCTTCCAGCAGGTGCTCGCCATGCAGGCGGATGTCGAACAGGTCGAAGCGGCCGTTGAGCAGGTAGATGCGGTCGTGGATGGTCGAGGCGAAAGTGAACACATGCCGGTAGCCGTCGCTCCAGCCGGCCTGGCGTCCGAGCACGCGGTCCAGGTACGCGCGCGAGGCATGGCGTGCCGCCGGCGCGAACAGCATGAAGTAGGCGGCAATCGCGCGCAGCACCACGCGCCCGGCGGGCCGGCCCAGCGCCAGCGAGATCCACGTCATGACGCGCAGCAGCGTGATGCTGCCGCGCTCCTTGCGGCTGGACCATTCCGTATCCAGCGGCGCCTGTCGCCGCCACAGCCAGCTCAGCATGGCAAGGCTCCGGCTTGCGGCGCGTTGGCGCGTACCTGCAGCGTGCCGCTGGCGACATCGCGCCCGGCGCTGCGCAGCGTGAAGCGGATGGTCTCGGCGCCATCGGCGGCGGCCTCGGACTGGTGCAGCACCTCCACGCGCTCGCCCGGGCGCACCGGGCTCAGGAACTTCAGCAGGCTGGCCTGCGCGACGGCAAGCGGGCGGCCCAGCGCGGTGCCGAGCGCCAGCACGGCATGGTCCAGCAACACCACGCCGGGAACGATCGGATGGCCCGGGAAATGACCGGCCATGGCAGGGTGGCCCGGGTCGATGACAAAGCCTGGCGGCGGCGCGGCAGCGCGGTCCTGCGTGCTGGACAGGGTTGCCAACAGCGCGGCCAGCGCCTCGCGCGGCAGCTTGCCCGCGGCATTGCGCGGCAGGCGGTCGGCAAAGTACAGCGGGCGCGGCATGAAGGCCGGGTCGATCCGTTCGCGCAGCGCCTGCTGCAACCGCGCCGGCGCCACGCCCGGCGCCACCACCACGGCTACCAGCCGCACCACGTGCCCGTGCGCATCGCCTTCATGCGCGTCGTCCGGCATGAAGAACGCCCCGTCGCGCACGCCGTCAATCGCGGTGAGCTGGTGATTCAGGTAGCCCAGCGAAGTCCGCTTGCCGGCGATATTGAGCAGGTCGGCCTTGCGCCCATGCAGCAGGAAGCGCTGCGCATCGAGTGGGGCGATGGCGTCGCCCAGCGGCACCGGCTGCTCGATATGGCCGCCCTCGGCCCAGGTTTCGGTGTCGTCGCCGGTGGCGCTGGGGCGGGCTTGCAGCCGGACCCCCGGCACCAACGTCCACACGTCTTCCTGGGCGGTGCGGCGGGTGGCCAGTTGCCCGGTCTCGGTGCTGCCGTAGATTTCGCGCAGCGGCGCGCCGAACAACGCCTCGGTCTCGGCGGCGAGCTGGCGTCCCATCGGCGCGGTGGCGCACAGCACCAGGTCGGCCGCGGGCATGGCGACCCCGGACTGCACCAGCGTGCGCAGATGCACGGGGGAACTCACCAGCGCGCGCGGTGCCGGCACCGCGGCCAGCGCCGCGCTGACATCGGCCGGATAGAACGCCGGCGCGGCCACCAGCGCCGCGCGGCCCTGCAGCACCAGCATCACGGTGGCTTCGAGGCCGAACATATGCTGCGGCGGCACCGTGCCCGCCAGCGTCCACGCGCGACCGTCCAGCAAGCCCAGCCGTTGCGCCGCGGCGCGCGCGCTGCCGGCCATGGCGCCCCAGGTCTTGCGATGCGGCACCGGCGTGCCGGTCGAGCCGGACGTGAACACGTAGGCCATCACCTGCGCCGCCGGAATCCGCGGGATCTCGACGGGGCCGTCGGCGGCGATGGCGGCCAGGCCATCGTGGTAGTGCAGCGCCGGCATGGCGAAGGCCGCGTCGGGCTGGTCATGCAGGCAGAAGGCGTCTGGCGCGAAGGCCAGCAGCTGGCGCACCGTCTCGGGCGTGTGCGACGGCGGCAGCAGCGTGGGCTTGCCCGCCAACAGCGCCGCGCACAGGCCGACGGTAAAGCGGTAGCGGTCGGTGCAGGCGTTGAACACATGGCCGCCAGCGGGCAGGACGGCCGCCAGGCGGGCCGCATCGGCCAGGAACTGCCGCACGGTGACGGGCCGTCGGTGCACCCAGGCGATGATGTCGTCGGGCGTAGCGTGGGCAACGATGGGGAATGAGGTCATGGACGGAGCCTGTGCCTGTTGCGCGGGGCCGGGGCCGGATGGCGGCGCGTCAGCGCGGCAACCCGGGCCGGGCCGCACGGGCCGTCATCAGCGCGCGGTAGCCATGGACCGCGTCGAGCAGGCCGCGGTGGCGCATGCCCGGAAAGGCGAGGCGGCGGTACAGGGCCTCGCCTGCGAACATCATGGCGATCAGCACCGGCGTGGCCAGGTTGGCGAAGCTGGACCAGGCCGCGACTGGCGCGAGCACGAACAGCAGCGTCGAAACCCCCACCATCGCCGCGAAGAACAATGTCCAGGCCTGCGTCACGCGTACCGTGTAGCGCGCATGCGCGGCGGACAGCGGGCCGTGGATGGCGGTGGCGATCTGGGTGCAGAGCGGGGTGCGGCCGCGGCGCAGGCTGAGCGCGAACATCGCCCCCAGCGCGGCATTGGCGCCCGCATGCTGGAGGTAGTAGGTCCAGCCGAAATGGCCGGACAGCGGTGCGCGCCACAGCCACAGCGCCGCGCACGCGGCGAGCAGCACCAGCAGGGCCGGGACCGCCCCGGCCAGCCGGCGGCAGGCGACGAAGCCGATCAGCAGGAATGGCGCCGCGCCGAGCCACAGCGCGGCCACCTCGGCGCCCGGCTGGTGCGCCGCGCGATGCAACGCCGACTCGTAGACCACGAAGGCCGCCACCGCGCCGAGCCAGGCATGGCGCCGCCACCACGGGGCGGCAGCGTCCGGCGCAGGCATGGCGGCGGGCGGGGAACGGCGGTCGACGGGCTGGCTCGAAGGCATTTGTGGGAGGCTTGGTGTGTTGCGTAAGGCGCTTGGAGTGCGGTGTGCCGGGAAAGGCGCCAAGTGGCACGCGAAGCGAACGCTTTATACCCCAAAAGACCCTCCGGACGCGATCATGATTCCCCAATAGGTCGTTGATGTTGTTACTAAACTTCTCTCGACTGGCCCGGGAATGCCCCGTTTGATAGCATTCGGGTGCCCGACGCCCGCAGCGGGATCCTCGTGCCCGGCACGGGCGGCGCAGCGGCGTTCCAGCCATCTAGCAACATGACCGAACTCGAAACCGAACTTGCCCGCCTGATCCTCGACGAACTCGACATCGCCGAACTGCGGCTGGAGGACATCACCGCCGCCACCCCGCTCTATGGAGAAGGATTCGGGCTGGATTCGATCGATATTCTCGAGATCGCCCTGCTGGTATCGCGCAAGTACGGCGTCGAACTGCGCTCGGACAATCCCGACAACAAGACCATCTTCACCTCCCTGGGCAGCCTGGCCGCCTATTTGGCGGAACACCGCACGCGCTAGCCCGCCACCGCTTCCTTCAGCCCGGACAGGACCACGACATGCCGCAGCAAGCCACGCCCGCGCCGGCGCTGGTGGAAGGCGGCGCCCCGCCTTCGGCGACCCACTTGGTGCTGATCCCCAGCTATAACCCCGGCGAGCGCCTGCAGGAGGTGCTGCGCGGCGCGCGCGCGGCCTGGACCCCGGTGTGGGTGGTGGTCGACGGCAGCACCGACGGCAGCACGCAGTGGCTGCAGGCGCAGGCCGCCGCCGACCCAGGCCTGCAGGTGTTGGTGCTGCCGAGCAACCAGGGCAAGGGCGCCGCGGTGCTGCACGGCATCGAACGGGCCGCGGCCGCCGGCTACACGCATGTGCTGGTGATGGATTCCGACGGCCAGCATCCGGCCCACCTGGTCCCCGAATTCATGGCGGCGTCGCAGCGCGACCCCGGCGCGATGGTGCTGGGCCGCCCACGCTTCGACGCCAGCGCGCCGCGCGAGCGGGTCTACTGGCGGCGCATGTCCAATTTCTGGGTCGATGTGGAAACGCTGTGGGCAGGCATCGGCGATTCGCTATTTGGCTTTCGCGTCTACCCGATCGCGCCGCTGCGCGCGGTGATGCAGCACAGCCGGTGGATGCGGCGCTTCGATTTCGATCCGGAGGTGGCGGTGCGCTTGTGCTGGCGCGGCGTGCGTCCGCTCAACCTCGACGCGCCGGTGCGTTACTTCGGCCGGCAAGAGGGCGGCGTCTCGCACTTCCGCTACCTGCGCGACAACCTGCTGCTGACCGGCATGCACCTGCGGCTGCTGGCCGGCTTCGTGGTGCGGCTGCCGGTGCTGCTGTGGCGGCGCTTGCGCCGGCCGCCCAGTCACGTGGCGTAACCCGGCCCAAACAAAGCAGGCCGCACGCAGCGGCCTGGTTCCTGGTAGGACGGACCGACCCGTCAGTCGCCGAGCTCGTGGCCAATCACACCACCCACCACGGCGCCGCCGATGGTGCCGGCGGCACTGCCGTCGGTCAGTTCATGGCCGGCGACACCGCCGGCAACCGCGCCTGCCGCCGTACAGCCGGCCAGCGCCATGCTTGCGCCTACCAGAAGCGCGCCTGCGAGTTTCCACATGATGGTCTCCTGCCTCGTGGCCGGGCCCGCCGCACCACGTCTCGGGAAGACATTGCAGCGGCCGGGCCCTCATGCGTCCACTTTAGGCGTGTGACGCTGCGCGGCCCTTCCGTGAGGCGCCGATTGCCCTGTAGGAATCGGACGACGGCAGGAGTGGCGCGCCCGTGGCCTCAGCCCTGATCGCTGTGCTGGCGCAGCCGCTTGATCAGCGACGAAGTATCGGCGCGGCCACAGCCCATCTGCTGCAGGTCGGCGTAGAACTGGTCCACCAGCGCCGTGACCGGCAGGCCCGCGCCATTGCGGCGCGCCTCGTCCAGGCACAGGCCAAGGTCCTTGCGCATCCAGTCCACGGCGAAGCCGAAGTCGAAGCGGTTGTCGATCATGGTGGGGCCGCGGTTCTCGAGCTGCCAGGAACCGGCCGCGCCCTTGCTGATGACATCCAGTACCAGGCGCATGTCCAGGCCCGCGCGCTCGCCGAAGGCGATGGCCTCGGACAGGCCCTGGATCAGGCCGGCGATGCTGATCTGGTTGACCATCTTGGCCAGCTGCCCGGCGCCGGATTCGCCGATGCGGGTGACGGCGCGCGCGTAGGCGCCGATGACCGGCTCGGCGCGCGCAAAGGCGTCGGCGTCGCCGCCGCACATGATGGTCAGGATGCCTTTTTCCGCGCCGACTTCGCCGCCCGAGACCGGGCCATCGACAAAGTGCAGGCCGCGCTCGCCGGCCGCCGCGTACAGCTCGCGCGCGACGTTGGCGCTGGCGGTGGTGTGGTCGACGAAGATGCAGCCGCTGGGCGCGCCGAAGAAGGCGCCGTCGCGTCCGGTCAGCACCGCGCGCAGGTCGTCGTCGTTGCCGACGCAGGAGCAGACCACCTGCGCGTCGCGCACCGCCTGCGCGGGCGTGGCGGCGGCCTTGCCGCCGAAGCGTTCGACCCAGGCCTGGGCCCTGGCGGCGGTGCGGTTATAGACCGTGACCTCGTGGCCCTTGGCGGCCAGGTGGCCGGCCATATGGAAACCCATGACGCCCAGTCCGAGGAATGCGACACGCATGCTGCTGCTCCGTTGCTTGTTTGATGTTTGGAATCGGTGCGGCGCGGGCGCGCCGGTCCCCGAGTATACGGGCCGGGTGGCGCCCCGGACAGATACAGAACTGCCGGCACCGGGGCATGACAGCCCGTGGGGGCGGCCAGGACCCTGACAAGTCACAAGCGGGTCAGAACCCGCCTACGCCAGCATCCGCCCTTGTCCTATCCCTTGCGCCGCGCACGCTGCCTACATTGAACACAGGTTGCACCCCCGAAGGAGCCGACTCATGTCATTCGCGCTATATATCATCGGCCTGCTGGTCCTGGTGGGCGGCATTGCCTGGGGCCTGTCGACGGCCGGGCTGGCGCCGGTCTATATCGGCATTGCCTGCCTGATCGTGCTCGGCATCGGCATCATGGCGGCCGTCTCGCGTACCCGCACCAAAGACCCTTCCTGACACCCCTGCCGTTACCCCGCCTTGCGGCTGCGGGCCCGGCGCCACGCCGGGCCCGGTCGCAGGTTCCGGCACGTCGCGCAGCGGCGGGCGCACCAGGCTGGCGTGCCACGCCTGCTGGATCACCTGGGCGATCTGGTTGAACGCTTCCTTGGAAATCACCGCCTCCTCGCGCATCGCTTCCAGCGACAGCCGGCCCTTGCGCAGCGCGAACAGCATCAGCAGGCGCCGCTCCAGCGCCATGGTATAGGCGCCGAACTTGCCGCGCATGTCGGCCAGGCCTTCGGCGGCGGCGCGCGAGCGGTCTTCCAGCACCCCGTCGAGCACGGTCGCCATGCGCGCGCCGAACACCGGCGTCAGCATCGAGCGGTTGTAGCGGCGCAGCCGGTCCAGCACGGTCTGGCGGCAGATCAGCAGTTCAAAGCGGTCGGCCAGCGCGCGCGCCAGCGGGCGATCGATGCCGAACCGGCGATGCAGGAACAGCGCCACCTTGAAACCCAGGTGATAGTCCAGGATATGCCGTGCGGCGCGGTTGTAGCCGATGCGGCCGTGCTCGCGCGCCGCGTCGATCATCTGCGCGGTGTTGCGCATCATCGCGTCGAGGTTGGCCACCGAGATCACGCCGTCGCCGTATTCCGGAATCAGCTCGCGCTCGCGCGTGGCCAGCGTGACCAGGCCGATGCTGAGGCGGTCGCGTTCGGACAGGGCGGTGTCGAAGTCGAATTCCGCCGAGCCCAGTTCGATGCCGTGCCGGTATTTCTGCGCCGCCTCGCGCGCGATCGCGGGCGGCAGGTCGAACGAGTCGGCCACGCGCGCCATCATCGCTTCGACCTCCTCGGTGGAGAGGCGGATCGCCTGCAGCTGCAGCGCGCGCTCCTGCGGCGACAGCTGGTCCAGGCCGAGCCGGTGGATCAGTGCGCGCAGCGTGGTGCCGTTGAGCAGCAGGCTGACCAGCACGAAGCCGGTCGCCAGGATGGCAACGAAATGCCGCGTTTCATAGGGCAGGTCGCTGTTCTCGGCAATGCCCAGCGCCAGCACCAGGGTCACCGCGCCGCGCAGGCCGCCCCAGGCGATGGCCAGCTTGAAGGCGCCGTCGATGGGCGCGCTCAGGCGCAGCCACGACAGCAGCGGCAGCAGCCCGAACAGCGTCAGCAGGCGCGCCGCCAGCACCAGCGCCAGCAGCAGCCAGCCATGATGCCCGGTCACGCCCGCCAGCATCGACGGCACGCGCACCGCGGCCAGCAGGAACACCACGGCGCCGGCGATCCCGGCGAACTGCTCCCACATCATGCGCAGGTGGCGCCAGTTGGGCGGTGCCAGCCGCGTGGGGCCGAGGGCGCTGAGCATCAGGCCGGCGCACACCACCGCGACCACGCCCGACACACCCAGCAGTTGCTCGGCTACCAGGTAGAGCGGGTAGGGCAGCGCCAGGGTCAGCGCGCTTTCCGCCATGGCCAGGCCGGCCAGCCGCGGCAGCAGGTCGGACACCAGCCGCCCGGCCAGCGCGCCGCACAGCACGCCGCCGACAAAGGCCCAGGCCAGTTCGCGCAGGCCCGCCGCCAGCGTCGCCTGCGCGCCGTGCCCGGTCAGCATCGCCACCAGCACGCCGACGATGGCGATGGCGGCGGCATCGTTGAGCAGGCTTTCGCCCTCCACCAGCCGGATCAGCCGCGCCGGCGCGCCGACGTCGCGGAAGATCGCGATCACCGCGGCCGGGTCGGTGGTGGCCACCACCGCGCCCAGCAGCAGGCACACCGCCAGCGGCATGCCGCTGGCCGCGGCGATGGCAATGCCGATGACACCGGTGGCCACCACCACCGCAATCACCGCCAGCAGCAGGATCGGCGCCGCGTCGGGCAGCATGCCGCGCACGTCGGCGGTCAGCGCGGCGTGGAACAGCAGCGGCGGCAGGAAGATCCACAGGTAGGCCTCGGGCGGCAAGGCCGGGTCAATCAGCGGATGCAGGAAGTGGCGGGCAAAGTCGGGGTGGGCGGCGTCGATCGCCACATAGCCAGCGCCGATGGCGATGCCGATGGCCGACAGCAGCGTGGATTCCGGCAGCACCAACCGCGCCGCGGCCACCTGCACCACGGCGACGATGGCCAGCAGCACGCCGGTCAGGATCAGGATATCGACGATGATGCTCATGCGCCGGCCTCCGGCGCGGCATCCTGCAGCGGCGGGCTGGCCAGCCGCGCGCGCACGGCCGCCGCCAGTTCGGCCGCCGCCGGCGACAGGCTGCGGTTGCGCGCGGTCACCAGGCCGATCGAGCGCTCGGTCACCGGCGCGGTCAGCAGCCGCTCGACAATGCCGGGCTGGCGCACCGTGCCGGCGGCGATCTCGGGCAGCGCGGCCACGCCGAAGCCGCATTCGACCATGGCCGCGATGGTGGCCAGGCGTTCGGCCTCGAACACCGGCTGGAAGCGGATGCGGTTCTGCAGGAAGGCCCATTCGGCGTACTGGCGCACGCTGCTGGGGTGGGTCATCGACACATGCGGCGCGCCGGCGGTATCGGCCCAGCGCAGCGGGCCGGGGCTGCGCGCCAGCGGGTGCGCCGACGGGATCAGCAGCACGAAGCGGTCCGACAGCAGCGGCTCGTACTGCAGGTCCGCCTGCTGCGGGTTGGCGGCGGTCAGCGCGAAATCCACATCGCCGGCGCGCACCAGGTCGAAGGCCGGCCCGGACAGGGTGTCGAATACCTTCAGCGCGACCTCGGGGCGGGCCTGGTGGTAGGCCATCAGCACCCGCGGCAACACCCGCGCGGCCAGCGACGGCAGCGCGGCCACCGCCACCTGGCCGCGCTCGGCGCTGGCGATGCCGGTGACGGCGTCGATGGCGCCGCGGAACGCCGCTTGCAGCAGCGCGGCCTGCTGCATGAACACCTGTCCCGCCGCGGTCAGGCGCACGGTGCGGGTGGTGCGGTCGAACAGGCGCACGCCCAGCGCTTCCTCGATGCGCAGGATCTGCGTGGACAGGGCGGATTGCGACAGGTGCAGCTGGCTGGCGGCCTGGCGGAAGTTCAGGGTGCGGCCCAGCACCAGCGTGGTTTCGATGTCGCGCATCGACAGGTTGATGTTCATGGGAGCGTCGGTCCGGGCAGCATCCGGTGGCCGGACCTTCAGGTCGATTGATCTGGTTTGGTGATCATTTTATCCAGAGAATCGACTTCTTCAATCAAAGCGGCTTCTCTACACTGGCGGGATGCCAGGAGAAAACATGCCCGACCCCACCCCCGACTCCATCCCGGCCGCAACGCCATCCACCCTGAGCCGGCCGGGCGCCGCCCATGCCGTGGTGGTGGGCGGCGGCACCATGGGCGCCGATGTCGCCGTGGTGCTGACCCGCGCGCTGTGCCGCACCACCCTCGTCGAACCGGATGCCGGGCGTGCCGGCGCGCTGCCCGCGCGCGTGCGCGCCAACCTCGCCGCGAGCGGCCGTGAAGCGGGCGCGGAACGCCTCGCGGTGGCGGCGACGCTCGACGCCGTGGACTGGGCATCGGTTGACCTGGTGATCGAATGCATTCCCGAGGACCTGGCGCTGAAGCAGGCGCTGTTTGCTGAGCTGGTGGCGCGTGCGCGCCCGCATACGCTGCTGGCCAGCAACAGCTCGAGCTTCCCGATCAGCGCGATCGGTGCCGGCCTGGACACGCGCGAGCGCATGCTCGGCCTGCACTTCTTCATGCCGGCGCATCTGGTGCCGCTGGTCGAGGTGGTGATGGCCGAGGCCAGCGACGAGCGCCATGCCGACGCGCTGGCCGCGTTCATGCGCCGCTGCGGCATGGTGCCGGTGAAGGTGCGCAAGGACCTGCCCGGCTTCCTCGCCAACCGGCTGCAGCATGCGCTGTCGCGCGAGGCCTTCAGCCTGATCGACCGCGGCATTGCCTCGCCCGAGGACGTCGATGCGGCGGTGCGCTTCGGCTTCGGCTTTCGCTTCCTGGCGGCGGGACCGGTGCTGCAGCGCGACCACGCCGGCATCGACGTGCATGCAGCCGCCGGCGCCACCATGTACCCGACCTTCTGCAACGACGACCATCCCGCGCGCTGCCTGACCGAGCGCGCCGCCGACGGCCGCCACGGCATGAAGCGCGGCGAAGGCTTCTACGCATGGACGCCTGAAACCATCGCCGCCGAGCGCGCGCGCTACGACCAACTGCTGCGCGCCGGCCTGGCGCTGATCGCGCCCGAACTGCCCGAGATCCAGCCATGACCGATACCCCATCCCAGGCCGTCACCCAGCCTGTCCCGCAGCGCGCGGCACTGGCCGAATCGCCGCTGATCGTCACCGTGGCGCCCAACGGCGCCTACAAGCGCGCCAGCGATCATCCCGCGGTGCCGCTGACCGCCGCGGCGCTGGCGGCGGAAGCGCGTGCCTGCCTCGATGCCGGCGCCGCCATGATGCATATGCACGTGCGCGATGCCGAGGGCCGCCATTCGCTCGATGTGCAGGCCTACCGGGACGCGCTGGCGGCGGTCAGGCAGGCGGTCGGCGACGCGCTGCTGGTGCAGGTGACCAGCGAGGCCGCTGGCGTGTACCAGGCCGCCGAGCAGATGGCGATGGTGCGTGCGCTGCGCCCCGAGGCGGTCTCGGTCGGCCTGCGCGAAGTCGCGGTGCCTGAGATCGCGGACAGCGAGCTGGCGGCGTTCTTCGCCTGGCTGGCGCGCGAACGCGTGATGACGCAGGTGATCCTGTATGACGCGGCCGACGTGCGGCGCTGGCAGCAAATGCGCGCGCGCGGCATGGTGCCGCCGGGCGCGTGGTCGGTGCTGTATGTGCTGGGACGCTATGCGGCTGGACAGGTGTCGTCGCCGCACGACCTGCTGCCGTTCCTGCAGGCCGCCGCCGAGGGCGGCGATGCGCTGCCGTGGGCGATCTGCGCGTTCGGTCGCGAGGAGAATGCCTGCGTGACCGCGGCCGCCGCGTTCGGCGGCCATGTGCGGGTGGGCTTCGAGAACAACCTGCTGTTGCGCGACGGCGGCCTTGCGCCCGGCAACCACGCGCTGGTGGCGCAGGCGGTGCAGGGCGGGCTGACGCTGGGCCGGCCGATCGCGGATGCGGCCGATGCGCGCCGGATCTACGGCGAGGTGCGCTGAAGCGGGCGCGCCGCGCGGCGCTTCATGGGACCGTCAGTGGCCATCAGGGCCATCAGGCGCCGTCGCTGAAGCTGTCGCGCGGGCCGTTGGGGTTGTGGGCACCGTCGGCGAACGGGTTGCGCGCGCCGGTCGCGGTGTGTTCGCCGTCGGTAAAGCTGCTGCGGGTGCCGGTGGCGGTGTGGGCGCCGTCGGTGAACGGGCTGCGCGTGCTGGTAGCGCTGCGCGCGCCATCGCTGAACGGATCGACGCTGCGGGGCGCGGCTTGCGCGGCGCCGGCAACGCCGGCAATAAGGGCGGTGGCGACAAAGACTTGCCTGAGTGCATGCATGGATCGCTTCTCCGTAAGGTTGCCGGCCCGGAATGGGCGGCGGTGTGGCTAGTCTAGGTGTCGGCCACCCACACGAGCATGACCGCCACATGACAATGCCGTCATCCCGCGGGCATTAGTCGGCACCGCCAGCACGCCGGAGAAGCTGCCGCCGGGCAAAGGCTGTAGAATCATGGCTGTCCGACCGGCCTGTGGTTCCATCGCCGGTTTTTCATTGCCCGCGGAAATGCAGCGGGCCTCTCACAAGAGTCATGTCCGAGTCTGATTCAGCCAAACTCGCTGCGGTGGCGTGGATCCGCGAGCAAATGGACCGTCATGCCCTGACCCTCGACGACCTCGTCGAGGCCGGGTGCTTCGACAACGTTGCGACGGCACCGGCAGACGCCGAAGCACCCGCGCCGTCGGCGGCTACCGCCGCGGCGCCGAAGCCCGCGGGCGCGCGCCCGCTGTACCGCAATGCCCTGGGGCAGAGCTGGGACGGGCAGGGCGAATATCCTGACTGGCTGCAGCGGGCGGTCAACGCCGGGCAGTCGATCGAATTCTTCCGCGTCGATTAAGCCGCGGTTAAATCCCCTTTGAATTTCTGCGGAGCGTCGCGCTCAGCAGTGCGGGGGCAGCAGCCGCAGCACCCGCAGCATCGGCAGGATGCCGGTGAATGCCGCCGGCGTCGCCATGGGCGCCGTATGAGAGCGGTGCACGAAGACCTCGGGCGGCAGCTCGCGCAGCACGTCGGCAGCCGCGGCCGACTGCGGGTCGTTGCCCGCGGCAGGGTCCTGCGGAGCCTCCGGCTCGCCCAGCTGCAACGGCGCGCCGGCGCCGGCCGGCTCCGCCATCACGCGCACCGCGCTGCCGCCGCAGCCTGCGTCGGTTGCGCCATCCAGCGACGCTTCCGCCGCCAGCTTGGCCGCGACGTGCCGGTCCGGCAGCGACAGGCCAGCCGCCCGCACCGCGCCGCACATCCGGGCCTCCGCCGCAATGCCGGCAGCGGGCGCAAGCAGGGCAAGGGACAGCAACAAGGACTCAGGCAGGCGTTTCATCGCAGGGAAACCGGCAGAATGGGAGACGATGCGTGCGGGACAGTCGCGCGCACGGGAGGTGAGCGCGCATTCTACCGGGGATTTGCGCGGCCATGCCGTGGCAATGCCTTGGCATGGCGATGACATTTCTGCAATCTTTACCCATTTGCCGCCATCCTCGGCTAGCGTTACGCCATGGCGGCACTGGGCCGCCCGAAAGTGATTGAATCATGCGTATCCTGATTGTCGAGGACGAACCCAAGGCAGGCGACTACCTGCACAAGGGGCTCACTGAATCCGGCTTCGTGGTGGACCTGGCGCGCGACGGCGCGGACGGCCTGGCCCATGCGCGCGAGCATCCCTATGACCTGATCGTGCTGGACGTGATGCTGCCTGGCCTGGACGGCTGGGAGGTTCTGCGCGAACTGCGCCGCGAGCGCGACACGCCGGTGCTGTTCCTGACCGCGCGCGACGAGCTGTCGGACCGCCTCAAGGGCCTCGAGCTCGGCGCCGACGACTACATGGTCAAGCCCTTTGCCTTTGCCGAACTGGTGCTGCGCATCCGCACCATCCTGCGCCGCGGCCCGCTGCGGGAGAGCGAATTCATCGAAGTGGCCGACCTGCAGATCGACGCCATCCGCCGCCGCGTGGTGCGCGCCGGCCAGAAGATCGACCTGACCTCGAAGGAGTTCGCGCTGCTGTACCTGCTGGCGCGCCGGCGCGGCGAGGTGCTGTCGCGCTCGCTGATCGCCTCGCAGGTGTGGGATGTCAATTTCGACAGCAACACCAATGTGGTCGACGTGTCGATCCGGCGCCTGCGCGCCAAGGTCGACGACCCGTTCCCGCGCAAGCTGATCCATACGCGCCGCGGCATGGGCTACGTGCTGGATGACGGCGACGAGCGGGTGCAGGACGCATGATGCGGCTGCCGTCTTCGCTTACCACGCGGCTGGCGCTGGCCTACGGGCTGGCCACCGCGGCGATCCTGGCCAGCGTGGCGGCCTACCTGTCGAGCGCGCTGTCGGCCCAGCTCGAAGGACGCGATGAAAGCGAGCTGGTGGGCGAGGTGCTGCTAGTGCGCCACCTGCTGCGCGAGGTGCGCAGCGAAGCCGAGATCCGCGCCGATACCCACCGCTTCGCCGATATCGCGATGGGCCACGAGGGCCTGATCCTGGTGGTGCGCACGCGCCAGGGCGAGCCGCTGGTGACGCTGAACCCGCGCAACGAGATCGTGCCGCCGCTGCGTGTGCTGCCGGCCACGACGCAGCCCGACAAGGGCATGCTGCAGACCTGGCGCCCGAAAAACGGCGTGCCCTCGCGCGGCATTGCCGCGCTGGGCCAGCTGGGCGATTCGGACAAGGCCGTCGAGATCGTGGTGCTGCGCGATGCCGGCTATCGCGTGGCGCTGATCCGCGAGTATCGCCACCAGCTGCTGTGGGCCACGCTGTGCGGCGCGGCGGTGGCGGCCGGGCTGGGCTTTGCGCTGGCGCGGCGCGCGCTGCGGCCGCTGCGGCGCATGGCCGCCGACGCCGCCGCGGTCACCACCAGCCGCCTCGCCACGCGGCTCGACGTGGGCAGCGCGCCGGCGGAGCTGCGCGAACTGGCGGCCGCGCTCAACGACATGCTGGCGCGGCTGCAGGACAGCTTTTCGCGGCTGTCCGAATTCTCGGCCGACCTTGCCCATGACTTCCGCACACCGATCAGCAACCTGATCGGGCAGACCCAGGTCACGCTGGCGCAGAGCCGCAAGAGCGCCGAGTACGAGGCGCTGCTCGAGTCCAACCTGGAGGAATACGAGCGCCTGGCCCGCATGATCGAGAACATGCTGTTCCTGGCGCGCGCCGACCATGCGCAGGTGGCGCTGGACGTACGCACGCTGGACGCACGCGAAGAGCTCGACAAGATGGCCGAGTACTTCGAAGCCGTGGCGGCGGACCGCGAGGTCACGCTGACGGTCTCCGGCTCGGCCCCGGTGGAGGCCGACCAGACGCTGCTGCGGCGCGCGGTGACCAACCTGCTGGACAACGCGCTGCGCCACGCGCCGGCGGGCAGCACGGTACGGGTCGACGTCGCACGCGCACCGACGGCCGCGGGCACCGGCACCGGCGGCGCTACGGGCACCAGCATCCGTGTCAGCAACCCGGGCCCGGCGATTCCGCCGGAGACCCTGCCGCATATCTTCGGCCGCTTCTATCGCGCCGATCCGTCGCGGCGCAACTCGGCGGCATCGACCGGGCTGGGCCTGGCCATCGTCGACACCATCATGCGGCTGCACGGCGGCAGCGTGACGGTGCGCAGCGTCGACGGCCTGACCGTGTTCACGCTGCAGTTCCCGGCCGAGCCGGTGCCGATGCCGCTGCCTTCCGCCCCCGCCGCCATATCCTGAGCCCGCCCTTGCACTGGCCCCGCGCGCGCGGATAATGGCGCGCGTGCCGGACGCGCCCGCTGGGGCGCGTCCGGCAGTTCCATGTCATGCAACCCGATGGATAACCAGGAGAGCAACATGCAGGTGCAACCTTATCTGGACTTCGGCGGCCGCTTCGACGAGGCGGTGGCTTTTTACGGCAAGGTGCTGGGTGCGCAGGTTACGTTCGCGATGCGCTACAAGGAAGCGCCGCAGGACCAGGGCATGGCGGTGCCCGACGACTGGAAGGACAAGGTGATGCACGCCAATCTCCAGATCGGCGAGAACCAGGTGATGGCCTCCGACGGCCGTCCCGGCGAACGCCCGGCATTCAGCGGCTTCAGCCTGTCGGTGGGCGGGGTCAGCCGCGACGAAGGCCAGCGCATCTTCGACGGCCTGAGCCAGGGCGGCCAGGTAGTGGTGCCGTACCAGAAGACCTTCTGGGCCGAAGGCTTCGGCATGCTGGTGGACCGCTTCGGCATGTCGTGGATGGTCAACTGCGAGCACTAGCGGCCCGCCGCGGCATGGTCGGCATCACGACGGCCATGCCGCTTGACTCTGTAGCCACTACAGGGTCTTCAATGTCATCAGGTCAAACCAGCGCGAACAACAACACATGGCTCGCACGTCACCTGAAGACGCTCTTCCACACGATCACGCCGTCCAGCACGATAGGTCGCATGGCGCCTGCCATGCGCATGACCACGATCACCACGGCCACGCTCACGCTCACGCACCGGAACCGGCACCTGCAGCGTGTTGCGGCGGCGGGTGCTCGTCCACCGTCGCGCTGACGCAGCCGGCTCGGGTCGAGGTTCCGGCCGGCGCCAGCACCGCCGCCTGGCGCATCGACGCCATGGATTGCCCCACCGAGGAATCGCTGATCCGCAACAAGCTGGGCGGCATGGCTGGCATCGCCGCGCTCGAATTCAACCTGATCCAGCGCGTGCTGACGGTGCACCACACGCTGCCATCGGTGGAGCCGGTGGCCCGCGCGATCGAGAGCCTGGGCATGCGGCCGGTGCCGCTCAGCGCCGCAGCCGCGCAGCAAGTGCTGCCCGAAACCGGCGCGCGCAAGCCGTGGTGGCCGCTGGCGCTGGCCGGTGTCGCCGCGCTCGGGGCAGAGGCGACGGAGTGGCTGGGCCTGGGTTTGCCGTGGCTGCCGGCGGTGCTGGCACTCGCCGCGGTCGCGCTGGGCGGGCTTACCACCTACCGCAAGGGCTGGATCGCGCTGCGCAACGGCAACCTGAACATCAACGCGCTGATGAGCATCGCCGTGACCGGCGCGCTGCTGCTGCGCCAGTGGCCGGAAGCGGCGATGGTCATGGTGCTGTTCGCGCTGGCCGAGCGCATCGAGGCGGCGTCGCTGGACCGCGCCCGCAATGCGATTCGCGGCCTGATGGCGATGGCGCCGGAGCTGGCCACGGTGCGCCGCGGCGATGGCAGCTGGGACACCGTGCCGGCCGCCGGCGTGGTCGTCGGCACGCTGGTGCGGCTGCGCCCGGGCGAGCGCGTGGCGCTCGACGGCAAGGTCGTGCGCGGGCAGTCGGCGCTGGACCAGGCGCCCATCACCGGCGAAAGCGTGCCGGTCGACAAGGCCGAGGGCGATGCACTCTACGCGGGCTCGATCAACCAGTCCGGCGAACTGGAATACACCGTGACCGCGCCCGCCGGCGACTCGACGCTGGCGCGCATCATCCACGCGGTGGAGGCCGCGCAGGGCAGCCGCGCACCCACGCAGCGCTTTGTCGACCAGTTCGCGCGCATCTACACGCCCACGGTGTTCGCGATTGCGCTGGCGGTGGCGGTGGTGCCGCCGCTGCTGGCGGGCGGCGGCTGGGTGGACTGGATCTACAAGGCGCTGGTGCTGCTGGTGATCGCGTGCCCGTGCGCGTTGGTCATCTCGACGCCCGTCACCATCGTCAGCGGGCTGGCCGCGGCCGCGCGGCGCGGCATCCTGGTCAAGGGCGGGGTCTACCTGGAGCAGGGCCGCGAGCTGGCCTGGGTGGCGCTGGACAAGACCGGCACCATCACGCACGGCAAGCCCGCGCAGACCGACCACGCGCTGCTGGCCGACGATGTCCCGCACGCGCGCGCCATTGCCGCCAGCCTGGCGGCGCGCTCCGACCATCCGGTCTCGCGCGCGGTGGCCACGGCGGCGCAGGCCGACGGCATCGCCACGCTGCCGGTGGAGGCGTTCGAGGCGCTGGCGGGGCGCGGCACGCGCGGCACGGTGCAGGGCGTCGAATACCGGTTCGGCAACCATCGGCTGGTGCATGAGATGGGCGCATGCTCGCCGGCGCTGGAAGCGCGGCTCGAAGCGCTGGAGCGCGAGGGCAAGACCGTGGTGCTGCTGGCGCGCGTCGACGGCCGCGGCGCGGCCACGGCGCTGGCACTGTTCGCGGTGGCCGACACCGTGCGCGACACCAGCCGCCAGGCGATTGCCGAGCTGCATGCGCTGGGCGTCAAGACGCTGATGCTGTCCGGCGATAACCCGCACACGGCGCAGGCGATCGCGGCGCAGGTCGGCATCGACGAAGCGCGCGGCAACCAGCTGCCGCAGGACAAGGCCGATGCCATCGCCGCACTGGCCGACGCCGCCCATGCGCGTGGCGGCCGCATCGGCATGGTCGGCGACGGCATCAACGACGCCCCGGCGCTCGCGCGTGCCGACGTCGGCTTCGCCATGGGCGCCGCCGGCACCGATACCGCGATCGAGACCGCCGACGTGGCGCTGATGGACGACGACCTGCGTAAGATCCCGGCCTTCGTCCGGCTGTCGCGCCGCACCGCCAGCATCCTCAGGCAGAACATCGCGCTGGCGCTGGGCATCAAGGCCGTGTTCCTGGTGCTGACGGTGCTGGGGATGGGGACAATGTGGATGGCGGTGTTCGCCGATATGGGGGCGAGCTTGCTGGTGGTGTTCAATGGGCTGCGGGTTGGGGCGCGGCGCGGGGGGTGATCACTGCAAGGCGGTGTATCACGCTCGCGGTTTGCTCCCCTCTCCCGCCTGCGGGAGAGGGGCCGGGGGAGAGGGCAGGCGCACGGCAAGCACGACAAGGCTTGCACTTCGTGGACGCTCCTGCCCTCTCCCCCACCCCTCTCCCGCGCGCGGGAGAGGGGAGCCTTGCTCATACGGCGTGGGCTGCGATTCAGCGCAATGCCACGTTGGGCTGCACGATCAACTCCCCGCTGCGCCCCGGAATCTCCCCCCACGTCACCGGCAGGCGCGGCAGCGTCGCGCAATCCAGTCCGCGATACCACGTGCCCATCGACACCAGCTCGTGCCCCTGCGCGCGCCAGCCCGCCAGGAGCCGTTCGAATACGGGCGCGAGCTTGCCGCCTTCGAGCTCGGCATGCAGCGTGAACACATGGTCGCGCGTGCCTTCGGTCAGCTTCAGCAGGGCGGTGTGGACGTTGGCCTCGGTCAGGCCGTCGGTGCCGATCAGCTCGTCCAGCGTCGGCAGCGTGGTCGGCATCTGCACGTGGCGGCAAGGCACGCCGGCGATGGTGGGGATATAGGGCGCGGTGCCGCGGCCGTCCGAGGCGTAGGCCATGTCCCAGATATCGATCTGGCGGAACGCGGCCTCGTTCATCTGCCAGCCGGCGGCACCGTGCGTGGCGGGGGGCTCGCCGAAGATTTCGCGAAAGCGCGCGAAGGCGCGCTGCATCTGGTCGCGGGTCCAGGCGGCATCGCGCTCGCGCACGTTGTCCTGCCAGTAGACGTGGTCCCAGGTGTGGATGCCGCATTCATGCCCGACGGCGCGCGCCGCGCGCATTTCGGCGGCGCCCTTGCGGCCGATATCCGGGCCGGGCAGCAGCACGCCGTACATCAGCGTGCGCAGGCCGTAGTTCGACACCACCGAGGTGCGCGACACCTTGCGCAGGAAACCCGGGCGGAACACGCGCCGCAGCGCCCAGCCGGTATGGTCAGGGCCCAGGCTGAAGAGGAAGGTGGCCTGCGCCTGCGCAGCCGCCAGCAGCGACAGCAGCCGGGGCACGCCTTGGCGCGTGCCGCGCAGCGTGTCGACGTCGACCTTCAGGGCGATCCGTGCCATGTGGGTGCGCTCAGTTGCCGGAATCGACCAGCGTGCGGGCCTCGACCACCTTGCCCCGGTACGCCTCGAAGATGCGGCGCAGCGCCGCTTCCATGCCGATCTCGGGGTGCCAGCCCAGTTCCTCGATGGTGTTGTCGATCTTCGGCACGCGGTGCTGCACGTCCTGGTAGCCCTTGCCGTAGAAATCGCCCGACGAGGTCTCGACGATCTGCGTGTGCTGCGCCTGCTGCGCGTATTCCGGGTAGTCGGCGGCCATCTTCAGCATCATCTCGGCGAGCTCGCGCACCGAATGGATATTGCCCGGGTTGCCGATGTTGTAGATCTTGCCGCTGGCCACGCCGCCGGGATTCTCGATGATGCGCATCAGCGCGCTGATGCCGTCGGCGATGTCGGCGAAGGCGCGTTGCTGCGCGCCGCCGTCGACCAGCCTGATCGGTTCGCCGCGCACGATATGGCCGAGGAACTGCGTCACCACGCGCGACGAGCCTTCCTTCGATTCGAAGATCGAGTCCAGCCCCGCGCCGATCCAGTTGAACGGGCGAAACAGCGTGTAGTTGAGCCCCTGTTCCATGCCGTAGGCGTGGATCACGCGGTCCATCAGCTGCTTGGAGCAGGCATAGATCCAGCGCGGCTTGTTGATCGGGCCGTAGACCAGCGGCGAGGCGTCGGGGTCGAATTCCTCGTCGCCGCACATGCCGTAGACCTCGGAGGTCGACGGGAACACCAGGTGCTTGCGGTACTTGACCGCGGCGCGCACGATCGGCAGGTTGGCCTCGAAGTCCAGCTCGAACACACGCAGCGGCTGGCGCACGTAGGTGGCCGGGGTGGCGATGGCAACCAGCGGCAGCACCACGTCGCACTTGCGGATGTTGTACTCGATCCACTCGCGGTTGATGGTGATGTCGCCCTCGAAGAAATGCATGCGCGGGTGGTCGACGAGGTCGCCGAGGCGGTCCGTGTTCATGTCCATGCCGTAGACCTCCCACGGCGTGGTTTCCAGGATGCGGCGCGTCAGGTGGTGGCCGATGAAGCCGTTGACGCCGAGAATCAGGACCTTTTTCATCGGTTTCCCTCGTTGGACGGTTCGGTATGGAGATGCCCCGCAAGCGCCTGCGGCGTGACGGCCGCGCCGTCCGGTGCCAATAGCCGCGTGACGATGACCAGGCCGCCGTCGCCACACACGCCGATGACGTGGCCGTCGCGCACCTGCAGGCCGGCTGGCGTGCCGGCGGGCATCGGCGGCACCGCACCCGGCAGCGGCCGGCGCGCCTGCGCGACGATGAAGCGCTGCCCGGCAACTTCCGTGAAGGCGCCGGGGTAGGGCGGCGCCACCGCGCGGATCAGGTTGTAGACCTCGGCGGCGGGCCGGTTCCAGTCGATGCGGCCGTCCTCGGGCTTGCGCCCCGAGTAATAGCTGCCTTCGGCCAGCCGGTTCGGGCGGCGCGGCGTCTGTCCCGCCATCATCGCGGGCAGCGCGCGCCAAAGCGTCTGCTCGGCCGCCACGGTAACCTTCTCGAACACTTCGCCGGCGGTATCGTCGGGCAGGATCGGCACGGCGGTCTGGTCGACGATATCGCCCGCGTCGGGCCTGGCTTCCATCACGTGCAGCGTGGCGCCGGTCTCGGTCTCGCCGTGCAGCACTGCCCAGTTGACCGGCACGCGGCCGCGGTACTTCGGCAGCAGCGAGCCGTGCAGGTTGAACGCGCCGCCCGGGGCCAGCGCCAGCACGCCGGCGGGGATCATGGCGCGATAGTAGAACGAGAAGATGACATCCGGGCGCGCGTCGCGCACGGCCTGCGCGAGGGCGGGATCGGCCGGGTCCTCGCCATAGAGGAAGGGCACGCCCAGCTCGGCGGCGGTGTCCGCCACGCGGCGGAACCAGATGTTCTCGTCGGGCCGGTCGCGGTGGGTGATTACCAGCGCCACCTCCACGCCGCGCGCATGCAGCACGCGCAGGCAGCGGTCGCCGACATTGTGGTAGGCAAAGACGACGGCGCGCATCACGGCTCCACGGTGCGGGCCGGGTCGGCCTCGAGGATGGCCTTGATGCGGTAGCGCGGGCGGTCGCGCACTTCCTGGTAGATGCGACCGACGTATTCGCCCAGCAGGCCCACGCCGAACAGCAGGATGCCGATCAGGAAGAAGTTCATGGCGAACAGCGTGAACACCCCCTGCACTTCGGAGCCCAGCACGAAGCGCCGCACCAGCAGCACCACGAACAGCACCCCGGACAGAAATGACAGCAAGGTGCCGATGGCCGAGAACCATTGCAGCGGCACGATCGAGAAGCCGGTGACCAGGTCGAAATTCAGGCGGATCAACTGGTACAGCGAGTACTTGGACTCCCCCGCGTGGCGCTGCTCGTGGCCCACCTCGATCTCGACCGGGTTCGAGGCAAAGGTGTAGGCCAGCGCCGGGATGAAGGTATTGACCTCGCGGCACGCGTTGATGGTGTCGATCACGGTGCGGTCATAGGCGCGCAGCATGCAGCCCTGGTCGGTCATGCGGATCCGGGTGATGCGCTCGCGCAGCCGATTCATCGCGCGCGAGGCGTAGCGGCGGAACGCGGTGTCGTTGCGCTGGCGGCGGATGGTGCCGACGTAGTCGTGGCCGGCACGCATGGTCTCGACCAGGCGCGGGATTTCCTCGGGGGGATTCTGCAGGTCGGCGTCGAGCGTGATCACGATCTTGCCGCGGGTGTGCTCGAAGCCCGCCAGGATCGCCATGTGCTGGCCGAAATTGCCGTTGAACAGCACCACCCGGGTCACGTCCGGGCGCTTGTGGAACTGCGCCGCCAGCAACTGCGCCGAGCGGTCGACGCTGCCGTCGTTGATGAAGATGATCTCGTAGGATTCGCCGAGGCCATCCAACGCCGGATAGAGGCGATCGAACAGGGCTTGCAGCCCGTCTTCTTCGTTGTAGACCGGAATGACGACCGAGACCTGGACCGGGCTCATTGGGAAAGACGTTTGCATGTTTCGCTGAGGATTGCGCAGACCCGCTCCACGTCCGAGGCTTGCATCGCCGGGAATAGCGGCAGCGTGACGATGCCGCGCCCGATGCGCTCGGCGTGCGGCAGCATGCCTTCGCGCCAGCCGAGTGAGCGGTAGTAAGTGAAAAGATGGACCGGCGGGTAGTGCACGCCGGTGCCGATGCCGCGCTCGCGCATGGCTTCCATGAGCTTCTGCCGCGCCTGTGCCGGCCCGCCCTGCATGCGCTCGGTCGGGATCACCACCTGGAACATGTGCCAGTTGGTGGTGGCCGCGTGCGGGTCCAGCGCCTGCGGCAGCTCGATGCCGAGGGCCTGCAGGCCGCTGTCGGCGGCGCAGCGGAAATAGGTGTCGGCCAGTTCGGCGCGGCGCGCGGTGATGGCGTCGAGCCGCTCCAGCTGCGCCAGGCCGACCGCGGCGTTGACATCGGTCAGGTTGAACTTGCCGCCCGGCTCCTCGACATCCATGCCGTCCAGGCCGGTGCGGATCACGCCCTGCAGCCGCAGCCGCTCGGCGCGCACGGCTTCCTCGGGCGTGTTCATCACCAGGCAGCCGCCTTCGATGGTGGTGATGTTCTTGTTGGCCTGGAAGCTGAAGCTGACCAGGTCGCCGAGGGCGCCGATGCGCTGGCCGCGCCAGCGCGAGTCGATCGCCTGGGCCGCGTCTTCGATCACGCGCAGCCCGTGCCTGGCGGCAATCGCGTACAGGCGTTCCATGTCCACGGGCAGGCCGGACAGGTAGACCGGCATGATGGCGCGCGTGCGTGGCGTGATGGCGGCCTCGACCGCGTCGAGGTCGAGGTTGCGCGTGCGCGGGTCGATGTCGACGAACACCGGCTTCGCCCCCACGGCCACCACCACGTTGGCGGTGGCGACCCACGTGACCGGCGTGGTGATGACTTCATCGCCGGGGCCGATGCCGGCGATGCGCAGCGCGATTTCCATCGTTGCCGAGCCGTTGGCGAAGGTGCGCACCGGGCGCCCGCCGAACAGGTCGGACAGCGCGGCCTCGAAGGCCTGCATCTTCGGTCCGGAGGTGATCCAGCCCGAGGCCAGCACCTTGCCGACCTCGGCAATGGCGGCGGCGTCGATCTCGGGCCGCACAAACGGCAGGAAGGCAGGAGCGGAAGCGGTCATGGCAGGCGAAGGAGGCAGCGGCGGTCAGGCCAGGCGAAGGCGTGGACAGCCTTCAGGAGCGGGCGATCAGGAAGACGCCCGCCAGTATCAGCAGGATGCCGGCCACGCGCAAGGGGCCGATGATCTCGCCGAACAGCCACCAGGCCGCGAGCGCATTGACCACGTAGCCCAGCGACAGCATCGGATAGGCGATCGACACATCGACGCGCGACAGGCCCACGATCCAGACGCCCACGCTGACCACGTACAGCGTAAGCCCGGCCAGCACCGGCCATTGCGTCAGCACGCGCAGCGCCGTCACCAGCAGCGTGCCGCGATCCAGCGTGATTGCGCCGACGGCGTTGACGCCGGCCTTGAGCAGCAACTGCGCCGCCGCATTGAGCAGCACGCCGGTCAGGATGAAAGCAAAGGTGGAAAGCGTCATGGCAAGGCGGTTGGCGGATTACGGTGCCTGCGTCTGTGCTGGCTGTCCGGGCAGGGCGAAATTGGCGACCGCCACGCGCCGGCGGTCGCCGGCGATCTTGTGCATCGGCACGCCGCGCGCGGCCAGCGCGGCGTAGGTCTGCGGCGCCATGATCGCCACCGCGCGCTGGCCGTCCTGCCAGCGCGCGAGGAACTGGTCGACGCTGGGGATCCACTTCTGCGGTTCCTGTCTGATGCCGAATTCGAGTTCGTCCGGATGCTCGACCAGGATCGTGGTGCGGCGCAGGTAGAACGGCAGCGTGTGGTCCAGCAGCCGCACGCTGTACAGCGGCATGTCGGGCGCCAGCACGGCGCTGATCGCGGGCACCAGGTCCGCGCCGGAACTCGGCCGGCCCATCACTTCGTGGGCGCGCAGTCCGACCGTGGCGCAGACGAACATGGCCAGCGCATAGGCCACCACGCTGGGGAACACGCCGCGCGTGCGCAGCAGCCGGCGCGCCAGCAGCGCGCCGCCCAGCATCACGGCAAAGGCGATGGCGAGCCATTGCGCGAATTCACGATACACCGCATTGGGCGTGCCCGGCTTCTCCATCATGCCGACGAACGGGATCGCTATCAGCCCGATCACGCCGAGCGCAACCATGGCATTGACCTGCCAGCGCCACGCGCGTTCCGTGGTGGTATCCAGCGCCACGCCGGCAAGCAGCGCCAGCGCCGGGAAGACCGGCACGATATAGCCCGGCAGCTTGGAGCCGGACAGGCTGAAGAAAACGAAGATCGCCACCGCCCACAGCCCGGCCAGCAGCGCCGGCTGGAACGGGCGCGGCGCATTGCCGCGCGCCACCCCGGCGCGTTCGCGCACCGCCTGCCACATCTGCGGCACCAGGCCCAGCCAGGGCAGGAACCCGCCCAGCAGCAGCGGCACGAAGAACCAGAGCGCGCCCTCGCGGTGGTGCACGTTGGAGGTGTAGCGCTGCCAGTGCTCGTGGATAAAGAAGAAGCGCAGGAACTCCGGGTTGCGTTCGGACACCAGCCAGAACCACGGCACCGTGACCGCCAGCAGCACCGCGATGCCGGCCAGCAGATGCAGGCGGCCCCACAGCTTCCAGTCGCGCGTCGCCAGCGTATAGACCACCAGCACCAGCCCGGGCAAGGCCAGGCCGACCAGTCCCTTGACCAGCACCGCCACCCCCATCGCCGCCCAGCACGCCAGCATCCAGTTGCGTCGTACCGCCGGCGTCGCCGCAGGATGCTGGGCCAGCAGCATGCACGCGAGCACGCATGCCATGGCGCCGGACAGCGTCATGTCGAGCGAGTTGAAGTGGCCGGCGACATTCCACATCGGCGTCGACACCAGCACCAGGCCGGTCAGCATCGCCACGCGGAAGCCGTACCAGCGGGCCGCGGCCAGCATCGACACGCCGATGCCGAGCATGCCGGACAACGCCACGCACAGGCGCGCCTGCCAGTCGCCGACGCCAAACAGGGTGTAGGCCAGCGCCGTCACCCACATGTGGAAGGGCGGCTTCTCGAAATACTTGAGCTCGTGGTAGCGGATCGTGACCCAGTCGCCGGTGGCGACCATCTCGCGGGCAATCTCGGCGTAGCGGCCTTCATCGGAGCGCAGCAGGTGGCGCATGTCCAGGGTACCGAACCAGACCAGCAGGATCAGCAGGCCAACCAGCATCACGGTACTTGCGGTGGCTCCGATGGACGGCGCGGCAACAAACCGCGAGGTCGATGAACTACGCATGGATCTCCTGGAAAAGCGCGGCGGGCCAGGTCTCGGGCGGCGCGCGGTGACGCGGAAGCCATCACAACGCGGAGCCGGGCCTGCCGGTGGACAGCGCGCTGGAACATCCGCGCTGACAAGCCGCAGGCACGCCATCACCGCCAGGCGCCCGCAACGCCACAACCGCTGGAATACGCGAGGCGCGCAATGGTAGCACGGCGGCCAAGTCACTCCGGGCCGATACCGGAAGTGGCGCCAGCGGCCGTTGCACGAGAAATATGGCGCATGAAGCATATATGGCCGGATGACCCCGCGACGAAGCCCCGGCATCATCGTCGGCATGTCTGTTAGACCAGTAACGCCTTGAAATGACCGGTTACATACGCAACAAAAACGCCATAATTCCGATGTGATCACTCGGATATCAGCGTGACGGGCGCAGATTCCGGCGACGGGACAATCCAGACGGGGATGGATGTGAAGACAGAGGTTCAGCAAAACCATTGGGCCGGGCCGGTGGCGTGCGCGGCGGCGTTCGTGGCGCTATTTTTTGCGCTCTCCGCCTCACCCGCCGGCGCCCAGGGCATGGCGGTGCTGCCCGGCACCGGCGGCATCGCCCAGGCGGCGGCCAGCCAGGCGCAGGCTGCCGCCGCGGCGGTGCTGTGCAACGCGCCGTGGTTCCGTTCCGGGTCGCATGTGCAGATGGAAGGCGACGGCGTGATGCCGATGTCGATCCGCATGACCCTGCGCGACGTGAAGCGCGGCCCGACCGGTTGCCGCGCCCAGCTCGAGGTCAATTCCAAGTCGGCGCTGTCCGCGCTGATGGGGCCGCCGGTGATCACCAACCAGGTCCACGAGGTGGTGATCGAGCGCAGTGCGCCCGAGGCGCAGACCAGCATCGAAAGCCAGCATGCGGTCATCAACGCGCGCGCCCGCTACGCCCGCATGTATGGCGAGGCCGCGTTCCGCGGCAAGGGGGTGTTCAACTACGCCGGCCTGGACCTGCGCGAAGGCACCACGCTGGAGGGCGAAGTGTTCCGTTCCAGCGTCTCGCTGAAGGTCTATCCGCTGGGCTCCGATGAAGCGGTCAGCACCATGGACGCGCAGCGGGCCACCATCCATATCGGGTCGCGCCACGTGGGCAGGCTGCAGATGATCGACACCCTGATGGGCCGCAAGGAATGCCAGCCGATTTCCTACGACAAGCGCACCTCGCTGGGGCCGTTGATGATCGGTGGCGAACTGGTGCAGGTCGAGCCCACCGTGATGCACGTCACCGACTGGTACTGCCCGGCCGAGGCTTTCGTGCTGCGCACCGAGGTGCGCCAGGACGACAAGGTGCAGCGCGTCGATGTCACCGCGCTGGAGCGCGATACTCAGGCGCCGTAGCCGGCGCCATGGCCACCTCGCCCGGGAGGGCACAAAAAAACCCGCCGCGGCGGGTTTTCTTGTATCCGGGGGCAGCCGTGGTTCAGCTGGCAGCCGGGGCGGGGGTGGCTTTCTTCTTGCTGCTCTTGTTGTTCTTTTTCTTGGTGCCTTGCTTGGCCGGCTTCTTGTCGGCGGCGGACGGGTCGGTCAGGTCGGTGCGGGTGCTCTTGTTCGCGCCCTGGCTGTACGGATCGAACTTGTCGCCGGCCTTGGCGCCCTGGCTGTACGGGTCGAACTTCTCGCCCGACTTGGCACCCTGGGTATGCGGATCGAACTGCTGCTTGCCGCCGGTTTGTGCCTGCACGGCCAGCGAAGCGGCGCCAAGGCAGAGTGCGATCGCGGTCGCGACGAACTTGTTCATGGTTTCTCCTGAGATATGCCGCCGTCGGGCGGTCGTGTCTTTGGCCTCCCTGCACAGGGATGGCTCGGGCCAGTGTCGCCAACATCATTCACGACTGTCAACTTGGGGCTTGCCCGGCGCGACAAACTCATGGAAACCCTGAATTGCGGCGCCAGCGCGATTGCGCATGGCGCCGCCGGCGCGCCTTATTCGGTGACCGCGTCGGACGGATGCTTCCAGGCCGCGCGCACCTCGCCCGAAGGCGCCAGCGCCAAGTTGATGCCGCGGCTGCCGATGGGCTGCTGGAACCAGCGCTGCTGCAGCGCCTTGACCTCGGGGCCGGCGAAGGTGGTGGCCAGGGTCTGGTCGACCAGGCGCTTCCATTCGGGATCGGCCTTGGACAGCATCAGCGCGTTCTGCTCTACCGACAGCGCCGGGCCGACGATGACGTATTGCGAAGGATCCTTGGCGCGCGCGCGCAGGCCGGCCAGCAGCACGTCGTCCATCACGAAGGCCTGGGCCCGGCCCGATTCCAGCAGCAGGAACGATTCGCCGTGGTCCTTGGCGTAAACGTCGTGATAGCCGTACTGGCCCTTGAAGCGGCGCACGTGGCGGTCGCCGGTCGAGCCCGCGCTGGTGACCACGGTCTTGCCGCGCAGGTCGCCGAACGAGCGGATGCCCGAGTCGGCGCGCACCAGCATGCGCACTGTCGACACATAGTGCGAGACGCTGAACGCAACCTGCTTCTGGCGCTCGAGCGAGTTGGTGTTGGGGGCGCAATCGAGGTCGACCAGCCCGTTCACCACCGCCGGGATGCGGTTCTGCGGCGTCAGCGGCATCCAGCGCACCTTCAGGTCCTTCAGGCCCAGCTTCTGGCGCGCCGCCTCGGCCGCGCGCAGGCACAGGTCGACGGCATAGCCGGCCGGCTGGCCCTTGTTGTCGGCAAACGAGAACGGCAGCGCGGACTCACGGTAGCCCAGCACGATGGTGCCGGCGTCGCGGATCTTGTCGAGCACCGGGCTCTGGGCGCGCGCGGCAGCCGGGGCCAGCATGGCGGCTGCAGCGCTGGTGGCGAGCAGGAATGCCGCGAGCGGGCGGCGGGCGCTGGAAAGGCGGGTGGTCAGGGCAGGCAAGGCGAAGGCGGTCATGCGGGAGAAACTGGAAAGCAGCCGGCAATCCGGCGAAGACGCTAGGGTATACCCCAGCCGTTATGCGGCGAAGGACATTGTCGTCATAAGCAAATTCCCAGCTACGGCGCGCTCCCCGCATCGGTTGCACTGGTGAAACGCCAAACGGATGAGACCCCCGAGGCATCGGAAGCGCCGGTTGCGCCATCCGGACGATGGGCGACGGCGTCGGGCTCACCTACGCTTGCAAAAAACGACATGGCAACGGGACGGGGGGCACCATGGCAGCAAGCAATCGCGGGCGCACGACGATGGCGGCAGGTGCCATCGGCCGGCAGCGTCCTGGTCCACCGTCGCCGTAACACCGGGACCTGTGCCATGCACGCGGCCGCCACGCATGCGCGCGAGATCCGGCATGCCGTCCCGGGTCTGCCCGGCGACGCGCGTCCCGACGATGCGCTGCTGGACTGCCTGCTCTGGCTGGCCCGGCACTTCCACCAGCCTGCCTCCGCCGAGGCCCTGGTCGCCGGTCTGCCGCTGGAGGGCCATCGCCTGACCCCCGCGTTGTGCACGCGTGCCGCGGCGCGCGCAGGCCTCTGCGCGCGTCTGGTGCGACGCAAGCCCGACGAGATCCCTGACCGCGTGCTGCCCGCGATGCTGCTGCTGGACCAGGGCGAGGCCTGCATCCTGGTGCGGCGCGCAGAGCGGGGCATGCTGGTGGTGGTGCTGCCGGAGTTCGGCGACGGCGAACAGGCCGTGCGCGCCGAAGACCTGCTGGCGCGCTACACCGGACACGCCATCTTTGCCCGGCCCGCGTACCGTTCGGATGCCCGGGCTGCCATCGATGCCGCACCCGGTCACGCACCCGATCACGCACCCGGTCAAGCACCGCAGGCATGGTTCTGGGGCGTGATGCGGCAGTGCTGGCCGGTCTATGGCGAGGTGCTGCTGGCTTCCTTGCTGCTGAGCCTGTTTGCGCTGGTGATGCCGCTGTTCACCATGAACGTCTACGACCGCGTGGTGCCGAACCATGCGCTGGAGACCCTGTGGGCGCTTGCCGTGGGCGTCGGCCTGGTGCTGCTGTTCGAACTCGCCATGCGCATGCTGCGCGGCTACTTTGTCGACGTGGCCGGCAAGCGCATCGACGTGACGGTGTCCGCCACGGTGTTCGAGAAAGTGCTGGGCATCGAGATGCGCTCACGGCCCGCCTCGGTCGGCAGCCTCAGCAGCCAGCTGCAGGAATTCGAATCGGTGCGGGATTTCCTGACCTCGGCCACCATCACCACGCTGGTCGACCTGCCGTTTGCCGCGGTCTTCATCGCCGCGATGTTCTGGGTGGGCGGCCCGCTCGCGTGGGTGCCGCTGCTGACGGTGCCGCTGGTGCTTGGCCTCAGCCTGGCGCTGCAGGGGCCGTTGTCGCGCGCGGTGCGGGCCAGCAGTGCCTGCGCGGCACAGCGGCAGGCAGCGCTGGTGGAGACGCTGGTGGGGCTGGAGACCATCAAGACCACCGGCGCGGAAGGTGTCGCGCAGCGACAGTGGGAGCAGGTGGTCGGGCAGATGGCCAGGCTGGCGCTGCGCTCGCGCTGGCTGTCGGCGTGCGTCATCAACGCGGCGCTGTTCGCGCAGCAGGCCGCCACGCTGGTGGTGGTCGTCATTGGCGTCTACCAGATCGCCGACGACCGCCTCACCATGGGCGGCCTGATCGCCTGCACCATCCTGGCCGGGCGCGCGCTGGCGCCGCTGTCGCAGATGGCCGGGCTGACCACGCGCTATCACCAGGCGCGCACCGCGCTGGCCGCCCTCGACCGGATCATGGCGCTGCCGGTCGAGCGCCCGCCCGGCAAGCATTTCCTGCACCGCCCGCCGTTGCGCGGCGAGATCGAATTCCGCTCGGTCAGCTTCCGCTACCCCGGCCGCGACGGTGCCGCGCTCGACGGTGTGTCATTCCGCATCGCCAGCGGCGAGCGGGTCGGGCTGATCGGCCGCATCGGCTCGGGCAAGACCACCATCGAAAAGCTGATCCTGGGCCTGTATCCGCCCGATGCCGGCTCGGTGCTGGTCGACGGCGCCGAGGTGCGCCAGCTCGACCCGGCGGCGCTGCGGCGCGGTATCGGCTATGTGCCGCAGGACGTGATGCTGTTCAGCGGCACCGTGCGCGACAACATCGTGATGGGCGCGCCTTACGCCGACGATGCCGCCGTGCTGCGCGCCGCGCGCCTGGGCGGCGTCAGCGATTTCATCGAGCGCCTGCCCGAGGGCTATGATCTGCGCCTGGGCGAGCGCGGCGAGGGGCTTTCGGGTGGACAGCGGCAGGCCATCGCGATCGCGCGCGCGGAGCTGTTGCAGCCACCGCTGCTGCTGCTCGACGAGCCCAGCAGTGCCATGGACAACCGCACCGAAGAGCAGTTCAAGGCTCGGCTCGCGGCAGCGCTGGGCGAGCGCACGCTGTTGCTGGTGACCCACCGCGGCTCGCTGCTGAGCCTGGTCGATCGCCTGATCGTGATGGACCAGGGCCGCATCGTCGCGGACGGGCCCAAGGCCGAGGTGCTGAACGCGCTCGCGGGGAGAAAGCTCCATGTCGCCTCGGCCTGAACCCCGCGCCCTTGCGCGCCGCGTGGCCGCCGCGCTGCGGCCAAGCGACGACGACACCGCCTTCATGGATGCGCGCGACGCGGCGGCGCTGTCGCGGCCACGCTGGTTCGCGCACTGGATCCTGTGGTGCGCGGTGGTCTTCGTCATCGTGGCGCTGAGCTGGGCGGCGCTGGCACGGGTCGATGAGGTCGCTGTGGGCGAGGGCAAGGTGATTCCGTCGAGCCAGGTGCAGGTGGTGCAGAACCTGGAAGGCGGGATCGTGGCGCAGATCATGGTGCGGCCCGGACAGGTCGTCAGCAAGGACCAGCCGCTGATGCGCATCGACGATACGCGCTTTACCGCCTCGTACCAGGAAGGCCGCGCCAAGGACGATGCGCTGGTGGCACGCATCGCGCGCCTGAGCGCCGAGGCCGCCGGCACCGACTTCGTCGCCAGCGCGGGCGGCGACGGCGATACGCGCCGTTTCGTGGCCGAGGAACGCTCGCTGTTCGCCTCGCGCAAGCACGCGCTGGAAGCGAACCTGGCCGTGCTGCGCCGGCAGTCGGAGCAGCGCCGGCAGGAGCTGGCCGAAAAGCGCTCGCGCGAGCAGCAATTGCGGCAGAGCCATCGCCTGGTGGCGCAGGAGCTGGCGATGATGCGGCCGATGGTGGCGCAGGGCGTGGTTTCCGATGTCGATGTGCTGCGGCTGGAGCGGCAGACCAATGACCTCAAGGGCGAGCTCGACGCGTCGCCGCTGGCGATGCCGCGCCTGGAGGCGGCCTATCGCGAGAGCCAGCAGAAGCTCGACGAGGCGAGCGCGCATTTCCGCGCCGAGGCCATGCGCGAACTCAACCAGGCCAGGGCCGAGCAGGCAGCGCTGAGCGCGACCAACACCGCCTTGCAGGACCGGGTCGATCGCACCCTGGTGCGCGCGCCGCTGAGCGGGATCGTCAAGCAGCTCAAGATCAACACCGTGGGTGGCGTGGTCCAGCCGGGCATGGACCTGGTGGAAATCGTGCCCCTGGAAGACACGCTGCTGGTCGAGGCACGCGTGCGGCCGGCGGACATCGCCTTCCTGCGGCCGGGCCAGCCAGCCGTGGTCAAGCTGTCGGCCTACGATTTCTCCGTCTATGGCGGCTTTGCCGGCACCGTCGAACATATCAGCGCCGATACGCTCACGCCGGAGCGGCCCGGCGAGCGGCCCGAGAGCTACTACCTGGTGCGCGTGCGCACCCGCGACAACCGGCCGGCAGGCAGTGCGGTGCAGGTGCCGATCCTGCCCGGCATGGTCGCCACGGTGGATGTACTGACGGGCCAGAAGACGGTGCTCCATTACCTGCTCAAGCCCATCATCAAGACCCGGGACATGGCGTTCCGTGAACGGTAGGGACTGCGCTCGCACGCGAGCCCTTTTGCAACGATAACAAGCAAGGCATGGCCGCAAGGCCTGCATTCAGGACGGAGAGAGAACCACCATGGCAACCGTGACTGGCACCAACGGCAGCGACAGCCTCATCGGCACCGCAAGCAGCGACACCATTCTGAGCGGCAACGGCAACGACTATGTCAGTGCGGGCGATGGCAGCGACTATGTCGATGCCGGCAACGGCGACGATATCGTCGAGGGCGGCGATGGCAACGACACGCTGCTGGGCGCCAACGGCAAGGACCGCGTGTTCGGCGGTCGCGGCAACGACAGCCTGTCCGGCGGCAACGGCACCGACGCGGTCTATGGCGGCAGCGGCGACGACGTGATCGGCAGCGCCGACGGTGCGTCGACGCTCTACACCGGCGACAACGGCGGCGATACGCTGTATGGCGACGGCTACGACAGCCATGCCGACTATCTGCGCGGGCGCGGGCACGAATCGGCCCAGCCGGGCAACGACCGCATCCAGGGCGGCAACGGCGACGACCTGATCTTTGGCGACAACGGCGACGGCGCCGTCGTCGGCGGCGACGACATCATCGCCGGCGGCAATGGCAGGGACACCGTCTACGGCGAAGGCGGCAACGACACCGTCGCCGGCGGGGGCGGCGGCGACACGCTGGGCGGCGGCAGCGGCCGCGACACCTTCCTCTACAACGCTGTCTCCGATTCCACCGCGGCCGGCATGGACATCATCGCCGACTTCCAGCGCGGCACCGATCGGCTGGACCTGCGCCCGGTGCTGGGCGACACCGGCTTCCAGTGGGGCGGCCTGACGCCGACCGCCCATGGTGCCTGGTACCAGCAATCGGGCGGCAACACCTATGTCTACGTCGATGTCGACGGCAATCCCGCCACCGCCGAAATGGTGATTCGCCTGGACGGCCTGCACGACCTGACCAAATCCGATTTTGCCGGCTACGACAACCATGCCCCTACCGCCGCGGCCGATACCAACGCCATCGGCGAAGACAACCATCCGAACCCCGTTACCGGCAACGTGCTGGCCAATGACAGCGACGTCGATGCCGGTAATGTGCTCGCCGTGGCCAGTCCCGGCACCTATGTCGGCCAGTACGGCACGCTGCAGATCAACGCCGACGGAAGCTACAGCTACACCCTGGACAACGGCAATCCGCTGGTCCAGTCGTTGCGCCTTGGCGACCATCTCGATGAGTCGTTCGGCTATAGCGTGACGGACGGCCAGGCCTCGGCGGCATCGACGCTGAGCATCCGGATCAACGGGGCCAACGATGCCGCTACCATCACCGCGTCGGCTAGCGAGGACACGGCGGTGACTGAAGCTGGTGGCGTGGCAAACGCCACCGCAGGTGACGCGTCCGCTAGCGGCAGGCTGACGGTGAGCGATGTCGACACCGGCGAAGCGCACTTTGCCGCGGTGGCGCCGGACAGCCTGGTCGGGCAATACGGCACCTTCACCTTCAACAGCACCACCGGCGCCTGGACTTATACGCTGGACAACAGCAAGGCCGACGCGCTGATTGCGGGGCAGCAGGTCAGCGATGCGCTGACCGTGTCCTCGGCCGACCAGACCGCGCAGCAGACCATCACGGTCAACATCACGGGCACCAACGATGCGGCGACCATCACCGCGTCGGCGAGCGAAGATGCGACGGTGACCGAAGCTGGCGGCGTGGGCAACGCCACCGCAGGCGACACGTCGGCCAGCGGCACGCTGACGGTGAGCGATGTCGACACCGGCGAAGCGCACTTTGCCGCGGTGACGCCGGAAAGCCTGGTCGGGCAGTACGGCACGTTTACCTTCAACAGCAGCACCGGTGCCTGGACCTACACGCTGGATAACAGCAAGGCCGATGCGCTGACCGCCGGACAACAGGTCAGCGATTCGCTACTGGTGTCCTCGGCCGATCAGACCGCGCAGCGGACGATCACGGTCAATATCACCGGCACGAACGACGCAGCGACCATCACCGCGTCGGCTAGCGACGATACGACGGTGATAGAAGCCGGCGGCGTCGCAAATGCCACGGCAGGCGACGCCTCTGCCAGCGGCACGCTGACCCTCAGCGATGTCGATGCCGGCGAGGCCTACTTCGCCGCGGTGCCGCCGGACAGCCTGGTAGGGCAGTACGGCACGTTCACGTTCGACACCACCACCGGCGCCTGGACCTATACGCTGGATAACGGCAAGGCTGATGGGCTGGCTGCCGGGCAGCAGGTTATGGAATCTTTGACGGTGCATTCCGCCGACCTCAGCGCCAGCCAGGAAATCAAGGTCAATGTCGTGGGCGCCAACGATGCCGCCGTCAACAGCGTGCCGGGGGCGCAGTCGGTCGATGAAGACACGCCGCTCGTATTCGGCACGGCCACCGGCAATGCCCTCGGCTTCTTCGATGTGGACGGCGGCAGCCATACGGTGACGCTGAAGGCGAGCGGCGGCACGATTACGCTGAACGGCACGGCGGGACTGCAGTTCCTTGCCGGCGATGGCAGCGCGGACGGCACCATGACCTTCACCGGCAGCGACGCGGCAATCCACGCCGCACTGGACGGCCTGCAGTTCGTCGGCGACAAGGACTATGCCGGCACGGCCTCGCTGCAGGTGCAGACCAGCGACGGCGCGGCGACCGACACCGATGCCGTGGCGATCACCATCCATCCTGTCAACGATGCGCCGATGGCTGCCGCGGACGTGGTCTATGTCTCGAACAACACCGGCAGCATCCTGATACCGGTCAGTGCCTTGCTTGCCAATGACGGCGACGTCGATGGCTCGGCGCTTGCGATAACCGCGCTCGCCGGGGCCACTGGAGCCGTCAGCAACCTGCGGTTCGCGCCCGGCACCAATAACAGCTACATCATGTTCGACTCCGGCAACGCGGCGGCGGGAAGCTTCAGCTATACCGTCTCCGACGGTGCGGGCGGCACCAGCACGGCTACCGTGACGGTCAATGTCTCGTCGACCAATGGCGCGGCATCGGTGACGCTGGCAGGCCAGACTTACCAGGCCTCCTACCTCGACGGCGGCAGCAACAACGATGCGCTGAGCGGAGCCCCGGCCAGCGATGTCTTCATCGGCGGCGCAGGGAGCGACACATTGCGCGGCGGTGCGGGCGATGACGTGCTGCGAGGCGGCGCCGGAGACGATACGCTCGATGGCGGCGCCGGCATCGACATGCTGGACCTGTCCGATGCCAGCAGCGGGCTGGCATTTACGCTGGCGCAGGGCGGAAGCACGATGGTCAACCTGTCAGGCGTGGGCCTTGGGAGCGATACCTACAGCAATATGGAAGGCGTGATCGGGTCGCGCTTCAACGATTCGCTGACCGGCAGCGGCGCCAATGACGTCCTGCGCGGCGGCGCCGGCAACGACACCGTCGATGGCGGCGCGGGCATCGACCTGCTGGACTTCTCCGATGCCACCGGCGCGATCGATTTCACGCTGGTGCAGAGCAGCAGCGCGACCTCGGTCAATCTTGGCAGCGTCGGCCTGGGCACGGACAGCTACAAGGGCATGGAGGGCGTGATCGGGTCGGCCTTCAACGACACGATCAACGGCTCGGCCGGCAACGATGTGCTGCGTGGCGGCGCGGGCGATGACCAGCTGACAGGCGGGGCGGGCGACGACCTGATCACTGGTGGCGCCGGATCGGACACGCTTGCCGGCGGCGCAGGCAGCGACACCTTTGGCTTCCTGCGCGGCGAGGCCGCTTCGGTCGATACGATCACCGACTTCGACCTCGCGCCGGCCTCGGCAGGGGGCGACGTGCTGGACCTGTCGGAGTTGCTGTCGGGCGTCAGCGTGACCAGCGCAAACGTGGCGCAATTCGTCCGGCTGGCGGAGGTCGATGGCAATACCGTGGTCAGCCTGGACCGCGATGGCGGCGGCAGCGCCGCCGCATTCCAGGATGTCGCCGTGCTGCAGGGCGTGGTCGGGCTGGACCTGAATACGTTGCTGAGCAACGGCAACATCCATACGGCTTGAGCCAGTCACCGGCAGGAGGGCAGCGCAAGGGAGGAAACGGAAGCAAACAGCAACAAGCGGCAACGCAGGACGGTGGCACCGCCGCCGGCAGTATCAAAACCATAATAAGCGGGTAGGGCACCGCGTTCGGACGCGTGCAACGCACGAGCGCGGTGTACCCGGCAGGGGGAAGCATGACGACGACATGGTGCCGGCCGGCACCCGTGCTGCTTTGGATGGCACTGGCGCTGCCGCAGTACGCAGCGGCCCAGGCGCTGCCCCAGGCCGTCGACCTGGCCGTGCACAGCAATCCCGAAGTGCTGGCCGCGGGCAGCCGCCGCCTGGCTGCCGACGAGGGGCTGAAGCAGGCGCGCGCCGGCTACCTGCCGCGAATCGATATCGGCGGCGCCACCGGCCGCGTGCGGCTCGACAGCCAAAGCAGCCGCGTGGCCGGGATGTCGGACGCCTCGTATGGCCGCCATGCCGCCGACGTCACCATCACGCAGATGCTGTTCGACGGTTTCGGCGTGAGCAGCGATGTCGAGCGCCAGGGCGCCCGGATCGAAGGCGCGGCCTACCGGGTCGGCGCTACCGCCGAAGACATCGCGCTGCGCACCGTCGGCGTCTATGTCGAGGTCCTGCGTCGGCAGGAAACCGTGGCGATCGGCATCGCCAATCTCGAGGCCCACCAGCATATCCATGACCAGATCCGGCTCGGCGCCGACAATGGCGTACTGCGCCGCGCCGACCTCTACCAGGCCGAGAGCCGGCTCGCGCTGGCCAAGGCCAGCCTGCGGGCGGAGCAAGGCGCGCTGCAGGATGCCGAGGCGGCGTTCGTGCGCGTGGTCGGGACCACGCCGCAGTTCTTGTCCCGCCCGGCATCGCTGGCTGCCGTGCTGCCCGCGACCGAGCGCGAGGCGCAGCAAGTGGCCAGTGCCAGCCACCCTGCGCTGGGCGCGGGACAGGCCGATATCGCCGAGGCCGAGGCCGCACGCGCGCAGGCGCGCTCGGCCTTGTGGCCCAGGCTGGAACTGGAGGTAGGCGGGGCCCGCGACCGCGACCGTGTGCTGGGCACCACCGACGAGCGCCGGGTGATGCTGCGGGTGCGCTATAACGTGTTCCGCGGCAATGCCGACAAGGCTCGCATCAGCGAGGCTGGCTTCCAGATCCAGGAAGCCGAGCAGAACCTGGAACGGCTGCGGCGGCAGGTCCAGGAAAGCGTGTCGCTGGCGTATAACGCCAACCGAACCGCGCAGGACCGCCTGGCCAGCCTGCAGCAATATGTGCAGGCAAGCGATGCCACGCGGCTCAGCTACGGCAGGCAATTCCGCATCGGGCAGCGCAGCCTGCTGGACCTGCTCAATGCCGAGAATGAATACTTCAGCGCCCGCACCGCCTATGTGACGGGCCAGTACACCGAACTGGCCAGCCAGTACCGCATCCTGGCGGGCATGGGGCTGCTGCTGGCGACGCTCGACGTCGCGCCCCCCGGCGAGGCGCTGGCCCGGGCCGGGACGCGCACGGGGCAGCGCTAGCCCTGCGGGGCTCGCATGCCGCTGGCAGATGGCTGGCCGACGCATTGCTCATGGCAGCCTGCGACGCCGCCCAGCACAATAAAAAGGCCCTAACCGGAGCCTTTCATGTCACGCACTTTTTCCCTGGAAGCGGAATGTCTCGGCCTGCGACTGCGCGCCGGCACGGAACTGGTCTGCCGCGGCGGCAACCTGTGGCTGACCTTCGAGGTGCCGGGGCGGCCGTCGCCCGATGTGTTGCTGGCACCCGGCGAGCGCCATCGGCTGCAAGCGGATGCCGAGGTCTTTGTCGCGGCGCTGCACGGCGCGGGCCCGGCGCTGTGCCGGATCGAAGCGCCGCCGCGCCGGGCCGGGCCGCTGCGGTTCAGCTGGCTGCGGGGCGCGCGGGCATCTTGACCGTGCGCGCGGCTTCCTGGCAGATCCACTGCGCCACGCGTTTGACGTCGGCGCGCGGCTGCGCGGCGGCCTGGATCAGCCAGTAGGCGTTCGGGCTCGGCGGCGCTTGCCGCGCGGTGGGCACCAGCGCCAGCTGGCCGCCGTCGACCAGCGGCCGCACCAGTTCCAGCCGGCCCAGCGCGACCCCTTGCCCTGCCAGCGCCGCCTGGATGACCTGGTCATACTGGTTGAAGCGAAGCATGCCGCGCTGGCTGGCCTGGCGCAGGTCGCGCGCGGCCAGCCAGCTGCGCCACTGCAGCCACGGGCGCGGATCGTCGAATTCCAGCAGCGGCAGCTGCAGCAGCGCATCGCCGTGCGGCGCGAGCGCGGCCAGCAGCGACGGATGCGCGATCGGGGCGATGTGCTCGCCGAACAGGCGCACGGCATCGGGCGGCGCCGCGGCGTCGCGGCAATAGCGCACCGCGAGGTCGATCCCCTCTTCACGCAGGTCGCTGATGCGGTTGCTGGCCGACAGGCGCACATCCAGGTGCGGGTGTGCCTTCTGCAGGCTCCCCAGCCGCGGCAGCAGCCACAGGCCGGTCACGCCGATGCTGGCGGTGACGGTGACCGGCTGCCGGCCCTCGCTGCGGCGCACCTCGGCCACCACGTCCTGCAGCTGCTGCAGCGCGCTGTCGGCGCTGCGAAACAAGCGCTCGCCCTCGGCGGTGAAGGCAACGCCGCGATGCTTGCGCACGAACAGCTGCACCTTCAGTTGCGCCTCCAGCGCATGGATCTGGCGGCTTACCGCCGACTGGGTCAGGCACAGGTCGTCCGCCGCCTGCGTAATGCTCATGCGCCGGCCGACGGCAACGAAACCCTTGAGCAGGTCGAGCGAGAACAGGCGAACCAGCGGGGTGGACATGCAGAGAACTCCAGGCAGACGTGCGAGACCTCATTACAGCACGATCCGGCAGGTTCCTGCCATGCGTGGTGCGCATGGCAGGACGACCGAAAGATCGGTTGAAGCAAGGGCTGCCGTCGCTTGCAATAGAGCCATCGCGCCTGCAGGCGCCATTGATTGACAAGAGGCTGCCATGACCATCCATTTGCCACCCTCATCCGATTCCGGCGTCACGCCCTGGTGGCGGCAACTGTGGGTGCTGGTGCTGGCCGGCGGCGTGCTGATGGGAATGGCGCTGGGCGTGCGCCATGTGCAAGGGCTGTTCATGCTGCCCATCATTGCCGAGCGCGGCTGGACCCGCGAGACCTTCGCCTTTGCCATGGCGGTGCAGAACCTGGCCTGGGGGCTGGCGCAGCCCTTCACCGGCATGCTGGCCGACCGCTACGGCTCGTGGAAGGTGATGGCGGGCGGGCTGGCGCTGTATGCCGTGGGGCTCTATGGGATGACGCAGGCGCATACGTCGACGGCGCTGGTGTGGTCGGCGGGACTTTGCCTCGGCGTGGCTTTGTCGGGCACCACCTTCGGCGTGGTCTATGGCGCGCTCAGCCGGATGACCGGGGCCGCGCAGCGCAGCCGCGCGCTGGGGCTGGCCGGCGCCGTCGGCGGCATCGCCCAGTTTGCGCTGGTGCCTGGCGTCCAGGCGCTGCTGGCGGGGACCGGATGGGCGGGCACGCTGCTGCTGCTTGCCGTGGCGCTGGCCGTGCTGTTGCCTCTGGCCCTTCCGTTCCACGACCGCGGCGCGGCGGCAGCGCCGGACCACCACGCGGCCGACGGGGCGGCGGGCCAGCCGCTGGGCGCCGCAGTGCGCGAGGCCTTCGGCCATTCGGGTTTCTGGCTACTCAACCTGGGCTTTCTTGCGTGCGGCTTCCAGCTGGCCTTTATCGCCAGCCACTTGCCGGCTTATCTGCTGGACCGCGGCATGCGTGCGGCCGACGGCATGGCGGCACTCGCCATCATCGCGCTGGCCAATGTGGCCGGCGTCTATGTGTGCGGGCTGCTCGGCGGGCGTCACAGCAAGAAGTACCTGCTCGCCGGCATCTACCTCGCGCGCACCGCGGCGATGGCGCTGTTCCTGTTGCTGCCGCTGAGCCCGGCGACGCTGTACGCCTTCAGTGCGGCGATGGGGTTGCTGTGGCTGGGCACGGTGCCGCTCACCAACGGCATCCTGGCCCAGGTGTTCGGCGTGCGCTATCTCGCCACGCTGTTCGGCTTCGTGTTCCTGGGCCATCAGCTCGGCTCGTTCCTGGGGGTGTGGCTGGGCGGGCTGGTGTTCGAGCTGACCCGCTCGTACGACGCGGTCTGGTACGGCGCCATGGCGCTGGGGATCGTCGCCGCGGCGCTGCATTCGCCGATCGACGACCGCCAGATCGCCCGCACCGGCCTGGCACCGGCACGGCCATGAGGCGGCCCGGCGCAACCGCGCTCGCCGCGTGGCTGTCGGTACTCGGTGGCGCCGTCGTGTGCGCGGTGGCGCTGGCGGGGTGGCTCGATCCGGCCCATGCCCAGGCGTGGATCGCGCTGATGGCGCTGTGCCAATGATCCCCACCAGCTGCCGATGCGCCGGTACGACGGCTGTCGAACTGGCAACAAGCACGGCCACTGTGTAACCAAGCCGCACAATGTATGCATTGCGCCACATTGCTTGGTAGTGCAACGGGTAGAATCGCGCCTTCCGTGCCCTTTGCCTCATCCCTATAACAATGAGCTCCCGCCCGTCGCGCCTGCCGTGCATCGACGCCCTGAAAGCCGTCAGTTCGCAACTGATCGTCCTGCACCACCTCGCCTTCTATGGACCGATGTCCGATACAGCCTACCAACTGGCGCCAGGGCTGGTGGACTGGCTCTATGACTACGCCCGCATCGCGGTGCAGGTGTTCCTGGTGATCAGCGGCTTCCTGGCGGCGCGCAGCCTGGCGCCCGACGGGCGGCTGGAGATCCGCCAGCACCCGCTGTCGCTGCTGTGGCGCCGTTACCAGAAACTGGTGGTGCCGTTTGCCGCGGCGATCCTGCTCAGCATTGCCGGCGCCGCCTTGGCGCGGCACTGGATGACGCATGACTCGATCCCGGCGTCTCCCACGCTGGGGCAATTGCTCGCGCACCTGACGCTGCTCCATGACATCGTCGACGTCGACGCGTTGTCGGCCGGGGCCTGGTACGTGGCCATCGACCTGCAGTTGTTCGCGCTGCTGCTGGGCACGCTGTGGGCCGCGCGGGTGGTGTCGCGCGGCAGGGCGCCGGTGGGCGTGGCGCTCAGCATCGGCCTGGTCGCGCTCGCGGCGGTGGCGTCGCTGTTCTGGTTCAACCGCGATGCTGCATGGGATATCTGGGCGGTGTACTTCTTCGGTGCCTATGGCATGGGCACGCTGGCCTACTGGGCGTCCGCCCCGGGCCGTCCGCTGCTGCCGCTGGCGCTGCTCGGCGCGGCGGCGCTGGGCGCGCTGGTGCTGGACTTCCGGGTGCGCATTGCCGTGGCACTGGCCACCGCGCTGCTGCTGGCGCTGGCCCGGCGCGGCGAATGGCTGGAACGCTGGCCGCGGGCGCGCGCGGTGGGCTACTTCGGGCGCATTTCCTATTCCGTGTTCCTGGTTCATTTCCCGGTGTGCCTGGTGGTCAATGCGCTGATGTCGCATCTCGCGCCCGGGCAGCCGGTGCTGAACGCGCTCGGCATGGCGTCGGCGTGGGTCCTGAGCAATGTGGCGGGTGCCGTGTTCTACCGCTTCGTCGAAAGTGCGCAGCCGTTCGCGGCATTGCGGGCATTGCTGGGCGGCCGCGGTGACGCGGCAGGCGATTCGGGCCCCGGCTCGGCGAGCCGCCCGACCATGTAACCCTTGCAACCATCGCCGCGCACCGTACGCGGAGCGCGCTTGCGTGACGTGGACGCGCGCGGCATCCGCACGGTGCATGCAAGCCGCCGGCGTGGTGCCGTCGGCACGCCGGGCGTGCATGCACTGCCGCGGACTTGCGTTGGGCGCCACACACACCGGCGCAACACTGGCGTAAACGGGCATTGGGCGATGGCACAAAGGTTGCCTAGTATGGAATCGTAAACCTGACCGATTGGTCAGGATTCCATCGGGAACCGAGGGTGTCATGTCCGACCATATCGTCCTGACTTCGCACGCGCGCCGCGACAAGCCGGCCGAGCCGATCCACTGGGGCGCCGCCACGGCGGCGGAGCGCGGACCGGTGATCGCCAGCCTGGGCAATCCTGCGCAGCGCAATGTGATCGGCACCCACGCCGGCGCCTACGCCATCTACCGTGCACTGGCGGTCGCCTCCGGCACGCTGCAGCGCGACCACCGTCCCGACCTGACCGACACCGCGCCCGCCGAGGCCATCGGCCCGCATCCGCAGTGGGGCGACCCGGACAAGATCGTCTCCCTCGACCCGTGGGGGCACCTGGTCTCCACCGTCTTTGCTGACCGCATCGCCGCCGGCGTCGATATCCGCCCGACCATCGCGGTGACGCGCGCGCACATCAACATGCCGGAACTGGTTTCGGCCATCGCCGCGGGCCGGCTCAAGCCCGATGGCGACCTGTTGCATGCCAATGGCGACGTGCGCGTGACCAAGGCGGCGGTCGACCCGGTGTGGTACCTGCCCGGCATGGCGGCCCGCTTCGGCATCAAGGAAAGCGTGCTGCGCCGCAGCCTGTTCGAACAGACCGGCGGCATGTTCCCGGAACTGGTGACGCGGCCGGACCTGAAGGTTTTCTTGCCGCCGATCGGCGGCATGACGCTGTATTTCTTCGGCGATGTCAGCCAGCTGGGCAAGCCCGAGACCCGCGTGGCCTGCCGCGTGCACGATGAATGCAACGGATCGGATGTGTTCGGGTCAGACATCTGTACCTGCCGGCCGTACCTGGCACACGGCATCGAGGTGTGCATCGAGATGGCGCAGCAGGGCGGTGTCGGGCTGGTGGTCTACAACCGCAAGGAGGGCCGCGCGCTGGGCGAGGTGACCAAGTTCCTGGTCTACAACGCGCGCAAGCGCCAGGCTGGCGGCGACCGCGCCGAGACATATTTTGCCCGTACCGAATGCGTGGCGGGCGTGCAGGACATGCGTTTCCAGGAGCTGATGCCGGATGTGTTCCATTGGCTGGGCATCCGCCGCATCGACCGCTGGGCGTCGATGAGCAACATGAAGCATGGCGCGCTGGTGGCGCAGGGCATCGAGGTGGTCGAGCAGGTGGCGATCCCCGAGGCGCTGATCCCCGCCGACGCCCGTGTCGAGATCGACGCCAAGGTGGCCGCCGGCTACTTCACGCACTACACGCCGCCGGATGCGAACGAACTGGCCCTGGCAAAGGGCAGGGGGTTGAACGAATGACGAGGTATCCCGAGGACAGTGCCAACGAGCGCCCTGGCAACGGCTGGCTGAGCCCGGTGCCCGAAGGGCATCCCGCGGCGGCGCTGCTGTGCGCCGAGGCGGTGCGCACCCATTGCGCGGCGGTCACCGAACACGTGGCCAGCGGCGCGTCCGAACTCTTCACCTGGCACCCGGACCGCGTGCATGCGATAGCCGATTACGTCGCCAGCACCATCCGGCAGCGCTATCCGGACCTGCAGGTCCCTTATCACAGCCGCTGGCGCCATTTCGAAAGCGGCGCGGGCGACCAGCGCACGGACCGCTGGCAGGTGCTGTGCGAGCGCGCCGCGCTGAGCGGGCCCGAACACCGCGAGGAGCGCGCCCGCATCGGCATCGACCTGGTGATCCCCAGCGTGCTGCTGGATGCGGGCGCCGGGCCGGAGTGGCGCTACCGCGATCCGGCCAGCGATCTGGTGCTGACGCGTTCGGAAGGCCTTGGCGCGGCCAGCTTCGACCTGTTCGCGCGTGGCGGCTTCTCCGCGGCGCCGGGCGACCCGCTGCGCGCCGATGCCGAGCGCCTGCAGCGCATCGATGCCGACAGCATCGCCCATGCCTTCCAGGTCGCGCAGCACAACCCGCTGGTGGGGCTGGAAGGCCGCGCCGGGCTGCTGCGCCGGCTGGGCGAGGTGATGGACGCGACCCCGGCGCTGTTCGGCCGGCCGGCGCGGCTGGGCAATCTCTATGACTACCTGAAGGCGCACGCCGTCGGCGGCCAGCTCGATGCCGGCTTCCTGCTGCGCACCTTGCTGGTGGGCCTCGGGCCGGTGTGGCCGGGGCGCATCGTGGTCGAGGGCGTGTCGCTGGGCGACTGCTGGCGCCATCCGGCGGCCCCGGGCGGGCTGGTGCCGTTCCACAAGCTGACCCAGTGGCTGACCTATTCGCTGCTGGAGCCGCTCGAGGACGCTGGCCTGACCGTGACCGGCCTCGACGCGCTGACCGGCCTGCCCGAGTACCGCAACGGTGGCCTGCTGTATGACTTCGAGCTGATGGTGCCGCGCGATCCCGGCTTTTCCGCAGAACCACATGCGGTCGATGAGCCCGTCATCGTCGAATGGCGCGCGCTGACCGTCAGCGGCCTGGACCTGGTGGCCGATTGCGTGCGCCAGGCGCTGGGGCTGGAGGAGGCGCAGTTCCCGCTGGCGCGCGTGCTGGAAGGCGGCACCTGGGCGGCGGGGCGGCGCATCGCCGCCAAGCGCCGGCCCGGCGGCGCGCCGCCGTTTGCCATCACCAGCGACGGCACGGTGTTCTGAACGCGCCGCCCGCGCCGCGGGCGGCGTTGCAAGCAGGGAAGGCTTGTGCAACGTGGCTTCAGGAGCGTCACCATGAACGACATGACCGCTGTTCCCGCAGTCGAGGCGCGCGCGCCGGACCCCGCCGACCCTGCCAGCCTGTCCGGCGTGATGGTGGTCGACCATCCGCTGGTGCAGCACAAGGTCACGCTGGTGCGCAGCGAGGAGACCACCACCGACAACTTTCGCCGCCTGGTGCGCGAGATTAGCCAGCTGCTGACGTACGAGGCCACGCGCGACCTGGCGATGGAAACCATCGCCATCCGCACGCCGATCGCGGCCACGCAGTCGCGCGTGCTGTCCGGCAAGAAGCTGTGCCTGGTATCGATCCTGCGCGCGGGCAACGGCTTTATCGACGGCATGCTCGACCTGCTGCCGGCGGCGCGCGTCGGCCATATCGGCCTGTACCGCGACCCCGAGACGCTGGAGCCGATCGAGTATTACTTCAAGATGCCCGAGGACATCCAGGAGCGCATGGTGATCGTGGTCGACCCGATGCTGGCCACCGGCAATTCGGCCATCGCGGCGCTGAACCGGCTCAAGGAGGCCGGCGTCACCACCATGAAGTATGTATGCCTGATCGCCTCGCGCCCGGGCCTGCGCGCGCTGCGCACTGCGCATCCTGACGTCGGCATCGTCACCGCGGCCATCGACGACACCCTCAACGAGCACGGCTATATCGTGCCGGGCCTGGGCGACGCCGGCGACCGCCTGTACGGCACGCGCTGATGGACTCGCGCGCCGGCCTTGCGCCGACACTGCGCGCGCCGCCGGCGCGCGCGGCGGCGGGCGGCCGCATCCGGCAGGAGAACCAGGCCATGATCCTGCGCGCGGCCGAGCACGTGTTCGCGCGCGCCGGGTTTGCCGGCGCCACCATGGCGGAGATCGCCATGCGCGCGGGGGTGCCCAAGTCGAACCTGCATTACTACTTCCGCACCAAGCAGGCGCTGTACCGCGCGGTGCTGGCGCACACGCTGCAGCTGTGGCTGTCGGAGGCCGACGTGATCCGCGCCGAGCTGCCGCCGCAGGTGGCGCTGGAGCAGTACATCCGCGCCAAGATGCGGCTGTCGTCCAGCCATCCGGATGCGTCGCGGGTGTTCGCCAACGAGCTGCTGCATGGCGCGCCCGAGATCGGCGAGGTGCTGCGCCACGCCCTGCGCGAGCTGGTGTCGCGCAAGGCCGCGGTGGTGCAGCAGTGGATCGACCGCGGCCAGATGGCACCGGTCGATCCGCAGCACCTGTTCTTCACCATCTGGGCCGCCACCCAGACCTACGCGGACTTCGAATCGCAGGTCTGCGCGGTGTTGGGCATCAGCCGGCTGCAGCCGCAGGACTATGCGCACGCCACCGAGCATGTGGTGGTGATGCTGCTGCGCGGCTGCGGCCTGGCGCCGGCTCCGCTGGCCTGAGCTTCTCCATACCGGATAACACGACACGACCCATGCTCGACCTGATCCTGCGGCATTGCAACCTGCCCGACGGGCGCACCGGCATCGATATCGGCATTGCCGAAGGGCGCATCGCCGCGGTCGAGCCGGCCTTGGCCGCGCGCGCGGGCGAAGAGATCGATGCCGCCGGCCAGCTGGTGACGCCGCCGTTCGTCGATGCGCATTTCCATATGGACTCGACGCTGTCGTACGGGCTGCCGCGCGTGAACCAGTCGGGCACGCTGCTGGAAGGCATTGCGCTGTGGGGCGAACTGAAGCCGTTGCTGACGCAGGAGGCTATCGTCGAGCGCGCGCTTGCCTATTGCGACTGGGCCGTGGCGCGCGGGCTGCTGGCGATCCGCTCGCATGTGGATGTGTGCGATCCGCGCCTGCTGGCGGTGGAGGCGCTGCTCCACGTGCGCGAACGCGTGCGGCCATACCTGGACCTGCAGTTGGTGGCGTTCCCGCAGGACGGCGTGCTGCGCGCGCCCGGCGCGCTCGCCAACCTGAAGCGCGCGCTGGAGCGGGGGGTCGACGTGGTCGGAGGCATTCCGCATTTCGAGCGCACCATGGCGCAGGGGGCGGAGTCGGTGCGGCTGCTGTGCGAGCTGGCGGCGGAACGCGGCCTGCGCGTCGACATGCATTGCGACGAAAGCGACGATCCGCTGTCGCGCCATATCGAGACCCTGGCCAGCGAAACCGTGCGGCTGGGCCTGCAGGGCAGGGTGGCGGGCTCGCACCTGACCTCGATGCATTCGATGGACAACTACTACGTGTCCAAGCTGATCCCGCTGATGCGCGAGGCCGGCGTCGCGGCGATTGCCAATCCGCTGATCAACATCACGCTGCAGGGTCGGCACGATACGTACCCCAGGCGCCGCGGCATGACGCGCGTGCCCGAGCTGATGGCGGCCGGCGTGCCGGTGGCGTTCGGCCACGATTGCGTGATGGACCCGTGGTACGGCCTGGGCTCCGGCGATATGCTGGAAGTGGCGCACATGGGCCTGCATGTGGCGCAGATGACAGGGCAGGAAGCGATGCGCGCCTGCTTCGACGCGGTCACCGCCACGCCGGCGCGCATCCTGGGGCTGGAGGGCTATGGCCTGGCGCCGGGCTGCCGCGCCGACCTGGTGCTGCTGCAGGCGCGCGACCCGGTCGAGGCGATCCGGCTGCGCGCCACGCGCCTGCGCGTGCTGCGCGCCGGCAAGACCATTGCCACCATGCCGGCGGCGACCGCGGCGCTGGCGCTGCCTGGACGGCCGGCGCAGGTGGATTTCCGGCGCGACGGCGGTGCGGCATAGCCGGCACAAAGTTTTTTGCAGGCGGGTGTTGACAGGGCTCGTAGCACTCGGCATAATTTCGTTCTTCGCATCGCTGTAGCAATGCAGTGAAACGAAGCCCAGATGGCGGAATTGGTAGACGCACTAGGTTCAGGTCCTAGCGGTGGCAACACTGTGGAGGTTCGAGTCCTCTTCTGGGCACCAAAATTCGGAAAGGCTCGCGCAAGCGAGCCTTTTTTCGTTTCAGGCCATGCTCCATGGCAACCACGTCCGCGCTAGCGGGCTTTTTTTCGTCCGTGGTTTCTGATCTGGCTGGCGCGGTGGTTCAGCGTGCCGGCATTCCCTCCAGGTCCTGCGCCTCGCGCACGCAGTTGCGGCCCTCCGCCTTGGCGCGATACATGGCCGCGTCGGCCGCGCCGAACAGGCGCTGCCAGTGGCTCGCGCCGCCATGGCCGACGGCCACGCCGAAGCTGGCGGTCACGCCAAGCTGCGTGGTGCCGGACAGGTAGACCGGCCGCGACGCAATGGCCGCGCGCAGCGTTTCGGCCAGCGCCGCGGCTTCGCCGGGCCGGCCGTGCGGCAGCCATAGTGCAAACTCCTCGCCGCCGAAGCGGGCCAGCACGCCCTCGGCCGGCACCAGCGCGCGCATCTGCGCGGCGATATTGCGCAACACCTGGTCGCCTGCCGCATGGCCGTGGCGGTCGTTGATCTGCTTGAAGCGGTCTACGTCGATCAGCACCAGGCTGGCGTGCTCGTGCGCGCCGTACCGCGCCGCCACCAGTTCCAGCGCGCGCCGGTTCGGCAGGCCGGTGAGGCTGTCGGTGCGGGCCTGCTGCTCCAGCTGCGCGGTCAGGGCGGCGCGCTCGCGCAGCTTGCGGCGCAGGATGTCGATGGCATCGAACAGGCGCCGCATCTCCGCGGCCTGGCCCATGCGCCTGGCCTGCATGGCGGCCTCGGATGGCGGGGTTTGGTGCGGCTGACCGCGGTCTTCGGCCAACGCGATCACCTCCGCCCGCGCGCGCAGCAGCGGCAGGAACACCGCGCGCCGCGCGAACACCAGCATGTAGCCCAGCACCGCGAGGATCAGCGCCGAAGTGCCGCACGCGGCAGCGAGCCGGCGCAGCGCGCGCTCGCGCGTGCTGGTGAAATGCGCCACCACCTCGTCCAGGAACACGCTGCGCAGCCGCTCCAGTGGCTCCAGCGTGGGCACATAGCGGTTGGTCAGTTCGGTGGGCGTCATCGAGTAGTTGCCAGAGATGCGCCCCTGCGCGACCAGACTGTCGACCATGGCCACGCCGCGGCCGAAGAACTGGTGGCCGGCGTCGGCATAGGCCTGTTCCAGCGCCGGCGCAGCGCCGAACATGTTGTACGCCGGCCCGGCCAACTGCCACAGCTCCAGCAGCCGTCCGCGCGAGCGGGTCGCGTCGACCAGGCTCTGCACCGGCATCGGCTGGCGCGCCGCCACCGGCGCCATGATCTGCGATGCCATGCGCCCGGCGTACTCGCGCAGGTCGCCCAGCATCTTGCCGGTCAGCGCCGGCGCGGCCAGGCCGTCATCGCAAACGGACAGCTCGCGCACCTGCCAGGCGATGGCGGGCTGCAGCGCGTCGACGACCTCGAACATGGCTTCGATGGCGTGGCGGATCTCGTCCATGTCGCGCTGCTGCGGCGCGCGCGCGGCAAGTTCGTCGATTTCGGCGCGCGCCCGCGCCAGGCGCTCGCGCACGCGCTCGACCATCAGCGGTGGCAGGTGATGGCTGTGCAGGCCGAAGGGGGCGGGAGGCGGCGCGGACAGCCGCGCCAGCGCCGCGTCGCTGCGGGCGCGGAACGCCTGCAGGCGCTCGCGCGCCGCGCTGTGGGGCGAGGGCGGTTCGCCCAGCACGCTGTTGGCCGGCCCGCGTTCGGCGGACAGCGTGTTGGCGGCGTCGAGCACGTCGCGGTACGCCGAGATGTCGTACAGGTTCTGCCGGGCCGCGGCGAAGTCGCCGTACGAGGCGGCGATCACCAGCGCCGCCAGCACCACCGTGCACAGGCCGCCCACCGTGGTCGCCACCGCCAGCTTGCGCTGCAGGCTGCGGCGCGGTCCGTTGCCGGCGGTCAGGGCAGTGCGGTTGCCGGGATCAAGCTGTCGGGCGCGTTGCCGCAGGGCCATGCTGTCTCCACCCGGCTGCCAGTGGCCGGGCCATGCGTGAAAATTCTGTCAATCCCGACATTATTGACGAAAAGGCCGCGGCAGCTGTCCAAATCTTCCGCGATTTGCGCCGGCGACACCGGCGCCGGCCGCTGTGCGGCAGGCTTTCGCGGGCGCGCGCAGCCGAACATACGCGGCTAACGCTGGCGGGGCATTTGACCTATGCTCAAGCTCATCGGGCAGGCATTTATAACGTCCCGAAGGTGGTTGCCATGACTGTGGTCTTGTCATCATCGAGAGAGAGGGAGGCGGGGACGAGCCCCGGATGGCACGGCTGTGCCGCGCATCCCGGCATCGTCCACCATCACCTGCATTACTGCGCCCTGCTGGCCATGCTGATGTGTGCGCTGGCACACGCAGACGAAGCCTTGCCGGACTTCCACGGCGTTTCTGCCGCGGATCCGCCGCTGCAGGCAAGCCTGGCGCAAACCGGTCCGGCGGAGCCGGCGCAGGCTTCCGGACCGCCGGCCGACGGCTCTGAAGCGAGCGGCTGGATGGTTCAGCCGCCGGAGCCGGTGGTGGTCGAATACGCGGCGGTGGCGCCGCCATCCGCATCCCCATCTTCTTCCGCATTGCCGCGCGCGCTTGGTGCCGGTCCCGATGACGATGCCCCGGGCCTCGCCGCCGTGGACCGCGAGACCGCGGCCATGCCCGAGCGTGCGCGCCGTCTGTCGCTGCATCTCGACGACATCACCACCGCCAGCGGCTTTGCCGACAATCGCGTGCGCACCATGGCGCTGGCGGTCGATGCCGTAGTGCCGCGCGCCGGCGGGCTGACCATCCAGCCGCGGCTGCAGCTGGCCTACCAGCCCGGCACCAGCGCGGACCCGAACAAGCTGGCGCAGGCGATGCCCGGCGATGCCAGCGCCACCGGCATCGGCGTGCGCCTGTACGGCGCGCAGCCGACGCGGCTGGCCGGCATCTATCCGTTCGTCGAGGCCGACTGGTGGCAGGAGAGCCGCAAGCAGGTCATCAATATCAACGGCACCAAGATCGATGCCGACCTGCTGCGCGGACTGTTCTCGTTCAATATCGGCGCGCATGGCAATACCAAGACCGGCGTCAAGCTGTGGTTCAAGGTCAGGGCGGGGCGCAACCCGAGCGGCACCGTCGGCGCGAGATATCGATGGTAGGGGTGGTGGGGGCAGTCGCGCGCAAGGCGCGCGACAACAAAAAAGGGCTTCCGTTTCCGGAAGCCCTTTTTCTTTCTGCATAGGTGGCGCGGCTGGCAGGATTCGAACCCACGACCCCTTGGTTCGTAGCCAAGTACTCTATCCAACTGAGCTACAGCCGCACACGAGAGGCGCAATTGTATCGCAATTATTGATTTGCGCAAGCCCCCTGCCGAAAAATCTTCAACGGACGCATCCAGCCTCAGCCTGCGGCCTCCGACCAGACGCCATCCGCCTCCCGCGCCTTGCCTTCGTCGCGCAGCTTGATCAGGTGCGCAAGCAATGAGCGCTGCGCCACCGGATGCATGCGCGGCGGCACATCGTCATAGACGCGCAGCACCAGTTCGCCGAGCGCGGCCGCGCCGAGTTCGCGCAGCGCGCCGGCGACCTTGGCCTCGCGCTGCAGGCGGTGCCGCACCAGGATGCGGATCGCGTCCTGCGGGCGCGCGATCAGGAATCCGTGTCCCGGCGCCAGCCACTCCAGGTCTTCTTCCTGCAGCGCGGCGAGCGAGTCGAGGTAGGCGCGCATGTCGCCATCGGGCGGGCCGATCACCACCGTCGAACCCTGCATCACGTGGTCGCCGGTGAACAGCGTCTTTTCTTCCTCGAGCAGGTAGCAGAGGTGGTTGGACGCATGGCCGGGGGTGTGGCAGACCCGCAGCGTGCAAGCGTCGGCCAGGGCCAGGCGTTCGCCGTGCTGCAGTTCGCGCTGCGGCGCGAAGGTGGTGTCCTGCCAGGGGCCGGCGGGAGCGGCGCGCCCCAGCACGGTGGCGCCGGTGGCGGCCTGCAATGCCGCCGCCGCGGGCGAATGGTCCAGGTGCGTATGCGTTGCCAGGATCCAGCGGATCGGCCCGGGCGCCGCTTCCAGGATGGCGCGCACCTGCTCGCCATCGTCCGGGCCCGGATCGATCACGGCCCATTCGTTGCGCGCGCCGCCGCCGACCAGGTAGGTGTTGGTGCCCGGGCCGGTCATCACGCTGCCGTTGTTGGCCGTGACGCGCCATACCCGCTGCGACAACTGCACCGGCACGCCGGGCGCCAGCTCGTAGCGGCCGTGTACCTTGCCGTCCGGATCGATGCGGCCGATCTCGGCGTAGCAGGGCTCGTTCGGCATCACCGGGCGCACGCCCGCCGCGCCCGTGGCCAGCCGCGGCATGATGCAGGCGATGCCGCGCAGCTGCGAGAAATACGCAAAGCAGGCCGCGGCGGTCTCGAATTGCGCGATCGAGCCCAGCGTGCGGCGCGTGACATGCATCATCGGCAGGCCGCTGGCCGGGTCGGCGGCGTCGGCCGGGCGCACCCAGCGGTGCTCGACGATCTCGGTGCCATCGGGTACGGCCAGCTGGCCCTCCGGAGCGATGGCGACGAAGAAGCGGGTATCGAAACGCTTGGGCAGCCCGGGCGGCGTCAGCCAGTAGCTGTGATAGGCCAGGCGGTCCGCCGCCAGGCGCAGGCCCAGCCGCTCGCAGGCGTGGGCCAGTCCGGGGCCGCCGCGTTGCACGGCCTCGCGCAGCAGCGCCTGCTGCGCGGCGTCCAGTTCGTGCGGCGCGCGCAGGCGCCCCTGGTGATCGCAGGCGAACAGCAGGCCGGCCTCTTCGAAGCATTCGCGCACCGCGGCGAGGTAGAAGTCCAGGCCGCTGGCCGGCAGGCCCAGGCGCTCGCTGGCGATCGCGTCATCGAGGCCGTGGGCGTGCGCGTGCAGGTGCCGGTCTTGCGCATCGAGGGTGCCGCCGGGAAAAACATAGGCGCCGCTGCTGCGGTCGTTGGCGCGTTCAACGCGGCGCACCAGCAGCACTTCCATGCCGGCGGGCGCATCGCGCACCACCAGCAGGCTGGCGGCCGTGCGCAACAGCGGCGTGGGATTGGCGGGGCGGTTGCCGCTTGTCTCTGTGGTTGTCATTGGTCGGCATCGTGGGTTGTACGCGCGGCACGCCGGAGGCAAGGCAGACCAGCCAGGGCGCGGCCGCGTGCGCTAGTTTAGCCGCGTTCGCGGATTCGAAAGTCCGGGGAATCCCGGCGCCGCGGCCGCTGCCACGGTGGTCCGAGCCGGCGGGCACGAGCGGGCGGGCTTTGGCTTTTCCGGCCACAGGCAGTAACCTGATAGCTCCGCTTCACTTTTCGGGGCGCCACCGCCGGCGCTCCCATCGGAGGAGGTCCGCGTGATCCGAGCTTCTTACCTGTGCCTGACGGTTGCGTGCCTGGTGGCGGCCTGCGAGACGCCGCCGCAGCTGGCTCCGCGCCCGGTGCCGCCGCCCACCACCCGCATCACCGTCGATCCCCAGGCCATGTCCCGGGCGGCTTCCGCGGCCTGCGAGCCGGCGGTGGCGGAAGCGCTGCAGCGCCGTTATCCGCAGCCCGGCAGCGTCATGCTGATGGCAGACCGCGAACAGTACTACCAGCGCCCCAACGCGCAGACCTCGGTCAACGGCGAAGGCGTGTTCGAGCCGGACGACAGCTCGGCCGCGATCGGCTTCCACTACGCCTGCCTGTACAACGCGCGCACCGGCAAGGTCGACGATGTCCAGATGCGGTACTGAGCCGTCTATATCGCTGCGATGCTGATGTGGGGCGCGCAGATTGCCAGACTTTGATGCAAGGCCGCAAGGCTGAAAGGAGAACCGCATGCCATACCTGATCGAAACCGTCGACAAGCCCGACCACCAGCACGTGCGCCAGGCCACCCGCGCCAGCCACCTGGACTATCTCGACGCCAACAAGGCGCTGCTGCTGGCGTGCGGCGCCAAGCTCAACGATGACGGCTCCGACGCCGGCGGCGGCGTCTATATCGTCGATGTCGACAGCCGAGAGGCCGCGCAGCGTTTTATCGACGCCGACCCGTTCGCCGCGGCGGGCCTGTTTGCCGAGGTGCGCATCGTGCGCTGGCGCAAGGCCTATCTCGACGGCACCTGCCGCCTCTGAGGGGGGCCGCGCATGCTGCCCATCGCCACCCAACACCCGGAGACCCCATGCTGTTCATGGCCGAAATGACCGTCAGGATTCCCGCATCGCTCGACCCGCAATTGGTCGAGCAACTCAAGGCCGATGAAAAAGCCATGTCGCAGCGCCTGCAGCGCGAAGGCAAGTGGCGCCACCTGTGGCGCGTGGTGGGCCAGTACGCCAACGTCAGCATCTTCGACGTCAGCGACAACGATGAACTGCACACCTTGCTGACCGCGCTGCCGCTGTACCCGTACATGGAGATCCGGGTCACGCCATTGGCCCAGCACGGCTCCGCCATCGCGCAGAACTGAGCGACCACCTTTCCGTAGCCCGGTCGCGTGGCTTATCATGCACCCCTTTGTCGTAGTGCCCTGCCGTTGGTGCGCCCGATCTCGGATCCCCGCATTCGAGTCATTGACAGGGTCGTAGCACGCGCACAAGATGCGACGGACAGATGCGCCTCCGGGACGACATGCCGGCAGTCATAGCCGAAATGCCCGGAGAACACGCAAGAACTTTGGGAATCGGGGTCATGAAGCCTATCTTTCGTCAAGTGGCGGGCGCGGTCACGCTCGCCGTCATGCTGTCCGGCTGCGCCAGCGGGCCTGACTATGCCGGCAACCCGGCGGCAGTCGAGCAGCCGCCCTCCGACCAGGCCATGAAGGCCTTGTCCGCCGAGGTCTTTACCTTTGCCTATCCGATGGTGCTGATGGACGTGACGCGCGAGCTGATGACGCTGCGCACGCCCGCCAACACCTTCAGCCACAAGCGCACCTTCCCGGACGCGACCTTCACCGATGTGGTCAGCCCCAACGCCGACACGCTGTACTCGTCGGCGTGGCTGGACCTGTCGCGCGAGCCGGTGATCCTGTCGGTGCCCGATACGCGCGGGCGCTATTACCTGATGCCGCTGATGGATGCCTGGACCAATGTGTTCGCCGCACCGGGCAAGCGCACCACCGGCACCCGCCGCGGCAATTTCGCCATCACCGGGCCGGACTGGCGCGGCACGCTGCCCAGGGGCGTGCAGGAGATCCGCTCGCCCACGTCGATGGTCTGGCTGATCGGCCGCACCCAGGCCAGCGGCAAGCAGGACTTCCCGGCGGTGCACCGGCTGCAGGACCAGTACCGGCTGACGCCGCTGTCGGCCTGGGGTGGAGGCCGTCGCATACCGGACAAGGCCGCCGCGCGCCCAGCGCTGGACCCCAACAGCGCCCCGGTCGAACAGGTGGCGGCCATGGACGCCCAGGCGTTCTTCACGCGTTTCGCCGCGCTGCTGCCGGCCAACCCGCCGGCGCCGGCCGACGCCTCCATGGTCGAGAAAATGCGCCGCATGGGCATCCGCCCCGGCGTGCCGTTCAAGACCACGGTGATGGAGCCGTCCACCGCGCGGGCCGTGCAGGAAGGGGCCACGGCCGCGCTGGCGGCGATCGAGCAGGCGGCGCGCAAGGGCAACGCCGATGCCGGCAACGGCTGGGTCATGCATCGCGACCTCGGCACCTACGGCACCAGCTATGGCCGCCGCGCGGTCACCGCGTGGGTGGGGCTGGGCGCCAACCTGCCGGAGGATGCGATCTACGCCTCCACCCGCACCGATGCCAACGGCAAGCCGTTGCAGGGCGGGGCACGCTACGTGCTGCACTTCGACAAGAACCAGCTGCCGCCGGCGCGCGCGTTCTGGTCGCTGACGCTGTACAACGAACGCCAGGCCTTTGTGCCGAACCCGATCCAGCGCTATGCCATCGGCAGCCGCGACCGCCTGCGCTACAACCGCGACGGCTCGCTCGACATCTACATCCAGCATGAGCGCCCGGCCGGCGCCAAGGCCGCCAACTGGCTGCCGGCGCCGCCCGACGGCCTGAACATGATGCTGCGCGCGTACTGGCCGGAACAGGCGCTGCTGGACGGCAGCTGGATGCCGCCGCCGGTGATGCGCGTGAACTGATCCGCCTGGCGCTGGCAGGCAAACAGGCCGCATGCCCACAACGGGCATGCGGCCTGTTTTTTTACGCCGCGGTGTGCGCGGGGCTGGCGGTCAGTGTGCGTGCGTGGCGCAGGCAGTGCAGGTGCCGGCCGTATGCGGAACCGGGGCGGTGCCGGCCGCGGCAGCGCGCTCGACGCGCTTCCACGCCGCGATTTCCGGCGCCGACAATCGCTGGCGCAGCGCGCGGGCCGCGCTGACCATGTTGGCCAGCGCCGCCTCGGTTTCCTCCCAGCCGCGCGTCTTCAGCCCGCAGTCGGGATTGACCCACAGCCGCTGCGGCGGCACCACCTCGCAGGCGCGCTCCAGCAGCCGCTCCATCGCCTGCACCGACGGCACGCGCGGCGAGTGGATGTCATAGACACCCGGCCCGATCTCGTTGGGATAGTCGAAATCGCCAAAGCCTTCCAGCAGCTCCATCGCCGAGCGCGAGGTCTCGATGGTGATCACGTCGGCGTCCATCGCCGCGATCGCGGGCAGGATGTCGTTGAATTCGGCATAGCACATATGCGTGTGGATCTGGGTCTGGTCCCGCACGCCGCTGGCCGACAGGCGGAACGCGGTCACCGCCCAGTCCAGGTAGGCGTCCCAGTCGGCGCGGCGCAGCGGCAGCCCTTCGCGCAGCGCTGGTTCATCGATCTGGATCACGCGGATGCCGGCCTGCTCGAGATCGCAGACCTCGTCGCGGATCGCCAGCGCGAGCTGGCGCGCGGTGGTGGCGCGCGGCTGGTCGTCGCGTACGAAGGACCACTGGAGCATGGTGATGGGGCCGGTCAGCATGCCCTTCATCGGCCGCTCGGTCAGCGACTGCGCGTAGCGGGCGGTGTCGACCGTCATCGGTTCCGGGCGGTACACATCGCCGTAGATCACCGGCGGCTTGACGCAGCGCGAGCCGTAGCTCTGCACCCATCCGTTCTCGGTGAAGCTATAGCCGCACAACTGCTCGCCGAAGTATTCGACCATGTCGTTGCGCTCGGCCTCGCCGTGCACCAGCACATCCAGCCCCAGAGCTTCCTGCTTGCGCACCGCCAGCGCGATCTCGGCGCGGATGCGCTCGAGGTATTCCAGCGCGCCGATCTCGCCGCGCTTGAACGCCGCCCGGGTCTGGCGGATCGCAGTGGTCTGCGGGAACGAGCCGATGGTGGTGGTCGGCAGCAGCGGCAGCGCGAGCGCCTTGCGCTGCCGCTCGATGCGCTCGGCGAAGGGGCTGGCGCGATGCGCCATCGCCTCATCCACGCCAGCCAGGCGCTGCTGCACGCGCGCATTGACCACGCGCCGCGAGGCCCGGCGCGACGCCTGTGCGGCGTCCGACGCGGCCAGGGCGTCGGCGACGGCTCCGTCACCCTGGTTCAGCGCGCGGGCCAGCACCGACAGTTCGTCCAGCTTTTCGGTGGCGAAGGCGAGCCACGACTTCAGCTCGGCATCGAGCCGCACTTCCTGCGCCAGCGACACGGGCACATGCAGCAGCGAGCACGACGGTGCCAGCCACAGGCGCTCGCCCAGCGCGCCGTGCAGCGGGCGCAGCAGGCCCAGCACGCGACGCAGGTCGGTGCGCCAGATATTGCGGCCGTCGATCACGCCCAGCGACAGCACCGCATGCTCGGGCAGCACGGCCTGCCATGCCGCCAGTTGCTCGGGGGCGCGCACCAGGTCGATATGGAAGCCGTCGACCGGCAGCGCGGCCGCGCGCTGTGCATGGTCGGCGGCGCTGTCGAAGTAAGTCGCCAGCAGCAGCTTCGGACGTGCCGCCGGGCCACTCTCGTGCAGCGCGGCATAGGCGGTGTCGAAGGCATCGAGCCACGCCGGTTCCAGGTCCAGGCACAGCGCCGGCTCGTCGATCTGCACCCATTCGATGCCGCGTGCCTTGAGCTGGCCCAGGATGCGGCGATACGCCTGCAGCAGCCGCGGCAGCAGCGACAGCCGGTCGAAGCCCGGCACATGGCTCTTCGACAGCCACAGGTAGGTGACGGGGCCGATCAGCGCCGGACGGGCGCGCAACCCGAGCCCCAGCGCCTCATCGGTTTCCTCGAGGAACCATTGCGGGCCGCCATCGAAGGTGGTGTCGGCGTCCAGCTCCGGGACCAGGTAGTGGTAGTTGGTGTCGAACCACTTGGTCATCTCCATCGCCGGCTGCTCGCGGTTGCCGCGCGCCAGTTCGAAATACTGCCCCAGCGTCAGCTGTGCCGGGTCGAAGCCGAAGCGGCGCGGCAGCGCGCCCAGTAGCGCGGTCAGGCTCAGCATCTGGTCGTACCAGGCAAAGTCGCCGGTGGCGACGGTGTCCAGGCCGCGCTCGGCCTGCAGCTGCCAGTGGCGACGGCGCAGTTCGGCGGCCACCGTGCGCAGTTCGGCCTCGGTGCGTTCGCCGCGCCAGAACGCTTCCTGTGCGAATTTCAGTTCACGGCGTTCGCCGATACGGGGAAAGCCGAGGATATGGGTGCGTGCCATGGTGTTGCTCCGGTAGAGGTCTGGCGCACAGTGTCGGTTTGCCCTTAAAATGAATCAAGCGACAAGTTTTAAACATTATATGAATCGATTTCATATCAACACGAAAAAGTGGCAACGTGGGAGCCGTGCATGATCGAAGTGCGCCATTTGCGTTCGCTGGTGGCCATTGCCGAATCGGGCAAGCTCGCGACCGCGGCCGAGCGCGTGCATGTCAGCCAGTCGGCGCTGTCGCACCAGATCAAGGCGATCGAATCGCACTACGGCTTGCCGCTGTTCGACCGCACCCGCCAGGGCCTGCGCTTTACGCCGGCGGGCGAGCGCCTGCTGGCGCTGGCGCGCGAGGTGCTGGCCGCGGTCAGCGGGGCCGAGCGCGATATCGAACGGCTCAAGGGCGACACCCGCGGCGAGTTGCGCGTGGTGCTGGAATGCCATACGTGCTTTGACTGGCTGATGCCGGTGATGGACGAATTCCGCCGGCGCTGGCCCGAGGTTGAGGTGGACCTGGTCGCGGGCTTCCATGCCGATCCGATCGCGCTGCTGCGCAACGGCCGCGCCGACATGGTGATCGGCTCGCAGCCGGCGGCGCGGCGCGGGCTGGAGGTGGCGCCGCTGTTCCGCTTCGAGATCCTCGCGGTCATCGCCAACGAACACCGGCTGCGCAACAAGCGCCGCATCGAGGCCGCCGACCTTGCCGGCGAAACCCTGATTACCTACCCGGTGCCCGAGTCACGCATCGACCTGATCCGCGAGGTGCTCGAACCCGCCGGCATCCACCTGGAGCGGCGCACCGCAGAACTGACGGTGGCGGTGCTGCAGCTGGTGGCCAGCCGCCGCGGCGTGGCGGCGCTGCCCAACTGGGGCGTCAAGAACTACGTCGACCACGACTACGTGCTGGCCAAGCGCATCGGCGCCAGGGGGCTGTGGAGCGAACTCTACGCGACCGTGCCGGCGGCGATGGCGCGGCGGCCCTACGTGGCGGATTTTGTCGCGATCGTGCGCGATACCTGCGCGGCGCAGCTCGACGGTATCGAGCTGCTGGCGCCGGCGGCGTAGCGGCGCGCGGATCGATTCAGGCCATCAGCATCAGTTCGGTGGGCCGGTCGCGGCGGGCAGCGGCGCGCGGCGCCGGTTCCGCCACCGTGTCATCGTCCGGATCCTCCACGTCCGCGACCAGCAGCTCCACGTCGAAGCCGTTGTCGAGGCGGCGCAGGAACAACCACAGCAGGCCGGCATCGTCTGCCGTCAGCGTGGCATGCATCACGGCCTGCGGGGCGGCGTCGAAGCTCAGCTGCCGCGGCGCCAGTCCGGTACGACGGGCATTGGCCAGCACCCATTCCATGGCGCCGAACAGGTCGGCGGACGCGAGACGCAGCGAGAGGCGCAGGGTGGGGAGAGTTTGGGAGGCTGGCATGTGTGGTTTTCGGCAGTCGATCTATGTAGTCAATTTACCAGCCGCGCCCCGGAATGGGCTTCCTAATTTTCTCCATATCAGGGTCGATATCAGTAGATCCATCTTCATTTGATAGAATCTACGGAAGAATACCCCTTATAGGCAGTGTTTGATGGCACAGTCCCCCAAACTCGACGACACCGATCGCCGCATCCTGCGCGAACTGCGGCGCGACGGCCGCCTTTCCAATGCGCGGCTGGCGGAGCAGGTGGGCCTGTCGGCCACGCCGTGCTGGAACCGCGTGCGCGCGCTGGAAGAAAGCGGGGTGATCGAAGGCTATGCCGCGCTGCTGAACCAGAAGGCGCTGGGCTTGCCCGACACCGTGCTGATCGAGGTCACGCTGGAGCGGCACGACGACGACATGCTGTACCGCTTTGGCAAGGCGCTGGCGGAACTGCCCGAGGTGATGGAGGCCTACCTGCTGACCGGCGAATACGACTACCTGATCAAGGTGGCGGTGGCCGGCACGCAGGGCTATGAGGAGTTCCTGCGGCACAAGCTCTACAAGCTGCCCGGGCTGCGCCACAGCCGTTCGACCTTCGTGCTGCGCACGCTCAAGCGCGAGACTTCGGTCGAGCCGTGATCAGGCGGTCCTGAGCACTTCGCTGGTGGTGTTGCGCAGCGCGCGCAGGGCCTCGTTGCATTGCTGCGGCGTGGTGGGGTGCACCAGCACCGCCCAGCGGCCATGCTGGACGGCCTCGCGCACCGGCGTGATCACCAGCTGGTGGTCCGGCCGCGCGGTCATCAGGCCCGCCAGCAGCATGCCGAACATCACTCCCAGGAAGATCGCCGCGCCGGCCGCCAGGCCCGGGCTCTGCATCACCGCGTCGACTTCCTGCCGGTGCAGGATGCCGACCACGGCGAGGCCGACAATGGCGCCCAACGCCGCCATGATCAGGTGCGAACGCACCGCGGTGTAGACGATGCCGTCGTTTTCGGGCTCGAGCTTGCGGCCGAAATGGGCCTCGTACGGATGCACCAGCCGCACTTGCCCCCGCTTCAGGTGCGCCTCGTAGCAAACGCGCTCGGCGGCGCTGCTGGCGGCGAGCTTGGTGTCGAACAATGCGGCGAGTTTGGTGCCTGCGGCCTCGGCACTCAATGGATTGGCTGTCATGGCGAACTCCTGCTGCGGCCGTGCCGCGAGGCGGGTGGTGCGCATGGTTTCCGTGCCCGCCGGGGACGACCCATGTCCTGTAAACCGAGTCTAGAGACCCATTTGAAGCGGCTGCATAAGTCGACGGCGCTTGCGCTTGTAGGAATTGGCCGACCACCCCCGCAGCCAGGCCCGGCGGGGGAATTCCAGCGCGAACGCCCGATTCCGCTCATAATGTCGGCGGTGCCGGGCTGCGCCCCCGCCTTTTGACCAAGAATTCCGGTATGAACGACACAGAAATTGAGCTGATCGACTCGGCGCGCCTGCCGACGCGATTCGGCGACTTCACGGCGCACGCCTTCAAGGGCGCCGATTCAGGCATCGAACACCTGGCCCTCAGCGTGGGCGATGTGGCGGGCGACAACGTGCTGATCCGCATGCATTCCGAATGCCTGACCGGTGACGTGTTCGGCTCTTGCCGCTGCGATTGCGGACCGCAACTCGAACTCGCCATGGAAAAGATCGCCGCCGAGGGCCGCGGCATCCTGCTGTACCTGCGCGGCCACGAAGGGCGCGGCATCGGCCTGGCGGAAAAGATCCGCGCCTACCGCCTGCAAGACGGCGGCCTCGACACCGTCGACGCCAACCTGGCCCTGGGCCAGGCCATCGACGCCCGCAACTACGCCTTTGCGGCGGACCTGCTGCACCAGTGGGGCGTCAAATCCGTGCGCCTGATGAGCAACAACCCGCTGAAGGCCGCCGCGCTCGAGAAGGCGGGCATTACCGTCACTGAGCAACTGCGCCACATCGTGCCGTCCAACGCCGAAAACGAGAAATACCTGGCGACCAAGCGCACGCGGATGGGGCATCTGCTCGACTGAACGCGCTTGCGCGTGTGTTGCCCCGGCAGGGGCATTTCTTGGTCCATATAGTTGCCAATGGCAACTATTGCCCATAGAATCCATCGGCCGCCCCACATACTGCCTACATGTCCAACGCAACCGGCTCCACCCATTCGATCCTCGAATTCATGTCGTTCCGCCTGAACCGGCTCTGCGAAATGACCAAGAATTCGGCCTCCGGCTTCTACGAGCGGGAATTCGGCATCGGCCTGCGCGAACTGCGTGTGCTGCGTTTTGCCGGGCTGGAACCCGGCTTGACGCTGACGCGATTGATGGAACTGGTGCTGCTGGAGAAAACAGTGACATCGAAGCTGGTCACCGCGCTGGCAAAGCGGGGTTTGCTGCGTCGGGAAGTCGGAGAGGCCGATGCCCGGCAGTTGAACCTGTACCTGACGCCTGCCGGCGAAGCGCTGGTGGCCCAGACCTACCAGCGCGGCGACGTGCTGGAGAAGATGTTCCTGTCGGTGCTGACCGAGGCCGAGGTGAAGACGCTGGATCGCTGCATCGACAAGCTCACCAACGCCCTGATCGCACATCAGCAGGGCACGCAGGCACTGGCGGACTGAGGCGAGGGCAGCGACCCCCGATCAAAAATAATGCAAGGAGACAGCATGTCGTTGAAACCCCATTGGAAATCCCCGCGGTCATGGCGCCGCCTGGCTGGCGTGACCCTGTTCGCGGCGAGCTTGCCGGCGTGGAGCCAGCCCGCCGCCAGTGCGCCCAGCGCAGCGCCTCCGGCCGCCGTACCGGCCACGACGGTGGCGGCGGCGCTGGCCACCGATCCGAACCTGATGGGCTGGATGCAGGGCTTTCCGCCGCCGCCAGACAAACTGATCACCCATGTGCCGGGGGGCAACCGGTTTCCGCGCAACCGCTGGCTGTTCTCGCATGTGCGCGAACTGGGGCCGACTGCATCGGTATGGCGCGGACCCGGACCGGCCAGCACGCTGCCGCGCGCGGAGCAGCCCATCGGCGCAATCCCGTTCACCGATGCCGACGGTACGCGCCGCACCTTCGACGAGATGCTGGCGCTGACCTATACCGACGGCATCCTGGTGATGCACCAGGGCAAGGTCATCTACGAGCGCTATTTCGGCGCGCTCGACAGCCATACGCCGCATATCGCGATGTCGGTGACCAAGTCGTTCGTCGGCACGCTCGCCGCCATGCTGGCGGCGGAAGGCAAGCTCGACCCGGCCGCGCCGGTGACGCGCTACCTGCCAGAGATGGCCGGTACCGCGTATGGCGATGCCACGGTGCGTCAGGTGATGGACATGACCATCGGCGTGCGCTACTCCGAGGACTATGCCGATCCCAAGGCCGAGGTCTGGGACTACGCGCGCGCCGGCGGCATGCTGGCGCGCCCGGCCAACTACAACGGCCCCGGCACGTTCTATGACTTCCTGAAGACGCTGCAGAAGGAGGGCAGCCACGATGCCGCGTTCGCCTACAAGACCGTCAATGCCGAGTTGCTGGCGTGGATCGTGCGGCGCGTCTCGGGCCAGTCGCTGGCGAAGCTGCTGTCCGAGCGCATCTGGCAGCCGATGGGCGCCGAGCAGGACGCGTATTTCACCGTCGACAGCATCGGCACCGAATCCGGCGGCGGCGGGCTCAACACCACGCTGCGCGATCTCGCGCGCTTTGGCGAGACCATCCGCGCCAACGGGCGCTTCAACGGCAAGCAGATCATCCCGGCGTCGGTGGTGGCCGATATCCGCCGCGGCGGCAGCCGCGAGCTGTTCGCCAGGTCCGGCAGCGCAGCGGTGTTGCCGGGCTGGAGCTATCGCGATATGTGGTGGGTCTCGCACGACAGCCACGGCATGTTCCAGGCCGCCGGCATCCATGGCCAGCGGATCTACATCGACCCGCAAGCCGAGCTGACCATCGTGCGCTACGCCTCGCACCCGGTGGCCGGCAATGCGGCCAACAACGCGATCACGTTCCGGGCCTTCAGGGCCGTGGCGGAATCGCTGTCGCGCTAGCGCGGCGCACGGGGCGGGGTGACATCGATCATTCCGCCTTGATGCTCTGCTTGCGGATGAGCTCCGCACCGGTACCGGTTCGTCCTCCAGTCGGCCTCGCGCCACATGGACAAGGACGCCATTCTTCCCGAGCGCGTCGGGTCACAAGCCGGTTGCGATCCCCGCACATTGGCATGCCTACGGGTTTGTCCCACCTCCGCGCCGTAGCACCTTGAATTTATTGAGCTAACCGCCGCGGACGCACCGTTTGGCCGGCACTGCGCAGCGAAAACCACCTTGACCGAATCTCGCTGGCGACGATAATGCCAACCACTGCAAACGTTTGCAATGGAGGGCAGATGGAAACCTACGTAGAACACGCGCAGCAATCCCCGAACGGTCCGCTTTCACTGGTCGAAGACGAGCAGTCGGTCACCCGCATCGTCGAGGCCGCGATGGCGAATACCTCCGACCCGCGCCTGCGCTTTGTCATGGGTGCGCTGGTCAGGCATCTGCACGCCTTCTTGAGGGAGGCGCGCCTGACCGATGCGGAATTCGAGTTCGCGCTGGAGTTCGTGGCCCGCCTGGGCCAGGCCACGCATGCCACGCACAACGAAGTCGTGCTGGCCGCGGACGTGCTCGGGCTGTCGACCCTGGTGACGGTGATGAACAACGGCACGCGGCACGGACGCACGCCGGGGGCGCTGCTGGGGCCGTTCTACCGCGCCAGCGCGCCGCGCTATGCGTGCGGTGACTGTGTGGTGCAGGACAACCCGCCTGGGCTGCCCCTGTTCGTCAGCGGCACCGTGCGCGCCACCGATGGCACGCCGCTGTCGGGTGCACTGGTCGAAATCTGGCAGGCTTCACCGGTGGGCCTGTACGACAACCAGGATCCGTCCCAGCCCGACCGCAACCTGCGCGGCTGCTTCCATGCCGATGAAGGCGGCCATTACCATTTCCGCTCCGTGCGCCCGGCAGGCTATCCGGTGCCGACCGACGGGCCGGTGGGCACCCTGCTTGCCGCGCAGCGGCGCCATCCGTACCGGCCGGCACATATCCATTTCATCGTCGCGGCGCCGGGCTACCGCACGCTGGTGACGCAGGTATTCGCCGACGAACCGGCCCAGCTCGCATCCGATGTCACCTTTGGCGTGCACCGGCAACTCGTCGGCCAACTGCAGCGGCACGACCAGGGGTATAGCCCGTGGGGCGACGTGCCGGCGCCGTTCTTTACGCTCGAGTTCGATTTCACGCTCGAGCCAGGCGAGCAGACCTTTCCCAAGCCGCCCATCGACTGAGCGCGGCTTGCGCATCATCCCTTACTACCCACATCGAAACCATGAGCGCATCTTCTCTTTCCGGCAAGGTAGCCGTGATCCTCGGAGGCAGCGGTGGCATTGGCCTTGCAGCCGGCGAGACGCTGGCGCGCCTGGGCGCCAGCATCGTGCTGGCGGGCCGCGATCCCGACAAGACCGCCAGCGCCGCTGCCGCGCTGCCGGCCGGCAACCATCTGGCCGCGGTGGCCGAGATCGGTGACAGCGCATCGCTGCGGCGGCTGGCCGACGAAACCAGCCACCACTACGGGCGCGTGGATATCCTGGTGAACAGCGCGGGCTTTACGCGGGCCATTCCGCATGCCGACCTCGACGCGCTGGACGACGCCCTGATCGACGAACTGTTCGCCATCAACTGGCGCGGCCAGTTCGCGGCGATCCGCGCCTTTGCGCCGCTGCTGCGGGCCAACGGCGACGGGCTGGTGGTCAATGTCGGCTCGATCGCGGGCCGCACCGGGCAGGGCAGCAACGTAGCCTACTGCGCGGCCAAGGCCGGCCTCGACGTCATGGCGATGTCGCTGGGGCGGGCGCTGGCGCCCGCGATCCGCGTGCTCAATGTCTCGCCGGGCGTGGTCGACACCGGATTCGTGCCGGGGCGCGATGACAGCTTCAACGAGCGCGCTGCCCGGACCACGCCGCTGCGCCGCATCGGCCAGGCGCAAGACGTGGCCGATGCCATCGCCGCCTGTGCCACCTCGCTGCGCTTCGCCACCGGCACCACCATCGTCGTCGATGGCGGCCGCCAGCTGGGCTAGGCCGCAGCCAAGCCAATCACCCACGTTCTGAACACACCATGCATGCACGCAAGACCATCATCACCTGCGCGGTGACCGGCAACATCGTCACCCCAGAACAGCATCCCGGCCTGCCGGTCACGCCGGCACAGATCGCCGAGGCTGCGCTTGAAGCCGCCGAAGCCGGCGCCGCCGCCGCCCATATCCATGTGCGCGACCCCGAGACCGGACGCCCATCGATGTCGCTCGACTATTACGCCGACGTCATGGACCGCATCCGCAAGCGCAACCGCGCGCTTTTCATCAACCTCACCACCGGGCCGGGCGGGCGCTTCGTGCCGAGCGAGGACGAGCCCCGCGTGGCCGCGCCAGGGACCACGCTGCTGCACCCGTCGAAGCGTGTCGAGCACATTGCAGCGCTGCGGCCGGACGTATGCTCGCTCGATTTGAACACCATGAATTCCGGCGCCGACGTGGTCATCAACACGCCCGCCAACGTGCGCAAGATGGCAGGCATCATCCGTGCCGCCGGCGTGATGCCGGAGCTGGAGATCTTCGATTCCGGCGACCTCAACATGGCCCTCGATTTCATCCGCGAAGGGGTGCTGGACGGCCCCGGGCTCTGGACCTTCGTGCTGGGCGTCAAGTACGGCTTTGCACCCACGCCGGAAACGATCTTCTACGCCCGCAACATGCTGCCCGCCGGCGCGCACTGGTCCGCCTTTGGCATCGGCCGCGCGGAATTTCCGATCGTCGCGCAGGCGTGGCTGGCCGGCGGCCATGTGCGCGTCGGTCTGGAAGACAACATCTACCTGGAGAAGGGCGTGCTCGCGCCCGACAACGCCGCGCTGGTCGCCAAGGCGCGCGACATTGTCCGCTCGCTCGGCGGCGAGCTTGCCTCCCCGGCGGAGGCGCGCCGCACGCTTGGCCTGCGCGAGGCGTGAAGCAACTGCCGCATGCCACATTTCAACCTAACCGAAGCCATCATGAACGCTATCCGAGTTACGCAGAAAGCCAACGATATCGAGACCCTGCAGCTGGAACTGCAAGGCATGCCGCGTCCGCAAGCGACGGCTGATCAGTGCATCATCGAAGTCGCCAGTGCCGGGGTCAACCCCAGCGACGTGAAAGCGACGCTGGGCCTGATGCCACATGCGGTCTGGCCGCGCACGCCCGGCCGCGACTATGCCGGCCTGGTGGTCGATGGCCCGTCGCAACTGCTGGGGCTGCAGGTGTGGGGCAGCGGCGGCGAACTGGGCATTCGCCGCGACGGCACCCATGGCAAGTATCTGCGCATTGACGCGGCCGCGGTGCGCGCCAAGCCGGAATCGGTATCGCTGCTGGAAGCGGGCGCGGTGGGCGTGCCGTTCATCACGGCCTATGAAGGACTGCGCCGCGCGGGCATGCCGCAGCCCGGCAGCACCGTGCTGGTGTGTGGAGGCAATGGCAAGGTCGGGCAGGCCACCATCCAGATCGCCACGGCGCTGGGCGCGCGTGTCTTTGCCGTGGAACGCACGGCCCAGCCTTACCGCGGCCATGCGAGCGGCGCGGTGCGCATGATCGATGCCAGCCGCGAGCCGATTGCCGAGGTCGTGCGCGAAGAGACCGGCGGGCACGGCGCGGACATCGTCTACAACACCGTCGGCAGTCCGTACTTCGAGCAGGCCAACCGCAGCATGGCGATCGGCGCCGCGCAGATCTTCATCTCGACCATCGAGAAGCCGGTGCCGTTCGATATCTTCGCCTTCTATCGCGGCCAGCATACCTATGTGGGCGTGGACACGCTGGCGCTCGACAGCAGCGCCTGCGCCGGGATCCTGGACCAATTGGCGCCGATGTTCGCCAGCGGCAAGCTGCGGCCGTTCCCGGTACTGCCCGATTACACCTACTCGCTGACGCAGGCCAGGGAGGCCTACCGTGCCGTGCTGGAGGGCGCGGTGGAACGCGTGGTGCTCAAGCCATGAACGTCACCCGGTTCGCCCAGGCGCCGGCGTACTTTCCGGCGAATCATGAGGGCATGCATTGCCTGCGCCTGCAAGGCCATGAAGCGGGGCCCGCGGTGTCGCTGTGGCTCGGCGTCTCGGTGCTGCTGCCGGGCGGGCATACCGCGCTGGATGCCTCGGCGGTGGAAAAGCACTACGTCGTGCTGGAAGGCGAGGTCTGCATCCGCACGTCGGAACAAACGGTGCTGCTGGGGCAGTTCGATTCGGTCCGGCTTGCGCCCGGCGAAGCGCGCCAGGTATCGAATCCGGGCAATCGTCCGGCGATGCTGTTGCTGGCGATGCCGTTGGCGAAAAGCTGATTTTTTCGGTCAGTTTTGCAAACGATTGCAGAGACGGAAGCTCCGCCGACCAGGCACCACGACCACCACGACCACCACAACAAGGAAAAGGAGACAACCATGACAATCGCCCCCATGCGCCAAAGGGCCTGGCTGCTGGCAGCCAGTGCCACGGCGTGCTGGGCCGGGCAGGCTGGCGCTCAGTCCACCGTAACCCTGTATGGGCGCCTTAACACGGCACTGGAATATGCCCGCGCCAACACGGCCACCGACGGCACGCATCTTGGCGGCACCGGCCGGCTGACCAACAATCGCTCCGTCTTCGGCATGCGTGGAGAAGAAGGGCTGGGCGGCAGCCTCAAGGCGATCTGGCAGATCGAGAGCAATCTGTCGCTGGATAGCGGCCAGGGCCAGATCGCTGGCCGCAATTCGCGCATCGGCCTGCAGGGCAAGGCGGGGACCTTGTTCATGGGCCACTGGCAGACGCCCTATACCGAGGCGACCGCGGGCTACGACCCGTATTACCCCACCACCGCCGGATACATGGCGCTGATGGGCAACGGCTCGGCGTCGAGCACGGACAACGTGCAGGACACCAGTTCATTCGACCGTCGCCAGAAAAACATCCTGGTCTACAAGACGCCGTCGCTGGCGGGGTTCAGCGGCGCGGCGGCCTGGGGCATCAACGAGGAGAAGATCAGCGTGCCGCGCAATCCGGGGCTGTACTCCTTTTCCGCGGCCTATGACAACGGCCCGCTCAACGTGGTGCTGGCTTACGAACTCCATCAGCACTACCAGACCGCGGGCCGCCATGACGACGCGATGAAGGCTGGCGTGTCGTACAAGTTTCCCAGCACCACCGTCGCGCTGATCTATGAGCGGCTGCACTACCGCACGGCCACCGGGGATCTGACGCGCAACGGCTATTACGCATCGCTGGTGCAGAAGCTGGGGCCGGGGAGCATGCGCGTGGGCTTTGCGCTGGCCGGCAATGGCGCCGGCAATGCCACGGAGACAGTGGGATTCTTCCGCAGCGGCGGGGAAACTGGCGCCACGCAGCTAACGGTGGGCTACGACTATCCGCTGTCAAAGCGCACCGCGCTATACGCCTTTTACAGCCGCATCAACAACAAGCGGAATGCGATCTACGACTTTGCCATCAACGAACTGGGCGTCAGCGCCGGCGCCGATCCACAGACCTTTGCCCTTGGCATGCGGCACGTCTTCTAAGTTCGCCGCATCGACCCAACCGGAGTGAGGAGACAGACCATGAACCGATACATCCGAGGCGCCGTCCTGGCGCTGAGCTCGACATTCATGCTTGCCGCGGCACCCGCCGCGATGGCCCAACCGCAGTACCCCAGCAAGCCCATCCGTCTGGTGGTGCCGTTTTCCGCGGGCAGCGCCACCGACATCCTGGCTCGCATCATTGGGACCAAGATGGCAGAAGGCGGCGCCTACCAGATCATCGTCGACAACCGTCCCGGCGCCGGTGGCACGCTCGGCGCGACCGCTGTCGCCAAGGCCGCGCCCGACGGCTACACCTTGATCCTGGTGTCGGTTGGCCATGCGATCAATGCCACGCTGTACCCCAAGCTGGCTTATGACACGGTCAAGGATTTCACGCCGGTGTCGCTGGTGGCGACGGTGCCCAACGTGCTGGTCGTCAACGCTGGCAGCAAATACAAGGCGGTGCGCGACGTGGTGACGGCTGCCAAGGCGGCGCCCGGGACACTGAATTTCGATTCGGCCGGCTCCGGCAGTTCCACCCACCTCAGCGGTGAGATGTTCAAGTTGCAGGCCGGCATCGATATCGTCCATATCCCGTACAAGGGCACTGGCGAGGCGCTGACCGACGTCATGGCTGGCCGCGGCGACATGATGTTCGCCCCGACGGTGTCGGCCATGCCGTTCGTGCGGCAAGGCAAGCTGCGCGCGCTGGCGGTCACCACGGCCCGGCGCAGCAGTTCGCTGCCCGATATTCCGACCGTGGCGGAGTCCGGCTTGCCGGGCTATGCCTTCGACTCGTGGTTCGGCATCCTGGCGCCGGCCGGTACGCCGAAGGAGATCGTCGATACCCTGAACGCCGAAATCGGCAAGGCGCTGGCCGCGCCGGACGTGCGCGAACGCCTGGCAGCGCAGGGCGCGGAGCCGAAGCGCTCGTCACCGCAGGAATTCGCGTCGTATATCCAGGCAGAGATCGGCAAGCTGGCGCCGGTCATCCGTCAATCCGGGGCGCTTGCGGGGCAGTAGCGCCTGGCGCGGGCGGGGCGCCGGAGCACGGGGTGCGCGCTGGCTTAAAATGGCGTACTCCCATCCTTCCCCGCCATCACCCTCCATGCCCGAGCGCAAGCGCCTCACCCTCAAAGACCTGGCTGCCGAGATCGACGTGCATTACTCGACCGTGTCGCGGGTGATGAATCCGGCGACGCGGCATCTCGTGGCAGAGGACGTGGCGGCGCGCGTGCTGGCCGTTGCCGAGGCGCACGGCTTTTCTCCCAACCGCATCGCCGCCGGCCTGCGCACCCAGCGCTCCGGGCTGATCGGCGTGGTGCTGCCCGATATCGCCAACCCGGTGTTCCCGCCGATCCTGGCCGGGATCGAGGCCGTGCTTGCGCAGCAAAGCTACGTGCCGATCGTGGTCAATGCGGGCAGCGACAAGCGCCGGCAACGCTTTGTGATCGACCAGCTGCTCGGGCGGCAGGTCGAAGGGCTGGTGCTGGCCACCGCGGAACGGGAAGACCCGGTGCTGGAGTACTGCCTGGCACGGCATGTCCCCGTGGTGATGGTCAATCGCGGCGAAGGGTCGGGCGGCGTGTCCGCGGTGGTAAGCGACAGCGCGCGCGCCATGCAGCTGACGGTCGACCACCTGGTCGAACTGGGTCATCGGCGCATCGGACATATTGCCGGGCCGGCATCGCTGTCGACCGGCTACCTGCGCCGCGAGGGCTTTGTCCAGGCCGTCAGGCGCCATCGCCTGCGTCGCGCGGACTGGCACGTGGTCGAGGCATCCAGCTATTCCCGCAATGCGGGCCGGGTCGCCTGCGCGCAGCTGTTGGCCGCGTTGCCTGCGCTGACCGCGATTGCGGCGGCCAATGACCTGGTCGCGATGGGCTGCTATGACTACCTGCGCGAGCAGGGCCTGCGTTGTCCCGATGACGTCTCGGTCATCGGTCACAACGACATGCCATTCGTCGACGCACTGACGCCGCCGCTGACGACGATCCGGATCGCCGTGCACGAGATGGGCGAGGAGGCGGCGCGCCTTCTGCTCAGGAAGATCAGCAAGCCGGCCTCCGATCCGGTCACGGTGCAATTGCAGCCCCACCTCATCGTGCGGGGATCCACGGCGGCGCCGCGCCAGGGGTGAAACGCCGCCCCGAGGCGGCGGGCCAGTCTCGGCGCCATCGCGGCAGCTCCAGGAATCACAGCACTCGATACGAATTCCTTTCCAACCTGATAGACTGTATGGATGTACAGTGGTCCGGGGCCCTCCCGGCACTCCCTTAACGTCCTGATCCGAAAGAGAAACCGTGTCGAGCAAGCAGCTAATCCGCATTCGCGGCGCCCGCCAGCACAACCTCAAGGATGTCGATCTCGACCTGCGCCCCGGCGAGATGACCGTGGTGACCGGGCCGTCTGGCTCCGGCAAGTCCAGCCTGGTGTTCGACACGCTCTATGCCGAAGGCCAGCGCCGCTACGTCGAGACCTTCAGCGCCTACGCGCGCCAGTTCCTGGACCGGATGGACCGGCCTCAGGTCGAGCGCGTCGATGGCGTGCCGCCGGCGATTGCCATCGACCAGACCAACCCGGTGCGCAGCTCGCGGTCGACGGTCGGCACGATGACCGAGCTGAACGACCACCTGAAGCTGCTGTATGCGCGCGCCGCGGAGCTGTTCGACAAGCAGACCGCGCAGCCGGTGCGGCATGACTCGCCCGAAACCATTTACGCCGATCTGGTCGCGCGCACGGCCGCCGGCCAGCCGCACCACGACGCGCGGCTGGTGGTGACGTTCCCGGTGGAGCTGCCGGAATCGGCCACCGACGAGGAAGTGCAGCAGTGGCTGTCGGTCAGCGGCTATACGCGCGTGCAGGCGCAGCGCGTGGTGCAGTCGCCCACCGGCGCGCGCAAGCTGCTCGACGTGGTCGCGGACCGCTTCCGCATCGGCAATGCCGAGAAGGTGCGCGTGGTCGAGGCCATCGAGGCCTCGCTGAAGCGGGGTGGCGGGCGTGTCAACATCTACGTGCTGACCGATGGCGACGATGGCCCGGTGTGGCGCTATTCCACCGGCCTGCACAGCCCGGACAGCGACCTGCGCTATGCCGACCCGCAGCCCGCGCTGTTTTCCTTCAACTCGGCCTACGGCGCCTGCGAAACCTGCCGCGGCTTCGGCCGCGTGATCGGGGTCGATCTGGGCCTGGTGATTCCCGACGCGCGCAAGACGCTGCGCGGCGGCGCGATCAAGCCGATGCAGACACCGGCCTGGAAGGAATGCCAGGACGACCTGATGCGCTATGCCGGCAAGGCCGGCATCCCGCGCGACACGCCCTGGGCTGAGCTGACCGAGGCCGAGCGCGATTGGGTCATCCATGGCTCGCCGGACTGGAACGGGCAGTGGAACAAGCAGTGGTACGGCGTGATGCGGTTCTTCAACTACCTCGAGTCGAAGGCCTACAAGATGCACATCCGCGTGCTGCTGTCGAAGTACCGCAGCTACACGCCATGCGAGACCTGCGGCGGCGCCCGCCTGAAGACCGAGTCGCTGCTGTGGCGCCTGGGCTCGAAGGACAATGCCGACGCCGTGCTGGCGCCGCAGCGCCGCTTCCTGCCGCGCGGCGTCGACTGGGACCGCACCCGGCTGGAAGCGCTGCCGGGCCTGACCGTGCATGACCTGATGCTGCTGCCGATCGAACGGATCCGCCGCTTCTTCGACGACCTGTCGCTGCCGAGCGCGATGCTGGACGACGCGCTCAAGCTGCTGCTGGCCGAGGTGCGCACGCGCCTGAAGTACCTGTGCGACGTAGGCCTGGGCTACCTGACGCTGGACCGCCAGAGCCGCACGCTGTCCGGCGGCGAGGTGCAGCGCATCAACCTGACCACGGCGCTGGGCACGTCGCTGGTCAACACGCTCTTCGTGCTGGACGAACCCAGCATCGGCCTGCACCCGCGCGACCTGAACCGCATCGTCGAGGCCATGCACCGGCTGCGCGACGCGGGCAATACGCTGGTGGTGGTCGAGCATGATCCGTCGGTGATGCTGGCCGCCGACCGCCTGATCGACATGGGCCCAGGTCCCGGCGAGCGCGGCGGCAACATCATCTTCGACGGCACCCCGGCGGATATCCGCCAGGCCGGCACGCTGACCGGCGACTACCTGGGCGGGCGCCGGCGCGTGGCCGATGCCTCGCACTGGCAGCGCCGCCCCGTCGACGCGAAGCAGCCGCGCATCGTGCTGGAGGGCGCCACCGAGCACAACCTGCAGGACGTCACGGTGGAGATCCCGCTGCAACGGCTGGTATGCGTGACCGGGGTATCCGGCTCGGGCAAGTCCACGCTGCTGCAGGACGTGCTGTATCCCGCCATGGCGCGGCACTTCGGCAAGGCCACCGAGTCGCCGGGCGCGTTCCGCCAGCTGACCGGTGCGGACCTGGTCGACGACGTGGTCTTCGTCGACCAGTCGCCGATCGGCAAGACCGCGCGCTCCAACCCGGCCAGCTATGTCGGCGCCTTCGACGAGATCCGCAAGCTCTTCGCCAGGGCCCCGCTGGCGCTGCAGCGCAGCTATACCGCGGGCACCTTCAGCTTCAACTCCGGCGACGGGCGTTGCCCGACCTGTGGCGGCTCCGGCTTCGAGCACGTCGAGATGCAGTTCCTCAGCGACGTCTACCTGCGCTGCCCGGACTGCGACGGCACCCGCTACCGTCCCGAAGTGCTCGAGGTAAAGATCGAGCGCGCCGCCCCCGGCCAGCCGCCACGCCTGCTCAGCATTGCCGACGTGCTGGAACTTACCGTCAGCGAGGCCGCGGCCTGCTTTGCCGGCGATGCGGCGGTGCTGCGCGTACTGCAGCCCATCGTCGATGTCGGGCTCGAATACATGAAGCTGGGCCAGCCGGTGCCGACGCTGTCGGGCGGCGAGGCGCAGCGCCTCAAGCTGGCCGGCTTCCTCGCCGAAGCCGCGCAGGCGACGCCGTCGCGCACCCGGCCCAGCACCATGCCGCGCCGGCTGTTCATGTTCGACGAGCCCACCACGGGCCTGCATTTCGACGATATCGCCAAGTTGATGCAGGCGTTCGGCAAGCTGCTCGACGGCGGGCATTCGCTGATCGTGATCGAGCACAACCTCGACGTGATCCGCGCCGCCGACTGGCTGATCGACCTGGGCCCCGAGGGCGGCGACGCGGGTGGGCGCGTGGTCTGCACCGGCACGCCCGAAGAGGTCAAGCGCTGCGCCGGGTCGCATACCGGCCAGGCGCTGATCCACTATGACGCGGCGCTTGTTGAAGCCGGCACGCTGGCCGCCGAACGTGCCGAACGCGCCGAGACCGAAGGCGTGCCGCTGCAGGCCGCGCTGCAGGCGCGGCGCGCGCGCCGCGAGGTGGAAGGCGAGGACGTGGTGCGCATCGTCAATGCGCACGAGCACAACCTGAAGGCGCTCAACGTCGACATCCCGCACGGCAAGTTCAACGTAGTCACCGGCGTGTCGGGCTCCGGCAAGTCGACGCTGGCGTTCGACATCCTGTTCCACGAGGGCCAGCGCCGCTACCTGGAATCGCTCAACGCCTATGCCCGTTCGATCGTGCAGCCCGCGGGCCGGCCCGAAGTCGATGCGGTCTACGGCATCCCGCCGACGGTGGCGATCGAGCAGCGCCTGTCGCGCGGCGGCCGCAAGAGCACGGTGGCGACCACCTCCGAGGTCTGGCACTTCCTGCGCCTGCTGTACGTCAAGCTTGGCATCCAGCACTGCGTGCACGACGGCGCGCCGGTGACCTCGCAGAGTCCCGAATCGATCGCCGCGCAGCTGCTGCGCGACCATCGCGGCCAGCACGTGGGGCTGCTGGCGCCGCTGGTGGTCAACCGCAAGGGCGTTTACACGGACCTGGCCAAGTGGGCCAAGGCACGCGGCAATACGCACCTGCGCGTCGACGGCGAATTCTTGCCGGTGGACCCGTGGCCGCGGCTGGACCGCTTCCGCGAGCACACCATCGAGCTGCCCGTCGGCGACCTGGTGGTGTCGGCCGAGAACGAGGCCGAACTGCGCGCGCTGCTGGCGCAGACGCTAGAGGCCGGCAAGGGCGTGATGCACCTGCTGGCGCCGCTGGACGGCCTCGACCATGCCATGCACAACGGCGGCACCGCGCACGTGGGCGAAGTCAAGGTGTTCTCGACCAAGCGTGCCTGCCCGCAATGCGGCACCAGCTATCCGGAGCTGGACCCGCGCATGTTCTCGTACAACAGCAAGCACGGCTGGTGCGGCACCTGCGTCGGCACCGGGCTGGCGTTGACGCGCGAGCAGCGCGCGGCCTTCGACGACACCGTGCTGGCCGACGACAACCGCGGCCGCGAGCAGAGCTTGCCGTCGGAAGAGCAGGAGCCCGAAGGCGTGGTCGACACGCCGTGCCCGGACTGCCACGGCACGCGCCTGAACCCGGTCGCGCGCGCGGTGACCTTCGATCAAAACGCGATCGTCGACGTGGCGCAGTGGACCGTATCGGAAACCCGTCGCTGGGTCGACGGGCTGCGCCTGGCCGGGCGCGATGCCGAGATCGCGCGCGACGTGGTCAGCGAGATCGGCAGCCGGCTGCAGTTCCTGGAAGAAGTGGGGCTGGGCTACCTGAGCCTGGACCGTGCCGCGCCCAGCCTGTCCGGCGGCGAGGCGCAACGCATCCGGCTGGCGGCGCAGCTCGGCAGCAACCTGCAGGGCGTCTGCTACGTGCTGGACGAGCCCACCATCGGCCTGCATCCGCGCGACAACCAGATCCTGCTGGACGCGCTGCGCAAGCTGGGCGACAAGGGCAACACGCTGGTGGTGGTCGAGCACGACGAAGACACCATCCGCCGCGCCGACCATATCATCGATATCGGCCCGGGCGCGGGCAAGCGCGGCGGCACGTTGGTGGCGCAGGGCGGCGTGGCCGAGCTGGCCGCGGCGACGGCCTCCACCACCGGCCAGTTCCTGGCCAACCCGATCGTCCATCCGCTGCAGCCGCGGCGCAAGGTCAGGCCCGGCGCCGCGGGCAAGCCGGCCGATCCGCCGGAATGGTTGACGGTGCACGGCGCGTCGCTGCACAACCTGCGCAATGTGACCGCGCGCCTGCCGCTGTCGCGGCTGGTGGCGATCACCGGGGTGTCGGGCTCGGGCAAGTCGACGCTGGCGCGCGATGTGCTGATGACCAACCTGCTCGATGCGGTGGGCCGCTCGGTGCTGTCGTCGCCGGCCACCCGGCGCGCGCGCAATGCGGCCAAGGATGACAACAGCGCGGGCAAGGCCGGTGCCAGGAAGCCGCTCAACGTCCAGCACAACTGGCATGGCTGCGAGGCGATTACCGGCTGGGAATCGATCGACCGCGTGCTGGAAGTGGACCAGACCCCGATCGGCAAGACCCCGCGCTCCTGTCCGGCAACTTATATCGGCGTATGGGACACCATCCGCCGGCTGTTCGCCGATACGCTGGAAGCGCGCGCACGCGGCTACACTGCGTCGCGCTTCTCGTTCAACACCGGCGACGGGCGCTGCCCGGCGTGCGAGGGGCAGGGCGTGCGCACCATCGGCATGAGCTTCCTGCCGGACGTGAAGGTGCCGTGCGATGTCTGCCACGGCCAGCGCTTCAATCCTGAGACCCTGGCCGTGACCTGGCGCGGCAAGAATATCGGCGAAGTGCTGACCATGGAGATCGACGAGGCGGTGGAGTTCTTCTCGGCCATGTCGAACATCGCCCATCCGCTGCAGCTGATGAAGGATGTGGGCCTGGGCTACCTGACCCTGGGCCAGCCGTCGCCGACGCTGTCCGGCGGCGAGGCGCAGCGCATCAAGCTGGTGACGGAGCTGAGCAAGGTGCGCGACGACATCACGCGGCGCGGCCAGAAGGCGCCGCACACGCTGTACGTGCTCGACGAACCGACCGTGGGCCTGCACATGGCCGACGTGGCGCGGCTGATCCGCGTGCTGCACCGGCTCACCGACGGCGGCCATAGCGTGGTGGTGATCGAGCATGACCTCGACGTGATTGCCGAGGCCGACTGGATCATCGACCTGGGTCCCGAAGGCGGCGCGGGCGGCGGCACCATCGTCGGCGCGGCCGATCCCGAAGCGCTGTCGCGCAACCGCGCCAGCCATACGGGCGCGGCGCTGGTGCCGGTGCTGTCGCGCGGCAACGCCGACGCGGGCAAGGTGAGTATCGCCTGAGGCCGGCCAGGTCAGGAAAGCGGCGGCGCGAAAGGCGTACGGGCACGCCTTTCGCTTGCCCATGGTTACTGGCGCGCACATCGCGCCCCAACGGAGGTAACCATGAAGCATATCCGCACCAGCCGACTGCTCGCTGCCATCGCCGTGGCGGCGGCCGCCATTCCCGCCATGGCACAGACGCCGGGTACGCCGCGCGGCTCCTACGACCCGTATTCGCAGGGCGCGCGCAGCACCGACAAGTTCGACCCTTACACGCAAGGCGCCAACGCGCCGACGCGTACCGACCTCGCCCCGACTGCACCTGCGGCCACCGCGCCGGAGGCGCAGCCGTCGACCGTGCCGGCGCAGCCTGGCATCCCAGGCACCACCATGCAGCGCACGCCGGACCCGTATATGGAAGGCGCCCGCTGGGAAAGCCCTGACCTGGGCCGCCGCATCGGCAGGCCCAACCAGTTCCTCGACGGGGCCTGAGGGTACCGCTTTCCAACCCCTCACCGAGACCGGTCATGCGAATGCAACCGGACTTACCGTCCCTTGTAAATCCTGCCCACGCGCGTGAGCCCGGCGATACCCCGGCCGTGGCCGGGGAACCGGCGGCGTTGCATTGCCCGCCGACGCGCGCGGCGGGCCTGGCCCAGATGACGGTGGTCAGCTACAACATCCACCGCGCCGTCGGCACCGATCGCCGCTATCGCCCCGACCGCATTGCCGCCGTGCTGGCGGAACTCGATGCCGACATCGTTGCGCTGCAGGAGGTGGAATCGGGCAGCAGCAACGACCATACGCTGGAATACCTGGCCGGACATACCGGCATGCACGTAGTGTCGGGTTTTACCCGGGTGCGCGGCAGCGCCGACTACGGCAATGCGCTGCTGACGCGCTTCGCCCCCGAGGCCGTGAACCAGATCGACCTGACCGTCAAGGGCTGCGAGCCGCGCGGCGCCATCGACGCCACCGTTGCCTGCACCGCCTCTGGCTGCGCCAATCCGCTGCGCGTGATCGCCACGCACCTGGGCCTGCGCCCGGGCGAGCGCCGCCACCAGGTGCAGCAGTTGCTGAACTACGTCGCCGCGGCGCCGCCGTTGCCGACCATCCTGCTTGGCGACGTCAACGAATGGTTCTTGTGGGGCCGGCCGCTGCGCTGGCTGCACGCGTATTTCGAACACACGCCGCACACGGCGACCTTTCCATCGCGGCTGCCGTTGTTCGCGCTGGACCGCATCTGGGTATCGCCGCGCGCGCACCTGGTGTCGGTGGCAAGCCACCGCTCGCCGCTGTCGCGCGTGGCCTCGGACCACCTGCCGCTGGTGGCCTGTTTCGAGGTGCCGGAAGGCGGGTGGAATGAGCGGCGTACCACTGCGCACGTGAAGGAGGACTTCAATGAAACACCGTGACGATGAATACCTGCGCAGGCGCCCCGATCACCAGTACGGCAGCAACGACCAGGGTTATAGCGGCATTCCCGCACAGGCGCGCAACCGCAGGCAGCGCAACCTGACCGCGGGCCGCTATGGCAATACCGCCGAGCGCCTGCCGCGTGATGACACCCGTCCGTTCGAAGGCGCGGACGAAGGCTGGTACGGCAGGGGGGGCGAATCCTGGCGCTCGGGGCCCGCCACCGAACCCTGGGACGAGGCCCGCTATGAAGACGAATGGTCGCGGCGCCGCGTACCGTATGGCGAAGAGCGCTGGGAGGGCCGGCGCGACTGGTATGGCGGGCCTGCCGGCGCGCCATACGGTAGCGCGGGCGGCGCGGGCGGTTATGGCGCCGACGACTGGGATGTGCCTGCGTACCGGGGCTACCGCCGGGGCGGCCCGAAAAACTACCGCCGCGGCGACGACCGCATCCATGATGAAGTCTGCGACCGGCTCGCGCATGCGCAGGAGCTCGATGTCAGCGAAGTCACGGTGCGGGTGCAGGACGGCCTGGTAACGCTGGAGGGCCACGTCGGCGACCGCCGCAGCAAGTACGACATCGAGGAGATTGCCGAACGCGTGTTCGGCGTGCAGGACGTGATCAACCACATCCGGGTGCGGCCCTACGGCATCCTGGCGTCCGAATGACCAGGGCGGCTCCGTAGCCTCCGGAGCCGCCCCGCTTGTGGTTCTGCGAAGCCGCGCCGCGCGGTGCCGGGTCAATCCACCCGGGGCGGGCGCGGCGGATTCTCTTCGCGCTCGTCGGTGCGGTCGGCCTTGTCGACCGGCACGTCGCTGGGCAGGGCCTCGGCCGCGCGCACCACTTCATCGGCAATCTCTTCCTCGGGGGTTTCCTCTTCCTCGGGGCTGTGCGCATCCTCGTCGCGCTGCTCGAGTTCGTCCTCGATATCGTTGGTCTCCTGGTCGAGGTCCGGATCCAGCGTGCTGGGGATGTTGCCGGCCTCGGCGCGCGCCGCACCGGTGGCCGTGTTCCGGGGCGAACGGCCGCGGCCGGAGGCGGCCTGCGCGCCTTCGCGCCGGCCCGCTGACGGGCTGCCCACGCGATCGGTGCGGGTGCCGGCATGCCGGGTGGGTCCGGTACGTACGGTCTTGCTCATCATGTCTCCTGTTCGGTTGGGTGCAAGGCGGGTCGCCGCGGTTCAGTAGTTCTCGACCGGCGGCTCGCTTTCCTCGGGCTTGCCGCCGGGACGCCTGACCGAGGGCGGCTCGCCGTTCTCGTCGGGAATGTCGTGCTCGCGCTCGACATCGTGGCGCCGGTCGCGCCCCGGCTTGCCGCGCTCGTGCTCGGTGTCGGGGCCGCCCTTGTGCGGGTCGCGGGGCTCGCTGCGGCGGCGGGTGGTGTCGTGGTCGGGCTGGCGATGGGTGCTCATCACGTCTCCATCAAGGTTGGCATGGCGCTGCCGGACAGGCGAGGTCGTCAATCGGTGCCGGCGCGCAGTTCATCCGAAACCGCGCTGACGCCGCGCACGGAACGCGCCAGTTCCATGGCCATCGTACGCTGTTTGTCGTCGCGCACGGTGCCTTCGAGCTTGACCACGCCGTCGGTGGTCGAAACGCGGATCCTGGCGGGGTCCAGCGTGCGCGCATTGGCCAGGCGCGCCTGCACCTCGGCAGTGATGGCGCGGTCGCTGGCGGCAGCGGTGTCGCGCGGTGCCGCGGTGCGGCCCGTGGAAGACGGCGCCGCGGGCGCGTCGGTCGGTGCCGCGGTGCCCGGCGCGGAGGCAGCCGTGGCCAGCACTGCCAGCGGCAACGCCAGCGCGGCGATGCGGAAACGATAGCGTGCGGTCATGAGGCCCTCCTGTACATGCTGGCGGGCCTGCGGTTCAGCCCGCACCTGCAATTTGCCTGCAAGCTCCGTTCCCGCATGGCCAGGGGCGCGGGCACTGCCACCAGCCGGCCGATGCTGCCCCACGGCGCGGACTGTGCGCGATGCGGCGCCGCCGCCGGCGCGGCGCGGTGCCGCATGCGCCGTAGTTTTTACAGGCGCTGCAGAAACTGCATGGCGCGCGTGGCCGACGCGCCGCAGTGCGCTGGCAGCGCTGCGATGAGCCTCGGCGCGGCCCCTGGCGTGCCGCTTGCGTTCCGTCCTGTGCTGGCGTGCGGTCCTGTCTATAGTGAAGGAAATGCTGGCAACAACTGGCGTGCGGCAAGTGCCGGCGAGCACCCGCAACGCCGGCCTTCCCGCCGCGGCGCAGCTTGCGGCCGTGTGCTGCCGGGCCCGACAGCGCGGGGGAGCGTATAGCCGTTGCGAGGAAGCTATGAACCTAGCCAGCATTCTGTCCACCGTGGTCCTGGCCTCGTCGGTATCGGTGTCGTCGGCACCGGTCGAGCGCCAGCTGCTTGCGATCACGCCTTCGGACTTCGCCCAGCGTTTCAACACCGTCGCGCAGGACACCGGCTCCGGCCTGGCCCTGCCCAGCTTCAAGGTCAAGCCGGGATGGCACCGCGCCGCGCCCAGTGCGGGGGTGTCGGTGCTGGTGCGGGCCAGCCGCGCCGGCTATGCCATCGATGAAGTGGTGGTGGTGTGCCGCGAGGTCGAACGCTGCTTCCTGACCATCTGCACCGCCGCGCTTGCGATCGACGACAGCGTCAATCCGATGCTGCTGCAGCGCTTTATCGTTGCGCGCATCGCCACCGAACTCGGCGAGGTCGGCCTGGTGATGTCGGGGCTCGCGTACATCGTGGTAACGCCCAAGGAAGACGACTACGTGGCCGTGGTGATCCGGCCCTACCTGCCGCAAGAACGCAGCGCCTCGCCGACCCAGGCGTCGCACGCACCGCTCACGCCGATCGGATTGCCATCCACGGCGCCGCCGCGCTCCTGAGCCTCGCCTCAGGGCTCGCGCAGCAGCAGCGCCACCGGCAGGCCGCCCAGCACTTCGCGCAGCCGCAGGCGGCCCATGGGTGCGTCGATGACATGGCCAGTCAGGGCATCGGTCCAGCGGCTCGGTTGCGGCGCACCCACGTTGAGCGTGGTATCACCCCAGGCCGCTTGCGGAATGCGCGGCAGGGCGGGGTCGACGCGCGCCGCGGCAAGCCGGGTCACCACGGTGATGGCCTGGCGCCCGTCGGCGCTGCGCGCGAACGCCAGCACCTGCGGCACCAGCGCGCCCTGCGCGGCGAGCATGCTGTATTGGCCGTCGGCGAACAGCGCGGCATGCGCGCGGCGCACCGCCAGCACCTGCCGCACCAGCTGCTGCTTGATGCGGCCGTCGCGCCAGTGCGCCAGCCAGTGGGCCCAGCCCGCGCTGCAGCTCAGCCGGGCCTGCAGCCGGGCGTAGTCGGGCGGGCGCCGGTTGTCGGGATCGACCAGGCTCAGGTCCCAGCCTTCGCAGCCCTGGTAGCGGTCCGGAATGCCGGGCGCGGTCAGTTGCACCAGCACCTGCGCCAGGCTGTTCAGGGCCCCGGCCGCGGCAATGCGCTGCACGAACTGGCCGATCTGCGCCAGCACACTGCCGGCTCCGCCGGCTGGCGCATGTGCGGAAAGGCCGTGCAGGAAGGCCTCGCATGCGCTTTCGTAGTCGGTGTCGGGGCAGGTCCAGTTGCCGTGGCGCTTGGCTTCGCGGATGGCCTTGCGCTGCCACGCGCCCACGCGCTCCAGCAAGGGCTGCGCGGCGCCGGCGTCGTCGGCAAGGTCCAGGTCTTCCATCGGCCAGGCGCCGACCAGGGTCTGGTACAGCATCAGCCGGTCGCCCGGGTCCGGCGCTTGCGGCAAGGTAGCCAGCAGCCCGGCCGACGCGGCCTCCCACGCGGCCACGGCATCGGCCCACGCGCCCGGGACCTCGCTCAGCACCGCCAGGCGCATGCGTGCGTCTTCGCCGCGCTTGTGGTCGTGGGTCGCGGTAGCGAGCATGGCGTAGGGGCAGGCCAGCCGCCGCGCCGCCATGCGGGCGTGGAATTGCGCCGGCGGCATCGCCAGCCGGGCCGGATCGCTGCCGACTTCGTTGCGCGACAGTAGCCGGCCGTAGCGGTAGAACGCGGTGTCCTCGCCGGCCTTGGCCGCCAGCGCCGGCATCAGCTGCTGCAGCCGGCGGCGCAGTGCGCCGGTTTCGCTGTCGGCCGGCGCGGCGGTGCGCAGGCAGCCGCCGATAAAGGCCAGCGCCACCGCTTCGTCGGGCGCCAGGCCGACGCGGGCCGCGCGCATGGCTTGTTCGAGCATGGCGTCATCGGCAAGCGCCGCGGCCGCGTCGCGTTCGGCCGGATGCGCATCGAAGTAGCTGCGATACACCGGCACCGCGGCCATCAGCGCGGCCAGCGCGCGCCGCAGCGCTGCCCGGGTCAGGTCGCGCGTGCCGGGCTCCTGCTCGGCGCAGTCGCGCAGGCACGCTGCGGCGCCTTCGAATTCCGTCACCAGGTGCCGCTCCAGCACCTGGCGCCGCGCGGCCTCGACATGCTCGGCAAAGCCGCGCGCATCGCCGCTGACCGTCGCCCACAGCGCGTCCAGCGGGGTCTCGCCGTCGCCGTCATGCAGCACCGCGGCGACTTCGTCCATGAAGTCATAGCCGGTGGTGCCATGCACCTGCCAGTCCGGCGCCAGGCGCTCGCGCGGGCCCAGGATCTTCTCGACCACCAGCCACGGACGCTCCAGCCGCAGCGTGGGCGGGCGCGCGGCGGCATGGCGGTCCAGTTCGGCACGCAGCCGGCGGCAATAGCCGGCGGGATCGGCCAGGCCGTCGACGTGGTCGACGCGCACGCCGTCGATCCAGCCTTCGCGCAGCAGGCGCAGGACCAGCGCATGGACCGCGTCGAACACCCGCTCGTCTTCCTCGCGCACGCCGACCAAGTCGCTGATCTCGAAGAAGCGGCGCCAGTTCTGCGCGGCGGCGGCGGTGCGCCACCAGGCCAGCCGGTAGTGTTGGCGTTCCAGCAGGGCATGGAGCCGGCTGCGGCCGTCGGCACGCGTGGCGTCGTACCAGGCCTGGCCGTCGCGTTCGGCTTCGGCGTCGACGCTGCCCGGCGCCAGCGGCAGGGTGTGGTCGAAATAGCGCAGATGGGCTGGGACATCGTCGCTGGCCGGCACCCAGCGCAGTTCGCCGGCCACCACGGTGTCCCAGTACGATTGCCCCAGGATCGGCAGCAGCACCTTGCCATGCAGTGCCCGGTCGCGCGGGGTCCAGTCGATGTCGAAGCTGGCCGCGTACGGGCTGCCGCGGCCATGTGCCAGCACGTCGCGCCACCAGCCGTTGTGGGTCGGGTCGGCCGCCATATGGTTGGGCACGATGTCGACGATCAGGCCGAGGCCGGCGTCGCGGGCGCGCGCGGCCAGCGCTTTCAGGCCCGGCTCGCCGCCCAGCTCGTCGCGCACCGCGGTGAAATCGGTGACGTCATAGCCATGGGTGGAGCCGGGCCGCGCGCCGCATATGGGCGACAGGTAGAGGTGGCTGACGCCCAGCGCGGCGTAGTAGCCGACCACGGCGGCGGCATCGGCAAAGGTGAAGCCCGGGTGCAGCTGCAGCCGGGCGGTTGCGCGTGGCAGCGCTTGCGGCGCGCCGTCAGGCATCATCGCGCGCGGGCCGCGGCGGGCTCGCACACGGTGGCCACGCACGAGCGCTGCGGCAGCAGCCCGGCCGACAGGGCCGCTGCCGCGCCGGCGCTGCTCTCATGCAGCGCGGTGCTGCGATCGTGGCACGGCCGCGTGCACGGCACGGCTTCGTTGCCCAGGTTGAGCCACAGGCTCAGCTCGACGCCGTCCATCAGCCGCCAGCGCGCGCACAGCGCCGCCGGCCCCAGCACGTCGACGCCGGCGCTCTGGCAGCCGGCCAGCCGGTGCAGCAGTTCGCGCCGCCGCACGGCGAGCAGTTCGCGATAGTACGGGGTCCAGTCGCCGTCATCGTCGAAGCGCGGGCGCGAGGCTTCGAACGTGGCCGGGTCGTTGGGATCGGGGATGGCCGCCGCACGGGCCTCGTCGCTGAACGCGGCGGTCGCGGCGAACTCGCGCCGGCGTCCGTCGCGCACGGCGCGGGCCAGCTCGGGCGGATGGCTGGTGAAATACAGGAACGGCTGCGCGCTGCCGGTTTCCTCGCCCATGAACACCAGCGGCACCTGCGGGCACAGCAGCTGCATGGCGATGGCCGCGCGCAGCGCCTCGCGGTCGGCCAGTTGCGCCAGCCGTTCGCCGAGGGCGCGGTTGCCGGTCTGGTCGTGGTTCTGCAGGAAGCAGACAAAGGCCGTGGGCGGCAGGTGCGCGCTGGGCTGGCCGCGCCGCACGCCCTCTGCCACCGCGGGCAGCGCGGCCGAGCGGAACGCCGAGCGTTCGCCCTGGTAGGCAAAGCCTTCGCCCAGCACGCGCGCGAGGTGGCGCAGCGCAGGCACGCCGCGCGCGGCGGCGGCGCTGTCGCCATTGCCGCCTCTGCCGCCATCGCCCGTATCCGGCGCCGCGCTGTAGTCCCGGTAGTAGCCATCGTCCTCGCCGGTCAGCAGCACGTGCAGCGCGTGGTGCGCGTCGTCGTTCCACTGCGCGTCGTAGCCGGCGGCCAGCAGCGCGGCGTCGTTGTTGTCGTTCTCAAGCACCAGGTGGACATGGCGGCGGGGGCCATCGCCATCGGCCAGCGCGGTGCGCAGTTCGCCCGGCAGCGCCGCCAGCCAGCCTTCGTCCTCGATGGCATGCACGGCGTCCAGGCGCAGGCCGTCGAAGCGGAACTGCTCGAGCCAGTAGCGTGCGTTCTCGGTAAAGAAGCGCCGCACCTGCGGCCGGCGGAAATCGATGGCCGGCCCCCACGGGGTCTGGCGGTCCGCGCGGAAAAAGGCGCTGGCGTAGCGGTGCAGATAGTTGCCCTCCGGCCCGAAATGGTTGTAGACCACGTCCAGCAGCACCATCATGCCGAGCTGGTGGGCGCGGTCGACCAGTGCGCGCAGGTCGTCGGGCGTGCCGTAGCCGGACTCCGGCGCAAACGGCAACACGCCGTCATAGCCCCAGTTGCGCGTGCCGGGAAACTCGGCGACCGGCATCAGCTCGACCGCGGTGAAGCCCAGCGCCGCCAGCCGCGGCAGTTGCTGCGCGGCGCCCGCGTAGCCGCCGCACAGGCCGACGTGCATTTCATAGACGATGGCTTCGTGCCAGGGGCGGCCGCGCCAGTCGGGGCAGGTCCACGCAAACGCGCTGGCGGCATCGCGTGCCGGCACGATGCTGGGGCCGTGGACATCGTCGGCCTGCCAGCGCGAGGCCGGGTCGGGCACGGTGGTGCCGTCGTCGAGGCGGAACCAGTAGCGCGCGCCCGCGCAGCCCGGCACGATCGCCTCGAACCACCCGTTGGGCCCGCACGCCATCGGCACCGGCCCCAGCCCGGCGATCTCCACGCGCACGGCGTGGCCCTGCTCGGCGGCGTCTGGCGCCCACAGCCGGAAGCGTACCCGTCCGTCCGGCAGCCAGGCCGGCCCGAACAGGTAGTCCTGCGTGGGTTCGTCGTGGGTGCAGAAGGGGGATGCCGAAGGCGCGGCAAAGCAGTCGAACGGCGCCAGCGGCGGCACGGCAGAGCGCGTGCCGGGAGCGAGGAGAAAGGGGTCGGCGTTCAAATTCGGCTCCTGCCTTCTGAGGGTTCTGGGGGAATAGGATCCTTGCGCAATGCGAACTCCATGCCAGCAGAACGGCGCATTCGGGGCGCCACCGGCAAGCCCGCGGGGCAGCGCGGCGCGGGCTTTGTTACCTGTGGCATTGTAGAAACTACCCTGCGCCTTCGCCCATGCCATCGGCGCGGGCAACTGTTGCGCGCCTCAGGCCGCGCGCGGCCCGCTCACGCCGGCTTCCACCTGCCAGGGCTCGCCGCTGGCGCGGTGCAGCAGCCGCACCGGCACCGGCGCGACATGCCAGACGCGCTCGCAGTATTCGCGGATGGCCCGGTCCGACGAAAAGCGCCCCGAGCGCGCGCACGACAGCACCGACATGCGCTGCCAGCGCGCCTGATCGGCATACGCGGCCGACACCTTCTGCTGGCAATCGATATAGGCGGCGAAATCCGCCATCAGCAGGTAGGGATCGTGCCCATGCTGCGGCTCGAACAACGGGCGGAACAGGCCGGGCTCGCCGCGCGAGAAGAAGCCCTGCTGCACCAGGTCGATCACCGCGCGCAGCTGCGGGTTGCTGTGGTAGTACGCGGCCGGGTCGTAGCCGCTGTCGCGCAGCGCATAGACCTCGGGCGCGGTCAGGCCGAACGGGAAGAAGTTGTCGTGGCCCACCGCTTCGCGCAATTCGATATTGGCGCCGTCCATGGTGCCGATATTCAGCGCGCCGTTCATCGCGAACTTCATGTTGCCGGTGCCCGAGGCTTCCTTGCCCGCCAGAGAGATCTGCTCGGCCAGGTCCGCCGCCGGGTAGATGCGCTGGCCGTAGGTGACGTTGAAGTTGGGCAGGAACACCACCTTGAGCCGGTCGCGCACCTGCGGGTCGCGGTTGACCACGTCGGCCACCGAGGTGATGAAGCGGATCATCAGCTTGGCATAGGCGTAGCCGGGCGCGGCCTTGCCGCCGAACAGGAAGGTGCGCGGCTGGATCTGCGCGCCCGGGTCGGACTTGATGCGGTGGTACAGCGCGATCACATGCAGCACCGCCAGGTGCTGGCGCTTGTATTCGTGGATGCGCTTGACCATCACGTCGAACATCGACGACGGGTCGATCACCACGCCGGTGGTGTCGCGCACCAGCTGCGCCAGGTCGGTCTTGTTGGCCAGCCGCGCGGCCTGCCACGAGTCGCGGAAGCCGGCGTCTTCGGCATGCGGCTCCAGCGCGCGCAGCTGTTCGAGGTCAGAGATCCAGCCATCGCCGATCGCATCGGATACCAGCCGCGTCAGCCGCGGGTTGGACAGCGCCAGCCAGCGCCGCGGCGTCACGCCGTTGGTGATGCTGGTGAACTTCTCCGGCCACATCTCGTAGAAGTCCTTGAGCACGTCCTCGCGCATCAGGCGCGAGTGCAGCTCGGCCACGCCATTGACGGCATGGCTGCCCACGCACGCCAGGTTGGCCATGCGCACGTGGCGCTGGCCATGCTCGTCGATCAGCGACAGCCGCGCCAGCCGCGATTCGTCGCCGTAGAAGCGGATCCGCACCTCGTCCAGGAAACGCGCGTTGATCTCCAGGATGATCTCGAGGTGGCGCGGCAGCACCCGCCCGAACAGCGGCAGCGGCCATTGCTCCAGCGCCTCGGGCAGCAGCGTGTGGTTGGTATAGGCAAAGGCGTTCTGGGTGATGTGCCAGGCCTCGTTCCAGGGCAGGTCGTGCTCGTCGACCAGCAGCCGCATCAGTTCGGCAATGCCCACGGCGGGGTGGGTGTCATTGAGCTGCACCGCGAACTTCTCGTGGAAGCGCGTCACCGGGATGCCGTCGACCGCGAGCAGCCGCAGCATGTCCTGCAGCGAGCAGGCGACGAAGAAATACTGCTGCTCGAGCCTCAGCTCCTTGCCCTGCGTGGTTTCGTCGTTGGGGTAGAGCACCTTGGTCAGGTTCTCGGAGGTCACCTTCTTGCTGACGGCGCCAAGGTAGTCGCCGCGGTTGAAGGTGTGGAAGTCGAACGCCTCGGTTGCGTCGGCGCGCCACAGCCGCAGCGTGTTCACGGTGTTGACGCGGTAGCCCAGGATCGGCGAATCGAACGGCACGCCGACCACCGTCTTGGCCGGCACCCAGCGCACGCGGTAGTGGCCGCGGTCGTCGGTGTAGTGCTCGGTGTGCCCGCCCAGGCGCACCTGCACCGCCCATTCGGAGCGCTGGATCTCCCACGGGTTGCCATTGCGCAGCCAGGTATCGGTCTTCTCCACCTGCATGCCGTCCATGATGGTCTGCTGGAAGATGCCGTACTCGTAGCGGATGCCGTAGCCGAGCGCGGGGATCTCCAGCGTCGCGAGCGAATCCATGAAGCACGCCGCCAGCCGGCCCAGGCCGCCGTTGCCGAGTCCTGGCTCGACTTCCTGGTCGAGGATGCGCGCGAGATCGAGCCCGGCCGCCTCCATGGCCTCGCAGACTTCCTCGAAGATGCCCAGGTTGATCAGGTTGTTGCCCAGGTGCGGGCCCATCAGGAATTCGGCGGACAGGTAGGCCACCGTGCGCGACGGCTGGCCCAGGTAGGCTTCGGCGGTGCTGATCCAGCGCTGCACCAGGCGGTCGCGCACGGTATGCGCCGCGGCCTGGTAGAGGTCGTTTTCGCTGGCGTGGCCGGGCAGCTTGCCCTGGGTATGGAACAGGTGGTCGAGAAAGGCCTGGCGCAGGCTGGCGCCGGACAGGGCGGTGCGGGTGTCATCGGCATGCTCGGGCCGGATGGCTTCGTTCATGGCGGGGCTCCTGCGCATGGGGGTGGGTCAAGCTTAGCGGATCGAAAGGCGGTTGCACGATCGATGCGGACGGCGGTTTCGGACACAGCACATTGGTGGATGCGGTGAGGCTTGTAGCCCTCATCGCTGCGCCGGCGGATGGCGTGCGCCGGGGCGGATGCCACGCCATGCATCGGCGCGCGCGCGCAGCGCCGGGGTGCCGAACCACGCACGCACCTCCGTATCGAGCCGGCGCTGCCAGTTGGGATGGCCGCTGGTGGTGCCGGGCAGGTTGGGCTGCTCGGGCAGGCCGAGCAGGTCTTCCACCGGCAGCAGCCGCAGCGCGGTGCGCGCCGTGCCCAGCCAGGCCAGCACCGCGTCCAGCGGGGCCTGGTCCGGCGCGGGGACCGCGCCGCTGCATAGTCCGGCGTCGCACAAGGCCTGCCACAGCGCCACGCGCTCGCGCGCGCGGCCGGCCTGCGCCTGGGCCAGGGTTTCGCCCGGCGCCAGCAGCTGCAGCCGGTAGCGCCACGCCAGGTCCTGGCCGGCCCACCAGCCGGCGACGGTGGGCAGGTCGTGCGTGGTGGTGGTGGCGACGGCATCCGCGGGCCAGTCTTGCGGCGGCATGAAGGCCGCTGTGTCTGCCTCCTGACCGGCCAGGTCGGCGGTCTCTTCCGTTGCCTCATCCCGTGCGTCGTCCTGCGCCTGTGCTTCGCGCTGGAACCACAGCACGTCGATGCCCAGCACGCCGCGCGCCGACAGTGCGGCATTCAGCTCCGGCGGCACCGTGCCGAGGTTCTCGCCGATGATGATGGCGCGATGCCGCCACGACTCCAGCGCCACCAGCCGCAGCAAGTCCTGCAGCGGATAGCGCAGGTAGGCGCCGTCGCTGGCGGGCGCGCCGGCCGGCACCAGCCACATGCGCGCCAGGCCCAGCACGTGGTCGATGCGCAGTCCGCCGGCGTGCGACAGGTTGGCGCGCAGCATCTCCAGGAACGCCGCGTAGCCGTGCCGGCGCAGCCCCCGCGGCGAGAACACCGCCACGCCCCAGTCCTGTCCGAGCGGGTTGTAAAGGTCGGGCGGCGCGCCGGCATGGAAGCCGGCCAGGGTTTCGGGCTGGCGCGTCCAGGCCTGGCTGCCGCCGGGGTCGGCGCCGACCGCAAGGTCGCGGATGATGCCGATGGCCATGCCGGCGTCCCGCGCCGCGCGCTGCGCCCGCGCCAGGCCGTCGTCGGCCAGCCATTGCAGGAAGGCGTGGAAGGCCACGTCGTCGGCGTGAGCCTGCGCGAACGCGGCCACCGCGGCATCGGCCGGGGAGCGCAGCGTGACCGGCCAGCAGCGCCAGTCCGGCGCGGCCTGCTGGTTGTTGCCGTTGGCGCTGTCGCCGAGCCGTTGGGCCTGGATTGCCTCATAGCAGGCATGTGCATGCAGCGCCGTGCCGCCGCGCGCGCGGAACGCGGCATAGTCGTCCAGCGCCGCGCGCGGCAGCAGGGACTCGCGGCGCTGCCACAGCCAGCGCAGGATGGCGTAGCGCAGCGGCGCCAGCGCGATCCAGTCGATCTCGCCGCGGGCGTCGAGCGCCTGCAGCGTGTCGCCCGCGCCCAGGTCGGCGATGGCGGCGTCGACCGCGGGCTGGCCGAACACCGTGGCAGGGTCGGCATAGAGCGGGTTCAGGAACAGGCGGCTCGAGGGCGCATACGGGCTGTAGCGCTCGGGCAGCGCGGCGAAGGGCGCATGCAGCGGGTTGATGGCGATGGCATCCGCGCCGGCGCGCGCGGCGCTGGTGCAGCCTTCGGCCAGCGCGGTCAGGTCGCCCATGCCGCAGGGCACGCCGCGCCGCAGGCTGTAGAGCTGCACCGCCAGGCCCCATGGTGGCGTGGGCGCGCCTTCGCCGTTGCTCTGCGTGGCCCGGCCGGCATGCCGCAGCGCGTCGGCGACGCCGTAGCAGCGCCGCGGCGCCACCGCCAGCGTGGCATGGGCATTGCCCAGCTCCAGCCGGTGGTAGCCGCAGACGTCGATGGCGGGCAATTGCATCAGCGCGGCATCGGCACCCGCGCCGCGCACCGCGGTGCCGGCGATGATCGCGCCGTCTTCCAGCGTCACCCGGTAGGCGCGCTGCGGCACGGTATGCGGCCACGGCACCGCGACCGGCTGGCCGCGCTCGGCGGTCAGCAGCGGCGGCAGTGCATGCGCCGCGTCGTCGGCGGCCAGCCACGCGTGCGAGGCGGCGCACTGGCCGGGGCTGCCGCACGGCAGGCCCAGTCCTTCCAGCACGCGCCGCAGGGCCGCGTCGCCGACCTCGCGCGGCTGGTCCCAGGCATCGGTCCAGTGCGGCTGCAGGCCGGCGCGCAGCGCCAGCGCCTGCAGCGGCGAAGTCGTGCCAGCGCGGCTCACGCCTGGTCCTCCCGCGGCGTGGGCGCCTGCGCGGCCAGCAGCACCAGAGAGTGGGCGGCGACCGGCTGGGATTCGTTCACCTGTGTGCCGGCCAGCTCGGCGTCGCTGGCCTCGGGGCGGCTGCTGTCGAACAGCACGGCCCACGGCAGCGCGGGCTCGGGCAGCTGGAAGGTGGCATCGCTGTCGCCGGCGTTGAGCAGCAGCAGGGTTACCTGCACCGCGTGCGCATCGCCCGGCGTGGCCTGCGCCAGCGAAGCCAGCAGCGGGCGCTCCGGCTGCGGCGGGGCGGCGGCGCGTCGCAGCGCCAGCGTACGGATCTCCGGATCGGCCCATTCTTCAGGCGTCGGCGGCTTGCCGTCGGTGTCGAACCAGGCGATGTCGGCAATGCCCGGCGCCGGTTCTTCGCGCCCGTGGGCAAAGCGGTCGCCGCCCAGCGCATGGAGCCTGCGCCGCAGCGCCAGCAGCCGGCGCACCATCTGCTGCATCGGCTGCGCGCCGGGCGCCTGGGCCTGCTTCCAGTCCAGCCACGACAGCTCGTTGTCCTGGCAATAGGCATTGTTGTTGCCGGCCTGGCTGCGGCCCCATTCGTCGCCGGCGGTCAGCATCGGCGTGCCCTGCGCCAGCAGCAGCGTGGCCATCAGCGCCTGCGCCACGCGGCCGCGGCGCTGCAGGATGTCGGGGTCGTCGGTGGGCCCTTCGACGCTGCCGTCCGGGCTCCAGTTGGCGCTGGCGTTGTCGTCGGTGCCGTCGCGGTTGTCTTCGCCGTTGGCCTCGTTGTGCTTGGCGCTGTAGCTGACCAGGTCGGCCAGGGTGAAGCCATCGTGCGCGGTGATGAAGTTGATGCTGGCCCACGGGCGCCGGCGGCGGCGGTCGAACAGGTCGGCCGAGGCCGCCAGCCGCGCCGCCATCTCGCCGCGGTGCCCGGCGTCGCCGCGCCAGAAGCGGCGGCTGACGTCGCGGAACTTGTCGTTCCACTCGGCAAAGCCGGGCGGATGGTTGCCGAGCTGGTAGCCGCCCGGGCCCAGGTCCCAGGGCTCGGAGATCAGCTTGACGCGGCTCAGCACCGGATCCTGCATCAGCGCGTCGAAGAAGCCGGAGCCCGCGTCGAAGCCGTTGCCTTCGCGCCCGAGCGTGCTGCCCAGGTCGAAGCGGAAGCCGTCGACGTGGTAGCAATGCACCCAGTAGCGCAGCGAATCCAGCACCATCTGCAGCACGCGCGGGTGCGACAGGTTGAGCGTATTGCCGCAGCCGGTGTCGTTGATGTAGTGGCGCTCGTCGCCGGGCATCAGCCGGTAGTAGCTGGCGTTGTCGAGTCCGCGCCAGGACACCGTCGGCCCCAGCTCGTTGCCTTCGCAGGTGTGGTTGTAGACCACGTCCAGGATCACTTCGATGCCGGCGGCATGCAGGCGCCGCATCGCCACCTTGCATTCCTGCAACTGCCCGGTGCCGAGGTAGGCCGGCTCGGGGGCGAAGTACGACAGCGTGTTGTAGCCCCAGTAATTGCGCAGGCCGCGCTCCAGCAGGAAGCGGTCCTGCAGGATGGCATGCACCGGCAGCAGCTCGATGGTGGTGACGCCCAGCTGCACCAGGTGGTCGATAAAGCGCGGGTCGCACAGCGCGGCGAAGGTGCCGCGCAGGTTGGGCAGCAGGTCGTCGCGCAGCATCGACAGGCCGCGCAGGTGGGCTTCGTAGATCACGGTGGCGGGCCAGGGCACGGCCGGCGGCCGGTCGTCGCCCCAGTGGAAGCTCTCGTCCACCACCACCGCCTTGGGCATGGTCGGCGCGCTGTCGCGGCGGTCCGGCGTGAGATCGCCGCGCGCGCTCTGCAGCCGGTAGCCGAACAGCGCGTCGGACCAGCGCACCGGCCCGCTCAGCTGGCGCGCATACGGGTCCAGCAGCAGCTTGTGCGGGTTGAAGCGGTGCCCGTGGCCGGGATCGTAAGGACCATGCGCGCGATAGCCGTACAGCGTGCCCAGCGCCGCGTTGGGCAGGTAGCCATGCCAGATCTCGTCGGTGCATTCCGGCAACGGCAGCCGGGCCAGTTCCTTGCGGCCGTTGTCGGAGAACAGGCACAAGTCGATGCGCCAGGCGTGCGCCGAGAACACCGCGAAATTGACTCCCAGCCCGTCCCAGTGGGCTCCCAGCGGAAACGGCTTGCCGGGCAGCAGCCGGTCTGCGAACTGGCGCGTCATGTCGCGGCGCCTTCGCTGCCGTCACCCTGGTCGAAGCGCAGCACCAGCGTGGCCAGCGGCGGCAGCGTCAGCGCCAGCGAAGCCGGCTGACCGTGCGAAGGCACGTCGATGGCCGTCACGGCGCCGCCGTTGCCGACGTTGCTGCCGCCGTAGACCGCGGCATCGGTATTCAGGCATTCCCGCCACGTGCCGGCACAGGGCACGCCGACACGGTAGGCCTGGCGCGGCACCGGCGTCATGTTGACCACCGCCAGCACCACCTCGCGGCTGTCCGCCCCCGCGCGGCGCAGCCATGCGAACACGCTGTTGTGGTTGTCGTCGCCGACCACCCACTCGAAGCCTTCGGGACTGTGGTCCAGCGCATGCAGCGCGGGCAGCTCGCGGTAGAGCCGGTTCAGGTCGCGCACCAGCGTGTGCATGCCGCGGTGCATGGGCTGGTCCAGCAGCGGCCAGTCGAGTTCGGCGTCGTGGTTCCATTCCTGCCACTGCGCCAGCTCGCCGCCCATGAACAGCAGCTTCTTGCCGGGATGCGTCCACATGAAGCCGTAGTAGGCGCGCAGGCCGGCAAAGCGCTGCCAGTCGTCGCCCGGCACCTTGCCGATCATCGAGCCCTTGCCGTGCACCACCTCGTCGTGCGACAGCGGCAGCACGAAGGCTTCGGACCAGGCGTAGACCAGGCCGAAGGTCATGTTCTGGTGGTGCCAGGCGCGGTGCACCGGCTCGTGGCCAAGATATTTCAGGGTGTCATGCATCCAGCCCATATTCCACTTGAAGTCGAAGCCGAGCCCGCCGCTGGCGACGCTGGCGGTCACGCCCGGCCACGCGGTGGACTCTTCGGCGATGGTCAGCGCGCCCGGGCAGCGTTCATGGACCACCGCGTTGAGTTCGCGCAGGAAGTCCACCGCTTCGAGGTTCTCGCGGCCGCCGAAACGGTTCGGTACCCACTGGCCGGGCTCGCGGCTGTAGTCGCGGTAGAGCATCGAAGCCACCGCATCGACGCGCAGGCCGTCGGCGTGGAAGTGCTCGAGCCAGTGCAGCGCGCCGGCCAGCAGGAAGCCGCGCACTTCGTTGCGGCCCAGGTTGTAGATCAGCGTGTTCCAGTCCTGGTGGAAGCCTTCGCGCGGATCCTGGTGCTCGTACAGCGCGGTGCCGTCGAACTGCGCCAGCCCGTGCGGATCGGTGGGGAAGTGCGCCGGCACCCAGTCCAGGATCACGCCGATGCCGGCCTGGTGGCAGCGGTCGATGAAGGCGGCAAAGGCTTGCGGCGGTCCCAGCCGCGCGGTGGGGGCGTACAGCGACAGCGGCTGGTAGCCCCACGAGCCGCCGAACGGGTGCTCGGTGATGGGCAGCAGCTCGATATGGGTGAAGCCCAGCTCCTGCACGTAGGGCACCAGCCGGTCGGCCAGGATGTTCCAGCCATGCTGCGCGTCGTTGGCCGCGCGCAGCCACGACAGCACGTGGACTTCATACACCGACATCGGCGTGCGGTACGGGTCGCGTTCCCGGCGGCGGGCCATCCAGTCGTCATCGTGCCAGGTGAACGGCGGCGCCCCCTGGCCGGGACCGGTCACCACCGAGGCGGTGGCGGGCGGCGGCTCGGCGGCAAGCGCCAGCGGGTCGGCCTTGTCGGGCAGCTCGGTGCCATGCGGGTCGAGCAGGTCGTACTTGTAGCGGCTGCCCGGCTGCGCCCCCAGCGCGGCCGGGACGAACAGCTCCCAGATGCCGCTGGGATGGCGCAGCCGCATCGGATGCCGCGCCGGGTGCCAACCGTTGAAGTCCCCGATCACCGAGACCCGCCGCGCATTGGGCGCCCACACCGCGAAGCGCACGCCGTCGATGCCGTCCACGCGCTGGCATTGCGCGCCCAGGCACGCGCCCAGCTCGAAGTGCCGGCCCTCGGCGATCAGGTGCAGGTCCAGCTCGCCCAGCAGCAGGCCGAAGGCGTAGGGGTCGGCGCTGCACTGCTCGGTGCCGTCGGACCATTGCACGCGCAGCCGGTAGGCCGCCGCGCCGGCGCCTGTTGCCTGCGGCAAGCGCGCGGCGAACACGCCGCCGCCATGCAGCCGTTCCATCTCCGCCAGCGGCGCGCCGCCGGCATCGGCCAGCTGCACCGACGCCGCCCCGGGCAGGCAGGCGCGCACCAGCGTGGCGTCGCCATCCGGATGCGGTCCCAGCACGCCGAACGGATCGGGATGGCGGCCGCCCAGCAGGGCGTCGAGTTCATGGCCAGGCAGCACTGCGGCCTGCTTGCCAGCGCGCGTGGTGGTACCGGTGCTGCCGGTACTGGCGGAGGGGCTCATGGCTGATCTCCCTGCGGCGCCAGCTTGCGCAGCAGGCGCGCCAGCCCGCTGGCCGGCAGGTCGATCCACGCGACCCGGTTGGCGGCTTCGTAATCGACTTCATACGCCGCGCGCTCCAGCAGGAACAGGTCGAGCAGCGGTTGCAGCTGGTCGGGCGCGACCCATGGCACGGGCGCGGCCTCCATGTGCTGGCGGTAGCAGTTCAGGAAGGCTTCATTGGCGGTGGTGCGGAAGCGCTCCAGCAGCACCGCGCGCCGTTCCGCCAGCTGCGGCGGCAGCTCGCTGTGGGTGCGTTCGCGGCGGTCGGTGCCGACCGTGGCCGCGGCATAGTCGAGCGAGCGCAGCAGTCCCGCCACGTCGCGCAGCGGCGAGGTCTTGCGCCGGCGCCAGTCGAGCGGCAGGCCGGGCTCGCCTTCGAAGTCGACCAGGTAGGTGTCGTTCTGCGCGATCAGCACCTGGCCCAGGTGGAAGTCGCCGTGGATGCGGGTCTGCAGGCTGCCGGGCGCGGCGGCGGCGAGCTTGTCGACCAGCCCGGGCAGCGCATCGCGCGCCGCCATCAGGGTTTGCACATCGGCCTCGAAGGCCGGGGTTGCGGTCTCTGCGGCGGGCCGTGCCTGAAGGCGGCTCAGCGCGCGCTGCAGCGCCTCCATCGCCTGTCCGGCCCAGGCGCGCGCATCGTCGTCGGTGGCGGGCAGCGGCGTGAAGGCGTCATCGTCGGTGGGACGCGCCAGCACCGCGTGCAGTTCGGCCAGCCGGCGCCCCAGCGTTCCGGCCAGCGCGGCGTAGCCGTTCAAGGCCTCGGCGAACTCGTCCTCGCTGTCCTGCGACGGCAGCGCATCGTCGATGGCGCGGCCCAGGTAATCGAGGGTCCAGTCCCAGCCGTTGCCCTGGTTCAGGATATAGCCCTGCAGCAGCATCATGGTATGCGGCACGCCGTCAGGCCCGGTGCGCACCACCTCGCCCAGCAGCGCGGCGGCGTGGGCATAGCCCTGCGCGGTCAGGTAGCGCGTCATCTCGGCTTCGGGGTGGATGCCGCCCGAGAGCCGGCGCACCAGCTTGAGCACGGCGGTGTTGTTGTACGACAGCGAGCTGTTGGACTGCTCGGCCGACATGTACTCGATCGGGTCGCGCTCCAGTTCCAGCGCGGCCAGACCGGGCTCGGCGCGGAACTGGATCAGGTCGTGCCCGGCGTGGACCTGCAGGCCGTTGCGCAGCGCGCGCACCACCTCGCGCGCGAACGGCTCGACCACGAAGCCGTCGGTGGCGAGCCCGACGCGGCTGCCCTGGCGCACGCGCGCCATCGACAGGCCATGCGCCAGCTGCGAGACCCCGTCGGCGCTTTCGCGGTCCCACAGGATGCCCACCGGCAGCTGGTAGCGCTCGGTGCGCCCGGGCAGGCCCACCTCGACCTCGCCCAGGTAGATGTCCTCGCCGCCGCTGCCGCGCGCGAACGGCAGCAGGTAGGCCAGCGCGACGCGTTCGATGCGCTCGTGCTTGCCGCCGAACCAGCGGCGCCTGCCGATGTAGTGCGGCAGCACCTCGCTGGCCATCAGCCGGCGCGAGGCCTCGGTCAGTTCGGGCCGGCCGGTGTTCTGCATCACAAGGGTGATCTGGTCTGGCATTTGTTCGGGCGCCTCCACGTGCCACGACGGCGGCTGCGCCTCGTCGCTCAGCACGAACCAGTAGAAGCCATAGGGTGGCAGCGTCAGCAGGTAGGTCAGCGTGCCGATCGCCGGGAACGGCGTCGCGCCCATCATCTCCACCGGCACGCGGCCGTTGAACGCCGACAGGTCCAGCTCCACCGCCTGCGGCGCGCGCGACAGGTTGGCCACGCACAGGATGTGCTCGCCTTCGAACTCGCGCAGGTACGCCAGGATCTTGCGGTTGCCGGGAAACAGGAAGCGCAGCGTGCCGCGGCCGAAGGCGCGGTGCTTGCGCCGCAGCGCCAGCATGCGCCGCATCCAGTTCAGCAGCGAATGCGGATCGCGTGCCTGGGCCTCGACATTGACCGCCTCGTAGCCGTACAGCGGGCCCTGCAGCGGTGGCAGCACCAGGCGCTCGGGATCGGCATGCGAGAAGCCGCCGTTGCGGTCGGGCGACCACTGCATCGGCGTGCGCACGCCGTCGCGGTCGCCCAGGTGGATGTTGTCGCCCATGCCGATCTCGTCGCCGTAGTAGATCACCGGCGTGCCCGGCATCGAGAACAGCAGGCTGTTCATCAGCTCGATGCGGCGGCGGTCGCGTTCCATCAGCGGCGCCAGGCGGCGGCGGATGCCCAGGTTGATGCGCGCGCGCCGGTCGGTGGCGTAGACCTCCCACAGGTAGTCGCGCTCGCTGCTGGTCACCATCTCCAGCGTCAGCTCGTCATGGTTGCGCAGGAAGATCGCCCACTGGCAGTTGGGCGGCACCTCCGGCGTCTGGCGCATGATGTCGGTGATCGGGAAGCGGTCCTCGCGCGCGATCGCCATGTACATGCGCGGCATCAGCGGGAAGTGGAACGCCATGTGGCATTCGTCGCCCTCCGGGTCGGGCCCGGTCAGGCCGAAGTACTGCTGCGCGTCCTCCGGCCACATATTGGCCTCGGCCAGCAGCATGCGGCCGGGGAAGTGCTGGTCCAGGTGCGAGCGGATGCTGCGGATCACGGCGTGGGTCTCGGGCAGGTTCTCGTTGCTGGTGCCTTCGCGCTCGACCAGGTAGGGCACCGCGTCCAGGCGCAGGCCGTCGACCCCCATGTCGAGCCAGAAGCGCATCACCGACAGCACTTCGTTGAGCACCTGCGGGTTGTCGAAGTTCAGGTCCGGCTGGTGCGAGTAAAAGCGGTGCCAGAAATACGCGCCCGCCACCGGATCCCAGCTCCAGTTGGATTTCTCGGTATCGCAGAAGATGATGCGCGTGCCGGCGTAGGCCTGGTCATGGTCCGACCACACGTAATAGCGGCGCGCCGCGGAGCCGGGCTTGGCCTTGCGCGCGCGCTGGAACCACGGATGCTGGTCAGAGGTATGGTTGATCACCAGCTCGGTGATCACGCGCAGGCCGCGCGCATGCGCGGCGGCGATAAAGCGCCGCGCGTCGGCCAGCGTGCCGTAGTCGGGGTGGACGTTGCGGTAGTCGGCGATGTCGTAGCCGTCGTCGCGGCGCGGCGACGGATAGAACGGCAGCAGCCATACCGTGTCGACGCCCAGGTTGACCAGATAGTCGAGCTTGCCGAGCAGGCCGGCGAAGTCGCCCACGCCATCGCCATTGGCGTCGAAAAAGGACTTGATGTGCAGCTGGTAGATGACGGCATCCTTGTACCAGAGCGGGTCGGCGTTGAGCAGGGCGGCGCTGGCGGTTTCGGTAAGGCGTTTCATCCGTGTCTCCACGTATGCCTGTCAGGCGCCGTGCGGGTCGGTCGAGACCGGCGCAGCAGGTGGGCGGGGGGCGGGACGTTCCAGCGGCTGCACGTGCCAGACCGCGAACGGCAGCTGCGCCGGGTCGAGCCGGATGCGCTGGTACTTGCCGCGCAGCTCGAAGCGCTGGCCGCGCATCAGCTCCTGCACCGCCAGGCCGGCCTGGTCCGGCAGGCCCCATTCCCACAGCGGGATTTCGATATCGGCATCGTGCGCAGTGCGCGGGTCGAGGTTGATCGCCACCAGCAGCACGTCGTCGCCGAACAGGTAGTCGGTGCCTGGCACGAAGCGCGCGAACCACAGCACCGCGTCGCTGCCGGCATGGTAGAAGCGCAGCCCCAGGTGGTTCTGCAGCGCCGGGTGGCCGGCACGGATCTCGTTGAGGCGCGAGATCTCGGCGACGATATTGCCGGGTTGCTGCCAGTCGCGCACGCGCAGCTGGTATTTCTCGGAGTCCAGGTATTCCTCGCGCACCTTGCCATCGAGCACGAAGGGCGCGCTCTCGCACAGCTCGAAGCCGCTGTACATGCCCCACAGCCCGGACAGCAGCGTCGCCAGCGCCGCGCGGATCAGGAACGCGGGGCGGCCGCCGTGATGCAGGAAGTAGGGGTTGATGTCGGGCGTGTTGACGAAGAAGTGCGGCCGGAAGAATTCGCGCAGCGGGCTCTGCGTCAGTTCGGTCAGGTACTCGGTCAGCTCCCACTTGGCGTTGCGCCAGGTGAAGTAGGTGTACGACTGGCTGAAGCCCAGCTTGGCCAGCCGCGCCATCATCTTGGGCCGGGTGAAGGCCTCGGCCAGGAAGATGGTGTCGGGGTGGCGCGCGCGCACGTCGGCGATCATCCATTCCCAGAACGGCAGCGGCTTGGTGTGCGGGTTGTCGACGCGGAAGATGCGGATGCCGTGGTCGGCCCAGAACATCACCACGTCGCGCAGCGCCTGCCATAGCGCGGCACCGGCCGGCGCCGCGGCGTAGAAGTCGACGTTGACGATGTCCTCGTACTTCTTGGGCGGGTTCTCGGCGTAGCGCAGCGAGCCGTCGGGCCGGTGCGCGAACCACTCCGGATGATCCCGCAACCACGGATGATCGGGCGAGCACTGGATCGCGAAGTCCAGCGCCAGCTCCAGGCCATTGGCCGCGGCGGCATCGATCAGCCGGCTGAAGTCCTCGAACGTGCCCAGCTCCGGATGCAGCGCATCGTGGCCGCCTTCGGCGCTGCCGATGGCGTAGGGGCTCCCAGGGTCGCCCGGCTCGCTGCGCAGGCTGTTGTTGCGGCCCTTGCGATGGGTGCGGCCGATCGGGTGGATCGGCGGAAAGTACAGCACGTCGAAACCCATCGCACGGATCGCGGGCAGGCGCGCGATGACGTCGTCGAAGGTGCCATGGCGCTGCGCGTCGTTGCTCTGCGAGCGCGGAAAAAGCTCGTACCAGCTGGCGAAGCGCGCCGCCAGCCGGTCGGCCTCGACCGGCATCGCCACCGGATGGCGCGACGCGAAAGGGCGTCCGGCCGGGGTCTGCATCACGGCCTGCATGGCCGCGGCGGTGCGCTCGGACAGCAGCAGCTGCAGGCGCCGTTCGTCATCGCCGGCGGCGGTCAGCTCGTCGACGATGGCGGACAGTTCGCTGTCGGTAGCGGTCTTCTGGCTGTCCTTCCTGCCGGATTTCCTGCCGTTGCCCGCCTTGCCGTTGCCCGCTTTTCCATTTCCCGCCGGCCGCAGCAGCGCATCGGCCACCAGCCGCGCGCCTTCCTCGATCTCGAGCGCGACGTTGAGGCCCGCCGCGCGCTTCTTGCCGATCTCGTCGAGCCAGCTGGCGTAGGTGTCGCGCCAGGCCTCGACCGTGAATTCATGCCGGCCCAGCGCCACCAGCGGGAAGCTGCCTTCCCAGCGGTCGTTGATGCCTGGCTGCATCGGCGTTTCGCGCCATTCGCTTTCGCCCGGCGCGCGCCACAGCACCGCCGCGGCCAGCTTGTCGTGGCCATCCATCCAGATATCGGCGCTGACGGCGACGCGCTCGCCCACCACGCGGCGCACGGCGAAGCGGCCGGCGTCGCAGGCGGGCTCGACCCGTTCGATGGCGATGCGCGGCGCCTCCATGGCGGCCACCACGCTGCCCAGGCCGGTGACCGCCAGGGTTTCGTGGCCGTGCGGCGCGGTCGCGTCGGCCCGCGGCATGCCGGGCCGGCTCAGCGGCACCGGCGGCACTTCATAGAGGCGGATATCGGCCGGCGCCAGCGTGATGCTGGACAGTGCATCGAGTCGGCTGGTGCCGTCCATGGTGCCGCCCGGGCCGCCGGCGGCCGGCTCCAGCCGGGCGCTGGCATGCGGCATGGCACTGAGCACGCGGTCGGCGCCCAGGCTGGCCGGCTCCATCGGATCGGGGTTGATCACCACCGCCAGCGCGGGACCGGCGTCGGGCACCGCCGGATCCTCGCGGTGCGGCGCGGCATCGGGCCCGTTGCCATGGCCATCGGGGGCGGGCAGGCGCGCCAGCACGGTCAGCGGCGCGTCGGGGCCGCTCAGCAGGCGCACCGCGAGCGCCGGCGCGGGGTCGCGCGCGGCCAGCCAGGTATTGGCTTCCAGCACTTCATGGGTGATGTCGTAGGGCACGCCGTCATGCGCGTGGCCGTCCGGCGCCAGCGGATCGCGCGCCTGCGCACCGCCGGTCTCGAATCCGGCCGGCACCAGGATGCCGTCGCCAATCGCCGCGGCGGTCCACAGCGCGCGCCGCGCGCTGAGCGCGTCATGGCGCGCCGGCGCCAGTGCCGGCGCCGCCAGCACCCGGCCGAGGCGGCGCAGCCGCGCCATTTCCTCGGTCAGCCAGGCGCTGCGGTAGTCCCACCACGGCAGCGAGCAAAAAGCGCCGTCGAAGCCGGCCGGCGCCAGCTCGTCCAGCTGTGCCGGCGTCAGCCCCGGGGTCCAGGCAAGGAAACGCGGCGTGCCGCGCGCCGTTTCGGGCACCGCATCGCCACGCAGGGTCGCCAGCAGTGCGGCCCAGCACTGGCCCGGCACGCGTGCCGGCGCGCGGCAGCAGAAGCCGGCCGCGCCGGCGGCCCACGCCAGGCGCAGCCGTGCCGCCCACCATTGCACCAGCGCCTCGGCGATCTGCCGGTCATGCCAGCGCAGGCGCGAGCCGGGGATGTGGTTGTCGGTTTCATGCGGCGCGAACGCGGGCGCCGCGGTGTCGATCCAGGCCGCATCGGGAAGGTCGTCGGTCCCGGCGGCGCCGTCCGCCATATAGCGGTCGAGTGATATATCGAGCAGAGGGGCCAGTCCATGCCGGGCGCACGCCGCGAGCGTGTCGTCCTCAGGCAGGTGCGGCCAGCCGCCGATCAATACGTGGTCGAACCCCAGTGCCGCCACGCGCTGCAGCGCATGCTGATCGGCTTCGGGCGTTCCGGTCAGGTCGATCTGGCAGATCCGCACATGTCCTCCCGGTGTTTCGCTCCGGCGGAGCAACAAAAATCCCGGAGCGGCGCCTTGCGGCCAGCCGCCGGGATGGCTCTGCCATGCGAAGTGCGTGCCAGCGCGCCCGCGCGCCGCGACGGGTCGGTTCGCCCAAGCACCGCAAGGGCGTACGGCACGGCAGCGCATGTGCCGATCCGGCAACGCCTTGTAAAAAGTACTGGTGGCCGCCGCGTTGATGGAAATAACGCGCAAGGCCGCGCGGCCGCTGCCGGCCCGCGCACTCGCCGGTATGGTTCTTGCCCCGTTGAACCCGTGCGTGCCATCGCCGGCACGTGGCAAGCCATCTAAGGAGACCCATGGATCAGTGGCTGGAGGCGGCGCAATGGCCGGCAATGGTGGTGACGGTAGTGGCGACCTGGCTGGTCGGTTCGCGCTCGATCGCGCGGCGGCGCGCCGGCTTCTGGGTGTTCCTGGCCAGCAACGTGCTGTGGATTGCGTGGGGCTGGCACGGCGACGCCCATGCGCTGATCGTGCTGCAGCTGGCGCTCATCGCCATGAACCTGCGCGGCATGCGCGAGGCGCGCAAGGCGTGGCGGGCCGCCGCGCAGCACGCCTTCGCCGCAGCTGGCGCTACGCAGGCCCAGCCGCTATCCTTGGACCAGTCCGGCATGCGCCGCATGTCCGGCGCCAACGCGCAACCGCCGGCAGCCGCCGGCTCCGATCGGTGACTTCACGGTCCGCCCGCGGACCAGGGCAGGTGTGCCATGGCGAAGAAAAAAGTCCTGTTGCTCAACGCGCTGATCGCGGCCTCGCGCGACGGCGAACTGGGCTGCCGCCGCGCCGCCACCGCGGCGGCCAACCCCCACCTCAAGTCCGTGCTCACCAGCCGCGCCAATGCGTTCGCGCAGGCCACGCACGAGCTGCAAGCGTGCCTGCTCGACCTCGGCGAGGTGCCTGAGGCGTTTGCAATGTCGGCCACTGGCCGGGCCCCGGCCACAGAAGGGATGGGCAAGCACAGGTCGGACCGTTCCATCGTGCAGGCCATCAGCAAGCGCGAGCACGCCGTGCAGCGCCGCTATGCGCGGGCGCTGCGCACGCACGTGCTGGGCTCGCGCCTGCGCGCCGTGGTGCGCCGGCAGTATCGCGGCGTGCAGTTGAACCACGAGCTGTTCCGCGTGCTGCGACAGCAGTACCGCGCGCCGCAAGAACGGCCGTAGCCGGCGTGCCCCGGGCCACACCACTGTCATGCCGGCCGACCTCCCTGCCTTTGAACATGCCGCCCGGCTCGTGCTGATGTACGGGCTGGTGCCGCTGTGGCTGCTGGCGGGCGTGGGCGACTGGCTCTGCCACCGCGTCACGCAGATCGAACGCAACGCCGGCGTCACCGAATCGCTGCTGCACGTGCTGATGCTGGCCGAGGTGGGCCTGCCGCTGCTGCTGGTGCTGTTCCTGGAGGTCAACGCGCTGCTGATCGCGGTGGTGCTGGCGGCGCTGGTCATCCACGAGATCACCGCATGGTGGGATGTGCATTACGCCAGCAAGCGTCGCCATATCGCACCGGTCGAGCAGCACATGCACAGCCTGCTGGAAGTGCTGCCGCTGGCCGCGGCGTCTTATGTGGTGGTGTTGCACTGGGACCAGTTTCTGGCCTTGTTCGGGCGCGGGCCCGAGCCGGCGCGGATGGCGCTGGCGCTGAAGGCCGAGCCGCTGCCGCCGGCGTATCTGGCCGGCCTGCTGGTGGCGGTGGTGCTGCTGGCGGGGCTCCCTTATCTGGAGGAGCTATGGCGCTGCGTGCGCTGGCGCCGGCGTGAACGCGAGGCACTGCTGGCACAGGCGACGCGGGCCATGCGCGGCGGCGGCTGACCTGCCGCGACGCCCGCTGACGCGATAGTCCGTTGCGTTGCGGGCGCGGGTGGCGAGCAGCCGGCGCGCAGGGCGCGCCGCATGTCCAGGATCATTAATGCGCTTATTGCTTGGGCGCCGGATCCGGCGAATCGCCCTTGGGGCCGCTTGGGGCATCGGCGGTCGGTGCCGCGGGCGCGCCTTGCTCGCGCGGCTTCTTGCTGCGCGCGCTGGTCGAAGCCTTGTCGGACTTGGACTTCGATTTCTTCATGGTGTCCTTGGCGCCGGGGGCGGAAGCGGAGCCCATGTCGGTAGCGGCCGGCTGGTTGCGCGAGGCCGGAGGCGAACCTTCGATCGGCGGCACGCTGGGGTTCGGCACGTTCGGCGACGCCGGGGCCTGTTGGGCAAAGGCCGGCAGGCAGAGCGCGGTGCCGACGACCAGTGCCGTGGTAGCGAGAGTGCGTTTCATGATGGTCTCCATTGCAAGACTACGTCGGTCGGGCCCAGGGCCCTCGGGATTGCCGGTATGCCGTCTCGGCGCGCCGGCGATTCATGGGCGCGCGTCGCGGCCTTGCCCGCTGCGCGCCAGTTCGTGGTAATGGCAGATGCGTGCCAGGGCCCAGTCGGCGGCGGCTTCGCGCACGGCGTTGCGCGCACCGGCGAAGCGGCGTGTCTCGGTAAAGGCTGCGATGCCCTCCGCGTGCGACACCACGTCGTGCGCGGCATGGCCGTGGCGGCGGAAGACCCAGGCAAAGCACTGCGTGCCGGCGGGGATATCGCCGTCGCCGCCCCCATCGGCCACGCCGGTGTTGGCGATTGCCAGGTCGGCGCCGGTCAGTTGCATGGCGCCGCGCGCCATCGCCAGGGAGACCGCCTCGCTGGTCAGGCCATGGCGCCGGATGGTCTCGGCCGGGACGTGCAGCAGCTGTTCCTTGGCGGACGGCGAGTAGGCCACGATCGCGCAGCGCAACACGTCGCCGCAGCCAGGCACCTCGGCGATGCGCGAGGCGATCAGGCCGGCGGTGCAGGATTCCGCCGTGACCACGCGCAGCCCATGGCGCAGCAGATAGCGGGCAATGCCGACGTTATTGCTGCGGCCTGCGCCGCCGTGACTCATCGCAATCACTCGCATATTCTCCATTGCGGTATCCGCAGTCGATTTCCCGCAGGGCGGCAGGTTCCGTGCCAGCAAGTTGATAGCGCACGCGCTGCGCCGCAGGGACAGCGCGCGCCCGCTGGCGGCACCGACGGGTCCAAATGCGGGGAAAAATGTACATGCAGCGCCGGAGCGCGCCTGTAAAAGCTGCGCGCCGCGCGCGGCGCACACCTTGCGCGGCGATGGCGCTCATCTTGCATGTCCGGTGCGCAACGACCCGTACGGACACCATTACGGAGACCGACATGCCCGAGCAGCCGCCGAAGCCGCCCATGCCACCCGCACCCCCGGACCGTCCCGCGCATGATGCGCCGCGCGCGCCGCGCCACGCGGGCAACCCCGAGGATGTGCGCAAGGGGCAGGTCACCAGTCCGCTGCCGCGCGAAGTCTTTCGCCAGCGTTTCCTCGAGCGCTTTACCGATCCCGCCTACCGGCAGGAGGATGAGGCGCTGGACCGGCTCGAGCGCATTGCGTGGGACGCCTATGCGCAAAGCCGCAAGGCGCCGCTGACGCACAAGGCGGGTGCGGGCTATGCCGACCCGGACTACGACCTCTCCGACGAATGGCGCGCCGCCAGCGAGGCGGTGCGCGTGGCGCAGCAGCGCCAGGCCGATCCGGCCACGCGCTCGCGCGTGCTGCTGGTGTGCGCGGCCTCGCGCAACGACTACACCTGCCCGGGCGAAATGTCGAAATCCTGGCGGCTGGCCGGGCGGGCGCGCGAGCGCCTGGAAGCGCAGGGCATCGAGGTCGACCTGCTCGACCTGAGCCATCTGACTTCCGACGCGCAACTGCATATCCATCCGTGCAAGGGCTGCGTATCCACCGCGATGCCGCTGTGCCACTGGCCGTGCAGCTGCTATCCCAACCATGCGCTGGGCCAGGTCAATGACTGGATGAACGAGATCTACCCACGCTGGGCCGCCTGCCACGGCGTGCTGATCGTCACGCCGGTGTACTGGTACCAGGTCAGCAGCCCGCTCAAGCTGATGATGGACCGGCTGGTCTGCGCCGATGGCGGCAACCCGGATCCCACCACCACGCACGGCAAGGACGTGACCCGGGCCAAGGCGATCGAGCTGTCGGGCTGGGACTATCCCAAGCACCTGGCCGGGCGCGCCTACGGGCTGGTGGTGCATGGCGACGTCGCCGGCATCGAAGGCGTGCGCCGCGCGCTGTCGGACTGGCTGGACTGGATGGGACTGATCGATGCCGGCGCCCAGGCGCGGCTGGACCGGTATATCGGCTACTACGAGCCTTATGCCACCAGCCACGTCGCGCTGGACCACGACACCAGCGTGCAGGGCGAAGTCGACAACGTGGCGCGTGCGCTCGCTTGCGCGGTCGAGCAGCTGCGCCATGGCCAGTTGCGCACCGCGGACCACGGCCTGGTGCCGCCGCGGCTGAAGTAGCGCAACGAGCCAAGATGGGAACCCAGGCAACAACGGAGGCAACGATGGATCGCAGAGACAACTGGCGCGGCCCGCCATGGCACGAAAGTGCCGTGCCCGAGGCCGATATGCGCAGCCACTACGTGGGCGCCTATGGCGTGTACGACTATGACCAGCCGGTCGACCCCGGCGAATTTGGCGGCGGCCGCGCTGCCGGCCGCGGGACCGGGGAATGGCGGCCGCACGAAACCGCGCCGAACCAGGCCCGCGGCATGGCCGATCCCTATCGTCAGTTCACCGGCTACAACGAGCGCATGGATCTCTACCGTAGCGGCAGCGAACACTGGCGGCCGGTCGGGCCGCGCAACTACCAGCGCAGCGACGAACGCATCCTGGAAGACCTGTGCGAGCAACTGACGCGCAGTGGCCGGCTGGACCTGAACGAGGTCGAGGTGCGGGTCGAGCAGGGCGTGGTGACGCTGGAGGGCAGCGTGCCGGATCGCCACCAGAAGTACCGTATCGAGGATATCGCCGACGAGGTGTTCGGCGTCAGGGACCTGGTCAACCACTTGCACGTGGCTCGGCCGGCAAGTGCGGAGGGCCACCCCGGCCACGGCATGCGCATGTATTGAGGGCGGCGCGGAGACCATGCCCATGCCCGGTTCCACGAAGGCGGACACCAACCCGCGCGGCAACGCCGTGGGCGCGGCCGACACCGCGCTGCAGGCCTCGCTGTGCGAGCGCTTGTGGGAGAGCGGCCTCGACGTCAGCGAGATCGCGCTGGACGTGGCGCAAGGCCGCATCACGCTGCGCGGCGCGATCGGCAGCGCCGCTGACCGCGACGCGATCGAAGCCTGCGTGCGCATGCATGCCGGCGGGCGCGAGGTCGTCAATCACATCGAGGTCGCGCCCGACCGCACCGGCGGCTGAGCTGCGCGTCCTGGCATGGCTTTCGCAACGGAGCCAGTTCCGGCCACTGCCGAACGCGGCCGGCCATCAGCGATGGATGAACGAGGAAGGAGACTGTCATGAGATACACCGCGATCCTTGCGCTGGCCGCGCTGCTCAGCGCCCCCGCGTGGGCCCAGACCACCACCACTCGCCCTGGCGCCGACACGCGCGCGCCGGGCACGTCGGCCTCGGATGTCATGCCAGGCCAGGGCGACACGCGCCGCGCCACCCCTGCAACGCCGGCCACACCCGCAACGCCGGGCGGTCCCGGCACCCGCGCCACACCGGCAACGCCTGCCACGCCGGCCAGCCCCGCCGTCAACGAGGGGCCGCAATCGCCGCAACGGTATGACTATCCGGCTTCGGAACCGAAGGCGCCGAAGAGCCGCAAATAACCGAGGCAAAATCACCGAGCCAGGAGCAGCCGGGCCGCGCCAGCGTTTCAGAGACCCGACGGCCAGGTCTCGGGCGCGCCCGGTGCCGGCGCCGCGGGCAGCGCCGGTACTGCGCTGCTGCGGTCGAACCACGCCAGCACGTCGAACTGCCGCGGCAGGATGGCGCGTGCATAGTGGCTCTGCAGTTCGGTTTCCGGGCGGTAGATCACGCCGATAAAGCGCTCCTGCCGCGCGGGCATCAGCAGTTCTCGTAATTCGGCGTGCACGGCGCTACCCTTGCCGTCGTCAACACCGTCCCCGCGCAAATCTGTCCACCCCTGCGCATGGCCGGCTGCGTGGAACAGGTGTTCGTAGCTGTCCGCCCGCGCGGGACGCACCTGCTTGATTTCCATCGGCCCGTCCCACGAGGTTGCCGCCGCGACGGTGCCGTCGTAGGTGCTGAAGCCGACCAGCGCGGCCGCGTCGCCGAAGGCCTCGCGGCAGAGCTGGCCGATATTCAGCTGGCCCTGGCTGGTGCCCATCTCGGTTTGCGACGCATCGCCGATATGCGAGTTGTGCGCCCACACCACCGCGCGCGATGCCGGCCCATGGGCGTGCAGCAACTGCTCCAGGGTCTCGAACATATGCGTGTCGCGCAGGTTCCAGCTGTCGTCGCTGCCGTGGTACATGACGCGGTAGTAGCGCTCGGCCGACGCCACCAGGCGCGCATTCTGCGCGGCGTCGAGGAAGTCCTCGTGCCCGTCGCGCGCGTAGGCGAGGCGCTTGTCGAGCAAGGCCTGAAGTTGTTCGACCACCGCGTCCTCGCAGTCTTCATGGGTGCCGTGCAGCACGGCGCGGCCGTAGCGCGCCGGGTCGCGCCGCCACGGTTCCAGGCAGCCATAGCGTTCGCGCGCAGCCTGCGCGGCGCGGGGATCGACGCCCTCCAGGTAAGCCAGCACCGCCGCCATCGAGGCGCCCAGGCTGTAGATATCGAGGCCGAAGAAGCCGGCGCGCCGGGCCGGCGCCAGCGCGGCATTGTGCGCGTGCAGCCAGCGGATAAAGCGCGCCACCTCTAGGTTGCGCCACATCCAGACCGGAAAGCGCGTAAAGGCGGCGCCAGGGGATTCGGCGGGGCGCGGCGGGCGCCCGCGCACATGGCGGTCCACCGCCGCGGCGTCAGGCCAGTCTGCCTCCACCGCGATGATGCCGAAGCCGTGCCGGGCCACCAGCTGCGCGGTCAGCGCGGCGCGGGCGTGGTAGAACTCGGCGGTACCGTGCGTGCTCTCGCCCAGCAGCACGACGCGATGATGGCCAAGCCGATCGGCGAGCGCCGCGGCAGCGTTGGCGAAGGAACCGGTGAACGGGCTCTCGGCCGCGTGGTCGATCGCCGGCCACGGCACGGTCGCGGCAGCGATGGCTGCCACGGCGTGCGGGTCGGCGCGGTGTTGTGGCATGGTGGCGCGGGGTGCCGGCAGCGTGCCGGCATCCTCAGCGTTGCGGCAAACAGCGCGGGTCAGCCGTGAATGGTGCGGGGATCGTGGCCGAAGCTGTTGCGCGAGCGGATCTGGCCGTCGCGGCCATGGATCAGCAATTCGACATGCTCGCGCTGGGCCTGCGAGGTGCCGGCGGCGACCGCCTCTTCCTGCGTGGCATGGTGCGATTCGGCGTAGCGTGCGCCTTCGTGGATGACGTCCCAGCCTTCGTCGTGCGGAACGACGTGTATGTTGCTGCCCATGTCGGGTCTCCTCGGATATCGGTCCTTTTATTGTGGTCGATCTGTGCGCGCTGTCTATCCGGCGGCGTCTGACAGGCGCGAAGCGCTTCCGGTTCCACTTTCCGATGGAAATCCCTGGTTATTTGTCCGGCCTCTTGTAAGCTGGACTTGGATCGCAATCAGAGGAGCGGACCATGCGTGCAAGATTTGCCAGGGGGCTGACGCAGTCGCCGGTGACCGTGGTGGCCCGGGCGTTCGACGGAGAAGCGGTGCGCACTCCCCAGGTGGGCGACCTGGTGACGGTGTATAGCCAGGACCAGGACACCGAATTCAATATCCGCCTGTGCGAGGCCGTCGAGCCCGGCCGCTGGCGCGGCGTGGTCTACGCCATCGGGCGCGGACAGGACGTGCTGGTCACCGCCGAGGGGCTGGAAATCGACGATGTGGTCGAGGTGATGCGGGAGGAAATCGCCTCCGTGATTCCCTGCGGCCGATCCCACTGAACGCCGCACCCGTGCGGGTGCGGACCATCCGGAATTGAGGTTTCCCGAGGCCTGGCTCACGCCGGCCGCGCGGGCTGTTTCGGCACGCCCAGCCACATGGCCAGGCCGCTTGCCAGCAGCAGCGCCGCCAGCAGGTAGAGCGCATGGTCGAGGCTGCCGGTGCGCATCTTGATCTGGCCGATTACCCACGGGCTGACGATGCCGCTGGTGATGCCGATGCTGCTGATGAAGGCGATCCCGGCTGCGCTGCCCGCGCCGGGCAGGTAGCCCGGCGGCAGCGCCCAGAACACCGGCAGCGCGGCAAAGATCAGCACCGCCGCCACCGACAGGATGGCCAGCATCGCGGCCAGCCCCGGCAGCGGCAAGGTCAGCGCCGCCAGCGCCAGCGCGCCGCCCGCGGTGCACAGCAGGAAATGGCGATGGCGCTCGCCGGTGCGGTCCGAGTGCCGCGCGATCAGGATCAGGCCGACCGCGCCCACCGCATTGGGCACCACCGAATACAGGCTCACCGACATCACGTCGGTCACGCCGAAATCGCGGATCATCAGCGGCATCCAGAAGCTGAGCGCGAGCGAGCCGCAGGTCAGCGAAAAATAGATAAAGGCGAACAGGTACACGCGCGGGTTGCGCAGCACCTGGCGCAGCGCGTGCAGCGAATGGCCGCCGCCCTGGGTATGCGCGGCGGTGTCGCGCAGCAGGTGGGCGCGCTCGCGCTCGCTCAGCCAGCCGGCCTGCTGCGGCCCGTCGACCAGCAGGCGCGCGGCCGCCAGCCCCAGCAGCACCGCGGGCGCGCCTTCGATCGCGAACATCCATTTCCAGCCCTGCAGCCCCAGCACGCCGGCCATGTCGCGCATGATCCAGCCGGACACCAGCCCGCCCAGCACGCCCGCCACCGCCACGCCGGCAAAGAAGATCGCCATCACCGCGGCACGCCGGCGCGCCGGGAACCAGTAGGTCAGGTACAGCACGATGCCGGGGAAGAAGCCGGCCTCGAACACGCCCAGCAGGAAGCGCAGCGCGTAGAACTGCGCCGGCGTCGACACCGCCATCATCGCCACCGACACGGTGCCCCACAGCACCATGATGCGGGTGAAGGTGCGGCGCGCGCCGAAGCGCGCCAGCAGCATGTTGCTCGGCACTTCGCACAGCACATAGCCGACGTAGAACACCGCCGCGCCAAGGCCGTACATGGCGTCGCTGAAGCCCAGGTCGTGCTTCATCTGCAGCTGCGCGAAGCCGATGTTGATGCGGTCCAGGAACGACACCACGTAGCAGACGAACAGGAAGGGAATGATGCGCAGCCAGACCTTGCGGTAAAGCGCATCCTCGTCACGCGCGGCGAGTGCTGCGGGGGTTGGCGCGGCCGGGGCGGAAGGCGCCAGGCTGGATAGGGACGAAAGCTCCCCTGAGACCGGATGGCTCATCGATGTTGTCTCCGTGCGGTGGTGGCTGCGGCGGCAGGCAGCCGGGCGGTTGCCGCCAGTGGGCCGCGTCTGGTGCGCGTTGGTCCCGGGATGGGTTGAAGGCCAGCGCGTGGCGCAGGCTTGGGCCGCGCCTGCGCCTGGCTATGCGGTCAGGCCGGCGCCGTGTCCGGGCTGGCGACGACGCCGGCGCGCGCTTCGGCCATCGCCGCCAGCAGCACATCGTGGTCGCCGATATGGTTGGCCAGCAGCAGGATCAGCTGCGCGTTGGCGGCCTGGCTCTGGGCCTCGTCGAGGTCGCGGTGCATCTCGATCAGCGCTTCGTAGAAGTCGTCGGGCCGCGCCAGGTTGGGTTGGGTGTTGAGCGAATTGGGCATGGCAATCTCCGTAGGGCAGGGCTGGCGTCCGGGCAATCAGGCGGCCATGCGGCCCGGCTGCGGCGCGCGCAGGTCGGCGCCGGTGGCGCGCGCCAGCGCGGCGCGGATCGCGGCGGGGTCGGGACGGTGCCAGCGTGCGCATACATGCTGGTCGGGTCGGACCAGGTAGCAGGTGCCGGGCGTGGCGCCGTAGCGTGCCGCCGCCAGGCCTTGGTCGTCGCGCAGCACGGTGGCGTGGGTGCAGGTCATGGCCGCTTGCGCGGCGTCGGTGACATAGACCAGCTGCAGCGGCGTGCCGGCCTGCTTCAGCGCGGCCAGGTCGGCCAGCGTGCCGGCATTGATGGCCTCAGGATTGCCGAACACCAGCAAGGTGAAATCACCGCCGAGGTGCGACAGCAGCCAGCCCGCGCCGTCAACGCCGGACACCGGCGCATCGCAGCAGACCGCACCAGGCACCAGGTTGCCGGCAGCATCGGGGGCGGCGTCTTCGGTATTCAGGGGCGAGCCGTGCAACACGGCCGGCACCGACAGCCTGCCGCTGTTGACCAGGGCGCGCGCGAACGCATGGCGCCTGGACAACGCCAGCACCGCGTCTCGGAACACGCGGCTGGCGGCGCTCTTGGGCGTGATGAAGTCGGTCGAGCGGGTGGAATTGCGGATGTTCTCGTCGGCGGCGAATTCGCGCTCGCTGGCGTAAGTGTCGAGCAGGCGGTCGCACGCGTGGCCCTGCAGCACGTAGGCCAGCTTCCACGCCAGGTTCTCGGCGTCCTGGACACCGCTGTTGGCACCGCGCGCGCCGAACGGCGAGACGCCGTGCGCGGCATCGCCGGCGAACAGGATATTGCCGTGGCGGAAGCTGTCCATGCGCTGGCAGGAGAAGGTGTAGACGCTGACCCACTCCAGCTCGAACTTCGCGTCCTTGCCCAGCAGCGCCTGCACCCGCGGGATCACGCGCTCGGGCGATTTTTCCAGCACCGGGTCGGCGTCCCAGCCCAGCTGGAAGTCGATGCGCCAGACATTGTCCGGCTGCCGGTGCAGCAGCACCGACTGGTGCGGATGGAAGGGCGGGTCGAACCAGAACCAGCGCTCGGCCGGGAACTCGGCTTCCATTTTGACATCGGCGATCAGGAAGCGGTCGCGGAAGGTGCGGCCCTTGCTGTCCAGGCCCAGCAGGGTGCGCATCGGGCTGCGCGAGCCGTCGGCGGCCACCACGTAGCGCGCGGCCAGCGGGTAGCAGCCGTCCGGGGTCTCGACGGTCAGCACCACGCCGGCGTCAGGCGCGCGGCGGCTTTCCACGCCGACCACCTTGTTGCGCCAGCGGATCTCGATATTGGGCAGCGCCTGCGCGCGCTCCAGCAGGTAGCCTTCGAGGTAGTACTGCTGCAGGTTGATGAAGGCCGGGCGCCGGTGGCCGCTCTCGGGCAGCAGGTCGAAGCTGTAGACCTGCTCGTCGCGCAGGAACACCCTGCCGACATGCCAGCGCACGCCCTTGTCGACCATACGCTCACCGCAGCCGAGGCGGTCGAAGATATCGAGCGTGCGCTTGGAAAAGCAGATCGCGCGCGAACCGGTGGACAGCGTGCAGTCGTCGTCCACCAGCACCACGGGCACGCCGCGTTGCGCCAGGTCGATGGCGGTGGCCAGCCCCACCGGGCCGGCGCCGACCACGACCACCGGATGCATTGCCGCGGGCGCGGCCTCAGCGGATTGCCCGGCGCGCTGCTGTTCCGCGCAGGGCTGGTAGGCGAACGTCAGCCGCTGGTAGTCGATGCTGTTCATGCTTGTGTCTCCTCCACCTGAAATATCTCTGTTGTGCGATGGCTTGCTGATATGCCGTCGTCAGTCCTGCAGCGCGGCCCACATCTCCTTGTCGCGCTGGGCGGTCCAGATGCGCGGGTGGCGCATGCCGCTGGCCTCGTCGTAGGCGCGCGAGACATCGAAGGGGAGGCAGTGCTCGTAGATAAAGACGTGGCCGAACTTCGGGTCCATGGCGCGGCGGGTGTGCGCCATCGCGGCCTTCAGGTCGAGCTTTTCCGCCACCGCTTCCTGGCCGGACTTGAACAGCGTGGTGACGAAGTCCTTGGTGTAGGCAATGCCCTTCTTCACTTCATCCGGCGTGGTCAGCGCAGGGCCGCGGCCGGGCACCAGCTTCTCGGGGTTCAGCGCCTGCAGCGCGTCGAGCGTGGCCGGCCATTCGGCCAGCTGCGCGTCGCCGCAGTAGCAGGCGGCGTCGTACTCGACCAGGTCGCCGGAGAACAGCACCTTCTGCTGCGGCAGCCACACCACGGTGTCGCCCTTGGTATGGCCCGAGCCCAGGTGGGCAATGCGCACTTCCAGCTGGCCCAGGAACAGGGTGATCTCCTTGTCGAACACCAGCGTCGGCCAGGTCAGGCCGGGCACCGTTTCCACGCCGGCGAACAGGCGCGGGAAGCGTTCGATCTCGGACTTCATGTCGGCCTCGCCGCGCTCGACGATCATCTCGTAGGTGCCGCGGCTGGCGATGATCTGCTGCGCGCCCTCGGCAAAGTACGCCGACGCGCCCAGCACGCGCACGGCGTGGTAGTGCGACAGCACCACGTACTTGATCGGCTTGTCGGTGATGGTGCGGATGCGCGCGATCAGGTCCTGCGCCATCGCCGGCGTGGCGGTGGTGTCGACGATCAGCACGCCGTCATCGCCGATCACCACGCCGGAGTTGGGATCGCCCTCGGCGGTATAGGCCCACGCGTTCTCGGACAGCTGGGTGAAGGTGATCTGCTTGGCTTCCAGGTCGGCCTGCGATGCGAATGCCTTGGACATGGCGTCTTTTCCTTTTGTGGGCAGGGCGGGACCGCGCGGGAATGGCCGCACGCGCATGCGGCGTGGCACTGGCTGTCTCGCCCCCGTTCGTATGGATTTCGGGATGTCGCACGGCTGGGTCTGCCGTGGCGCGACGGGGTAATGCCATCTTAGGAAAGGTCGTCGAATTAATCAATAGCGAAATGATTAGCCTATGACAAATAATCGAAGCGACGAACTTCGGCGGGATCGAGATGGGGGTAAACCCGCGTGCGGCGGGATCCGGGAGGCGTTCGATTAATATCCGGTTTTTCCGACCACACATGACGTTGATGGCCAGACCCAGGGCGGGGACAGCGGTAACGCCGGCGAGCGCACCGGCGGCGCGTGCCGACAAGGCGCAGCGCGGCATCCAGAGCGTGGAGGTGGGCGCGCGCCTGCTCGCGGCGCTGGCCGCGGCGCGCGTGCCGATGCCGCTGGCGGCGCTGGCCGACGCGGCGCAGCTGGCGCCGGCGCAGGCGCATGCCTATCTGGTCAGCCTGGCGCGGCTGGGCCTGATCAAGCGCGACCACCTGTCCGGCCGCTACGAGCCCGGACCGCTGTCGCTGCGCCTGGGCCTGCTGCACCTGGAGCAGGACGCCGCCTGGCGCGCCGCGCTGCCGCGCGCGGACGCGCTGGCGCAGGCGCTGGGCTGCAGCGTGGCGATCTGCCTGGCCGGGCCGCAGGGGCCGACCATCGTGCGCTATGTGCCGGCCACCGCGCCGCTGCACGTCAACCTGCACGTGGGCACGGTCATGGCGCTGGCAGCCACCGCCACCGGCCGCGTGTTCTGCGCCTTCCAGCCGCCGGCGCAGTGGCAGCCGTTATGGCAGGCGCAGCAACCGGAAGCCACCGCGGCGGACCTGGCCGCGTTCGGCGCCAGGCTGGCGGAAATCCGCGCACGCGGCATCGAGCGCAGCATCGATGCGCCCAGCCCGGCCGTCAGCAGCCTCAGCGTGCCGGTGCTCGACGGCGCCGGCGCGCTGCGGCTGGTGCTGACGCTGGTGGGATCGACCGGTGCCATCGACGTCGACTGGCACGGCGCGGCGGCGCGGGCGCTGCTTTCCGCGGGCGCGGAGATCGGCGCGGCGCTGCGCGAACCGGACGGTGAACAGGCATGAACGGCATGAGCGACGTGAGCGAAACCCCGCAGGACCTCGACGGCGGCAAGCCGCAGCGCGGCATCCAGTCGCTCGACAGCACCGGCCAGTTGCTGGGCGCGTTGGTGGCCGCCGGACGGCCGCTGCCGCTGCGCGACCTGGCGCTGGCCGCGGGCATGCCGGCGGCCAAGGCCTTTCCGCACCTGGTCAGCTTGCAGAAGACCGGGCTGCTGGCGCGCGATGCCGCCGGCAACTACCAGTGCGGACCGCTGGCGCTGGAACTGGGACTGATCGCGCTGCAGCGGCTGTCGCCGACGCGCGAGGCCGAACCGGAGGTGATCGAGCTGGCCGGGACCACGGGCCTGAGCGTGGCGATGGCGGTGCTGGGGCCGCTGGGGCCCACCGTGGTGCGGCTGGAAGAATCGGCGCGGCCGCAGCATGTCAGCCTGCGCGTGGGCACGGTGCTGTCGCTGGTCCACACCGCCATCGGCCGCACCGTGGCGGCGCACCTGCCGGCCAACGTGCTCGCGGGCCTGCTGCGGAACGATGCGCTACGCATGGCGGGCGCTCCCGCCGAGCAGGTGCTCGGGCCCGGCGGCAAGCTGGCGCCGGGCTACGCCGCGCGGCTGGCGCAGGTGCGCGCGGCGCGCATCGACAATGCGCTGAGCCACCCCGTGCCGGGCATCGACACGCTGGCGGCGCCGGTGTTCGACCACACCGGCAGCCTGGCGCTGGTGATCGCGGTGATGGGTTCCAGCGGCAGCTTCGACAGCGGCACCGAAGGCGCCACCGCCGCGCTGGTGCGGCAGGCGGCGGCGCGGCTGTCGTGGCGCTTCGGCGCACCCGAGGCCGCCTGACGCCGCCTGAGGCCGCCCCAGGCCGCATCACGCCAACGGGTCAGTTGTCCAGCTTGATATTGGCGGACTTGATCAGGCCGTCCCACTTCTCGTATTGCGCGCGGATATAGCTGCCGAACTGCGCCGGCGTGGCGGGGAAGGGCACCGTGCCCTGGCTGGCCAGCCTGGCCGCCAGGTCCGGCTGCCTGAGCGCGGCCACGATCTCGCCGTTGAGGCGGTCGATCACGGCCTTGGGCGTTCCCGCCGGGGCCGCCACGCCAAACCATGCGGTCAGCTCGTAGCCGGGCACGCCGGCGGCGGCCAGCGTCGGCACGCCGGGCAACTGTTCGGACGGCTTCTGCGTGGTCACCGCCAGCGCGCGCACGCGCTTGTCGCGGATATACGGCAGCGCCGTGGAGACGCTGTCGAACATCATGGTGATGCGCCCGCCGATCAGGTCGGTCATCGACGCGGCGCTGCCCTTGTACGGAATATGCGTGATATCGACACCGGCCATGTGCGTGAACAGCTCGCCCGCCAGGTGCGACGACGAGCCGTTGCCGAACGAGCCGTAGGTCAGCTTGGCCGGCTCCTTGCGCGCCAGCGCCAGCAGTTCCGGCACGGTGCGCGCCGGCACGCTGGGATGCACCACCAGCACGTTGGGCAGGTAGGCCACCGACGCCACCGGCGCGAAGTCCCTGAGCGGGTCGTAGCCGGGCTTGTCATAGAGGCTCTTGTTCACCGCCAGCGAGCCGAAGGTGCCGAACAGCAGCGTGTAGCCGTCGGCCGGGGCCCGCGCCACGGCGATCGCCGCCAGGTTGCCGCCCGCACCGGGGCGGTTGTCGATCACCACCGGCTGCTGCAGCCGCGCCGACAGCGCGTTGCCGATCTCGCGCGCCAGCAGGTCGGTGGCGCCGCCCGGCGGGAACGGCACCACCAGCCGCACCGGCTTGTCGGGGTAGTCCGCCAGCGCGGTGCCGGCGGCCGTGGCCGCGCATGCAAACAGCAGCCCCATGGCCGCACGCCTGATCCAACCCTGCATCGCTGTCTCCTTTCCTTGGTCTGTTGCGATGGAACGGGCGTCAGTGTGTCGCAGCGGCGGCGCGCGCGGGTTCGGGATTGGCGAAGGTCGGGTTCGGCCGGATGCGGTGCCGCTCAGTCGGGCTGGCGCAGGCGCGCGATGGTGCCGAACAGGGTTTCCAGTTCCACCGGCTTGACCAGGTGCGCATCGAAGCCGGCGGCCTCGGTATGCTGCCGGTCCGCCGGCTGGCCGAAGCCGGTCAGCGCGACGTAACGAGTGGATTCGGTGCCCGCCACGCCGCGCATGGCCCGCACCACCTCGAAGCCATCCATGCCCGGCATAGCCAGGTCGATCAGCGCGATATGCGGGCGGCAGCGCGGCGCCACGTGCAGGGCTTCGGAGCCGTCGTAGGCGATGGTTACCTCGTGGCCGCACATCTCGAGCAGCATCGCCAGGCTGTCGGCGGCGTCGCGGTTGTCGTCGACCAGCAGGATGCGCTGCACCTGCAGGTCGGCCTTGTCATGGCCGGCGGCAGGCAGGGCGGCGCGGTGCACCTCGTCGGAGGGGCGCGCGGCCGGCAGCGGCAGCCGTACCGTGAAGGTGCTGCCCAGCCCCGGCCCGGCGCTGGTGGCCGCGATGGTGCCGCCGTGCAACTCCACCAGCGAGCGGCACAGCGACAGGCCGATGCCGAGTCCGCCCTGCACATCGGTGCCCGGCCGGCTTTCCTGCACGAACAGCTGGAAGATGTCCTCGAGCGCATGCGGCGAGATGCCGCGGCCCTGGTCGGTCACCCGCAGCTCAAGGGTACGGTTCTGCACCGCCGCGGCAATCGTCACCACCGAGCCGGGCGGTGAAAACTTCGACGCATTGAGCACCAGGTTCTGCAGCACCTGCACCAGCCGGGTCTTGTCGGCATCCATGCGGATCGCGCCGGGCGTGCCCTGCACGTCGACGCGCTGCGACTTGGCATCGAGCGCCGGGCGCGCGCCCTCGATCGCCAGCCCAATGATCTCGTCGAGTTCCACCGGTCCGGTGCGCAGTTCGATCCGGCCGGAGGTGATGCGCCCGATATCGAGCAGGTCGTCGACGAGCCGGCTCAGGTGCGTCACCTGGCGCTCGATCAGGGCCAGGCTCTGATTGGCCAGCGCGCCGTCGCCGGGGGCGAGCCGCATCGCGGTCAGCGCGCTGCGCACCGGCGCCAGCGGATTGCGCAGCTCATGCGAAAGCGTGGCCAGGAATTCGTTCAGCCGCTGGCTGGAGCGTTCCAGTTCCTCGCGGCGGCGGCGTTCGCTCATGTCGCGCGTCACCTTGGCAAAGCCGCGCAGCGCGCGCGAATCGTCGTAGACGGCGGTCAGCGTGACATTGGCCCAGAACAGCGAGCCGTCCTTGCGCACGCGCCAGCCCTCGTCCTCGATGCGCCCGGCGCGCCGGGCCAGGTCCAGGTGCCGCGCCGGCTTGCCCGCGGCGATGTCCTCCTGCGGATAGAACAGCGAAAAATGGCGGCCGATGATCTCGTCGCGGCGGTAGCCCTTGATATAGGACGCGCCGGAATTCCAGCTGACGATATGACCACCGGGGTCGAGCATGAAGATCGCGTAGTCCTTGACCCCCTCCACCAGCAGGCGCAGCGATTCCTCGCTCTGGCGCAGCGCCTCGGCGGCGCGGCGCTGTTCGGTCAGGTCGCGCGTGACCTTGCCGAAGCCGATCAGCCGGCCGTCGGGGTCGCGCAGGGCGGTGATGACGACGTTGGCCCAGAAGCGGCTGCCGTCCTTGCGCACGCGCCAGCCCTCGTCCTCGAAGCGGCCAAGTTCGGCGGCCGCCTTGAGCTCGGCGTCGGGCCAGCGCCGGGCTACCGCGTCGGGCGTATAGAAGTGCGAGAAATGCTTGCCCAGGATCTCCTCGCGCCGGTAGCCCTTGATGCGCGCCGCGCCCTTGTTCCAGCTGGAGACATGGCCACCCACGTCGAGCGTGAAGATGGCGTAGTCCTGCACGGCTTCCACCAGCGTCCGGTAGGGGGTGTCGGCGTTCGGATAGTCGGGGCCACTGGCCTCGGGGCTGCTGGCGTTGCCGGCAAGGGGCTGTGGATCGTCGGGGGGGCGTCTTGTCATGGAATGGGTTGGGGCGACGTGCCGGCGCTGCCGGCGCATCCAATCCTGATGGTCCGGTAAGGATACGCCTGCTTGCGCTTCGCTGGCAGCCGCCTGCGCGGCCAAGTGCAGCACGGACTGCAGCACGGACGTCCCGGCGGGCCGGCGCGCGACAAGTCGGACGCTTCCGTGCCGGGAATCGGAATGTACGGATTGTCTGGCCAGGAGGGCTCCATAGAATGGACGCACGAGGTTCTCAAGGTCTCACAGCCCACAGCGCCGATGACACAGTCCGACGATCGCCAGCCGCAGCGCGAAGCCATGCCGTGCAGCACGTGTTGCCAGATGGCCGGCGCCTGCCCTGACTGCGCACCGGCCGGCCAGGCCCGCGGCGCGCCGGGCGCACCGGGCATTGAAGTGGCGCAACGCATGGTGCGCCTGCGCAAGGGCGAATTCCTGTACCTGATGGGAGACCCGGTGACATCGGTCTATGCCATTCGCGTCGGCACCATCAAGACCCATGTCACTACCGAGGACGGGCGCACCCAGGTGCTCGCCTTCCACTTTCCCGGCGACATGGTGGGGCTGGACAGCCTGGTGCGCCCGCACTATGCGTCGTACGCCACCGCGCTGGAAGACACCAAGCTGTGCCTGTTCACCGTAGACGCGCTGCGCCTGGCCGCGGCCACGCTCGCGCCGCTCGGCCGGCAGCTGCTGCTGGCGCTGGACGGCCAGCTGCAGCGCGCGCGGGCGGTGCAGACCATGCTGGCGCTGATGACCGCCGAAGAGCGCCTGGTGACGTTCCTGCTGTGGCTGGCGGACGGCTTTGCGCTGCGCGGCTTTTCATCGTCGGCCTTTGTACTGCGCATGAGCCGCGAGGAAATCGGCAGCTATATCGGCCTGACCCTGGAAACGGTCAGCCGGCAGTTCTCGCGGCTGGCCGAAGTTGGATTGATCACGGTACGGCACCGCACCATCACGCTGCTCGACAAGGCCGCGCTGCGGGCCATTGCCGCGCGCCCGATGATCCTCGCCCATGCGCCCGCGCCGCGCTTGCGCAGGGCCGGCGACGCAACCGCACCCGCGCGAGGCTGACATGGAACCGGCCAGGACACCCGCAGCAAGCGATCCCGACACGCGCCGGGAAACGGACGCCGAGCGCCTGCGCCAGATCGAGGCGCTGAACCTGTCCTACCTGCTGCTGGTACAGCGGCTGATGCGCGAGAACGAGGCCGAGGCGTTGTTCCGGCTCGGCCTCGGGCGCGAGATGGGCCGCCTGCTGGCATCGCTGACGCCGGCGCAGACCATCGCGCTGGCGCGGTCCAGCGTGATGCTGTACCGCTTCCGGCTGGATGACATCGTGCTGGTGGCCGCACTGACCGGGGCCGAGCCGGCGCACGCCTTGCACGGCATGCATGCCGCGATCGTGATGGCATCGCGGCGGGATTGAGACACGACTTCTGGAATCGGAGGGTATATGACGGGCAATGCGATCACGCATGTCGATCTGAAGCGCACCACCATGGCCGCCGACCGCCGCGGCGGCTGGCGGCCCGCGATCGACCGCACCGAAATCGCCGGCACGCTGCAGATGCAGGACATCGTCCAGGCTCTCGGCGCCGAGGCCGCCGAGCAGCGCTGCATCGAAGCCGGCCTGGAAACGCTGGCGATGGCGGGGCACCCGCCGGTGCGGGCGGTGGTCTCGGTAGGCCATGGCCGGCAGCCGGCGCTGGACTTCCACGTCGATGCGGACATCAAGACGTGCGTCGCGCTCGACCGCACCCTGCAGCAAGCCATCGCCAGCCGCTTCACCAGCGTGCTGCCGCCCGGTCTGGCGGTATCGGTGCTGCCGCTGGACATCTATGTGCGCGAATGCGGCGGGCAGGACCACGGGCCCGAGGCGCAGGCCTGGGGCGCGTGCGCGCGCGAGCTGCTGTCAGGCGGCGAGATGCAGCAGCGGCTGGCGGTGGTATGCGCCTATCTGTCGGTGTTGCAGGATGCGCAAAGCCTTGCCGAGCGGCTTGGCTACCTGCAGCAGAACCTGCTCGACCAGGGCCAGGAGGCGCTGTCCTGGCGCCTGCGGCGGCACCGCAGCGTCGAGGGACGCGCGCTGGCGCAGGTGCTGGAGGGGCTGGCCCGCGCCGCGGACGGCGCGCTGTATGAGTCCGGCACCCGCTACAGCCGGGAGCGGGCCAGCTTCCGGGTCGAACAGATGCAGCAGCTGCATGACCAGATCGCGCGCTTTCGGGACAGCTGCCGGCTGGCGCCGCCACAGTCCGGGCCCCGGCACGCCGCAGACACGGCGGGCTGAGGGCGCGCCAGGTCAGATGCCGGCCATGCAGGTGTACTTGATCACCAGGTAGTCGTCGATGCCGTAATGCGAGCCCTCGCGGCCCACGCCGGATTGCTTGACGCCGCCGAACGGCGCCACCTCGTTCGAGATCAGGCCCGTATTGACGCCGACCATGCCGTATTCCAGCCGTTCCGAGACGCGCCAGACCCGGCCCAGGTCGCGCGCGTAGAAATAGCTCGCCAGGCCGAACTCGGTGTCGTTGGCCATCGCGACCACGTCGTCCTCGGTGTCGAAGCGGAACAGCGGCGCGAGCGGGCCGAAGGTTTCCTCGCGCGCCACCAGCATGCCGGGCGCGACGTCGGCCAGCACCGTCGGCTGGAAGAAGGAGTGCCCGAGCGCGTGACGCTGGCCGCCTTGCAACACGCGGGCACCCTTGCCGAGCGCATCGGCGATATGCTCCTCGACCTTGGCCACGGCCTTGTCGTCGATCAGCGGGCCGATGCGCACGCCGTCGTCCATGCCGTTGCCCACCTTCAGCGCCGCCACCGCGGCCACCAGCTTCTGCGCAAACGCCTCATACACGCCGGATTGCACGTAGATGCGGTTGGCGCAGACGCAGGTCTGACCGGCATTGCGGTACTTGGAAACGATCGCGCCTTCGACGGCGGCGTCGAGGTCGGCATCGTCGAACACGATAAAGGGCGCATTGCCGCCCAGTTCCATCGACACCTTCTTGATGGTGGCGGCGGTCTGCGCCATCAGCACGCGGCCGACTTCGGTCGAGCCGGTGAAAGTCAGCTTGCGCACCAGCGCATTGCTGCTCATCTCGCCGCCGATCGCGCTGGCCGAGCCGGTCACTACCGACAGCACGCCGGCGGGGATGCCGGCACGCTCGGCCAGGGCCACCAGCGCCAGTGCCGTCAGCGGTGTCTGCGAGGCGGGTTTGACCACCATGGTGCAGCCGACCGCCAGCGCCGGGCCGGCCTTGCGGGTGATCATCGCGGCGGGGAAGTTCCACGGCGTGATCGCGGCACAGACCCCGACCGGTTCCTTGGTCACGACGATGCGCTGGTTGCTGACCGGGGCGGGAATGGTATCGCCATAGACCCGCTTGCCTTCCTCGGCAAACCACTCGATGAACGAGGCCGCGTAGGCGATCTCGCCGCGCGCCTCGGCGATCGGCTTGCCTTGCTCCGCGGTCATGATGCGGGCCAGGTCTTCCTGGTTCGCCATGATCAGCTCGAACCATTTGCGCAGCAGCGCCGAGCGTTCCTTGGCGGTGCGGGCGCGCCACGCCGGCAGCGCGCGGTTGGCGGCCTCGATGGCCTGGCGGGTCTCTTCGGCGCCCAGTTGCGGCACCTTGCCGACGCGCTCGCCGGTGGCGGGATTGGTCACGTCGATGTGGCGCTCGCCATCGATCCAGCGGCCGTCGATCAAGCACTGCTGCCGCAGCAGCGAGGAATCCTGGAGGTTCAGCATGGTTGTCTCGGTGTACGCCGGCAGTGGCGCCGGGTCTTTGTCGTTGGGCCGGAGACAACGATTGTAATCCCGCTACCCGGGGGTGGTCCCGGACGGTGCCTTGGCGGGCGGCGCCTCGATGCCCCAGTCGCCGCATTCGAGCCAGTCGTCGCCGAGCAGTTCGACCGGATGCTGGGTGCGGCTGGAGCCGTTGCCGCAGCGCATCGAGTCGACCGGGCAGTATTGGTCGCAGCCCCAGCAGATGCGCTCGGGATGGCTGGGATGGATGGGAAATTTCTTGGCCATGATGGCCCATTATGTCGACGCTTCCGGATCCCGGACTTGTGCGGGATCAAGGCGGCACCAACAGCGCTGTGACGCCGGGCCAGCATCAACGCCAGCCGTCGGCGTCGAGGCGCGTCCAGCGGTCCGGCGCTTCTTCGTCATCGGACGCAAGCAGCAGAGTCTGGCCGCAGCTGGCGCAGCGGTACACGAACGCATTCTGTCCGCTCGCCATGCGCAGCGTCGCCGAGATCGCCAGTTGCGGATGCGGCGGCACATGGCCGGGGCGGTCCAGTTGCGACTCGCACAGGTCGCATAGAGACATGGTGGTTTCCTCCGCGCGAATGGCTGCGCCTGTAATGCTGTGGTGCAGCATTCGCTGTTTCAGTATAGCGGTGCAGCTCCGATGCGACAGGTGCGCGAACGCACGCTACTCGCCAAGGAACTCGGCCACCACTTCCATGCCTTCGATGTGATCCGCCACCACCTTGGCGATGGTGATCAGCGGTATCGCGAGCAGCATCCCCCACACCCCCCACAGCCAGGTGAACAGCAGCAGCGCCACGAATACCGCGACCGCATTCATGCGCGCCATGCGGCCTGTCATCCACGTGGTGATGACCGAACCGATCAGCGTGGCGATCAGCAGCGAGCCGCCCGCCGCGGCGGCCGCCATGCCCAGCGTGCCGAACTGCATGAAGGTGACCATGCCCAGGCACAGCGCGATTGCCAGCGCGCCGAAGTAGGGCACCAGGTGCAGCGCTGCCGCCGCGATCGACCAGCTGCCGGCATTGTCGACTCCAAGCCATTTCAGCAGCAGCCAGGTGCACACGCCCAGGCCGGCGTTGGTCACCAGCAGCATCCCCATGTAGCGGCGGATCGAGCGGTTGACCTCGTCCAGCATGTGCACGCTGATCTTCTTCTCCGAGATGGTGGTGCCGACCATCTTGATGAACTTGCGCTTGAAGGTGTCGCCGGCAAGCATCAGGAAATACAGCAGGAACACCACCACCACCGCCTGCGCGGCCATGGTGAAGATGCTGACCGAGCCGGCCAGCAGCATGTTGTTGATCTGGCCAGCCGACTGCTCCACGACAACGTGGGTGCCGCGCGCCGGCGGCGGCTGGCCGGTGCCGCTGAGCACGGTGGCGGCGCGGCGTATCTTCTGCCACATCGAGTCGTCGCCGCTGAGCAGAGCGCCGACGGACCGCGACAGTTTGCTGGCCATCTCCGGCAGGCTGTTGACCATCGATTCGACTTGCCCCTGCAGCAGGTAGGCGCCGCTGAGCAGGGCGGCGAGCAGCGCCAGCAGCACGATGGTGCTGGCCAGCGAGCGCGGCAGCCCCAGCCGCTGCAGCGCGCACACCAGCGGGTCGAGCAGGTAGGCCATCACCACCGCGATCACCACCGGCACCAGGAAGTCGCGCGCCACGTGCACGGCGTACAGCGAGAACAGCACCGCCAGCACCATCAGCGCGGTGCTGGCGCGATGCAGCGCGCCGGCAACTGCGGCATCGGTCAGCAGCGCGGGCACTGGCGTGGACGGATCCGCGGGGGCGCCTGCAGGGCGGCCATCGTCGGTCAGTTGCGGGACGGGCTGCGCTGGCGGCAGCCCCGGGGCAGTGGGATCGGGAACGGTCGACATAGCCAGGCGCTTCGGCAAAAGGCCTGGCGCTACCCTCGAAGATAGCTTGCTGGCAGGCGATGGCTGTCGGACGGCGCCGCCTGCCGGTGTCAGACAAGCGCGGCAGCGCGCAAGCATGCGCCGCGCAAACGACACCGCCCGGCGGCCGGCATGGCGCTGGCGGCCGGGCGTCGTATCGCGGACCGGGCGGCTTCAGCCCGTCACGGTCTTGGTCTCGAGGAACTCGGCGATGCCTTCGGGACCGTACTCGCGGCCGTTGCCGGAAGTCTTGTAGCCGCCGAAGGGCGCGGTGATATCCATCATCGCGCCGTTGATGCGCACGCTGCCGGCGCGCAGCCGCGCCGCCAGCCTGCGCGCCCGCGCCGGGTCGGACGAGGCGACATAGGCCGCCAGGCCGAACTCGGTGTCGTTGGCGATGGCCACGGCTTCCTCTTCGCTGTCGTACGGCAACAGGCACAGCACCGGCCCGAAGATTTCCTCGCGGGCAATGGCCATGTCGTTGCGCACGTCGGCAAAGACGGTCGGGCGGACATAGAAGCCGCGTGCCAGGCCGTCGGGGCGGCCCGGGCCGCCGGCGGCCAGCCGGGCGCCTTCCTCGATGCCGACGCCGATCAGGCGCTGCACCTTGTCGTACTGGCCGCGGTTGGAGATCGGGCCCATCTTGGTTTCAGGATCGGAGGGATCGCCGACCTTCACCGCATTGGCCACCGCCGCGGCGATCTGCACCGCTTCCTCGTAGCGTGCGCGCGGCACCAGCACGCGCGTGGGCGCCACGCAGGTCTGGCCCGAATTGACCATGCACTGGGCCACGCCGCTGGTCACCGCGGCCTGCAGGTCGGCGTCGTCCAGCACGATCAGCGGCGACTTGCCGCCAAGTTCCTGTGCCACGCGCTTGACCGTGGGGGCGGCGCTGATGGCCACTTCGACGCCGGCGCGGGTCGAGCCGGTGATCGACACCATGTCGACCCCAGGATGCGACGACAGCGCGGCGCCGACCACGCGGCCTTCGCCATAGAGCATGTTGAACACGCCCGGCGGCGTGCCGGCGGCATCCATGATCTCGGCGAAGATCTGCGCGTCCAGCGGCGCGATCTCCGAGGGCTTGAGCACCACGGTGCAGCCGGCCGCCAGTGCCGGCGCCACCTTGGCCGCGATCTGGTTCAGCGGCCAGTTCCACGGGGTGATCAGCGCGGCCACGCCGATGGCTTCGCGCAGCACCACGCTCTTGCCGCGCGGGCTTTCGAAGGCAAAGTCGCGCAGCGCCTGCAACGTTGCCTGCAATTGCCCCAGCCCGATTGCCGCCTGCAGGTTGGTGGCCAGCGTGATCGGTGCGCCGATCTCCTGGCGCACCGCCTGCGCCAGGTCGGGAATGCGCGCCTGGTAGGCGGCGATGATGCGCTCGAGCAGCGCAATGCGGGTTTCGCGGGTGGATACCGACCACGCGGGGAAGGCCTCGCGCGCGGCCGCGACGGCGCGGTCCACGTCCGCGGCGGTGCCCATGGCGAGCCTGCCCGCCACCGCTTCGGTGGCCGGGTCGATGATGTCGGCCTGGGTAGCGCCTGCAGCGGGCTGCACCCATTGGCCCTGGATATAGAACTTGTCGACGATATGCATGCCGGTTGCCTTGGTAAGTTCGCGATCGGTCAGACCGGACGATCACCGATGATGGTGGCGCGGTTCATGTGGCGCACCGCGGGGAAGTAGTCCTGCACGGCGTAGTGCTGGGTCGAACGGTTGTCCCACAGCGCGATCGTGTCGGGCTGCCAGCGCAGGCGCACCTGATATTCGGGCGCGGCGGCCTGGCGGTACAGGTACTGCATCAGGTCCAGTTCCGCCGGCCGGAAATCGGAACCGAAGCGGTACGGCTGTTCTTTGGCGAAGTTGGCGAAATGCGTGGTGAAGGCCTCGTTCACGAACAGGATCTTCTCGCCGGTTTCCGGATGGGTGCGTACCACCGGGTGCACCATGGGCGGATACTTGGCGCGCATCTCGGCGTATTTTTCCTCGCTCAGGGCGGTGCCGAATGCCGGCATGGCGTCGTGCACCGCCTTCAGCCTGGCGATGCGGTCCTTCATCTCCTGCGGCAGGTTGTCGTAGGCCGCGGCCATGTTGATCCAGATGGTGTCGCCGCCGACCTCCGGGCACTCCAGGCAGCGCAGCATCGAGCCCATCGACGGGATCTCGCGCCACGATACGTCGGAGTGGTACAGGTTCTCGCGGCCGCGGGTCTTGTCGTTGCGGCCGAACACCACCAGCTCCGGATGCTCCGGATGGTTGGTGAACATCGGGTGGACTTCGAGCTCGCCGAAGCGCCGCGCCACCGCAACGTGCTGGGCCGGCGTGATGGCCTGCTTGCGGAAGAACAGCACCTTGTACTTCAGCAGTGCGCGGCGCAGCGAGAGATAGGTGTCGTGGTCCAGGGTCTCGCGGAAATCGATGCCCTCGACCTCGGCGCCGATGGTCGGCGTGCAGCGGCGCACGGTGAAGGGAAACGGCTCCTGCTCGAGCGCCCGGTAGTCTTGCGGGCTGATGGTGGCGGGTGCGGCGGCTTGCATGATGGTCTCCTTGCTAGTGTTTGTGCCAATGCAGGTGGGTTTCAGCGGAGCGCGGCCCTGAGCAGGTCCGCGGCCTTTTCGCCGATCATGATGGCCGGCGCGTTGGTGTTGCCGCCGACCAGGGTCGGCATGATCGAGGCATCGGCGACGCGCAGGCCCTGCACGCCGCGCACGCGCAGTTCGGGGTCGACCACGGCCATGTCGTCGACGCCCATCTTGCAGGTGCCGACCGGGTGGTAGACCGTATCGGCATGGTTGCGCACGAAGTCCTGGATCGCTGCCTCGTTGCTGCTGTCGGGCCCGAACGCGTCGGTCAGCACCTCGCGCCCGCCGTGCTGCGCCAGTGCGGGCTGGGCGAAGATGCGGCGAATCGCGCGCACGCCTTCGACCATGCCGGCCATGTCTTCCTCTGCCGACAGGAAGCGCGGATCGATCAGCGGCGCTTCGCGCGTGTCGGCGCTGCGCAGGCGCACGTGGCCGCGGCTCTTCGGGCGCAGCACGCAGGCATGGCAGGAATAGCCGTGGCCGAGATTGCCCAGGTTGCGGTTGCCGAGCAGCGCCACCGCGAAGTGCAGCTGCACGTCGGGGATTTCCAGTTCGGGCCGGCTGCGCAGGAACGCGCCGGCCTCGGCGATATTGGACGTCACCATGCCGGTGCGGGTGCGGCGGTAGCGCATCACCTCGCGCGCCAGCTTCAGCATGCCGCGGCCGGTCTTGCCGAACAGCTCGGTGCTCTGCAGCTGTTTGTTGACGATGATGTCGAGATGGTCCTGCAGGTTCTCGCCCACGCCCGGCAGTTCGTGGACCACGTCGATGCCGACCTCGCGCAGGTGCGCGGCCGGGCCGATGCCCGAGGCCAGCAGCAGTTGCGGCGAATTGAAGGCGCCGCCGCTGAGCACGATCTCGCGCCGTGCGCGCAGCACCTGCACCGTGCCGCCACGGACCACTTCCACGCCGGTGGCGCGCTTGCCGTCGAACAGGATGCGCAGTGCCTGCGTGTCGGTCATCACCGCCAGCCCGCGGCGGCCGCCGTTGAGCGCGGTGTCGGCCGCATTGCCGCTGTGCAGGTAGGCGCGCGCCGCGTTCCAGCGCTCGCCGTTGCGCTGCGTCACCTGGTACAGGCCGGCGCCTTCCTGGGTGGCGCCGTTGAAGTCGTCGTTGCGCGGCAGTCCGGCCTGCATCGCGGCCTCGACGAAGCGCTGCGCGAACGGGTTGGGCGAGCGCAGGTCGCTGACGTGCAGCGGCCCGTCGCTGCCATGCAGCGCGTCCGGCTGCCCGCCCAGGCGCGGATTGCGCTCGCTGCGGCGGAAGTAGGGCAGCACCTCGTCATAGCCCCAGCCGCGGCAACCCAGCGCGGCCCAGTCGTCATAGTCGCGCCGGTGGCCACGGATATAGACCATGCCGTTGATCGACGAGCTGCCGCCCAGGCAGCGCCCGCGCGGCTGGTAGGAGCGGCGGCCGTTCAGGCCCGGCTGCGGCTCGGTGTAGTAGGCGTAATTGCGCGGCCCGGCCTTGGGCACCACGGCGGCGATGCCGACCGGCGCCCAGATCGCGTAATGGTGGTCATGCGGTCCCGCCTCGAGCAGCGCCACGGTGACGCTGGCGTCCTCGGCCAGGCGGCCGGCCACGGCACAGCCCGCCGATCCGGCGCCGATGACGATGTAGTCGAACTCCGTCGGCGCGCCGGCGGTGTCATTTGCCCTGGTATCCAATTGCGTTGTCTCCTGTGTTGCCAGCATGCAGTGGGGTGGGGGCGCAGAGCGCTGGTGACGACGGATACTGCCATTACCTGTTATAACAGGTCAATAGGTTATGACGCGACCTGTCATGATAGGTATAATCCGCCTCACCCAGTTCGGAGCCGCCCGCGGGGCGGGACAGACGTGGCACTGCCCAGGTTCAAAGAGATCGAGAGCGAGATTCGCCAGCGAATCGCCAGCAACACCTTCGGCCCCGGGGCGAAGCTGCCGTCCGAGGCCGAACTGATGGCAGAGTTCGGCGTCAGCCGCATCACCGTGCGGCAGGCCCTGTCCGGCCTGCACAACGCCGGCCTGATCGAGAAAGTGAATGGCAAGGGCAGTTTCGTGACGCGGCCGGCCGATACCCCAAGCCTGGGCGCGCTGACAGGTTTCTACGAGACCGGCCGGGCGCGCGGCCAGCTGGCTTACGGCAAGCTGGCATCGGTGCGGTTGTTGCGGGCGCCGCCCCATGTGGCGGCGGCGCTGAGCCTGCAGCCGGGCGAGAAGGTGCTGAGCGTGGCCACGGTGCGCTATTGGGACGACGTGGCGGTCGCCTATTTCAACCTGATGGGGCCCGAGCCGCTGATGCGCCGCCTGGTGCAGGAAGATGTCGAGACCAACGATGCCATGGCGTTGTTCGAAAGCCGGCTGGGGTATCGCTTTCGCGACGTGGCGATGGAAGCCAGCGCCATCCCGGCGCCGGCCGATGTGGCGCGCAAGCTCGGCGTCGCCGAAGGGTTGCCGCTGTTGCGCCTGCGTTGCACGCCCTATGACATCGAAGGCACGCCGCTGTTCTGCGCGGACCTGCTGTTCCGCCCGGACCGCTATGCCTACAAGTGGACGCTGACGCGCTAAAGCGCGGGAGCGGCGGAAGCGAGCACCGCAACCGCGCTGGCGCGGCCAGTCTTCAGGTACCCGCACGGTAACTTTTACCGCCCGCACGTACTTCTTACTGCGGCCAGGGCACGCTGTGCGGCCGTGCCCGCTTCGCCGCAGCGCTGCACCCGTCCTTCCCAATCTGGTACGTCAGTTGCGTCTTCTCCAGCGCAGCGGCGCCATCGGCGCCCCGCCGGCAGGCTGCGCCATGCAGCAAGGCTTGCCGCCAACCTGCCAGATGGAGGACAACATGAAAACACCCTTACGCATCGGCACAGCCTTGCTAGCACTTGGCATCCTGGCGGGTTGCACCGCCACCGGCAGCACCAGCGGCTCTGGCTCGCTGTCCGGGTCGGGTTCGGTGACGGAACAGAACCGCAGCCGCACCACGCCTGGCGCCAGCACATCCACCGGCACCTCCGGCGCGACCAGCACCACCAGCCCGAGCGGTACCTCGAGCGGCAGCAGTGGCGCCGCCAGCGGTTCCGGCACCGCCCGCTGACGACGGCGCAGCCGCCTGCGCCAGCACGGGCGGCTGCGTTGTCGTGCCTCCGCGCTAACGGTCGCGGCTGGTATTGACGCGTTCGTCGCGCCGCGCCGGCACGATGCCCTCGTCGGCCAGCCGCTGCTGCAGGTCGTTGTTCGCCACGTACTTGAAGTCCTTGTCGATTTCCCTGGTGACCAGATCGGTGACGCTCGGCGGCAGCGTCTTGCGCAACAGCCCCAGGAAGCGCGGCGCCGCGATCAGCGCCAGTTCATCGAAGCGCTGCTTGTTGCGCGCGTCGTCGAGGTAATCGGCCACGCGCCGCGCAAACAGCTGCGCTTCCTGGTGCAGCTCGTCCTCGCCCGCCGAAGACGTGACCGTCGACGGGCCAACCTGGTGAGCGCCGGGATGTCCCGCATCGCCCTGGGCGGCGGCCTGTCCGCGGCGGCCGTAGGCGTCGCGCCGCAGATCGGCGCGGTCGGCATGCGCGGCCGCGTCGGTGATTTCCTTGATGACTTCCAGCGGGGCGCTGTCGCCATGCGAGGCAAAGATGCGGGCGACGGATTCGTCCGCCACCAGGATCCAGATGTTCTTCATGATCGCTCCGGTTGCCGGCCCGAACACAGGGCCCTCCGGCACCTGTTGCAAGGGATACGCCATCCGTCCCGCCGCCGCGCTTTGGCCGCAGGCGGCGCCATAAGCGGCCTGAGATGCCGGTCGCGGCACACGGTTGCAGTATCGACAGGGAAACCGTGCAACTTTTTCAGGCAACCGGCACTGGGCGCTCAGGCCAGGGCGGCAGCGATCCGGTTACCACACGCCGAAGAACACGCCGGCCTGCTTGTACACATTGGTCTTGGCCGCGACTTCTTCGTTGGTCACCGTCACGCGCGGCTTGAGCGTGCAGAACCAGTCCAGCAGGCGCAGCCGCATGGCGCTGCGCACGGCTTCATGCCCGGGATCGGCGCCCAGGTCGAAGTATTCCTGCGGATCGTTGTGCAGGTCGAACAGCTGCGGCCGGAAGCCCTGCCAGTGCACGTATTTCCAGCGTGCGTCGCGCACCATCCACGCGCGGCATTCGCCGGGATGGCGGCCCAGCGCGACGCGCGCGCCGCGGTAGGCATAGTCCAGCTCGGAGACCACGGCATCGCGCCACGCACCCGCGCCGTCGCGCGCGGCGGCGCGCGTCAGGTCGAGCAGCGAGCGGCCTTCGACGCGGTGGTCGGCGGGCGGCAGCCCCAGCGCATCCAGCACCGTCGGGACCACGTCGACCGCGCTGACCAGGCTGTCTTGCGCAGTGCCGCGGGTGGCATCGGCCTGCGGAGAAGGGTCGTAGACGATCAGCGGGATGTTCTGCACGGTGTCGTAGAACTGCTCCTTCTCGCCCAGCCAGTGGTCGCCGAGGAAGTCGCCATGGTCGGCGGTGAAGACGATCAGGGTGTCGTCCCAGCGGCCCATCCGTTCCAGCTGTTCCCACAGCAGGCCGAGCCGGTCGTCGATCTGCTGGATCAGCCCCTGGTAGGCGGGGCGTACCGTGTCGGAGACCTCGGTGCGCATGAAGTTGGCGCATTCCTCCTGCGTGCGATACGCCGACAGCACGGGATGCGGGTCTTCCAGTTCGGCCTCGTGGCGCTGCAGCGGCAGGCAGTCGTCCAGCGAATAGGCGGCGTGGTACGGCGCGGGCGCGAGGTAGGGCCAGTGCGGCTTGACCAGCGACAGGTGCAGCACCCACGGATCGTCGCCGCGCGCCGCGATGTACTGCATGGCCTGGCCAACGGTATAGGCGGTCTCGGAGTGCGGCTCGGCCACGCGCGCGGGCAGCCCGGCATTGCGCATGTGCCAGCCCGAGACGATCTCGCCGTGCGCGTTCTCGGCGCTGATCACATAGTCGGTCCACGGGTCGGCGCTGTCGTAGCCCTGCCGGCGCAGCCAGTCGGCATAGGCACTGCGCGGCTCGGCATGATGGCCGTCGTGGCGGTCGACTTCGGTGAAGTGGCCGCTGCGCAGCAGCGTCTCCAGCTCGGTGCCGCCGTCCAGGTGCAGCCGCTTCAGGTTGGCGTGGTCGGGCATCACATGGGTCTTGCCCGCCAGCGCCAGCGCGCGGCCGCTGTCCTTCAGGTACTCGCCCAGCGTGACTTCGCCGACCGACAGCGGCACGCGGTTCCAGGTGGCGCCGTGGCTGCTGACGTAGCGGCCGGTGTAGAAGCTCATGCGGCTGGGGCCGCAGACGCCGGAGGTGACATAGGCGCGGTCGAAGCGCACGCCACGCGCGGCCAGGGCATCGATATTGCGCGTGCGCAGCGTCGGGTGCCCGTAGCAACCGAGATGGTCGCGCCGCAGCTGGTCGCACATGATGAAAAGGGTGTTGCGGATCGTCATGGTCGGTAAGGTTGCGGGAAGCCGGCTGGCGCCGTCAGTCGCCGGTATAGCCCGATGCCTTGACCACCGGCGCCCATTTGGCGGCGTCGGCCTTCAGCACGCCGGCGAAGGCCTCGGCTGACCCGGTGGCGGGTTCGAGCCCCAGCTTCAGGAATCGGTCGCGCACGTCGGGCGACTGCACTGCCTTGACGATGGCGGCGTTGAGCCGCTCCAGCGCCGCGCGCGGTGTGCCGGCAGGCGCCAGCACGCCATAGCGGCCTTCGCCCTCGATGCCCTGGTAGCCGAGTTCGGTAAAGGTGGGCACGTCCGGCAGTGCCACCGAGCGATGCTTGCCCGAGGTCGCCAGCACGCGAATCTTGCCGGCGCGGTGCATCTCGGTCAGGTCGGCCAGCGTGTCGACCGAGGCCGGCACCTGCCCCCCGACCAGTGCGCTCATCAGCGGCGCCGAGCCGTTGAACGGCACGTGCAGCATGTCGACGCCCACCTGCTTGCCGATCATCAGCCCGAAGAAATGCGGAATGCTGCCGAGCGCGGGCGAGGCGTAGGAGTTGTTCTGCGCACCGGCCCTGAGCCAGGTCACGTAATCCTTCAGCGTGCGCGCCGGGCTGCCAGGACCGGTGGCCAGCGCCAGCTGGAAATTGGCGGCCTGCGCCACCGGCGTGAAATCGCGCTGGATATCGTAGTTGAGCTTGCGGTAGACCAGCGGCGCGATGGTCATCACCGCCGAGTTGGCGACCACCAGCGTATTGCCGTCGGCCGGCTGCGTGCGCGCGTAGTCCATCACCAGCCGGCCGCCTGCGCCGGGCTTGTTCTCGATCACCACGGTCTGGTTCAGCGTCTCGCGCAGCTTGTCGCCGACCAGGCGCGCGGCCAGGTCGGCGGTGCCGCCGGCGGGGTAGCCTACCAGGATGCGCAGCGGCCGGTCCGACTGCGCGCTGGCCGGCGCGGACCAGGCCGCGGCGACTGCCAGCAGGCATGCGGCAAGGCGGGGAACGAAGTTGCTGGGGCTCACGGTGTCTCCTGTCTGTTATGCGCCGGCGGCCGGCTTGGTGAGGAAGCTAACACCCGTCGATATAATTGACAAAGTCAACTAAATCGAAGGTGTGGCATGGCGCGCGAGAACAGCGGGAGCGACAGCAGCCGCCTGCAGCGGCCGCGGCGGCTGGCGGATTTCATCAACTACCGGGTCTACCACCTGAACCGGGTCGCGCTGGGCGCGGCCGCGCTGCACCTGCGCGCACGAGCGGGCGTGACCCGGCGCGAATGGCGCATGATCTCCTTCCTGGGCGAGCAGCCCGGCACGCGGCTGACCGAACTGGCGGAGAGCGCCGGCCTCGACAAGGTACTGGCCAGCCGCGCCGTGCACGCCTTGGTGGAGCGCGGCCTGGTGTGCCGGGAAACGCGCTCGCAGGACCGGCGCGCGGCCGCTTTCACGCTGACGGAGGAGGGCGAGGCGGTCTACCGCACCGCCTTTGCGCAGGCGCGTGACTTCAATACGCAGCTGGCCGCCTGCCTGACGGCCGAAGAGGCGCGGGTGCTGTCGCGCTGCCTCGACAAGCTGCAGGCGCGGGCCGGCGCCATGCTGGCCGAGGCCCAGGCCTTGCCGCAGCCGGCGGGCGAGGCGCCGGCGTGGGAGCTGCAGCGGGTGTGGCGCGGGGAGAAGGAGTAGGCCGCGCACGCCTGCGGCCTTCAATCCCGCGCGGCTGACTTTGGGCCCGCAGATCCCATGCCCTGGCCCTCGGCAAATGCCGAGGCCGCCTCCAGCAGCCAGCTACGCAGTTGCTGCATGGCATGGCTCATCGGGCGCGTATCGGGCTGGACCAGGTAATACGCGCTGGTGGAGCGCAACGAGCGGGCCACGGGGCTCACCAGTTGCCCGCTCGCCAGATACTCTTCCACCAGGAAACGTGGCACCAGGCCGATGCCCAGGCCGGCCCGCGCCGCGGCGATCACCATGCTGTGGTGGTCGAAGCGGGCGCCGCGCATGGCGTTGACGTCGTCGATGCCGGCCGCCTCCATCCATTGCTTCCAGCCGAAACTGCGCGTGGCCAGGTGCAGCAGCGGCGCATGGGCGATGTCATGGGCGTCGAGGCGCTTCTTGCGGCCGAACAGCTGCGGGTGGCATACCGCCACGGATTCCTCGCCGAACAACAGGTCCGCCCGGGCGCCGGGATAGACCGCTTCGCCGAAGTGGATCGCCGCGTCGTAGGGCGTGCCGTCGAACAGGAACACGTCGGACTGGGCGCTGATATTGACCACCACCCGCGGATGGCGCGCGTAGAAATCGGGCAGCCGCGGGATCAGCCATTCGACCGCCAGGGTCGGCACGCACGCCAGTTCGACGGTGCCGCCCGCGCCTTCATGTGCCATCACCTCGAGCGTGTCGCGCTGCAGCTTGCGCAACATCTCGCGCACCTGGACGCTGTACAGCGCACCGGCCGCGGTCAGCGTGATGCGCTGGTTGGCGCGGTGAAAGAGTTGCACGCCGAGCAGGCTTTCCAGCGCGGCAATCTGGCGCGATACCGCGCTTTCCGTGATGAACAGGTCGGCGGCGGCGCGGCGCAGGTTCAGGTGCAGCGCGGCGGCTTCGAAGGCGCGCAGGCTGGAAAGGCTGGGAAGGCGTTGCCGCATCGCGGGAAGGTAGTTGATGACATAAAGTCATCATCCTATACCGAAATCTCGCTTGAACCGGCGAACTTGATGAGAAATGATTCAGCCCTGGTCCCGCGGCCCCCACCATCGCGGCACCGCCATAACGACAACCATCAGGTAGACAGGAAAACAACAATGAAACGCTTGTTCAGCGCGCTGGCCGCCGGCACTTTCGCCTTTGGCATGACCCTATCCGGCATCGTCGCCGCCGAGGATTTCCCCGCCAAGCCCGTCCGCATCATCGTGCCGTATCCGCCGGGCGGTACCACCGACATGGTGGCGCGGCTGGTCGGCGAGCGGCTCGCGCTGCAATGGAAGCAACCGGTGCTGGTGGAGAACCGCCCCGGCGCGGGCGGCATCGTTGGCACCGGCGTCGCCGCCAAGTCCACCGCCGACGGCTATACGCTGCTGATGGGCTCGGTGGGCGAGTTCGGCATCAACCCCACCTTGTATAAAAAGCTGCCCTATGACGCCGCGGCCGATTTCGCGCCGGTGACGATGGTGGCGCGCGTGCCCAACGTGGTGGTGCTGTCGCCGGCGTTTGCCGAGCGCGCCCAGGTGCAGACGCTGGCGGAATTCATTACCTACCTGAAGGCCAATCCGAAGCGCGTCAATATGGCGTCGGCGGGCAACGGCACCTCGACGCACCTGGCCGGCGAGCTGTTCCAGCGCATGACCGGCACCGAGATGAGCCACGTCGCCTACAAGGGCAGCAGCCCGGCGATTGCCGACCTGATGGGCGGCAGCGTCGACGTGATGTTCGACAACCTGCCGGCGTCGCTGCCGTTCGTGCGCTCCGGCAAGCTCAAGGCGCTGGCGGTGACCACGCCGGCGCGCTCGTCGGCGCTGCCCAACGTGCCGACCGTTGCCGCCGCCGGCCCGGTGCCGGGCTTCGACGCCAGCCCGTGGTTCGGCCTGCTGGCGCCGCGCGGCGTATCCGGCGCGGTGGCGCAGAAGATCAGCCAGGACCTGGCGCGCGCGCTCGGCGATCCTGCCGTGCAGTCCCGCATGCGCGACCTCGGCGCGGAACCCGCGCCGAGCACCCCCGAAGCCTTCGCCGAGGTGCTGAAGAAAGACCGCCAGAAGTGGGGAGAGATCGTGCGCCTGTCCGGCGCTTCGGTGGACTGAAAGCCGTCATTGAACTTCATCTCGTTATCAGGCCGATGGGCCTCCCTGCATCATGAGCAATAACATCAACCAACTCGTTTCCCTGCATCTTGGCGCCAGCGGCGCCGAGCGCCTGTCCGCGCTGGTGAGCGCGCCCGCGCAACTGCCGGCTGGCGAAGCCGGGCGCCCGTCGCGCGCCGAGATTGCCCACGCGCTGAACCTGGTGCTGTTCGACGGCATCCTCGAGCGCGTGCCGACCGGCAAGGCCTACACCGAAGACGTGGCCGCAGCGGGGGGCAAGGTCCACTTCGACCATGGCGCGCTGCGCACCGTGCGCTGGCCCGACCATGGCGCGCTGCCCGCCGGCGAGGCCGCCTTCACGCGCATCCTGCGCCCGCTGGGCTACCGCCTCAACGGCACCTATCCGCTCGACCGCATCGGCATGACCGGGCGCTCGTACGCGCATGAAGACGCGCCGGAAGAGATCGCGCAGTTCTTTGTCAGCGAGCTGCATCCCGAGCGCTTCAGCGCGGGCTTCCAGCAGGCGGTCAGCCGCGTGCTCCAGACCTCGGTCGATCCGCTGACGCCGCGCGCGCAGGCGCTGCTGTGGGAACTCGAGCGCGAAGGGTCGTTACCGCTGGCGGATGCCGGCGAGCTGATCGGGGCGCTGGCGCGCTGCTTCGAACGCCATCATGCAGCACCGCGGCTGGCCGACTACGAGGCGCTGCTGGCCGAATCGGCCGAGATGGCGTGGATCGCCACCGAGGGCAATGCCTTCAACCACGCCACCGACCGCGTCGAGGACGTGTTCGCGCTGGCCGAGGCGCAGAAGCGGCTGGGCCGGCCGATCAAGGACAAGGTGGAAGTGTCGCGCAGCGGCCGCGTGCGCCAGACCGCGTTCCGCGCCGACCCGGTGCGCCGCGCCTTTGTCGGCGCGGACGGCGCCGAGGTGGTGCGCGAGGTGCCGGGCTCGTTCTACGAGTTCATCACCCGCGACCGCTACGTCGATGACGCGCAGGCGGTCACGCGCACCGACCTGGGCTTCGACGCAGGCAATGCGCAGGGCATCTTCAAGATGACCGCCGCGGCATGCTGAGGCCGGCCCGACCATGAGCGCCGCCTACCCGTTCGTTCCCGCGCTGCGCGAGCCGGAAGGCTCGCCGATCCGCGAGCTGTTCAAGTACCTGTCGGACCCGGAGATGATCTCCTTCGCCGGCGGCTACCCGTCGGCCGCGCTGTTCGATGCCGACGGCATTGGCGCGGCGTCCGCGCAGGTGCTGCGCGAGCGGCCCGCCGAATGCCTGCAGTACGGCGCCACCGAAGGCGCACCCGTGCTGCGCGACGCCCTGGTGGCGCTGATGGCGGGGCGAGGTGCCGCCGTGACGCGGGACCAGCTGCTGGTCACCAGTGGCTCGCAGCAGGGCTTTGATTTCCTGGTGCGCGCGCTGGTCGAGCCGGGCAGCGTGGTGCTGGTCGAGGAGCCGACCTATTCGGCGACGCTGCAGGCGCTGCGTCTGGCGGGCGCCGACGTGCGCGGGGTGCCGTCCGACCAGCACGGCATGGACGTCGACGCGCTCGCGGCCATGCTGGCAGACGGCGCGGTGCGTCCGCGGCTGATCTACACCGTGCCGACCTTCGCCAACCCGACCGGCGCCACGCTGTCGCCCGAGCGCCGGCTGCGGCTGCTGGAACTGGCGGCGCGGCACCAGGTGGTGCTGGTCGAAGACGATCCCTATGGCGCGCTGAGCTTCGACGGCGCCGCACCGCCGTCGCTGCTGGCGCTGAGCGACCAGGTGCCCGATGCCCGTCCGTGGCTGGTGCACCTGGCCAGCTTGTCGAAGACGCTGGCGCCGGGCCTGCGCATCGGCTGGATGGTGGCCGCGCCGGAAATCATCCGGCGCGCGGTGATTGCCAAGCAGGTGTCGGATCTGTGCACGCCGCCGTGGATCCAGCTGGCGGTCGCGCAATACCTGGCCGACGGCCGCCTGCCCAAGCAGGTGGAGCGCGAGATCGCGTTCTACCGCGACAAGCGCGACCGGCTGGCCCAGGCGCTGTGGCAGGCCTTCGGCGAGCGCATCCGCTTTGCCTTGCCCGCAGGCGGCATGTTCCTGTGGGCAGGGCTGGAAGGCGTCGACGATGCGGCCGCGCTGCTGCCGCATGCGATCGCGGAGAAGGTGTTGTTCGTGCCCGGCGCCGGCTTCTACGCGCAGCGCCGCGCACGGCCCGCGTTCCGGCTGTCGTTCGCCGGCGCGGCGCCGGAGCAGATCGCCGAAGGCGTGGCGCGGCTGAACAGGGCGGCGGCACGCCTGGACGCGGCCGGCTGACGCGATAGCGGGTGCGCCAGTCCGCGGTTCATTCGTCCTCCGCCGGCAGCATCCGGCCGCGCCGCGGCATTTCGGAGTCCAGCACCAGGCGGCCATGGACGCGACCGTTCATGCGCGTGACGTAATGCGTGCACTCTTCCATATGCGCCGACATCAGCGCGCGCACCGTCTCGGCGTCGCGCTGGCGTGCCGCCTCGACGATGCGCTTGTGGAACTTGACGTTGGCCGCGCCGAACTTCTCGTGCTCGCACGCCGGGGTGTCGTTGCCGAACACCACCAGCTGGCGGATCATCTCGTTGATCAGCTCGCATGAGAACCTCAGCATCGGGTTGGGGTTGGCCGCGGCCAGGATGTCGTGGAAGGTCAGGTCTTCCTGGCGCTGGTCCAGCAGCGGCGTCGCGGCCGCGGCCGAGGCCGGGTCGCACAGGTCGATGGTGCGTTCCAGCGCGCGGAAATCGTCATCGGTCAGATGCGGCACCGCGCCGGCGGCCAGTTCCGGCTCCAGCAGCCGGCGCACGGTGTAGATGTCGGCAATGCCGACGTCCTTGAAGAACAGGTAGTTCTGCATCAGCTGGAAGGTGCGGTCCAGCGGCACTTCGACGATCGTGCCGCCGCCCGCCGGTCCGGTGCTGACCCGGATCAGGCCCTGCACCTCCAGCGACTTCAGTGCCTCGCGGATGGTGCTCTTGCTGACGGAGAACATCTGCTGCAGCTTGACCTCGTGCGGCAGCTTGTCGCCCGGGCGCAGGTTGCGCTGCGTAATCAGCCGCTTGAGCTCTTCCGCCACCAGGTCCGCGCGCTTCTGCTTGCGGATCTCGATGGCCCCGGTCTTGCCCTCCCGAAACATCGCCATTGCTCTTTCCTTGTCATGCGCCGTAAGCCATGGAGGCCTGGGCGCTTGCATTCTAGCCAAGCGCGCCGGCGCAGGGCCGCGGCTTGCCCCAGCCGCGTGCATGCTGCCCGATTCGCTGGCATTGCCGGGTTCAGCGCGTACCTTTCTGTCCCCCCGCCGCCTCATGCGCGGCGCACGTGGCGCCATGCGCCGAGGGTGCGTAAACCCTGACCTTTCCTTTGTTGACAACGATTCCGGCCGACTCCTAAGATGATTCTATTCTATTTATACGTATAAATAGAATAAACAGGTTCGATTCTTGCTCGGGCAGTGTCGGCGCCGGGCGAAAGTCACCAGCATGTCGGGGAGACGGTGCAGCGCCAGGCCATGGCGTGGCCAGACTTTCGCCCCGTGCAGCCCGATCCCCACATAACGAGGAGTGAGCCTTGAATCGTCGTGACCTGCTGAAACTGGCGGCGCTGTCCGCCGTCCCCACCTCCCTGATCCATGGCCGCAGCGCTCTTGCCGCGGGCGAGGCGCTGGAATTCGGCTGCCCGGTGCCGATGTCGGGCGCCTTCGCCGCCAACGGCAAGTTCGCCGACCTCGGCATGCGGCTCGCCATCGACCAGTACGGGCAGGTGCTGGGCCGGCCGCTGCGCTATAGCGTGCTCGACACCGAAGGCAAGCCCGCCACCGCGGTGCGGAAGGTGCAGGAGCTGGCGCAGCAGAAGGCGGCGCGCTATTTCGCCGGCGGCATCCTGTCGTCCGAATCGCTGGCGATGGGCAAGGAGGCAGAAAAGTTCGGCGGCGTTTTCGTGACCACCGCGGGGGCCGACGAGATCACCGGCAAGGACTGCAACCGCGCCACCTTCCGCTGGTCGGTGCCGACCTTCGGCGCGATCGAGCGCACCGTGCGGCCGCTGATCGAAGCGATGCCCAAGGCCAAGCGCTGGTACACCATCACGCCGCAATACGTGTTCGGCGACGGGCTGCTGTCGGCAGCCAAGGCGATCTTCAAGGAGAAGGGCATCGAGCACGTCGGCAACAGCTACCACGCCCTGACCGAGAAGGAATTCAGCGGCTACCTGACCAATGCGCTGGCCGCCAAGCCGGACGTGCTGCTGATCCTGAACTTCGGCTCGCAGTCCGCCGACACGCTGCGCCAGGCGGTCAGCTTCGGCATGAAGAAGAACACCACCATCCTGCTGGCCTGGGCCTCGGGGCTGGAGCAGTTCGAGTCGCTGGGCGCGGACCTGTGCGAGGGCGTTTATTTCGGCGCGCAGTACTGGCACGGCGTCGATACGCCGCTGAACCGCGACCTGGTCAAGCGCACGCAGGCCAAGTTCAAGGCCAATCCCAACTACAGCCTGGCCGGCTCGTACATCTGCACCAAGATCATGGTCGACGGCATGATCAAGGCCGGCAGCGCCGATCCGAAGGCCGTGGTGGCCGCGCTCGAAGGCATGAAGTACGAGGGCCTGACCGGGCCGGAGGAAATCCGCGCCGCCGACCACCAGGTGCTGAAGAACTACTACCTGCTCAAGGGCAAGGCCAAGTCGCGCATGAAGGACAAGGACGATTACGCCGAAATCGTCAGCGTCGGCAAGGCCTTCCTGCCGGTCGAGCAGACCCAGTGCAAGATGGCCTGATGCCCTGACGCCGCGGGGCCATCGCCCCGCGAAGCACACACTGAAGCACCCCTGAGCACCATGCCGCGCGGCTGCGCGAGCATGGCGGCTTCCTACATCCGTACGACTCATGAACGTCTATCTGTTGCAGGTGATCAACGGCGTCGGCATCGGCATGCTCTACTTCCTGCTGGCGGTAGGGCTGTCGATCGTGTTCGGCCTGTTGCGCTTCGTCAATTTCGCGCATGGCGCCTTCTATGCGCTGGGTGCCTACCTCTGCTTCCAGGCGCTGCAGTTCGGCATGAACTTCTGGGTGGCGCTGGTATTCGCGCCGATCATCATCGGCGCGCTGGCGTGGCTGACCGAGAAGGTCATGCTGCGCCATGTCTATGCGCAGCCGCACGAGTTCCACATCCTGGTCACGGTGGGCCTGGCGTTGGCCATCCAGGAGCTCATCATCGTCGGCTGGGGGCCGCTCGGCGTCGACGTGCCGCCGCCGGATGCGCTGCAGGGCGTGGTGATGTGGGGCGACTTCATCTATCCCAAGTACCGGCTGTTCGTGATCGGCTTTACCGGCCTGCTGGCGATCGGGCTGTGGTGGCTGCTGGAAGGCACGCGCCTGGGCAGCGCGGTGCGCGCGGGCAGCGAATCCACCGAGATGGTGTCGCTGCTCGGCATCAATGTGTTCCGGCTGTTCAGCCTGATGTTTGCGCTCGGCGCCGCCACCGCGGCGATCGCCGGCGTGCTGGCCGCGCCGATCCGCGGCGCCGAGCCCTTCATGGGTGTCGAGGCGCTGGGCGTGGCCTTTATCGTGGTGGTGGTCGGCGGCATGGGCAGCTTCACCGGGGCGCTGGTGGGCGGCCTGCTGGTCGGCGTGGTGCAGAGCCTGATGAGCACGCTGTGGCCCGAAGGCGCGCGGCTGATGATCTATGTCGCCATGGCCGCGGTGCTGCTGCTGCGTCCGCATGGCTTGCTGGGGAGGGGATGATGGCTATGCAAAGACAATGGCTGTTGCGCTACCGCTTCTGGTGGCTGGCACTTGGCGTCACGCTGCTGCTGCCGCTGACGATGCGCTCCGGCACGCTCGCCACCGAAGTGCTGATCTACGCGATGGCCGCGATGGCGTGCAATCTGCTGCTGGGCTACACCGGCCTGCTGTCGTTCGGCCAGGGCATCTTCTTCGGGCTGGGCAGCTATGCGGTGGGGCTGGCGCTGACCCGCGCCAGCCTGCCGATGCCGCTGGCGCTGCTGCTGGCGATCGCGATCGGCGCGGCCGCGGCGGCGCTGGTCGGCTGGTTCGCCATCCGGCAGCGCGGCACCTACTTCGTGATGCTGACGCTGGCGTTCGCGCAGATGTTCTACTTCCTCGCCTATACCGCGCCCGGCATCACCGGCGGCGACAACGGGCTGCTGGACATCCCGCGTCCGCCCTTGTCCATCGCCGGAAATGCGCTGGTGCCGCTGGCATCGCCGTGGCAGTTCTATGGTTTCGTCGCGGTGCTGTTCCTGGCGGTCTTCCTTGCGGTGCTGCGCGTGACCGAGTCGGTGCTGGGGCGCACGCTGCTGGCGATCCGCGACAACGAAGAGCGCGCGCTGGCGGTCGGCTACAACGTCAAGACGTTCAAGCTGCTGGCGTTCATGGTCTCCGGCGCGGTCACCGGGCTGGCCGGCGCGCTGCACGCCATGCTGACCGGCATCGCGCCGCTGACCAATATCGATTACCACGCCAGCGAGATGATCCTGGTGATGACCGTGATCGGCGGCACCGGCAATATCTTTGCCTCGGTGCTGGGCGCCGCCTTCTATGTGCTGCTGGCGGACTGGCTGTCGACGCTGTGGCCGCGCTGGCTGATGCTGCTCGGCTTCCTGCTGATCGCGGTCAGCCTGTTCATGCAGCGCGGGCTGTGGGGGCTGGGCGCCACGCTATGGGATCGCCTGCGCGGCGTGCGCCGCGCCCCCGTCACGCAGGAGGAACGCGCATGAGCACCGCCACTACACCGATTCTTGAAGCCACCGGCATCGTCAAGCAGTACGGCAAGTTCATGGCGCTGGGCGGGGTCGACCTGCGCGTGATGCCGGGCACGATCCATTCGGTGATCGGACCCAACGGCGCCGGCAAGACCACGCTGTTCCACATGCTGACCGGAACCAAGGAAGTCAGCGCCGGCCGCATCGTCTTCGACGGCAAGGACGTCACGGCCGAAGCCGACTACCAGCGCGTGCAACGCGGCATCGCGCGCTCGTTCCAGGTCACCAGCCTGTTCCCGAGCCTGCCGGTGCGGGAGAACCTGCGCCTGGCAGCGCTGGGCACGTCGCCGCGCAAGGCCATGAGCGGATGGCGCCTGCCGGTGGGCGAACTCGCCTGCGGCGAGGTGGTCGACCAGGTGCTGGAACGGCTGGAGCTGGCGCGCGTCGCCGACAGCGCGGCGGGCGCGCTGTCGCACGGCCAGCAGCGTCGGCTGGAAGTCGGCATGGCGCTGGCGGCGCGGCCACGCGCGATCTTCCTGGACGAGCCGACCTCGGGCATGGGCGTCGACGACCTCGGCGCGATGAAGCGGCTGATCCGCGGGCTGGCGCAGGACCACACCGTCGTGCTGATCGAACACAACATGGACATCGTCATGGATATCTCGGACACCGTCACGGTGATGCAGCAAGGCAAGGTGCTGATGGAAGGGCCGCCCGCGGCCGTGCGCGGCGACCCGCGCGTGCGCGCCGCGTATCTGGGCAACATGATTACCGGAGGCAAGGGATGATGCTCGACGTACAGGAGATCCATGGCTACTACGGCAAGAGCCATGTGCTGCAGGGCGTATCGCTGGCGGTCGGCGAAGGCGAGCTGGTCACGCTGCTGGGACGTAACGGCGCCGGCAAGTCGACTACGCTCAAGGCCATCGCCGGCGTGGTCCAGCCTAAAGGCGGGCGCGTGATCTTTCGCGGCAAGGAGGTTGCCGGCCTGGCGCCGCACCGGATTGCCGCCGAGGGCCTGTGCCTGGTGCCCGAGCACCGCGGCATCTTCAAGCTGCTGACGGTGGAGGAGAACCTCAAGCTGGCCGCGCGCCGCGATTCGCCGTGGCAGTTGCAGGACATCTACCGCATCTTCCCGCGCCTGCGCGAGCGGCGCGGCAACGGCGGCGCGCAGCTGTCCGGCGGCGAACAGCAGATGCTCGCGATCGGGCGCGCCATGATGAACCATCCGCGCCTGCTGATGCTCGACGAGCCGGTCGAAGGGCTGGCGCCGGTGATCGTGGAAGAGATCGTGGCGCAGCTCAAGGTCATCAAGGCCGCCGGCGTACCGATCCTGCTGGTCGAGCAGAACCTCGAGGTCTGCACGCAGCTGGCCGACCGCCACGTGATCATCGAGCAGGGCCGGGTGGTCTACACCGGCAGCAACGATGCCTTCCGCGCCGACGAGGCGGTCAAGGACCGCTATCTCGGCGTCGGCCTGGCGGCCTGAACCATGGATGACGGCGGCCGCGATGCCGGCCGACCGGGACGAGGAATGACATGACGACATTGCAAGCTGCACGCACGGCAGCGGTGGCGGCGGCCGGCGCCGGCGCGCGCGCCGACCTGCGCATCGACGGCCAGCGCCTGTGGGACACCCTGATGCGCCTGGCCACCATCGGCGCTACGCCCAAGGGCGGCGTATGCCGGCTGGCGCTGACCGAGCTGGACCGCCAGGGCCGCGACTTCTTCGTTGCCGAGGCCAAAGCCGCCGGCTGCACGGTCCGCGTCGATGCCATCGGCAATATCTTTGCGCGGCGCGCCGGGCGCGACGATGCCCTGCCGCCGGTGATGACCGGCAGCCATATCGACACCCAGCCGACCGGCGGCAAGTTCGACGGCAACTACGGCGTGTTCGCCGGCATCGAAGTGCTGCGCACGCTGGCCGACGCCGGCATCGTCACCGATGCCCCGCTCGAGGTCGCGGTGTGGACCAACGAGGAAGGCTCGCGCTTCGTGCCGGTGATGATGGGCTCGGGCGCGTTCATCGGCGAGTTCGCGCTGGCGGACATGCTGCAGCAGCGCGACCGCGACGGCATCAGCGTCGGGCAGGCGCTGCAGGCCATCGGCTATGCCGGACCCGAGCCGGTCGGCGCGCGCCCGGTCGGCGCCTACTTTGAAGCGCACATCGAGCAGGGACCGGTGCTGGAGGCCAACGACACCACCATCGGCGTCGTCACCGGCGCGCTCGGCCAGCGCTGGTACGACGTGGTTTTGACCGGCATGGAAGCGCATGCGGGTCCCACGCCGATGGCGCTGCGCAAGGATGCACTGCTGGCGGCGTCCGAGCTGGTCGGCATGGTCAACCGCATCGCACTCGATCATCCGCCGCATGGCCGCGGCACAGTCGGTTGCCTGGGTGTGCATCCCGATTCGCGCAACGTCATCCCAGGCCAGGTGACGATGACGGTGGACCTGCGCGCCGGCGACGACACGGTGCTGTCCGCGATGGATGCGGCGCTGCGTACGCAGGTCGCCGCGCTGAAGGCGCGCAGCGGCATCGCCATCGATCTGCGGCAGGTGGTGTACTTCCCACCGCAGCCGTTCGATGCGCGGCTGGTCGAGGCGGTGCGCGGCGGCGCGCAACGGCTCGGCCATTCCGCCATGGAGGTGATCAGCGGCGCCGGCCATGACGCGGTCTACCTGGCCCGCGTCGCCCCGGCGGCGATGATTTTCGTGCCTTGCAAGGACGGCATCAGCCACAACGAAATCGAAGACGCGCGGCCCGAGCACCTCGAGGCGGGCTGCAACGTGCTGCTGCACGCCATGCTCGATGCCGCCACGCGGCCATGACACCGGAACGGACTGCCCGATGAAGATCCTGATTGCCCGACTCAACCACGAGACCAACACCTTTTCACCGGTGCCGACGCCGCTGGCTGCGTTCGCGCCGGCCTATGGCGACGCCGCCTATCGCGCCGCCAAGGGAACCCGCACGGCCGCCGCCGCCTTCATCGACCTGGCCGAGGCCGCCGGTGCCGAGATCGTGGTGCCGGTGATCGCCGGCGCCAACCCGAGCGGACGCGTCGCCGCCGAGGCTTACACGCATCTGTGCGACACCATCATCGCCGCCGCTGACGGCTGCGATGCGGTGATGCTCGACCTGCATGGTGCGATGGTGGCGGAAAACAGCGACGATGGCGAAGGCGACCTGCTGCGCCGCCTGCGTGCCGTGCTGCCGCACGCGCCGGTCGCGGTCGCCCTGGACCTGCACGGCAACATCACGCAGGCGCTGGTCGACCATGCCGACATCGCGGTCAGCTTCAAGACCTACCCGCACGTGGACATGTACGAAACCGGCGAACACGCCGGCCGGCTGCTGCTCGACATGATCGCGGGACGCGTGCGCCCGGTGATGGCGTGGCGGCGTCCCCCGCTGATCACCCACACGCTGCGCAGCCGCACCGACGAAGGCGCGATGCAGCGCGCCGTGGCGCTGGCGCGCGAGGCCGAGCGCGACGGCATGCTGGCGGTGTCGGTGCTGGCCGGCTTCGGCCTGGCCGACATCGCCGCGCCCTGCCTGAGCGTAATCGTCGTCGGCGACGGCGACCCGGCCCGGGCCGACGAGGTGGCAAGCCGGATCGCGGCGCAGGCCTGGACCGAGCGCGACGCCTTTGGCTACCAGGCCGAGCCGCTCGCCAGCTCCATCGCGCGCGCCGCCCGGCTTGCCGACAGCGCCAACGGTGCGCATGAAGGACCGGTTCTGCTGCTCGACCATGGCGACAACTGCATGTCGGGCGGCACCTGCGACAACATGGCGGTGCTGCACGAAGCGCTGGCGCAGGGCCTGACCGGCATCGCGGTCGGACCCGTATGCGACCCGGAGGCAGTGGCAGCGCTGGCCGACGCCGGCGTTGGCGCCCGCATCACGCTGCCGGTGGGCGACAAGGTGGCGCTGCCCCAGCTGGAGGTCTATCCGCAAAGCCGGCCGCTGACCGGCACGGTCGCCGCGATCACCGACGGCGAGTACACCATCACCGGGCCGACCTACACCGGGCAACGCGTCCGCATGGGACGCACCGCCTTGCTCGACATCGGCGCGGCGCAGGTGATCGTGACCGAAACCCCGCAAGAGCACTGGGACCTGGGGATCTTCACCCATATCGGCATCGATCCGCATCGGGCCAGGTTCCTGCTGCTGAAGTCGCGCATGTATTGCCGGCCGGTGTTCGTGCCGATTGCGAAAGCGGTGGTGGAGTGCGACGGGGAGGGGGTTACCAGTTCGCGCTATGAGCGGTTTCCGTTCCGGCGGGTTGAGAGGCCGGTTTATCCGCTGGATGATGTGGCGGTCTGGGTGGGGTAGGAGCGCTTGGCGGAAACTTTCGCCAGCAATTCAATAAGGCGGCCAACCGATGGCAATACGCTGCACGATGAACGGCATGGCTGCCGCTCCAACCGCCGTGATAACACCAGCACAAGCAACCAACCTGCCGTGGCCCCGGCCCAACGCGAGTACGCCCGCGATAGCCGGCGCCAATGGCAGCAGGTAGCGTCCCACCGAGTGCAATTCGGGGTTGAGCAGAAGCGTTCCGCCTACCAGCGTGACACCAATGCCAATCAGCATGGCTGCCGCATGGCAGGACTGCCGGATGGCTTTGCAAAGTGCGGCGATGCACGAGAGGAAGAGCGACAGTCCCAGGAAGACGAGCGCCAGGTATTCACCTTCGAACAGTTTCCCGATATCGAGTATGCCCAGCCACTGGCCTGGCGGCGTGACCTGCCACGCGTTGCGTACCGTAAAGGCAGCAAGGGGAAAACCGGTTTGCATCCACTTGACAGCGATGTCGCCAACCACTCCCAGCATGGCGATTCCGGCCACGGCAAGGGATTGGATTATCTGCTTGCGCGGGCTCGAGGTGCTGTCGGACCAGATGCCGTGGATCAGCCAGACCACAGACAGCAATCCGATAAAGCGCGTTGCCGTCAGCAGTGCAACGGCCCAGGCGCCTAGCCAGTAACGCCGATAGACCAGCGAAAACACGAGCGCGCACTCGAGCAGCAGGAATAGCGACTCGGAGAAGCCTCCTACCAGAAAGAATGCGAACGGATTGAACACCAGCCACGCGGGTGCAATGAGCGCCGGTCCAGCGTCGAGGCCCGCGGCGCGGCCGATGGCGAACAGTAGCGCGAGTGCAAGCAGAAGACACACGGCATTGAATGCCAGCATCATCGACGTTACCGGTTTGCCGAGCACGGCAGCCAATGCCTTCACGGCCATGGGGTACAGGAACGGCCAGGCGACGCTTTGCTGCCTGCCGCTGTCACCGTCGTAGTGGTAGCCATGGGTTGCAATGCGGCGGTACCAGTCGGCATCCCAGCGCGAGGTGAGAACATGCTCTGCCGAGGTGCCGAAATCGTGCTTCTCGACCTCAAAGAAGCCGGCCGATGCCGAAACGAGGCGTGCCAGCGGTATCGGCCCGGCGTTGTCGCGGACTTCGAAAACCTGAAAGGAAAGCTGGCGCGGATCGCGGGCCCCCGAGCCGTCAGCGGGAACCATTGACCAGTCAGAGCGAATCGAGAGGCCGGAACTCTCGCACGCTGACACCAGCGGAATCCACTGGCGAAACAGGCCGGCGGGCCGCTCTATGACAAGTTCCAGAGCGTTGCCGCAGCGCAGGGTCCAGCGCTGATCATGCGGCGCATGACCCGTCAGTTGCAAGGCGCCGGAACCAGCCAGGAGCTCGGGCTTGAGATGAGCCGCCGGGCTTGCCCAGGCGAATGCGGTGGCTACATAGTGGCCGGTCAGCTGTTCTACGTTGGCAAGCGTCCCGACAACGAGACCGCGTCCGAGGAACCAGAAGACGACGAGCGTAACGAGGGCGACTGCCGTGGCGATATGCAGCTTGGCGGTTTTGCTTGGCACGGTATCCGCATGCCTGGCTGCGAGCTTGCCACTTGGCATGCGAAGAGGGGAGCGCAGCGGTCGAAATACCGCGGCCAGGATCTGGTACATCACCACCAACTAAATTCCACTCGCGATCCTGACCGCTGGCTGCTGCTGAGCCTCCCGGTCAATCCCAATTGTGCTGCCCATGCCCGAAACGAGCCTCCCCAGCGTTCTGGCGTCATCAGCCATGCCGGCCGGGAAATGCTCTTCGACAAAGTACAGTGGCCGATTCTTGCTCTCATTGAACATCCTGCCGAGATACTCGCCCAGCACGCCAATCCCGATCAGCTGTACCCCTGACAGGAAGAGATTCGTGACCATGAGCGACGGATAGCCCCGCACCGGATCGCCGTAGACCATGGCCTTGTAGAACACCAACGCCGCGCCGATGAACGATAATCCGGCAATCCCAAGTCCCAGATAGGTCGCGATCTTCAGCGGCGCAATCGAAAACGACGTGATCCCTTCCAGGGCAAAAGCCCAAAGCCTCACGTAATTGAACTTCGACGTGCCCGCAGACCGCGGAGCGCGCTCATAGCGCAGCGCCACCTGCGAATATCCGATCCATGAGAACAACCCTTTCATGTAGCGATGTTGCTCGCGAAGCGACCGCAGCGCCGTCACTGCGCGCCGGCTCAAGAGCCGGAAGTCCCCGGTGTCCTCCGGAATGTGAACGCGGCTAAGGGATTGAATGACCCGATAGAACAGGTATGCCGTTGCCTTCTTCAATCCGGTTTCGCCCCGTCGGCTGACGCGTTGACCATACACGACATCGTTCCCGGCTTCCCATAGCCGGAGGAAATCCGGAATCAGTTCCGGCGGATCCTGCAGGTCGGCGTCGATGACAATGACGGCATCGGCGTCCGCATAGTCCAGCCCCGCGGACAGAGCAATCTCCTTGCCGAAATTGCGGCTCAGGTTGACGATGGCAATGCGGGAATCCTGCTGCCGCAGCGCCCGCAGTATGCCGAGCGTGTGATCGTTGCTTCCGTCGTTCACGTAAATGACGGTCGCGCGCAAACGCCCGATCCCATCGAGCGTTGCTGACAACCGCGCGTGAAACTCCCGAACGACGGCTTCTTCGTTGTAGACAGGGACCACCACGGCCAGGGACCCGCTTTCAGAGTCAGTCATGCCATCTCGCTATCGTTTCTGTCAGGACGTCGGGCGTAGCGCATGCATTCCGGGTGGAAAGCGTACCGGCCGCGCCACACGTCTCCTGCATCGAGGGAGCTAGGTTAATGGCGCGTGGAGCTGAGTTTCGTGACGGGCATCACAATCCGTTAACAATTCGAGATGGCGATGCCAATCCAGTTTATTTTTTAGGCTGAGCGAGACAATCTTGCGGCGTCTGTCCCGTTAGGTGCTTGGTCGGAATGGAGGGAGCTTCATTGCCGAAAAGACGTTTAGTGATCAGTTCTTTCCGAATAGAGTCATGCCGTTGATTTGATTGAGTGCATGAGTATGGGTTGTCTGACTTTCCATGGAGAAGAAATGATATATAGGGTAAGAGCAGCGATTTCGATCGTTCTGTGTGCGGCCGGTCTCTCCATCAGCGTGGCCCCAGCCATCGCACAAGGATTCCTAGCCTGCTTACCTTGCAAAACGGCACTAAGCTGGCGTTTTTCACGATGAACGGACCGGAGGGTGTGGGGGGCGTTGGTAGCGGTCGTATTAAGCTGGCAAGATCATTCGATGGTGGCGGAACTTGGAGTTCGCCGATGCACATCACCAACACATGCGACGCCGAGTATCCCCGAGCGGTTCAGAATAGTTACGGCGCGATCATGCTGGTCTTCTCCCGTTACGATTCTGCGCCAAATAGAAATTCGACGTGCACCGACGGAGTTCGGCCAACCGGATATCCCTATACCGATCTGCATCAAATTTGGTCAAGCGATGACGGTATAACGTGGACGGGTGAATCGACTCTGTTTCACACGCCGAACGGCTCTGCATTGCATCCATACATTGCTGCTGAAACCGGATATAGACAAACACCGTGCGCCGGATGTGACTGGGCAATTCTATTTGCTATGCCAGAAAATTCTGGAAAATTCGGTGTTTATAAGATATCGTCCTCAAATCAAGGAATATCGTGGTCACCTCCGACATTGATGTCGACGTCCAATGTGGGGTGGGCCTTACAACATCGACCCTGGGTTCACAATCGGTTGCCGCGGTTATTTCCAGTACACCGACGGCTACCCAGGGCAGAGGACGATCGTGCGGCGCTATGACTGGGCATCCACCTGCTCAGTAAACTAGGCTGACACTCCTTGGCCGAAGCTGTCGAAATAGCCAAATCTGTTGCCCTGGAGAGCCGTCAGTTTGCGTTAAGGAGGTGGGGGTGCGCGAGTTGCCCGGGCTTTGGCTCAAGTGGCTCACCGCGGTCATCGGCAGCTCCGGGGCATTTCCGACGGTCGCGCCTTGGTGCGAAGTATCGCGCAGATCATCGCCCGCGTCGCCTTGCCGTTGCGATGCGCGCAGCGGCATGTAAGCGGCTCTCGCTCGATGATGCCGTCGGACGGTCCTTGGCAGCCTTGGGCCGATGCATGAACTAGGCAGGCGTTCTCACCCCCGCAGCGCCACCTCCCGCAACCATTCCGCAAAGTACCGAATCAACCCCTGCTTGGGATTATCCCCACGCCAGACGATGTAGCAGTTATGACTGGCCGGAAAGCTATCTGCCAACGGCCGCACCAACCGCCCTGCGGCGATAGCCTCGCGTGCCAGCAAGCCCCGCGTAAGCGCCAGCCCCATGCCATTGGCCGCAGCCTCGATCAGCAGCGCGCGGCAGTCGAACACGATGCCGTCTTCGGGCTCATCCAATACCACGCCAGCAGCCGCTCCCCACTGTGACCAGCGGAAGCGCGCGTGCCGCAGCCGCGGCAGGTGCGCGGCATCGGCCGCGGTCATGCCGGCATGCCGCTGGGCGAAGCCCGGGCTGCAGACCACGATGATGTCGTCGTCGAGCAGCTTCAGGCACTGGTAGCCGGTGAAGGGCGCGGGGCCGTAGCGCAGGCTGACGTCGAGGTCCGATCGGGCAAAGTCGGGGTCTTCGGTGCTGGCCGCGATGGACAGGTCCAGGCCGGGCAGCGCCTCGCGCAACTGCGGCAGCTTGGGGACCAGCCAGGCGCCGGCCAGTTCGGGGCTGACGTTGACATGCAGCGACTGGCGTTCACGCGCGCGCCGCTCGGCCGCGCCGGCCAGTGACAGCTCCACCGCGCGCAGCGCGCGATCGAGATCGTCGGCGAGTTCGCGCCCGGTGGCGGTCAGCTCCAGCTGCCGGCCGGCGCGCAGGAACAGGGTGCAGCCCAGCTGTGACTCCAGCGCACGGATATGCCGGCTGATGGCGCCATGCGTTACGCACAGCGCATCGGCGGCGCGCGTCATGCTGCCCGTGCGCGCGGTGGCGGCAAAGGCCTGGAGCACTTGCATCGAGGGGAGCCTGCGCATCATGGCTGTGATCTTGCCTCACAGGTGCTGGCAAAACAAGTCGATTGTCCCGCCATGCCGCCCGGCCGATACTGGCTCGCAGCCGAACCGGCCGCCCCGAAGCCGGTGCGCAACGAGGAGACCCCCATGAAACTGCAGTTGAAGATCAACGGCAAGCGCCACGCCGTCGAGGCCGAACGCGACATGCCCCTGTTATGGGTGCTGCGCGATTACCTGGGTTATACCGGCACCAAGTTCGGCTGCGGTGCCGGCCTGTGCGGCGCCTGCACCGTGCATGTCGACGGCAAGGCGGTGCGCGCCTGCATCACGCCTGTCGGCAGCGTGGCGCGCGCCGACATTACTACCATCGAAGGATTGTCGGCCGACAATTCGCACCCGGTCCAGCGTGCGTGGATTGCCGAGCAGGTGCCGCAGTGCGGCTATTGCCAGTCGGGCATGATCATGGCTGCCTGCGCCTGGCTGAAGGACAATCCCTCGCCACGGCCGGAGGAGATCCGCGCCGGTATCACCAACCTGTGCCGCTGCGGCACCTATCCGCGTATCGAACGCGCCATCCTGCGCGCCGCCAACGCGCAGAACGCGGGCGACCCCAAGGGGAGGGCGTCATCGTGAGCCATCCCGACACAAGCCGCCGCCGTTTCCTGCAAGCCGCCGGCGCCATGCCGGCGGCGCTGGTGCTGGGTTTTCACCTGCCGCTGGCGAAGGCCGCCGATGCCGGCACGCCCGTGCGCGACCCGGACGACGTCAACGCCTGGCTGCGCATCGATACCGACGGCAGCGTCACCATCATGGTGCCGTCGGCCGAGCTGGGGCAGGGCGTGATGACCTCCGCCCCGATGCTGATCGCCGAAGAACTCGAGTGCGACTGGCGCCAGGTGCGTGCCGAGCTCGCGCCGACCGACCTGGTCTACAACAACCGCATGTTCAAGGTCCAGGCGACCGCCAGCAGCACCTCGGCGCGCTGGTCGTTCGAGCCGCTGCGCCGCATCGGCGCCACCGCGCGCGAGATGCTGCGCGAGGCCGCCGCACAAGGCTGGAGCGTGCCGGTCGCGCAGTGCCGCGCGGTGCACGGCGTGGTCCGGCATGAGCCCAGCGGGCGCGCGCTCGGCTACGGTGCGCTGGCCGCGCGCGCGTCCACGCTGCCGCGCCCGTCCAACGTGGCGCTGAAGGACCCACGCGACTGGAAGCTGCTGGGCCGCCCGACGGACCGGCTAGACATTCCGCTGAAGACGCGTGGCGCGGCGGTGTTCGGCGTCGACGTCAAGGTGCCGCGCATGCTGGTGGGTTCGGTGATGGCGTGCCCGGCCTTCGGCGGCACCCTGCGCCGGGTCGATGCCCGGCCAGCGCTGGCCGTGCGCGGCGTGCGGCGCGTGGTGCCGCTGGACGATGCCGTGGTGGTGCTGGCGGACAGCTACTGGACCGCACGCAAGGGCCTGGCCGCGCTGCATCCTGACTGGCACCTGCCGCAAGGCAAGCCGGCCAGCGACGCGGCGCTGATGGCCGGCTACCGCGATGCCGCGCGCAGCGCCTCGGCGATGGCGCTGCGCCACGGCGATCCTGACACGCAGATGCAGGGCGCACAGGCCTACACCGCCGAATACGAGGTGCCGTATCTCGCCCACGCCACCATGGAGCCGATGAACGCCACCGCCGACGTGCGCGCCGACCGCGCCGAGATCTGGGGCCCGACCCAGGTCTGCGGCGAGATCGCGCAGCGGCTCTCGGGCGTGCTGGGGCTGCCCGCCGACCGCATCGTCGTACATGGAACCTTCGTCGGCGGCGGCTTCGGCCGGCGCGAGGAGTTCGATGTCTTTGTCCAGGCCGCGCTGGCATCGAAGGCGGCGGGGCAGCCGGTCAAGCTGATCTGGTCGCGCGAGGAGGATATCCAGCACGACTTCTATCGGCCCGCGGCGGCGGCGCGCTTCAGCGCGGTGCTGGCCCCGGGCGCGGCCGGCATCCGCGCGCTGGATGCGCGCCTGGCTTGCTCGTCGATCTATGTCCGCAATTTCCCGGACCGGGTCAAGGGCGGGGTCGACCCGAAATCGGTCGAAGGGGTGGTGGACCTGCCCTACGCGCTGCCCCACGTGGCGGTGCGCCATGCGATGGTCAATACCGCCGTGCCGGTGGGCTTCTGGCGCGGTGTGGGCTATACGCAGAACACTTTCTTCGCCGAAAGCTTTATCGACGAACTGGCCCATCACGCCAAAGCCGATCCGCTGCAGTTCCGGATGAACCTGCTGGCCGACCGTCCGCGCCCGGCGCGCTTGCTGCAGCGGCTGGCGCAGCACGTCGGCTGGGGCAGCGCGCCGGCAGGGCGCTTCTACGGCGTAGCGCTGTCGCAGGCATGGGGCTCGCTGTGCGCGACGGTGGTGGAGCTGTCGGTGCAGGGCCAGCGCATTACGCTGCACCGCATCGTCAATGCCATCGACTGCGGCATCGTGATCAACCCGGCGACCGTCGAGCGCCAGCTCGAGGGCGCCAGCATCTGGGGCCTGAGCGCGGCCATGACGGGCGCGATCACCATTGCCGACGGCCGCGTGCAGCAATCCAACTTCCACGACTATCCGCTGTTGCGGCTGGCGCAGACGCCGCGCTTCGAGGCGGTGCTGGCGCCCAGTGGCGAGCGCATCGGCGGCGTGGGGGAATCGGCGGTGCCGACGCTGGCGCCGGCGCTGGCCAATGCCCTGTTTGCCGCGACCGGCCAGCGCCTGCGCTCGCTGCCGCTGGCGCGGCACGGGTTCGAGCTGGCGTAGCGGGGCGCAGGCACGTCCGCAAGTGATGCGGCTGTCACGATCGCGGGGGCGGCAGTGCCGCGGCGGGCACCGCGCTGTGTGTCATAGCACGCACGGCGCCCTACGCCCCGGGCGCGGTTCTTCCCTACACTGGAGCATGGCGCCTTGTCGCCGCCCAGGGGAACACACCTATGCCGCCCGAGCCTGTCCAAGCCAAGCCCGTGGCGCTGGCCTTGCAAGGCGGCGGCATGCACGGCGCGTTCACGTGGGGCGTGCTGGACCGCCTGCTGGAAGATGGCCGGCTGGTGGTCGAGGGGGTCAGCGCCACCAGCGCCGGCGCGATGAACGGCACGGTGCTGGCCTATGGCCTGATGCAGGGCGGCAGCGACGGCGCGCGCCAGGCCCTGCATGACTTCTGGCAGGCCATCGCGCACTCTGCGCAGCGCTTCAACCCGTTGCGCTGGCTGCCGTGGTTCAAGGGCAGCCATACGCTGGGGCTGAACCATTCTCCGCTGTACGCCATGGCCGACATCACGCTGCGGCTGCTGTCGCCGTACCAGTTCAACCCGGGCAATGCCAATCCGCTGCGCGACGTGCTGCTCGGCCAGGTGGATTTTGCGGCGCTGCGCGCGCATTGCCCGATCCGGCTGTACCTGTGCGCGACCAATATCGAGACCAGCCGCATCCGCATCTTCGCGCAGGAAGAGCTGAGCGTCGACGCGGTGCTGGCCTCGGCCTGCGTGCCAACGCTGTTCCAGGCGGTCAGCATCGACGGCCATCATTACTGGGACGGCGGCTATGTCGGCAATCCGGCGATCTTTCCGCTGATCTATCACTGCGAGACCCACGATGTCGTGATCGTCCACATCAACCCGATCGTGCGCCGCGGCGTGCCGACCACGGCGGCGGAGATCCTGAACCGGGTCAACGAGGTCAGCTTCAACTCGTCATTGATGCGCGAGATGCGTGCGATCGGCTTCGTCACCACGCTGATCCAGCAGGGCAAGATCGACCGCAACGAGATGAAGGAGATGTGGATCCATTCGATCCGCTCGGACGAGACCATGGCGGCGCTCGGGGTCTCGACCAAGTACAACGCCGACTGGAACTTCCTGTGCACGCTGCGCGACCAGGGCCGGCAGGCCGCCACGCTCTGGCTGGAGCGCAACTATGACTGCGTAGGCCAGCGCTCCAGCGTCGATATCACCGGGGAATTCCTGTAGGCGCCGGCTGGGCCAGCCGCCAGGCCAGATTGGCACGGGCCTGCGCCTCGTAGCGGGACCGGAACAGGTCGGTGGCATAGATGCGCGGACTGGCCAGCAGGCGCTGCAGGAAGGCGCGCTCGGCGGCGTCATAGGCGGCATCGTCCAGGTCGGTGCGCTCGGCGCGCAGGCGCGCGCCGTTGTCCTCGAAGCGCGCGCGGCTGTATCCGAGCGCGGCCAGGTCGATGTCGGCGGTGAAGCGCCCGGCCAGGCTGGCGGGCACGTCTGCGTGTGTGGTCTCCAGGATCAGTGCGGCCACGCGCGCGGCAGTGCCAACCGTGCCCGCCGACCAGTGCTGCAGCCACGCCGCACTGCGCGCTTCGTTGTCGGCGGCGCCGGGCACGTAGATGACGTCATGGCACCACAGCGCCAGTTCCACGTCGGCGGCATCCGGTATCGCGCTGCGCGCCCAGTCGAGGTCGCGCAGGCAGCGGCGCACATGGTCCAGGGTGTGGTAGTGCCGGGTCGGCTCGCCGTAGCAGCGCGCCAGGTCGGCATACGCGTCGGCCGCGCGGGTGCCGCCCGCCAGGGTCCAGAGCGCGACAAAGCGCTCTTGCAGCGGGTTGGCGGCGGCGGTGCTCATGCGCGCGCCGGGCCCGGGTCGCGGGCCGCGTCGTTGTTGGCAAGCTCGGCCAGCTCGGCAAGCAGGGCCCGCGCCTCCTGCCAGTCGGCGCCATCGGTGCCCTCGCTGAAGCTGCCGTGGACGCGCGCCAGCGCTTCGCGCGCGGCGTCGCCCTTGCCCTGGCGCTGCCACAGCCGAGCCAGGCTGAGCGCGGCCTGCAGTTCCAGCGGCCTGGCGCCCTGGCCGTGCGCGACCGCGAGCGCGCGCTGGTAGCAGACCTCGGCTTCGTGGCTCGCGGCGGCGCCGGCGTCGGGGGCGGCCAGCTGCAGCAGCAAGTCGCCGCGCAGCCGATAGACCGCGGCTTCATCGAGCCGCTCGCCGGTCTCTTCGATCATGGCCTGGGCGCGCGTCAGCACGTCCAGCGCGGCGGCGGGCTGGCCCGCCTTGCCGCAGGCCTCGGCCAGCATCGCCAGCAGGTTCGGCATGCCGAGTTCGCCGCCGGTTTTCTCGTAAGCGGCCAGGCCGCGTCGCATCTGCGCAATGCCTTCCTCGTGGCTGCCCTGTTCAGACAGCGCCCAGCCCTGCAGCACGGTGCCCCAGGCCAGGTAGATCGGGAAGCCCTGTTCGCAGGAAATCGCGATGGCGGCTTCGGCATATTCCCTGGCCTGCGCGGGATCGCGGCGCCAGCGGTACTGTTCCGCCGCGAACACCAGGCACAGCGCCAGGTTGTAGGCATCCGGGCGCGCGCGGGCCAGCGCCAGCGCCTCGCGGCTGCGCGCCAGCGCCTGGTCGGCCAAGCCCTGGTACCACAGGATCCAGGCCAGCGTGCTGGTGGCATGGACCATCGGGTCGCGGCCGTAGCCGGTCAGGAAGTCGTAGGCGGAATGCTCGGGGTGCGGCACGGCCAGCACGGCCTCCATATGCGCGCGCGCCTCTTCCAGCAGGCCCAGGCGGAACAGCGTGGCGCCCAGTGCGCGGTGGCCCTCGGCCAGCTGCTTGGGCTTCTGCGACTCGGTGGCCAAGGCAAGCAGGCGCCGCGCCAGCGGCAGCGACACCTGGTATTGGGCGCGCAGCTGGTAGAACGCCCACATGCCCAGCTGCGCCGAGAACACATAGGGCGTCTGCCGCCCTTGCTCGCACAGCGACATCGCGCGCCGGTAATTTGCCTCGACCTCGGGCGAGGCCTGGCCGCGCGCGGCGATCAACGCGGGCCCCAGCGTCAGCAACAGCGTCAGTTCCAGGCGCTCGCGCTCGCCGCTGTCGGGCTGGCGCTTGAGCAGGGCAATGGCCTCGCTCAGGTGCCGGATTGCTTCTTCCTGCGCCGAGCGCTGCAGCGCCTGCTGGCCGGCGCAGTGCAGGTACTCGACCGCCTTCGGCACATTGCCGCTGTGGCTGTAGTGGTGGGCCAGTTCGCTGCAGTAGTCCTTGAGCCGGCCGTGGAACATCGCCTCGATCGCCTGCGCCGAGCTTTCATGCAGGGCGCTGCGGCGCTCGGTCAGCAGCGAGCTGCCGGCCACCTCCTGGGTCAGCGCGTGCTTGAAGGCGTACTCCACCTCGGGGAAGGCGGGGCGTTCGTAGATAAAGTCGGCGCCCTGCAGGTCGCGCAGCAGCGGATGCAGGCGCTCTTCGGGCAGGCCGGTGACGCGCAGCACCAGGCCCAGCGGAAACTCCTTGCCGATCACGGCGAGGGTCTGCAGCAGCTCCTTCTGGGGCAGCGGCAGACGGTCGATGCGGGCGGCCAGCACGCCTTGCACGGTGGTAGGGATGTGCAGCAGCGCCGGCGCCTTCTCGATGCGGTAGCTGCCGGGCTGGCCCAGCAGCGCGCCTTCCTCGGCCAGGGTCTGGACCACTTCCTCCATGAAGAACGGATTGCCTTCGGTCTTGTCGAGGATCAGCCGCTTCAGCGGCGCCAGGCTGGGGTCGTCGCCGAGCAGCGCGGTCAGCAGCTCCTGCGCCTCGGCCTGTCCCAGCGGCTGCAGCCGCAGCTGCGAGTAATGAGCCCCGGCGTCCCAGCGGTGGCTGTACTCTGGCCGATAGTTCACCAGCAGCACGATGCGCGCGCCGGGCACGTGGTCGACCAGCATGTTGAGGAAGGCCTCGGTCTCGCCGTCCAGCCATTGCAGGTCCTCGAAGATAACTTCCAGCGGCTGGTTCTGGCTTTCGCGGACCAGCAGCCGTGCAATCGCGTCAAAGGTGCGCTGGCGCCGCAGGGCAGGGTCCATGGTCGGCAGCGCCGAGTCGGGCTCGACCACGCCGAGCAGGTAGAGCAGGTAGGGCAGGTGCTCTTCCAGCGAGCGGTCCAGCGTCAGCAGCCTGCCGGTCAGTTTCTCGCGGCAGGCACGGTCGCCGTCGTGCGCCGTGATCTGGAAATAGTTCCTCAGCATCTCGATCAGCGGCAGGTAGGCAAAGGCCTTGCCATGCGAGACCGAGAACGTCTCCAGCGCCAGGCAGCCTTGCTGCGACCTGACCTTGAATTCATGGAACAGCCGCGACTTGCCGACCCCGGCCTCGCCGACCACCGCGACGATGCGCCCGTTGCCGGCCTTGGCCTGCTCCAGCGCCGCGTTCAGGTGCGCCAGCTCGTCCTGGCGCCCGACAAAGCGCGCCAGGCCGCGGTGCGCGGCCACCTGCAGCCGCGTGCGCAAGGCTCCCGGGCCGATCACCTCGTACACCGCCAGCGGTTCGCGCACGCCCTTGACGCTGGTGGTGCCCAATGCCTTGAATTCGAAATAGCCTTCGGTCAGCTTGTGGGTCGACTCGCTCACCAGGATCGACGCCGGCGTGGCGATGCCCTCCATGCGGGAGGCGATATGGATGGTGTGCCCGACCGGATCGTAGTCGGTGTGCAGGTCGTCCTTGCGGATCGAGCGCACCACCACCTCGCCGGTATGGATGCCGATGCGGACCTGCAGCGGAATGCCTCGCTCCAGGCGCACGCGGTCGCTGTGCCGGTGCATCGCGTCCTGCATGCGCAGCGCCGCATACAGCGCGCGCAGCGCATGGTCCTCGTGGGCGATGGGCGCGCCGAACAGCGCCAGGATGCCGTCGCCGAGGAACTTGGCGACGTAGCCCTCGTAGTGGTGGACCGCTTCCATCATCAACGTCACCACGGGATCGATCAGCCGGCGTGCGTCCTCCGGGTCGAGGTCCTGGGTCAGCGCGGTGGAGCCGGCCATGTCGGCAAACAGCGCGGTGATGGTCTTGCGCTCGCCGGCGGTCTCGCCGCGGGCTTCCCTTGCCGCCTGCTCGGCCAGGATGCGCCCGGCCAGGTGCGGCGGGGTGTAGTGGACCGGCGCCGGACTTTCCGGGCGCGGCGCGGGCGCAGGCGCAGTCGTGGCGGGCACGTCGGGCAGGCCGACCCCGCAGACGCGGCAGAACCGCGCCGCCGCGGTGGCCTCGGCGCCGCATTGCGGGCATACGCGGGCAAGCCGCGCCCCGCACGCCTCACAGAAGTTGGCGCCAGCCAGATTGCCGAAGCCGCATTGGCTGCAGCGCATTTCGCCTCCCGGCCGTCGTTGCCAGCTTGACGGTACCTAAGGCTATTAGAGGCGGGATAGCGTGGGTGTCAAGGACGCCGCTGCGTGGCAACCAACGGAACGCGGCTTGCGTTGCCGCGCAGTACCGGTGCGGCTCACCCTGCCTGTGCCGCGGTGTGCGCGGTGGCCATCATGCTCGACTGCAGCAAGGTCTGGCGGAAGATTTCGACCAGCGGCCGCAGGTTGACCTTGTGCCAGGCAGCCCACAACGGGGTGCGGTAGTCGAGCCACGACAGTTCGTGCAGTACTACGCCGGCCGGTGCCTGGTGACGCAGGCTCTGCTGGATGGTGGTCACGCCCAGCCCCGCGGCCACGAGCCCCAACGCGGCCAGCGGCTCGGTCGCTTCCATGGTGATGGTGGGGGTAAAACCCGCCCTGGCGCAGGCCGCGATGAAGGCGTCGTGCCGCAGCGCGGTTTCCTGGTGCATCACGCCGATCCACTTCTGTGCGGCGAGGTCGGCCGGGGTGAGCGGCTCGGTCCCGGCCAGCGGGTGGCCCTCGGGCAGCGCCAGCAGCATCGGGTCGTTGAGTACCTGGGCGGCCTCGAGGTCCGGATCGTCCGGCAAGGGCGGCTCGCACACCAGCGCGATATCAAGGCTGCGCTGGCGCAGTCCTTCGAGCTGCGTTGCCGACTGCTGGTTGTAGAGCGCGATATGCACGGCAGGCCGGTCCTGGCGCAGCTCGCGCAGCGCGTTCGGCAGGATGCCGGAGTGCATCGCGTATTCGAGGTAGCCGATGCACAGGCCGCCTTCATCGCCGCGGCCAAGACGCCGGGCCAGCGATTCGAGCCGGGTGCCGTGGGTCAGGAAGGCCCGGGTCTCCGCCAGGAAGGTGCGGCCGTCGCGTGTGAGGCGTATGCGCTGCTGGGAGCGCTCGAACAGCACCAGCCCCAGCTTCTCTTCGAGCTGGGCGATCTGCCGGCTAAGTGGTGATTGAGAGATATGGAGTCGCTCGGCGGCGCGGCCGACGTGCTCTTCCTCGGCCACGGCGACGAAATAGTGAAGTTGACGGATATCCAGCATGTCCAGGCGTGGGTGATAGGTGAGGCTCAGACCTATAGGGTATCAAGTCTTTCAAATTCCGTCTTGGACAGACTTAACTGGCCACCCTAGACTGCCTTCACCCCAACTTACTTTGTGGAGCAGTCATGAGCATCAAGGACAAACTGGCCGGCAACGTACTCGGCTTTGGTACCGCCCCGCTGGGCAATATGTTCCGCGACATCCCGGAAGCCGAGGCGCAGGCCACGGTGGACGCGGCCTGGGCGCAAGGCGTGCGCTACTACGACACCGCGCCGTTCTACGGCGCGGGCCTGGCCGAAATCCGGCTGGGCGAGGCGCTGTCCCGGCACCCGCGCGACGAATACGTGCTTAGCACCAAGGTCGGCCGCCTGATCCTGGATGAAGTCGAGGACGCCAGCGCGCGGGCGCTGGGCGAGAAAAGTGGCCTGTTTGCCGCCGGCCGCCCGAACAAGATGGTCAACGACTACTCGGCGGACGCCACGTTGCGCTCGATCGAGGACAGCCTGAAGCGGATGAAGGCCGACCGCCTCGACATCGTCTGGGTCCACGACATCGCCCAGGACTTCTACGGCGACGAGTGGCTGGCCTATTTCGAGACGGCGCGCAAAGGCGCTTTCAAGGTGCTGACCCGGCTGCGCGAAGAGGGCGTGATCAAGGCGTGGGGCCTGGGCGTGAACCGCGTCGAGCCGATCGAACTGACGCTGGACCTGGCCGAAGCGCAGCCGGACGGCTTCCTGTTGGCGGGCCGCTATTCGCTGCTCGACCACGAGCGCGCGCTGCAGCGCCTGATGCCGAAGGCCGCGGAGCGCAAGACCGAGATCGTGGTTGGCGGCCCGTACAGCTCGGGCATCCTGGCCGGCGGCTCGCACTTCGAATACCAGAAGGCGCCGCCCGAGATCATCAGCAAGGTCGAGCGCATCAAGGCGGTCGCGCAACGCCACGGCGTCAGCATCAAGGCCGCCGCGCTGCAATTCGTGCTGGCCAATCCCGCGGTGGCCGCGGTGATCCCGGGCGCGAGCCGGCCGGAGCGCATCGCCGAGGACGTCGCCGCGCTGAACGAGAAGATTCCGGCCGATTTCTGGCGCGAGCTGCGCGCGCAGCACCTGGTCGCGGCAAACGCGCCGCTGCCTGGCGATCGCATCTGATCCTGTTTTGCATTCTGATTTCAGGGAGCCAACCATGGCACAAGCTTCTGCAACGATCACGCTGCCGGTGTCACCGGACCGCGTCTGGCAACTGATTGGCGGCTTCGATTCGCTGCCCGACTGGCTGCCGTATATCCCCAAGAGCGAACTGAGCGAGGGCGGCCGCGTGCGCAGCCTCGTCAATCCGGATGGCGACGCCATCGTCGAACGGCTCGAGGCCTTCGACCAGGGCGCGCGCAGCTACACCTACTCGATCCTGCGGGCGCCGTTTCCGGTCACCGGCTACCGCTCCACGCTGCGCGTGATCGGCATCGACGGCGACCAGGCCGCTCGCGTCGAGTGGTGCGGCCAGTTCACGCCCGCCGGCGTGAGCGACGACGAGGCATCGCGGCTGTTCGAGGGCATCTATCGCGATGGCTTGCAAGCGCTGCAAGCGACGCTGGCCGGAGCGGCGTCATGAAGCGCCTGCTTGCGCTAGGGATGGCGCTGGCGGCCATGGCTGGTGCGATCACGCAGGCCCACGCGGCCGCCGGCGTGCCGGGCGAGGGCCGCGTGCTGTTCCAGTACGGCGAGTAATGCGGGGGGTGGCGGTCTGAGGCGAATGTTGCGTCAGACCGCCGCCGTCACGATGATCTCCACCAGCAGCTCCGGCCGCGCCAGCCTGGCCTCGCAGGTGGCGCGCGTGGGGACCGCATCCTCGGGGATCCACGCTTCCCAGGCGGCATTCATGCCGGCGAAATCCTGCTCGATATCCTTGAGCCAGATCTGCGCGGACAGCAGCCGGCTGCGGTCGCTGCCGACGCTGGCGAGGTAGCCGTCGATCTTTTCCAGCACATCGCGCGTCTGCGCGCCGATATCGCCGGAAGCATCGGTGGCCGTGACGCCGGCCACGTAGACCACGCCGTTATGCACGACGAGTCGGGAAAGACGTTTGGTGGACTGGAAACGCTGGATATTGCTCATCCGTAAGACCTCGGGAAAAAAGTTGGAAAGGGAGCCGGCTGGAAGCTAGTCGCGCAGCGCGCCGGCCATGGCGCTGCGGGGTCGGTCGAAACGGTCGACGGCAAAGGCGTCGATCGGCAGGGCGGAGCGGCCCTCGGTGACAAGGTCGGCAACGATCTGTCCCACGATCGGCCCCAGTTCGAAGCCGTGCGCGGAGAAGCCGAAGGCATGCACCACGTCCGGTGCCGAGCGGCTCGGCCCGATCACCGGTATCTGGTCCGGCAGGAAGGCCTCGACCCCGGCCCAGGCGCGATTGATGCCCAGCGGACCCAGGTGCGGGAACAGCGCGGTCACGGTCTGCGCGCTGGTACCGAGCCTGAGCATGTCGACTTCGCCATGGCGGGCCCGGGCGTCCGCAGGGCAGCGCAGGCCGCCGCCGATCAGCACGGTGCCGTTGTCGAACTGCTTGAACGAGAGCGCGCGCCCGGTCGCGCCCAGCACCGGCCTGACGAATGGCGCCACGCGGTGGGTGATCATCAGCATCAGTCCGCCGGCCTCGACCGGCACCGGTTCGCCGAGCTGCGCGGCGAAGGTGCCGGCCCAGGCGCCGGCCGCGTTCACCAGCCGCGGCGCGCGGAACACGCCGCGCGGCGTGTGCACGTGCCAGCGGCCGCGCGCGTATTCCAGGCGTCCGGCGGGAGTGGCTTCATGGATGGCCGCGCCGGCCGCTTCGGCGGCGCGGCGGAACGCGGTGACGGCGCGGTAGGGCAGCGCATGGCCGTCGCGGCGTGCCCAGATCGCGCCGGTGACATGGGGGGCGATCGACGGGACCAGGGCGCGCACCGTGTGCGCGTCGACCAGCGTTTCGTGGGTAAAGCCCAGGGCTTCGAGCTGGGCCACGCGCCGGCGCAGCACCTCCAGCTCGGCGTCGGTCTCGGCCACCTTGAGCTGGCCGCTAGGGACGAAGCCGGCGTCGTCGCCGGTCAGGTCCGCCAGCCGGTGCCACAGTTCCAGCGAGGCCAGCGCCAGTGGAATCTCGGCCATGTGGCGCCCCAGCGTGCGCACGCCGCCGGCATTGACCCCCGACGCGTGCCGGCCGCAATAGTCGGCTTCGAGCAGCGTCACGCGCAAGCCCTTGCGCGCGAGCTGCAGCGCGCTCGAGGTGCCCTGCAGCCCGCCGCCGATGACGATCACGTCGGCATCGGCCCCGCTGCCGTGGCGCGCGTCAGCCTTCATTGGCCAGTTCTCCGAGCGTCACGGGCTTGATCGGCGGACGAATGCGGTAGTAGCCGACCTGCTGCGGCGGCACGCCGCGCGCGTCGGCGATGACCTCGGTGACCGTCAGGCCGCACTGGCGCCCCTGGCACGGCCCCATGCCGCAGCGGCCGAACGACTTGGCCTGGTTGGGCCCGCTGCAGCCCAGCGCGACGAAGCCGCGGATGGCGCCGGCGGTCACTTCCTCGCAGCGGCAGACCACCACGTCGTCCGCCGGCACGCGGTTGGCCGGCTTGGGGCGGTACAGCGCGTCGAGGAAGGGCCGGATGCTCAGGTGCGAGCGCAGCGCGGCGCGCAGCGGCGCAGCCTGGCGGTCGCGTTGCGCGGCGTCGAGCCGGCCGACGTTATGGGCCGCCGCCAGGCCGGCCAGCTCGCCCTGCAGCGCGGCCGCAACCGCGCCGCCGATGCCGCGGCCATCGCCGGCAACGAAGATGCCCGGCAGGTCGAGCGCGCCCCAGTCGTCGACCACCGGCTGCCAGCACAGCTGCGTGTCGTCCCAGCGGTGCGCCGCGCGCAGTGCCCAGCTGAACTGGGTATTGGGCACAACGCCCTGGTGCAGCAGCACGGCGTGGGTGGCAATGCGGTGCGACTGCCCGCGGCTGTTGAAGCGCAGCGCCCGCACCGCCTCGTCGCCCTCGACCGCCAGGTCCGTGGCGCCCTTGTAGAACGGCACGCCGCCACGCTTCAGCGCACGCATCAGCGCCAGGCCCTTCTTCAGGTAGCGCCAGCCCGCCAGCGCCCCGCCCAAGTGGGCCAGCGCACGCTGGTAGTCGGCGCCGTCGGTGGTGTCGACGATGGCGCGGATCGGCACGCCGGCGCGCACGTATTGCCAGCCGAGCAGGTAGAGCAGGGGCCCGCAGCCGGCCAGCACCACCGGTTCGGCCGGCACCACGTCGGCGCTCTTGAGCAGGATCTGCGCGGCGCCGGCGGTCAGCACGCCGGGCAGCGTCCATCCCGGGATCGGGAACGGGCGCTCCATGGCCCCGGTGCAGAGAATCACCTGGCGCGCCTGCAGGCTGGCGACACGGCCCTGGCGCAGGTAGTGCACGGTGTGCTCGCGCGTGACCTGCCACACCGCCGCGCCGGTGATGTGCTGCGCGCCGCTGGCGGCGAAGCGGTCGGCCAGCGCGCGGCCGGCGGCGTAGTCGGGGCCGAGGATGCGCAGGCGTTCCGGTGGCGCGCTCTGGATGGCGCGGTAGATCTGGCCGCCGCAGGCTTCCTGCTCGTCCAGCAGGGCCACGCGCGCGCCGCTGGCGGCGGCGGCTACCGCCGCTGCCATGCCGGCCGGGCCGGCGCCGATGATGGCGATGTCGACGTCATGCTCAGCCATGGGCCACCTGCGCAGCGTGGCCAGCCTCTGCCGGCGCGGGCAATGGCAGGGTGCGGGCGCCGTCCTGCGTGTGCACGCGCATGCCTTCGCGCACCGTCACCAGGCAGCTTTGCCGGCTCGGCTGTCCATCGATCTCCATCAGGCATTCGAAGCAGGCGCCCATCATGCAATACGGCGCGCGCGGCTCGCCGCTGACAGGCGAATTGCGGAAGCGGGTCACGCCGCTGGCCAGCAGCGCCGCGGCAACGCTGCAGCCGGCAGGCACCCGCAGCGGCGCGCCGTTGAATTCGATGGTGACGGTGTCGGCGCCGCCATGGGCTGCGGACGCGGCAATCCGTTTGAACAGGCGATCAGTGGGCATGGTGGAAGGTCTGGTTAGAGTTCAGGAAGCGGTCGCCGGTGAATACGTCGATCCCCTGTGGCCGTTCGCCGCCGGCCACCCACGGGGCGACGCGCAGCGCATGCGCGGCGGCAAGCGTGACGCCGCTATGGCAGGTGGTGACGAAGGCGCCGGGGCAGGTCGGGCTTTCCTGGTAGATCGGGTAGCCGTCCGGGCTCATCACGCGCAGCGCGCCCCAGGCGCGCACCAGCTTCAGGCCGGCCAGCGCGGGGAAACTGCGCACGCCGCGGCGCGCAATGTCGGCGAGCACGCCGGCGGTGGTGCCGTCGTCGAAGCCGACGTCCTCCATCGAGTCGCCCAGCTGGATCGTGCCTTCGTCGGTCTGGCGCACATAGGTGGTGGGGAAGTCGAGGAAGTGGCTGGCGCGCTCACCGATCAGCACCTGGCCACGGTTCGGTGCCACCGGCGCATGCAGGCCGACCTGCGCGGCAAGCCTGCGGTTGCCGAGGCCGGCGGCCAGCACCACGCGCGGCGCGGCAAAGCGCGCGTGGCCGCCTTCCCCCGCATTGACCGTAAAGCCGCCCGCTTCTGGCGTGATCGATTGCGCGCCATGCCCGCCGACGATGCGCACGCCACGCCGCTGGCAGGCGGCATGCAGCGCGCGCAGCAGCTTGAGCGGGTTGGTGTGCCCGTCCATCGGCGTATAGCTGGCGCCGACCACGGCCGGGCCCACGCCGGGCAGCCGTTGCGCGAGTTCGCGCTGGCCCAGCATCTCGAACGGATAGTCGCCCTGCAGCGCGTCCTGGATGCTCTGCAGGCGCTGGCGGCGCTCATCCATGTCCGCCTCGGAAAAGCACAGGTGGAAGCCACCAGGCTGGCGCAGGCACACGTCGATGCCGGTCTCGTCGCGCAGCGCATCGCGCAGCTGCGGCCACAGCCGCGCCGAGCCCAGCGTCCAGCGCGCGTAGGGCGCCATGCCCAGGCCCTTGCCCTGGACCCAGACCAGGCCAAAGTTGCCGCGCGACGCGCGCAGGGCGTCGTCGCCTTCGTCCAGCACGGTGACGCGCAGGCCTTGCCCGGCGGCGCCGTAGGCGATGGCGGTGCCGACCAGGCCGCCGCCAATCACGATCAGATCGGATGTGTTCATGTCAGTCGAAGTTCAGTTCTTGCCGATCAGCACGCGGTCGAGCCCGACGATGCGGTCCAGCAGCACCATCAGCACCAGGGTGCCGATGATCAGCACCGTGGACACCGAAGCCACCAGCGGATCGATGGTCTGGGCGATCTGGTTGTACATCGCCACCGGCAGCGTGGTGGTGCCCGGCGTGGCGACGAAGACGGTCATGGTCAGCTCGTCGAAGCTCTGGATGAACGACAGCATCCAGCCGCCCACCACGCCGGGCAGGATCAGCGGCAGCACCACGCGGCGGAATGCCGTGAAGCGGCTGGCGCCCAGCGACAGCGCGGCGCGCTCGGCATCGCGGTCCAGCCCGGTGGCGGCGGCCAGCACCAGGCGCAGCGCGTAGGGCATGACCACCACCACGTGGGTCAGCGCAAGCCAGAAGAACGAGCCGGTCACGCCCAGCGTGGTGAAGAAGCGCAGGAAGGCCACCCCCAGCACCACGTGCGGGATCATCAGCGGCGACAGGAAGAAGGCCATCAGTGCGCCGCGGCCCGGGAAGCGATGGCGGATCAGCGCCAGCGCCGCGGGCACCGCCAGCGCCACCGCGATGGTGGCGCTGACCAGGCCCAGCGTCAGCGACAGCCAGATCGCATCGACGAGCTCGTGCGCATCGGCAATGGCGCGGAACCAGCGCAGCGACAGGCCGTCGCTGGGCATCGAGATATAGCCCTTGCCGGTGAAGGACACGGCAACCACCACCAGCAGCGGCGCCACCATGAAGGCGATGAAGAGGGCGTGGTACAGCAGGGAAAGGGGACCGTTCTTGCGCATGGCATCAGCTCCTCAGGCTTCGAAGACCTGGCGGAAGCGGCGCTCCACCAGCCGGTTGCAGCCGACGATGACGATCACGTTGGCGATCAGCAGCAGCACCGCGATGGCGGCGCCGAGCGGCCAGTTCAGCGTGTTCAGGAATTCGTCGTAGGCGGCGGTGGCCACCACCTTGAGGCGGCGCCCGCCGAGGATGGCCGGGGTGGCGAAGGCCGAGGCCGACAGCGCGAACACGATGATGCTGCCCGACAGGATGCCCGGCAGGATCTGCGGCAGGATCACGCGGCGGAACACCGTGAAGGGCGAGGCGCCGAAGGCCTGGCCGGCCTGCTCGACCTGCGGATCCAGCTTCTGCAGCGACGCCCATACCGAGATCACCATGAACGGCATCATCACGTGCGTCAGCGCGATGATCACACCGGTCTGCGTAAACACAAGCTTCACCGGCGCATCGACCAGGCCCAGCCACTGCAGGGTTTCGTTGATCAGGCCGTTGTTGCCCATCAGGATGGCCCAGCCCAGCGTGCGCACCACCACCGAGATCAGCAGCGGCCCGAGGATCACGATCAGGAAGAGGCCGCGCCACGGGCTGCGCATGCGCGACAGGATCAGGGTCTCGGGCACGCCGAACACCACCGCGAGCACCGTCACCGCCAGTGCCATGCCGGCGGTGCGCAGGAAGATCTCGTGGTAATAGCTGTCGCCGAGGATCTCGAGATAGTTGGCGGCGGTCATTGCCGGCAGCACGCCGCGGGTGCCGTCGAAGGCGTGCAGCGACAGCAGGCCCGTGAGCAGCAGCGGCACCAGCAGCATCGCGCAGAACAGCAGCAGCGCGGGCCCTGACAGCAGCCACGGGGCGGCGCCGGCGAACGGCCTGCCCGGCGCGCGCGCCGCCATCGCGTGCGCGCCTGCAAGGTTGGGAGTGGCAGTATCAGGCATGGCGCGCCTCCGTCGCGGTTTCGCAGGCCAGCACCCGCAAGTCCTGGTCGTGCCACAGCACGCTGACCGCTGCGCCCTCGGCCGGCGGGGTCTCGCCCAGGTTGGGCTGGCTTACGCGCAGCCGGCCCAGCGCGCTGTCGACCTCCAGCATCCAGTGGTTGCCGAGGAACAGCCGCGTATGCACCGTGCCGGGGATGCCGCCGTCGCCGCACTGGCCGAGCCGGATCTTCTCGGGGCGCACGTAGACCTGCACCTCGCGCCCGACCTGGCGGCCTTCATGCGGCACGTACGCCAGCGTGTCGCCCAGGCGCACTTCGCAGCAGCGCGCGTTGGTCTTCTCGACCACGCCGGCGAGGCTGTTGGTCTTGCCCAGGAAACCCGAGGCAAACGCCGATTGCGGTCGCTCGTAGGCTTCGAACGGCGTCGCCAGCTGGACGATGCGGCCGCCATGCATCACCGCGATGCGGTCGCTCATGGTCATGGCCTCGACCTGGTCGTGCGTGACCAGGATGGTGGTGATGCCGAGCTGGCGCTGGATCGCGCGCAGCTCGATATGCATGTCCTCGCGCAGCTTGGCATCGAGGTTGGACATTGGCTCGTCGAGCAGCAGCACCTCCGGCCGGATCGCCAGCGCGCGCGCAATCGCCACGCGCTGGCGCTGGCCGCCCGACAGCTCCTTCGGATAGCGCTTGCCGAGGCCGCCCAGGCGCACCAGCTCGAGCGCCTCGTCGATGCGGCGGCCGCGCTCGGCCGCGGCCACGCCGCGCATCTCCAGGCCGAAGCCGATATTGCCGGCCACGGTCATGTGCGGAAACAGCGCGTAGCTCTGGAACACCACGCCCATGCCGCGTTTTTCGGGGCGCAGCGCGGTGATGTCGCGCCCGTCGAGCACGATGCGGCCGCGCGTGGGTTCGACGAAGCCGGCGATCATTTGCAGCGTGGTGGTCTTGCCGCAGCCGGACGGGCCGAGCAGCGACAGGAATTCGCCGCGCTCGACATCGAGGCTCAGGTGTTCAACGGCATGGAAGCTGCCGAAGGCCTTCGCGAGGCCGCTCAGTGTGAGGAAGCTCATGGTTTTGCGGGGGCTGTCCTGGTGGCTATCGTGGGGCGATGGTGGGGCGATGGTGGCGCCGGCTCAGCGCTCGACCGTGCGGTTCCAGCGGTTGGTCCACTCGGCACGCTTCTCGTTGACCACGGTCCAGTTGGTCGGCAGCAGCGTGTCGATCTGGGCCTTGCCGTACGGCACCTTGGCGGCTACCTTCGGTTCGAGCTTGACCTTGGCATTGACAGGCCCCCAGCCCTGGCTGTCGGCCAGCACGGTCTGCACCTCGGGCGTGAGCAGGTACTGGATAAAGGCCTGCGAGGCCTCGGCCACATCGCTCTGCACCACCGGGCACGCGGCGGTCAGCAGCGCCGGGGCGCCTTCCTTCGGATAGACGAATTCCACCGGGAAGCCGGTGTCCTTCAGACTTTGTGCGCGGCCGCTGCCCCACACCGCCAGCGTGACATCGCCGTTCTGGAACAGCTCGGTCATCTTGCCCGGCGACGGCTCCCAGGCCAGCACGTTGGGGCCGACCTCGCGCGTCAGCGCGGCGAAGCCAGGCTCGACATTCTGGTCGCCGCCCTTGCGCAGCTTGGCGAACATGATCAGCGTCTGCAGGCCGTAGGTATTGCTGATCGGCGGGATCGCGACCTTCTGGCGGAATTTCTTGTCGGCCAGCACCTCCCACGAATCCGGTTTCGGCAGGCCGGCCTTGCGGAACGCCTCGGTGTTGTAGACCAGGCCCGTCGCCACCACGCCGATGCCGGTGGCCTTGTTGTCGCCCAGCTTCGCCAGCGGGTAGAGGTCCTTGTAGACCGGCGCGTCCTTGACGGCATCGCAGAAGCCCAGCTGCAGCGCCTGGTACATCGGGCCGTCGTCGAGCAGCACCACGTCGAGTTCCTGGCGCGCCTTCTGCGCCTGCAGCTTGGCCAGCGTGTCGGTGGAATTGCCGGCGACATAGACCACCTTGACCTTATGCCGGGTCTCGAAGGCCGGGATGATCTTTTCCTTGAACACCTTTTCGGTCGAGCCGCCGTACGAGCCGACGTAGAGGGTCGGCTGCTGGGCCAGCGCGGCCGAAGTGCCGCACAACGCGACCACGGCCGCGGCGAGAACTTGCTGTTTCATGCTTTCCTCCCTGTTATGCACCGTCAACTTGCCATCGATCCCCAAAACCATGCAGGCGGGTTATCGTTGCACCGCAACGAAGAACGTCCGGTAATACGCGGTGTCGGGATAGATTAGGAGGATGCTCGGGCCGTGGAAAATTCTTTTTTTTGGGACATCGATAACATGGTGTTATAGACTTGCTGCATGAAAATCCGCCAGCTCGAGGCCTTCCGGGCCGTTATGCTTTGCCAGACCGTCACGCGCGCCGCGGAGATGCTCCACATCTCGCAGCCGGCAACGACCCGGCTGATCGCCGATCTGGAAGAGGCAGTAGGGTTTTCCCTGTTCGAGCGCATGCGCGGGCGGCTGCACCCCACCGCCGAGGCGCAGGCGCTGTTCGAGGAAGTGCAGCGCTCGCTGGTCGGCATCGACCGCATCGCGCAGACCGCGCTCGATATCCGCGACATGCAGCGCGGCTCGCTGCAGATCGCCGCGGCGCCGGCGCTGGCGCTGTCGTTCCTGCCGCGCGCGATCGCGGCGTTCATGGCGGACCACCCGCAGATCCAGATCACGATGCTGCCGCACTCGTCGCGCACGGTGGTCAACATGGTCTCGGAGCAGCGCTGCGACGTGGGCTTTGCCATCCTGTCGATGAACCACCCCAGCACGCACGGCGAGCGGCTGCTGTCGACCCGGATGGTGTGCGCCATCCCCGCCGGGCACCGGCTTGCCAGCCAGGACGTCATCCGCCCGCCTGACCTGGCAGGGGAGCGCTTCGTTTCGCATCCGCGCGTGCTCGACTCGCGGCTGCAGATCGATGCGCTCTTTGCCTCTTACGGCATCGAATGCAAGGTGCAGGTGGAAACGCAGGTGTCGTGGAGCATCTGCGCGTTCGTGGAGGAGGGACTGGGGGTGGCGCTGATCGACCCGATCACCGCGCTGGAGTACAAGGGCGACGGGGTCTGCTTCCGCATGTTCGACCCCTTGCTGACGACCGACTTCTCGGTGCTGTTCTCGGCGCAGCGCGCGCCGTCGATCCTGCTCAAGGCCTTTGTCGCGCACACCCGCGCGTTTGCGCTGGCGCGGCTGGATCCCAGGTTCGTGGTGGCCTAGACCATCGTCACGGCTGCGCCCACGCCGCCGCCTGGCGCGCGCCGCCCTTGCCGCCGATCGCTTCCGCCAGGTAGTCGACGAACGATGCGATCCGCGCCGAGATCGCGGTATTGCGGTAGTAGACCGCATGGATGGGCTGGCGCACGTCCTGCGTCTGTCGCGCCAGCACCTGCACCAACCGGCCCGCTTCACGGTCGTGCGCGGTCATGAAGTCCGACAGGCAAACGATGCCCGCGCCTTCCAGCGCCAGCTGCCTGAGCGTTTCGCCGCTCGACGACCACACCGCCGGCTCGATCCGGTAGGGCTCTCCGTCGGCACCCAGGATCGGCCATACGTTGAGCGATTCCGGCTGAGTGAAGCCCAGCAGCGCGTGCTTGCCGAGATCCTGCGCCTTGCGCGGGTGGCCGTGCGCGTCGAGGTAGGCCGGACTGGCCAGCATGCGCACCCGGCTGTTGCCGATCAGCCGGCTATGCAGCGTCGAATCCTTCAGGCGGCCAATGCGGATGGCCACGTCGGTGCGCCGCTCGAGCAGGTCGATGATGCCCTCGTTGCTGTTCAGCTCCAGCTCCACCTGCGGAAAGCGCTCGCGGTAGCCGCGCACCAGCGGCACGATCACATGCAGCATGAACGGCGACGCGGCGTCGACGCGCAGGCGCCCGGACGGCTTCTCGCGCCGCGCCAGCATCTGTTCTTCCGCGCTTTCGACCGAGTCGATAATGGCGCGCGCATCGTGCAGGAAGGCCTGGCCTTCCTCGGTCAACTCGAGGCGGCGCGTGGTCCGGCGCAGCAGCGTGGTCCTGAGCTTTTCCTCGAGGCGGGCGAGGGTGCGGCTGGTGGCCGAGACGGTGAGGTCGAGCTGCTGCGCGGCGGCCGTGATCGAGCCGCTGTCGACCACGGTCGCAAAGGCCAGCAGTTCGTCGAGCGTGATTTTCATGGGTGCGCCGGGATCAGGACAGATTGGTTTATAGACGATGCGCCAGCGCGTGGCAATCCTTGATCTCAAATCAAATATTTTTGTCCAGTAAAGGCGTTTATCTCATCAGTTCCGGCGGGCAGAATGGCTGCATCGAAACACTCTTCCGTGTCTTCTCCCCAGGAGCTACAACCATGAACAAGATTCCCGCCTTCGGCCTCGGCACCTTCCGCCTGCAGGGCCAGGTCGTCATCGACTCGGTCCGCAACGGCCTCGAACTGGGCTACCGCGCCATCGACACCGCGCAGATCTACGGCAACGAAGCCGAGATCGGCGAGGCCGTCGCCGCGTCCGGCGTGCGCCGCGACGAGCTGTTCCTGACCACCAAGATCTGGGTCGACAACTACGCCCCGGACAAGCTCGTGCCGAGCCTCGAAGAGAGCCTGCGCAAACTGCGTACAGACTACGTCGACCTGACCCTGATCCACTGGCCGGCGCCGGGCAATGGCGTGCCGCTGGAAAGCTTCATGACCGCGCTTGCGCAGGCCCGGGAAAAAGGCCTGACGCGGCAGATCGGCGTCTCCAACTTCAATATCGCGCTGACCCGCCAGGCCATCGCCGCGGTCGGCAAGGACGCGATCGCGACCAACCAGATCGAGCTGAGCCCCTACCTGCAGAACCGCGATCTGGTGGCGTTCCTGCAGCGCGAAGGCATCCACGTGACGTCGTACATGACGCTCGCCTACGGCAAGGTGCTGGGCGACCCGGTGATCGGCGCGATCGCGCAGCGGCACCAGGCCACGCCGGCGCAGGTGGTGCTGGCGTGGGCGCTGCAGCTGGGCTACTCGGTGATTCCGTCGTCGACCAAGCGCGAGAACCTGGCCAGCAACCTGCTGGCGCAGAGCCTGCGCCTCAGCGAGGACGACATGGCGCAGATCGCCGCGCTGGAGCGCAACGGCCGCGAGGTCAGCCCGGACGGCCTGGCGCCGCAATGGGACTGAGTGACCTGACGCGCCGACCTTCCCGATGACCCGTTCGCGGCCCCCCTGGCCGCGGACCTGACAGGACAAGCACCATGAGCAAGGATCCGCTGTTTCAACCGCTGCAACTGGGTGGCCTGACGCTGCCGAACCGCATCGTCATGCCGCCGATGACGCGCTCGCGCGCCAGCCAGCCCGGCGACGAGGCCAACGACCTGATGGCCGCCTACTACGCGCAGCGCGCCGGCGCCGGCCTGATCGTCAGCGAGGGCACCTATATCGCCCCGCTCGGCAAGGGCTATGCCTGGACGCCGGGCATCCATACGCCGGCGCAGGTGGCCGGATGGCGCAAGGTGACCGGCGCGGTCCACGCCGCCGGCGGCCGCATCTTCGCGCAGCTCTGGCACGTCGGCCGGCTCAGCCACACCAGCCTGCTGGGCGGGCAGCAACCGGTATCGTCGTCGCCGATCCAGGCGCAGGGCGTCAACGTCTTCATCGCGGGGGAGGACGGCAGCACCCCGGGCTTCGTCCCGGCCTCGATGCCGCGCGCGCTGACGGTGGAGGAAATCGGCGAGATCGTCGACCAGTACCGTGCCGCGGCCCGCAACGCGATCGCGGCGGGCTTCGACGGGGTCGAGCTGCACGGCGCGAACGGCTACCTGGTGAACCAGTTCATCGACTCGGGCGCCAACACGCGCAAGGACCAGTACGGCGGCACGCTGCAGAACCGGCTGCGCTTCCTCGGCGAAGTGACGCGGGCCCTGATCGAAGGTGCCGGCGACGCGTCGCGCGTCGGCATCCGGCTGGCGCCGCTGACCACGCTCAACGGCTGCGTCGATGACGATCCCGAAACGACGTACCTTGCCGCCGCGAAGCTGCTGGGCGAGCTGGGGGTCGGCTACCTCCATATCGCGGAAGCGGACTGGGACGACGCGCCGCTGATGCCGGTGGCATTCAAGCAACGGCTGCGCGAGGCCTTCCCGGGGGTGCTGATCTATGCCGGCAAGTACACCGCCGAGCGTGCGCGCGAAGCCGTCGCCGCCGGCTGGGCCGACCTGATCGCGTTCGGCCGTCCGTTCGTGGCCAATCCGGACCTGCCCGAGCGCCTGCGCGTCGGCGCGCCGCTGGCGTTGCACCAGCGCGACACGCTGTTCGGCGGCGGCGCCCAGGGCCTGACCGATTACCCGACCCTGGCGCAAGCCGCGGCCTGAGCCGTCCCGCGGCGTACCTGGCGGCCCGGCGGCCGGATGTCCCGTTGCCGCCGTAGTGCTTTAGAGGGATATGCTGCGACCGACATATCAAGGCAATATCGGCACCGTCCGAATGCGCCATCCGCATCCAGGAAAGTCCGCCCGCCAGGTCCAACCCGCGGGCGCTTTCTTTTTGGGGAGAAGCAAAACGATATGAAGGCGCGAATCATTCGCGTTTGATCGGCTGGTGCCGTCGGCGCGCGATATGGAACTCTCAAAAAAGGAGTGAGACAGTGCCTGCCCACCAGTCGCCAGTTCACCGCCTAGCGCCGGCACACCCCAACGGCCCCCCACTATCGCTCGCCCCGGGCCTGGTCGCGCCGTTTGAAACAGACACCAGCCACGAGCTTACCGGACCGGAAAGGACTGCCCTGGCGCTCTGTGCCCGCTGTTGTCCGCTCGCCGACGTGGGGCCGCCGTTCGGCGCCGAAACGCTGGCGTGGCGGGGCAGCGCCTACGTCTATGTCTTTGGCTGGGACAGCGACCGCCGGCGCCGCCTGTTCGAGGTGTTCCGGAACCAGCAGGGCGCCCTGGAGCCCGTGCTGGCATTCCAGTACCCCATTCCGCTGCGGAAACTGTTCCGGCACGACCTGGATCCGCTGTACAGCGATCGACGCTGAAATCCCGGGCACAGGTTCCGGCATGCGCGGCGGCTCGACCTATATGCCGAGGTGCCGCGCAACCGCCTGCGCCACTTCCGCTGCATCCCGGTAGTTTTGCTCAGGTATGCCCAGCAGGGCGTCCACGATCGCGTCATCCGCGTCGTTGTCGCGCGCGGCGGAAACCAGCGCGCCGCGCGTCGCGGGATAGTCCAGGCCGCGCAATGCCTGCCCAAGGGCGGCCGGATCCCATCGATCCGTGCGCGGCTTTCCTTGCGGATGCTTGTCATTGGCCATGGCTGATCTCCGATAGGTTGCGTCGAACGCGCAATGCTCCCGATGCAGAATCTCCTGCGCATTCCAGACCCCGGCGCCGGGGGCTGCGGTCTGGTTCCCGACGTCGAATCCTGATGGAAACGCAAGGCACATGCCATGGCGGAATCGCGGCGGGCACGGTGCTGCGGCGTCTTCCGCACGGCACTCCATCCGTCCTTGCCGTCCGCACATACCCCTAATTGACGGTAAAGTTTATGTGCGTAAAATTAAATTCATAACTATGAATAATGGCAGGTGCGGTCTGGATACCGCGCTGCTTCCAACCACCGCCATCCAGGAGACACCCCCGATGCAACCGAATCCGCGCCGCCGCCTGATGCTGTGCGCCACCGTGCTGAGCGCGATGCCCGCGCTGGCGTGGGGCGACACCTATCCCAGCAAGCCGATCCGCATGGTGGTGCCGTTTGCCCCCGGCGGCGCCACCGACGTGGTGGCGCGACTGATTTCGCAGAAGCTGGGCGAGGCGCTGAAGCAGTCGGTGGTGGTGGAGAACCGTCCCGGCGCCAACGGCATCATCGGCACCGACGTGGTGGCGCGCGCGGCGCCGGACGGCTATACGCTGCTGCTCAATACCGCCGGCGCGCAGACCCTCAGCCCGGTGTTGTACAAGGCCGGCTATGAGCCGCTGAAAAGCTTCGCGCCGATCTCGCAGATCAGCAATATCGGCTTCGTGATGGTGGTGCACCCCTCGGTGCCGGCCAAGACCGTGCAGGAATTCGTCGCGCTGGCCAAGGCGAAGTCCCGGCCGCTGAGCCTGTCGGCCGGCAGCAGCATGATCGAGCTGATCGGCGCCACCTTCAAGAGCGCGGCGGGCACCCCCGACGTGGTCAGCGTGTCGTACCGCGGCACCGGCCCGCAGATGCAGGCGGTGGTCTCGGGCGAGGTCGACATGACCATCGACCCGTTCAACGGCATGGCAATGATCAAGGCCGGCAAGCTGCGCCCGCTGGCGGTGTTCGCGTCCAAGCGCTCGCCCGCGCTGCCCGATGTCCCGACCATGCAGGAAGCCGGTTTCGACGGCATGGCGTTCAATTCGTGGGCCGGCCTGCTGGCGCCGGCCGGCACGCCCAAGGAGATCGTCACGCGGCTGAACCAGGAGATGAACCGCATCCTGGCGCAGCCCGAGATCCGGCAACGGCTGGCCGCGATCGACTACGAGGTGGTGGGCGGCACTCCCGAACAGTTCGCTGCCACCATCGCCGAGGACGCGGCAAGGTGGGCGAAGATCGTCAAGGATACGAACTACAAGGCCGGGTCCTGAGCCGTCACGACCCGGCCGTCGCCTGCCGCACCAGCCAGTTGCGGAACGCGCGCGCGGCGGCGGGTTCCATGCGGTCGCGTGGCCATACGGCGTAGTAGCCGCCGCCAAGGCTGGCGCTGGCGTCGCAGGCGCGCACCAGCAGGCCGTCGCGCAGGCAGGCGTCGATCATGTGGCGCCAGCCCAGCGCGATGCCCTGGCCCTCCATGGCCAGCTGCAGCAGGATCGGATACTGGTTCGAAGTCAGCACGTTGCGCGGCGTGGCGTCGGGCAGGCCCTGGTGGGCCAGCCAGGTCTGCCACGACATCCACTGGCGCTGGCCGTCGTCGAGCATCAGCAGGGTCTCGCCGGCCAGGTCGGACGGCGCCAGCGTGCGCCCGCCGAGATAGCCGGGCGTGCAGACCGGGAACACTTCCTCGCCGTACAGCCGGCGCGCGGCCAGCCCGGGCGGCGGCCCTTCGCGCAGGTAATACAGCCCGATGTCGAACTCCGCCGGCGACAGCGCCGACAGGCTGTCGTTGACGGTCAGGCGCAGCTGGATCTCGGGGTGGGCGGCGCGGAACGAGGTCAGCCGCGGTGTCAGCCACAGCACCGCGACGCCGCTGGAGCAGGCCACCGTCAGCGCGGTGTGGCTGCGCACCTTCATCACGTCTTCGGTGGCCTCGGCGCAGCCGACCAGCAGGCGCTGCACCACCTCGGCATAGCGTTGCCCGCTGACGGTCAGGCGCAGTGCGCGCGGCTCGCGGATAAACAGCTTGCGCCCCAGGAAGCGTTCCAGCTGCGCCACCTGGCGGCTGATCGCGCTCTGCGTCAGGTGCAGTTCGGCCGCGGCGCGGGTAAAGCTGCCGTGCCGCATCGCGGCTTCGAAGGCGACCAGGTTGGGCAGGGGCGGGAGCGGGGAAATGCGCATGGGGGCGTCCGGGCCGGAGATGCCGCCATGATAGACCGCCGGCACATGCCGGCGGGCGGGGCGGGAGGGGCGGCCACCCGTGGCCTCGGGTGGCGGTAGCCGGCTTAGCCGGCGCGGCGGTGGATGCGGCCGGCCTGCATCACCACGCTCAGGCGCTCGCCCTGGCCGGCGATCAGGCTGATATCGGCGAGCGGGTTGCCGTCGACCAGCAGCAGGTCGGCCAGCGCGCCGGCACGGGTGGTGCCGAGCTCGCCTTCGCGCTGCAGGATGGCCGCGGCGATCGAGGTGGCCGAGCGGATCGCTTCCAGGTTGCCCAGCAGTTCGGCGCGGATGCGGAACTCGTCAGCCTGGTGGTCGTGCATCTCGCCGAGCAGGTCGGAGCCATAGCCCATCGGCACGCCGGCATCGGCGTAGAGCCGCAGCGAGTCGCGGCCGGCCTGGCGCACGGTCTCGATCTTGGCCACCGATTCGGCCGGCAGGCCCAGGCGGGCGCCGTCGCGCGCCAGCGCATCATAGGTGACCAGCGTCGGCACGACAAAGGCGCCGTGCCTGCGCATCTCGTCGGCGGCGGCGCGGTCGACCAGGTTGCCGTGCTCGATGGTACGCACGCCGCAGCGCACCGCGCGCGTAATGGCGCGGCCGGTGTAGGCGTGGGCCATCACGTAGGTCTGCGCGGCCTCGGCCTCGGCCACGATGGCGCGGATCTCGTCCTCGCTGTACTGGGTGTTGCCGATCGGGTCGGTGGGCGATGCAACGCCGCCCGATGCCATGATCTTGATCTGGGTCGCGCCCTTCTGGAGTTCTTCGCGCACCGCCAGCCGCACCGCGTCGACGCCGTCGGCCACGCGCGCGATGGCGCCGGCGCGGAACGCGCACGAGCATGGCTCGAGCACGTCGGAGCGCGGACGGAAATCGCCATGGCCGCCGGTCTGCGACAGCGCCTTGCCCGAGGCGAAGATGCGCGGGCCGGGCACCAGCCCGGTAGCCACCGCTTGCGACAGGCCCCAGTCGGCGCCGCCGGCATCGCGCACGGTGGTAAAGCCGCGCTCCAGCATGCGCTGCATGATCGGCAGCGCGCGGATCGCGACCAGCACATTGGGCTGCACCGCGTTCAGGCCGAGATTGGCCAGCGATGCCAGCACGTGCACGTGGCAGTCGATCAGGCCGGGCATCACGGTCTTGCCGCGCGCGTCGATGCGCTGGGCATGCGGCGCGTCGATGGCCGGGCCGACCGCCGCGATGCGCTCGCCTTCGACCAGCACGTCGTGGCCGCGCAGCAGCTCGCCCGTGCCGGGTTCGAGCACATCGCCGCCGTGAAAGAGGATCTGGGTAGGGTGGGACATGTCAGCGTTGTTGCAGGTAGGAGGGTTCACGCACGAAGCGGGTGCCGACCAGGCTGATGGCGGCGGCGATCATCACGTAGATGGCCGGCGCCATGCTGCTGCCGGTGGTGGCGATCAGCCAGGTGATGATGAACGAGGCAAAGCCGCCGAAGATCGTCACCGCGAAGTTGTAGGCCACCGACAGGCCGGTCGACAGCACGCGCGCCGGGAACAGCTCGGAGAAGGCTGCCAGGATCGGGCCGGTATAGGTGGCGATCAGCACCCCGAACACCAGCTGGAACACCAGCAGCGAGGCCAGGCCGGGCACGTGGTTGATATACGCGAACATCGGCCACGCCAGCACCAGGATCAGCAGCGCCGAGCCGCTCAGCAGCACGCGCCGGCCGATGCGGTCGGCCAGCAGCCCCACCAGCGGCGCGAACACCATGATGGCGCAGCCGCCCGCCATGCCGGCGACGAAGCCGTCGGCCTGCGGCACCTTCAGCACCTTGACCGCGTAGGTCGGCATATAGAACAGCAGCACATAGGTGCACACGGTCCACAGGATCACCATCGAGAAGCTGGCAGTGGTCTCGCGCGGATAGGCCTGGAAGATTTCCTTCAGCGGCGAATCGGCGCGCTCGGCGGTATCGCGGAAGGCCGGGGTCTCGTCCAGGTGGTGACGGATGTAGTAGCCCACCGGGCCGATCACGATGCCCAGCAGGAACGGCAGGCGCCAGCCCCAGCTGTTCAGTGCCTCGGGGCTCAGCGAGCTGGTGACGAAGGTGCCCACCGCGGCGCCCAGCAGCACCGCCACGCCGATGCTGGCCTGGATCCAGCTGGAGTAGTAGGCGCGCTGGCGCGCCGGCGCATATTCGGTCAGGAAGGCGGTGGCGCCGCCCATCTCGCCGCCGGCGGAGAAGCCTTGCATCAGCCGCGCCACCACGATCAGCAGCGGGGCCAGTATGCCGATCTGGTCATAGGTGGGGGCAATCCCGATCAGCGTGGTGCCCAGCGCCATCAGCAGGATGGTCAGCGACAGCGCTGCCTTGCGCCCGACGCGGTCGGCGTAGACGCCCAGCACGATGCCGCCCACCGGGCGCATGAAAAAGCCGACGCCGAACGTCGCCACGGCCAACAGCAGCGAGCTGAGGTCATTGCCGGTGGGGAAAAACAGCCTGGCGATGATGACCGCGAAGAAGCTGTAGACGGTGAAATCGAACCACTCCAGGCCGTTGCCGATCACCGTGGCGATGATGGCGCGGCGGCGCTGGCTGGGCTGGATGGCGGGCGCCGCCTGGGTCGGCGGCGTGTACGGTGCGCTCGTTGGCGCAGCACTGTTTGGCATTGGGTTTCCTCCTCTGTGGCACCTGCCGGGGGCATGGGCCGGTCGCTGCTTCACGCCCGGCCGGGCAGATGGTGCCGACGATGTTAGGAGAGGGCGGCCGGCGGGCGGTAGCGATATCTCCGCATGCCGCCATGCGCGTGGCGCATGGGTCCCGGTTGACCGCACCACAGGCCGGCATTACACTGCGCCCCGTTCCAACCAACGGAGCTATCCGTGGACAGTTGTCCCAGTCCTTCTCACGCAACGGGAGTTTCCCCGGCTGCGCCGGCGCGCTGAGACACTGCGGTCTTTCGCTGCAGTGCCGCCGCCCGGCGCTGCCATGCCCCCATGCGGCCAGGCCCATGCCTGTGCCCGCCGGTGCCAGACCTCCCTTGCTGCCTTTCGATGTCTTGTCATGGCCCGCGTGTATCGTCGCCGGCCAGATGGCTGTATTTGCTCAGGAGGTTGCCATGGTGTGGCACCAGTTCTTCGTACGCGTGGCCGCGCTGGCCATCGTGGCCGCGGCCTGCCGGCCGGCGCTGGCGGCGCGGCCGCTGATCACCGACGATGCCCGCATCGTCGATCCCAAGGCCTGCCAGCTGGAATCGTGGATGCAGTTCCAGTCCGGCGGCAATGAGCTGTGGGCGCTGCCCGGCTGCAATCCCACCGGCAACCTGGAGCTGACGCTGGGCGGTTCGCTGCAGCGCGTCGATGGTGGCTGGGACGGCACCAACGTGCAGTTCCAGGCCAAGACCCTGCTCAAGCCGCTGGAAACCAACGGCTACGGCATCGCGCTGTCGGGCGGGGTGATCCACCATCCCGATGCCGAGCCCGGCAAGGTGCTGGGCAATCTCTATGTCAACGTGCCGGTGTCGTTCTCGTTCGCCGACGACCGCTTCGTCGTGCACCTGAACCTGGGCGCCAAGCGCGACACCGGCAATCGCCAGACCCGCATGACCTGGGGCGTAGGCACCGAGACCCAGCTGCACCCGCGCGTGTTCCTGATCGCCGAGACCTTCGGCGAGAACCGCGGCAGGCCGTCATTCCAGGGCGGCTTTCGCTTCTGGGTGGTGCAGGACCGGGTGCAGGTCGACACCACCTACGGCAACGTGTTCGGCGGCGGTAGCGGGGCGCGCTTCTTTACGGTGGGCCTGCGCCTGCTGTCCCCGGCGTTCCTGCCGTAGGCGAGCGCTACGGGCTTTTGCGGCATCGATGCGGGCGGCGCATGCCGCGCCCCCCGCGGCGTGCCGCTTACTGCGGTTGCTTCGACATCTGCGTGGCCAAGAACCCTCCCGTGCCGGTGCTGGCGACCATGGCAAGCGTGCGCACATAGCGCGTGTTGCTGTTCACGATGACTTCACCGTTGGCCGGCATCAGCCGGATCGCGGCAAGGCCGTTGTGCGGGATGCCGGTCGACAGCGCGCACCCGGTGGTGCCCGGCTGCGTCGACGCCTGGGCGAAGATCCTGACCGCGTACAGGTTCTTCGCCGAGCCGGGAGTGGCCAGCGTGGCGGTACCCTGCAGGTCGCACACGCGTGTACCGATGGTGTAGGTACCCGTGACATGCCCCTCGGTATCGATCTGCATGGCAAAGCCGCTCTGCTTCCAGCTGCCGGCGATCGCGGCCTGGTCCACGGCCAGTGCATTGGACGGATCGTAGATGCCCGCCAGTTCGTTGGTATCGGTATTCGGCGGAATCACGAAGTTGCCGTTAAAGCGCTGGCCGGCGGTTATGGTGCCGCTGCCCGTGACTGGCCTGGGTAGTCCGGTTTCATAAAGGGTGTCGGGGCCCAGCGTCCAGGTAGATCCTGAGAACTGGAACGTGCCTCCAAGCACGGCCATCAATCTCGGCTGGATGAACCTGCCGCTGGAATCGATCAGCGTGGTCGTCGTGAAGCTGACCCAGATTCCCTCGCTGCCGTTGCCCACCGCGGCGGTCGAGCCTGCTTGTGGGGCGCTGAGGCTGGGCAGAAGTTCGCCCTTGGGTTCTGGCGTCGGTGCCGGTTCGGGCGCCGGTTCGGGCGCTGGTTTGGGCGCTGGTTCCGGAGCGGGCTGGTTGTCGGATGGCGGGGATTGTGGCGCCGTGGTGCTCGTGCCATCGTCGCCGCCGCCGCAGGCTGTCAGCAAAGCGATGGCCGACAGCAGGGCTGCCGGCATGAACAGTTGTCTCATTGGATTTCACCTCTGAATGGGGACGGTCCTGGCCGTCCCGTTGCTCGGACGCCGGCAGGCTCCCGCGTAACGCAGGTTGGAACACGCGGGAAAAGCCGGCCGAGTCAAGCTAGAGATCCAATGCACACCGGTAAATCAGCGCAATCCTAAAATTGCATTAATAGTTCCGCCGCTACAGGGTGAGCCCGGCCTCAGTCCGGCAGCACCCCCGCCTGCCGCAACGCCGCCCGCGCAATCTCCATCCGCGCCTTGGCATGCTCCGGTCGCAGCAGGTCGAGATTCAGCGCGAACAGGTAGTCGTCATTGCCGCGCTCGACCCAGCCCACCAGCCAGCCCACCGCCGGACTGGCCGAGCTGGCCCAGCCGGTCTTGCCGTGCAGGGTGTAAGTGGCGGTGCGCTCCAGCACGGTGATGTCGTCGACGGCGTTGAAGGTGGCGGGCGAGAACGGCAGCGTGCGCTGCACCAGGCCCTTCAGGAAATCGATCTGCTGGTAGGCGGTGATCTGCAGCTTGCCGTTCAGCCAGAAGAGGTCGACCGGACCGGAGCTGTCGGCGTTGCCATAGTGCGACGCGGTCAGGTAGCGCTGGTAGGCCGCGCTGCCGACCCGGCGCGCCAGCGCCCGGTAGGCCGGCACGCACGAATTGGGCAGGGCCACGCGCAACGGCACGTCGGCGTTGCAGGTCTCGGGCAGCACGGCCTTGCCGCCGACCAGCCAGACCTTGCCGTCCCAGGGCAGCTTGTCGTGGTCGACGTCGGTCACCGCGCCGGTCTCGAGTCCGATCAGGGAGTTCATGATCTTGAAGGTCGATGCCGGCGAATATGGCGTGGCGGCGCGCGACGGGTTGTAGGTCAGCATGCGGTCGCGCCGCAGGTCGTAGATCACCATGGTGCCGGTGGTATCGGCCTGGCGGAACAGGGCCGCGGCGTCGAGCGGCGCTTCCTTGGGCGCGGCCAGCGCGGGCAGGTGGGCGGCAAGCAGGCCGAGGCCGAAGGCCAGCGGCGTCAGCAGACGGGCAAGACGATTGTTCATGGTTGTGCGTGGGAAGTTGAGGGAATGACAATCCGGGCCCGGACCGTGATGCGCAGCATAGGAGAGCGCCTGCGCAGCGCCAACCGCGTGCCCTGTAACTTGCGTAACATGACGGACGTCGCCACTGATGCTGCCTTCCAGATCGATGCCCGCTTCACCTGCCCCAATCCATATCGATGTGTCGAGTCCCTACCGCGTAGATGGCCAGCCCGCGCGCTACCAGTCGGTCTGGCTGCTGGCGCGCGCCTGGCATGCGCATCGCAGCGGCGAGGGCGTGGTCACCGCCGCCGCGGTACGCAGCGCGTTCCCCGCGGCGGCCAACCTGCGCATGCTGGTGTCGCGCGCGTTTGCAGACTTCGCGCGCTGGGGCATCGTGGTGGGGTGGGGCGCGGATCGCGCGCGCGATCCGGCCGCGGCCAACCCGGCGCAGCGCAGCCGCGGGCCGTTCTGGCTGGCTGCCCCCAGCGCGCGCCGGCTGCGCTTCGTCGCCAATGGCCGCACGCTGGGCCCGGTTGCACTGGCGCGGCATTTCGGCTTTCCTCCCGGGGCGCATCCTGTGCCGCCGGCGCAGCGCGATGGCACGGGCTACGTGATGCGCGACATGGCCTTCTGGAGCGAGCTGACGCAGGCCATGCGCAGCGCGCAGGACGGGCATGCCGGCGCCCACGGCTTTGCCGTGGCGGAGTCCTTCGGCGCGGCGCGCCGGCTGGCCGGCGATGGTTTCCAGCAGGCCTTGTCGTTGCTGAAGGAAAGCCAGGCGTGGCGCCGCTGCGGGCGTCTCGACCAGAGCCGCGCGGCGCTGCGGCGCTTTGACCGCCTGGCGCAGGCGGCCGACGCGGGCGCGGCCACGCCGGCGTTCCAGGCCATGGCGCAGGTGGTGCGCGCCTGGGAGCGCTATACGCGCGGCGACGGCGAGGGCGCGCGTGCCGGGCTGGAGCACTTGCACGCCGATGCCGAGCTGCGCCTGGTGGTGCGCTACAACCCGCGCGTGCGCTTCGAGGTGCTGAACCTCGAAGCGCTGTTGCACAAGGCCGATGCCATGCGCCCCGCGCATGCGGCCGCGGCGACGGCGGCGCAGTGCGCGCTGGACGCGTTCTCGGGCGCGCTGCAGGCCGCTTACGAGGCCGATTCGGTCGATGCGGTGCAGCATGCCGCGGCCAATATCGGGCTGAGCCTGTGGCTGTTCTGGCGCCATGGGCTGATCGATGGCGGGCGCAGCCTGTCCGCCAGCGCCGTGCAGCGGCAGGCGATGCGCTGGCTGGGGCTGTCGGAATGGATCTGCGACCGCTTCGGCGTCGGCGGCGGCACGGCGTGGAATGCGATCTTCCTGCTGCGCATCGCGCGCGGCAGCTGCGGGCCCGATGCACCGCCGCTGGACCGCCCGGCCAGCGCCAGCGACAGCATGGCCATGTTCCGCCGCCAGCGCCCGCTTTCCGTAGCCGACGCGGTCGAGGCGCTGCGGCCGTTCCATGCGCCGTTTGCGCCGGCGCGGGGCTTCGTGCGCTGGTCGGCCGTGGCCGCCTTTGCGCTGGAAGACCATGACGCCGGCCACGTCAGGCTGGCGCCGCTGCAACTGGCCAACCTGCTGCTGGAATCGGCCTGGTACCTGACCCATGAACAGGGCGCCACCGCCGCCGCCTGCGCCGCGGTGGAGCGGCTGGCCGGGCAACTGCCCGGGTTGCGTCCGGCGGAACGGGCCTTCTTTACGGCCGAGCTGCGCGCGCTGCCGCCGGCGTTGCGCGACGCCGCGGCGGAAGCGGCGCGGCGCCGCCGCCAGCGTGCCTGACGGCGTTCGCTAACTGGCCGCGGGAACGACGCGGTTGGCGCGCGACAACTCGCCCGGCGTCATGTTGTAGAGCCGCCGGAACGCCGCGATAAACGCCGACAGCGACTCATAGCCGCAATCCAGCGCCACCTCGGTCACGGCTTCGCCGCGCTCCAGCCGGGGCACGGCGTCGAGCAGCCGCAGCCGCTGGCGCCAGGCGCGGAAGGTCAGCCCGGTTTCGCGCTGGAACAGCCGCGTCAGGGTCTTGCCCGAGACCGCCAGCCGCGCGCTCCACGCCGCCAGGCTGGTGTCGCGGTCGGCCTGGCGCTGCAGGCCATTGCAGACCAGGCGCACGCGCGGGTCGGCCGGCAGCGGCAGCATGAATTCGACTTCGGGCGCGGCGCCAAGCTGGTCGATCAGCACGCGCGCCAGGCGCCCGTCGGCGCCGTGTTCGTCGTATTCGGCCGGCAGGTGGCTGAAGGTGCGAATCAGCTCGCGCAGTAGCGGGCTGACGGTCAGCACGCGGCACCGGGCCCGCGTCGCCGCGCACACGCTGTTGTCCAGGTAGAGGCTGCGGATGCGCGTGCCCGTCGCGCAGCGCACGCGGTGCGCCACGCCGGCCGGAATCCACACTGCCCATTGCGGTGGCGCGACAAAGCGCCCGCGGTCGGTCCATACCTCCAGCACGCCTTGCAGGGCATAGGCGAACTGGCACCACGGATGCCGGTGGCGGTAGCCCAGCACGCGGTTGGGTAAGGCTTCGATATGGCCGTACAGCGGGCGCGGCAGCCGCGCGAGCGCGCGCAGGGCGGGATCATGGGCAGGCATGCGTGGTCCGGTGGTTGTGGTGGAGGTAGTGGTGGACGAGGGCTGGCGGCACGGGCAGCGCCGCGGCCGATATCCGCTCATGTCCGATTGCCGACACCGGCTGCGACTTTGCCGTTAGCCAGATTGTCTGGCGCAGGCTAACTTGCGCTCGCCCCACAAGACAATCCGGGCAATCCGCTCTACCGCTCGTGCCGGTCGCGTCCGCGCCGGCATGCAACTTCGCTGTGTTACCCAGGGAGCCTGCGATGCACCGCACCAGATTCTTCACCGCTCTGCGCCTGGCCGGCATGTGTTCGGCACTGATGCTGGCCGCCCCGCCGGCATGGGCCGTCGACGAGGCCGGCAAGTACTGCGACACGCCTTCGACCTGTATCAACCCGATGGCCACCGGCGGCATGGTGACCTCTTCCAACCGCCTGGCGACGCAGGCCGGGCTGCGCGTGCTGGAGCGCGGCGGCAATGCGGTCGATGCCGCCATTGCGGTGGCGTCGACCATCGCGGTGGTGTACCCGCACATGAACTCCATCGGCGGCGACGCCTTCTGGCTGATCTACAACGCCCGCACGCGCGAGGTGCGCGCGCTCAATGCCAGTGGCCGCGCCGGCGAACGCGCCACCATCGCGCTTTACCGGGACAAGGGACTCGACCGGGTTCCCGCGCGCGGCTACCTGTCGGCGATCACGGTGCCCGGCACTGTCGCCGGCTGGGAAGCGGCGTACCAGTACGCGCGCCAGGGCATGGGCCGCAGCCTGCCATGGCCGGAGCTGATGGCCGACGCCATCCGCCATGCCGAAGGTGGGTTCCCGGTGTCGGCGTCGCTGGCGTCGTGGAGCCGCGTCAATCTCGACCCGGCCGACACCGAATTCCGCGCCTTGCAGCGCTTCGACGGCTTTCGCCAGACCTTCCTGAAGCCGGACGGATCGGCCTACCGGATGGGCGAAACGCTGCGCCAGCCCGACCTGGCGGGCACGCTGCGGCAGATTGCGTCAGGAGGCGCCGCGGCGTTCTACCAGGGCGAGATCGCGCGCAAGATCGTGGCCGACCTGCAGGCGCACGGCGGCGTGCTGACCCAGGCCGACTTTGCCCGCCACCGCGCCGACTGGGTCCAGCCGATCACGGTCAACTACCGCGGCTACCAGGCCGTCAACGTTCCGCCCAACACACAGGGCTTTGCCTCGCTGGAGATCCTGAACATCCTGGACAAGCGCGACGTGCGCGCGCTGGGCGAAGGCACGGCCGACTACTACCACGTGCTGGTGGAGGCGACCAAGCAGGCGTTTGCCGATCGCGACCGTTACCTCGCCGATCCGGACTTCGTGCAGATCCCGCTGGAACGGCTGTTGTCGACGCGGCACGGGCAGGCCCAGTCGGGGCGCATCAGCATGCTGCGCGCCGGCGCGGATGTGAAGCCGATGGATCCGCACGGCGATACGGTTTGGTTCGGCACCGCCGACAAGGACGGCAACGTGGTGTCGATGATCCAGAGCGTCTATCACGACTTCGGCTCGGGCATCGTGCCCAGGGGCACCGGCGTGCTGCTGCAGAACCGCGGTGCGTTCTTCTCGCTCGATCCCGCGCATGTGAACCACCTCGCGCCCGGCAAGCGCACCTTCCATACGCTGAACCCGGCGCTGCTGCTGAAGGACGGCAAGCCGTTCCTGGTCTACGGCACCATGGGCGGCGAAGGGCAGCCCCAAACGCAGGCGGCGCTGGTGACGCGCATTGTCGATTTTGGCATGTCGCCGCAGGACGCGGTCAATGCGCCGCGCCTGCTCTATGGGCGCAACTGGGGCGTGTCGTCGAACGATCTGAAGATCGAGGGCCGCGTGCCGGAGGCGGTGACCACCGAACTGGCGCGGCGCGGGCATCCGGTCAAGCGGGTGCAGGCCTTCACCGACACCATGGGCCATGCCGGCGCCATCCTGATCGACCCGGTCACCGGCGTGATGTATGGCGCGGCCGATCCGCGCGGCGACGGCCTCGCGGCCGGCCTGTAGCGGGACGTAAACGAGGAAAGGGCGACCGTGGTCGCCCTTTCTTTCCATCTCTGTCCGGCTTAGTCGAACAGCTCGTGCCAGATGCTCTTCTTCCGATAGTGCTTCTGCTCGCGCTCGTAGTACCGGTCACGGTCATGGTCGCCGTAGCCGCGCTGGTAGCCCTGCTGCGGCGGTGCGTTGTGCACCGGCGCCTGCTGCTGCGGCGCTTGCTGCATGGGGGCTTGCTGCGCCGGGGCTGCCGCCGAGCGCTCCAGGATCTTGTCGAGCTCGCCCCGGTCCAGCCAGACGCCGCGGCACTTGGGGCAGTAATCGATCTCGATGCCCTGGCGTTCGGACATCACGAGTTGGGTTTGCGGGCACACCGGACAGTCCATGGGTTCTCCTGTTGCAATGAAAACGGTCCAGTTATGACCGGCCGCGGCGCCGATGGTTCGGTCCGCGCGGGGGCAGGAAGTGGTGCGTACGGCCCATGGAGCGAGCTTGGGCTGGGAATTTGCATGCCAGGCTGCCGTCGAAGGCATATGGCTGCCTCGCATCTCCTTCCTCCTGTACTTGCATTGGTCCGCCGGCTGGCGTGGCTGGCGCTGTGGCTCGGCCTGGGCTGGGCGGCCTGGCCCTGGCTGCAGCCGCCGCTGGAGCGCGCCATCTACGCGGCCCGGCTGTCCGCCCGGCCCGCGCCGGCGGCGCTGCCGGTGCCAGTCGCCGGGGTTGCCCCAAGGGCGCTGCGCGATACCTGGCATGGCGCGCGCTCCGGCGGGCGCAAGCACGAGGGCATCGACATCTTTGCGCCGCGCGGCCGCGAAGTGGTGTCGGCCACCGAAGGCATCGTCACGCGCGTCGGCACCAACCAGCTCGGGGGAAACGTGGTGTGGGTGATGGGGCCGGGGCGGCAGATGCACTACTACGCCCATCTTGACCGGTATGCCGGCGTGCGCGCCGGCGACATCATCGCAGCCGGCACCGTGCTGGGGTATGTCGGCACCACCGGCAATGCGCGGGGTACGCCGCCGCACCTGCACTACGGTATCTACACGGCGCGTGGGGCGATCAATCCCTACCCGCTACTTAAGCCATCCATGGCCGGCGGCGCGCGCTAGCGCAGCCGGCGAGATGGGGTAATGGGAGGTAATGGCGTTCAGGCGGCCTCGCCGACCGTGCCGTGGCCGGCTTCGTCGGCGGCGGCTTCCTTGCCGCCGGGCAGCAGCAGGTTCAGGAACACCGCGGACAGCGAGCCCACCGTGATGCCGGAGCCGAACACCTCGTGGACAAAAGCGGGCAGCTTGGCCAGCAGTTCCGGACGGAAGGTCACGGCCAGGCCGCAGCCGATCGACACCGCCACGATCAGGGTATTGCGCTGCGTGAAGCGGACCGTGCTGAGCATCTGGATGCCGCCCGAAACGATCATCGCGAACATCATCAGGCCGGCACCGCCGAGCACCGGCTGCGGAATCGTCACCACCAGCGCGCCCAGCACCGGGAACAGCCCGGCCAGCAGCAGCATCACGCCGGTCAGCGCCACCACATGGCGGCTGGCTACGCCGGTCAGCGACACCACGCCGACGTTCTGCGCAAAGGTGGACAGCGGCGGGCTGCACACCAGCGCGGCGAAGGCCGAGCCGAAGCCGTCGCACAGGATGCCGCGCGACAGGCATTTGCCCGACACCGGCCGCTGCGTGGCCGAGCCCAGCGCCATGAAGGTGCCGGTCGATTCGACGATGGTGACCAGGAAGGCGATCGACATGGCGACGATGCCGGAGATCGGGAACGACATGCCGAAGTGCAGCGGCTGCGGCACCGCGAACACCGGCGCCTGGTGGAACTGGGTAAAGTCGACCAGGCCCAGCGCCAGGCACAGCAGGTAGCCGCCGGCAATGCCCACGACGATGGCCGAGGCCGACAGCATGCCCTTGCCCCACTGCACCACCGCCACCACCAGCGCCAGCACGGCGACGGCAATCGCCAGGTTGCCGGGGGCGCCGTAGCGGCTGCTGCCCTGGCCGCCGGCGGCCCAGTCGATCGCCACCGGGATCAGCGACAGGCCGATCATGGTCACGACCACGCTGGTGACGGTATGCGGGAACAGCTTGCGGATCGCCGGCATGAAGAAGCTGCCGAGGATCATCACCAGCGAGCCGGCCAGCGCCGAGCCCAGGATGCCGGCCACGCCGTGCTCCACACCAACGCTGATGGCCGCGCCGACGAAGGCAAAGCTGGTGCCCATCACGCACGGCATGCGGATGCCGACCGGGCCCACGCCCTTGCACTGGATAATGGTGACGATGCCCGAGCCCAGCAGCGCGGCATTGACCAGCGCCACCACCTGGTCGGAAGGCAGGCGCAGCGCGCCGCCGATCACCAGCGGCACCGCGATGATGCCGCCCAGCGCGGCCAGCAGGTGCTGGAGCGCCAGCAAGAACGTCGTCAACCGTGGGGGGCGGTCTTCCACCTGGAACAGCAAGGGCGCCATTCGAGTCTCCTGTCGTCTGCCCGGATGTTCCGGGCTGTCTTGTTCTTCTGGCGCCGGGCGGGGAACCCGGCGCCCTCGTGCACGCTCGCGGGCCAGGTGCGGCAGCTCCGCGAGCGAGGCGGGCAGGACCTGCATCCCGCCTCAACAGGCGTGCAAGAATAACAGGGATCAGCGAACCGTGATACAAAGATTGCATACAATTTGTATCAACTCCCATGCGCTGGAAGACAAGGCGGATGCCGCGGAAGCCGCCTGCATGGCGGCTTTGAGGTTCAGCGGCGTTGCCCCAGCGCCTTCTGGATCGCCGCCTCGGTCTCGGCGTACTGGCCTTCGCCGAAGTGCTTGTAGACCACGTTGCCGCTGGCATCGACCAGGTACAGCGCGGGCCAGTACTGGTTGCGCCAGGCGTTCCAGGTGGCATAGGCGTTGTCCTGCGCCACCGGGTAGCGGATGTCGAAGCGCTTCAGTGCGGCCTGGACGTTGCCGGTGGAGCGTTCGAACGCATACTCCGGCGTGTGCACGCCTACCACGACCAGTCCCTGGTCGCGGTATTTGTCGTACCACTTGCGCACATGGGGCAGGGTGTTGATGCAGTTGATGCAGCTGTAGGTCCAGAAGTCGACCAGCACCACCTTGCCGCGCAGGCCGGCAAGGGTCAGCGGTTCGGAGTTCAGCCACTTGCCGATACCGGTGAATTCGGGCGCCGTGCCGTAATTGGCGGGCGCGGCGGGCGCTGCGGCGGCGGACTGGATCGCCAGGGGGGCGGCGGCAAAGGCGGCTGCGGCAAACAAGGTACGAAGGATGCGGGGCATGGTTCAGGCTCCAGGTTGGGTTGCGGGGAAAAGCGAAGTCAGCCAGGCGACGGCGAGGGTGTCGTACTGGAAGTACATGGCGATGGCGGTGGCCACCACCAGCACGCCGAAGGCTTGTTGCAGCCGCGGCGTATGGCGTGCCAGCCGGCGCACATGGGTGGTGGCAAACTGGCCGCCGTAGGCGATGCCCAGCATCGGCACGGCGGCGCCGGCGGCAAACAGGGCCAGCAGGCCGGCGGCGCGGTGCAGGTCCTGCGCCTTGGCCACCAGCGCCAGGATCGAGGCCAGCACCGGGCCCGCGCACGGGGTCCATACCGCGCCCAGCGTCATGCCCAGCACGAAGCCGCCGGCGAGGCCATTGCCGGCGCGGCTGCCGGCGCCGGCGGCGCGGTCGGTGAGCGCGGCGAACGGCGCGGCGAACGGGGCCGTGAGGCGGGTGAAGCCGGCCGGCCACAGCCGAGCCAGCCCGGCGGCCAAGAGGATGGCGATGGCGACGTTGCGGACCACGCCCGGGGCGTCGCTGAAGGCGCTGGTGAGCGCGCCGAAGACAAGGCCGAGCGCGGAAAAGGCGGAGACGAAGCCCAGTGCGATCGCGAGCGGGCGCAGGCGGCTGGCTTCGCCCAGTGAAGCGCCCAGCAGCATGGGCAGCACGGGCAGCACGCACGGCGACGCAATCGTCAGCACGCCGGCGGCAAAGGCAAGGTAGGCATCGATCATGGCGGTGGACTCCGGGATTGGCGATGACTGCATTGCACCGTCCCGGCGTATCGGCGTTGTTTCCGCATCCGGCCCGCCGTGCAATGTTTCTTGTCCGGACCCGGCCCGGATACACAGCGATACAAAGCGCGCCGCCAGCGCCGCATAATGGCGGCACCGGGCCAGGCGACGGCCAACCTTGCCGGCGCCGGCCGCCCCCTTTTTTCTCCTTCTCTTTCTTCGATTCCGGGACCCGCCATGACCCCGCAGGACCATATCCTTATCGTCGACGACGACCGCGAAATCCGCGAACTGGTTGCCGCCTACCTCGAGCGCAGCGGCATGCGCGTGTCCCTGGCCGCCAACGGGCGCGAGATGCGCGCGGCGCTGGACAAGGGCTCGGTCGACCTGGTGGTGCTGGACCTGATGCTGCCCGGCGAAGACGGGCTGGCGCTGTGCCGCGACCTGCGCGCGGGCGAGCGGCGCAACCTGCCGGTGCTGATGCTGACCGCGCGCAACGAGGAAGCCGACCGCATCCTGGGGCTGGAGATGGGCGCCGACGACTACCTGGTCAAGCCCTTCGCCGCGCGCGAACTGCTGGCGCGGATCCGCTCGGTGCTGCGGCGCACGCGCATGCTGCCGCCCAACCTGCAGGTCACCGAGGCCGCCAGCGTGCTGGCGTTCGGCCCGTGGCGGCTCGACACCAACGCGCGCCACCTGATCGACGAGCAGGACGTGATCGTCGCGCTCAGCGGCGCGGAATACCGGCTGCTGCGCGTCTTCGTCGACCACCCGCAACGGGTGCTGACCCGCGACCAGCTGCTGAACCTGACCCAGGGCCGCGACGCCGAGCTGTTCGAGCGTTCGATCGACCTGCTGGTGAGCCGCCTGCGCCAGCGTCTGCGCGACGATGCGCGCGAGCCGCGCTACATCAAGACCGTGCGCAACGGCGGCTATGTCTTCAGCGCCACCGTCGAAATCCGCGAGGAGCGCGCATGAGCGGGCGCGCGCGCAAGGGGCTGGCATGGCCGCGCACGCTGTTCGCGCGACTGATGGTGATCCTGCTGGTCGGGCTGGTGCTGGCGCAGAGCCTGTCGTACAGCCTGGTGATGATGGAGCGCAAGAGCGCGGCCGACCGGCTGATGCTGGGCAACCTGGAACGCGACGTGGCCAGCTCGGTGGCGATGCTCGACATGCTGCCGGCGGACCAGCGCGCGGCCTGGCTGGAGCGGGTGCGGCGCGACAACTACAGCTACCGCCTCGATGCCGGCACGCCGGGCGAGCCGCCGCGCGCGCCGCTGGCGCGCAGGGCCGTCGACACCATTGCCGAGGCGCTGCAGGGTCGCTATCCGGTCTCGGCCAGCAGCCAGCCGGGCGGCGGTTTCCAGGTACACCTGCGGCTGCACGATGGCAGCCCGCTGACGATCGACGTGCAGCCCAGGCGTTCGCTGGTCTCGCCGTGGCTGCTGGCGATGCTGGCCGCGCAGCTGGCGCTGCTGGTGGCCTGTGCCTGGCTGGCGGTGCGCGTGGTCACGCGTCCGCTCAGCCAGCTGGCCAGCGCCGCCGAGAACCTGGGGCCGGACCTGAAGGCGCAGCGCGTGCCCGAAACCGGCCCGACCGAGGTGGCCCATGCCGCCGCCGCCTTCAACGCCATGCAGGCACGCATCGCCGGCTACCTGGATGAGCGCATGCAGATCCTGGCCGCGATCTCGCACGACCTGCAGACGCCGATCACACGCATGCGGCTGCGCGTGGACCTGATGGAAGACTCGCCCACGCAGCAGAAGCTCTACAACGACCTGCGCGAGATGGAGCACCTGGTGCGCGAAGGCGTGGCCTATGCGCGCACCCTGCAGGGTGGCACGGAGACCCCGGCCCGCATCGATCCCGATGCACTGCTCGACAGCCTGGCCGGCGACTACCTCGACGCCGGCCATGCCATCGCCATCGAAGGCCAGGCCGGCGCGCCGCTGCTGACACGCCCGCAGGCGCTGCGGCGCATCCTGACCAACCTGATCGACAACGCGCTGAAGTTCGGCGCGGAGGTCACGCTGGCGGTGGCGCGGCAGGACGATGGCTGGCTGCAGATCGCCGTGCAGGACCGCGGCCCTGGCATCCCGGAGGCGGAACTCGAGCGCGTGATGCAGCCGTACTACCGCGTCGAGACCTCGCGCAACCGCGGCACCGGCGGCACCGGCCTGGGCCTGGCAATCGCGCTGCAACTGACGCAGGCGCTGGGCGGCACGCTGCAACTGGCCAATCGCGAGGGCGGCGGCCTGCAGGCCACACTGCGCCTGCCCGCCTGAGAGCGGGTTTTTTCTCCCTCTCCCGCCTGCGGGAGAGGGGCGGGGGAGAGGGCCGGCGGCCCCACGAAGTCAGTCACCCGGATATTCCAGGCACCGTCGTTGCGGCGCCAATCCCCCAAATCCGTTAGGCAAAAATCCCATTCCATCCCCTGATCGGGGGATAAACGCCGTCTGGCCTATTTGGGTTATGACATTAAAATCATAATCAATTATTGCTAGAGCGATGCCCATCGGCGGATTGATTTATTGCCTGAAATCGGCGGAAATTTGTTGAATTCGGATATCCAAAGCGGTATGCATGGATTCGCGTGGAGGCCATGCCTGCGCTGGGAATGCGGGCTGTGTCGCAGCGCCCGCCAGGCTCGGTATCGTGCAACCGCATCCGGACATTTGCGCGCGACATAAACGAATTAGTGATTGAGATAATTTATGCAGTCACCAATTCGTTTGCGAAAATTAACAATCTCTCCGCCGCACTCTCCTTACAATCGCCTTCGCATTAGCGGCAACGCAGCCCGATTTATCGGCCCCTGCGGTTGCACGACGCCATTCCCGCTGCGAATGGCCATCCGGCGCAGTTCCTCGGTGCCGCGCCGGATCCCGTAGGCCTGTTCTGCCGGTTTTCGCACCCGGCCAGGCCCGATCGGGTTCCGTGTCCTCGTGCCGCCATGCGATAAGCCGATAACGGAGCTCAAGCCGCGCGCGCCTGTGTCATCGGTGCGCGGCGCCGGCTTGGGCAACACAGAGACAGGCTGCGGATCCCATGGATTCACTGATGAAGCGCCGTGAGCGTGCCCGCGACGGGGCGCAGCGGCGGCAAGGGAGGCGTCGGCGCGCTCCGGCCGCGCTGGGTAGCGGACTGACCGCGGGGCTCGCCGCGGGGCTGGCGGCAATGTGCTGGCTGCCGGCACTCGCGCATGCAGATTCTGACTATGACGCGCTGATCCGGCGCGCCCGTGCCGGCGACTATGCGCCCGCGCTGACGATGCTGCGCGAGCGCGTGGCGCGCGCACCGTTGGACCAGCGGGCGGCGTGGGACCGCATCGTCATCGCCGGCTGGGCGGGACGGCCGGACGAGGTGCTGGAAGCCTATGGCAATCTGGGCCAGACCCGCGCGATGCCGCCCGAAGTGCTGGCGGCAGTGGCCGGCGCCTTGCGCGACCAGCGCCGCTGGGACGAGGCGCTGGCGCGCTATCGCGAAGGCCGGCAACGCTTTCCTGCACAAGCGGTGTTCGCACTGGGCGAGGTGAAGGTGCTGGCCGACAGCGGCCAGGCCGCCGAGGCGGTGGCGCTGGGGCAGGCGCTGGTGCAGCGCGAGCCCGCGGCCGTCGACAGCCGCCTGGCACTGGCCTACGCGCAGGCGCGCGCCGGCGAGCCATATGCGGCCTTGTTCGAGGTCGACCAGGCGTACCTGCGCGCGCCCCGGCGTGCCGATGTCGTGCGCGAATATGTCGGCGCGCTGCAGCGCGCGGGACTGCCCGAGGCGGCGCTGCGCGTCGCGGGGGAGCATCCTGAACTGTTCGACCAGCGCGCGCGCCTGGCGCTGGAGCTCGATGCCGCGGCCGAGCTGGTGCGCCTGGCTGACATGCCGACGCGCACCGAGGCCGAGCGCTTCGCCATCGCCGATCGCGCGCTGGCACGCTATGACGCATTGCTGCCCGCCCTGCAGGCGCTGGGGCCGCCGGCCGCGCCGCAACTTCGCCGCGCGCGCATCGACCGGCTCGCCGCGCTGCACGCGCGGGTCCGGATGCAGGACGTGGTGAACGAATACGAGGCGCTGCGCGCCGAAGGCGTCGAGATCCCGGCCTATGCCCTGGGCGATGTCGCCGCCGCCTACCTGTATCTGCGCCAGCCGGAGCAGGCCGCGCCGCTGTTCCGCCAGGTGCGCGACGCCTATCCGCAGGGCCTGGATGCCGAAACCCGGCTCAAGGCCCAGACCGGCCTCTACTACGCGCACGCCGAGGCCGAGGCCTTCGACCCCGCCGCGCAGGCCGTGGCACAGGCCAGCACCGAGCAGCCGCGCTGGCGCTGGGTGCGCGGCCAGCCCATGCGCCAGCCCAACGATCTGTGGCTGCAGGCCGAGCAGACCGCCACCCGCGCCGACCTGCAGGCCGACGCCACTGAATCGGCGCAGCAGAAGCTGGAAGACCTGGTGCGCAAGGCGCCCGGCCATTCCGGCCTGCGCGCCGCGCTGGCCGACGTCTACCGCGCCCGCGGCTGGCCGCGCGCGGCCGAGGGCGAGCTGAAGCTGGCCGAGACCCTGACCCCGCGCAGCCTGCCGGTGGAGGTGCAGCAGGGACACGCGGCGCTGGATCTGCAGGAATGGCGCCAGGCCGAGCTGCTGCGCGACGACACCCTGGCGCGCTTCCCCGAAGACCTCACCGCGCGGCGCCTCGACCGCGAGTGGCAGGTCCACAACAAGGCCGAGCTGCGCATCGAGGGCTACCGGGGGCTGGCCAATGACAGCGCCGTGGTCGGCAACGGCAACTTCGGCATCGAAGCGGTGCTGTACACCCCACCCATCAACTATGACTGGCGGGCCTTCGGCGGCATCGGCTATGCCACCGGCCGCTTCGACGAGGGCCGGGTCGATTACCGCTGGGCCCGCGCCGGCGCACAATGGCGCGTGCGCGACCTGACCGTCGAGGGCGAGCTGTCGCTGCATGGCTATGGCCAGGGCGCGCGCCAGGGCGGCCGCATCGCCGCCGACTACGACATCGACGACCGCTGGCGCGTGGGCGCCTCGGCGGCGCTGCGCTCGACCGGCACGCCGCTGCAGGCGCTCAAGCACGGCATCTATGCCGACACCGTGCAGGCCTACGCGCGCTGGCGCCGCAGCGAGGCCAGCGAATGGATGCTGACGGTGGCGCCGTCGCGCTTCAGCGACGGCAACGACCGGCTCGAAGCGGGCGTGTCCGGCGTGCAGCGCTTCTATACCGCGCCGCACCTGAAGGCCGACCTGCTGGTCGACCTGTGGGCGTCGCGCAATAGCCGCGCCGACACGCCGTACTACAACCCGCGCTCGGACCTGACCGTGCTGCCGTCGGTGCGCCTGACGCACATGCTGTACCGGCGCTACGAGACCGTCTGGGAGCAGCAGTTCCTGGCCGGCACCGGCGCCTACAGCCAGCGCGGCTTCGGCACCGGCGCGATCCTGCTGGTGGGCTACGGCCAGCGCTTCCGCACCAACGACGTGTTCGAGGTGGGCGCTACCGTGACCGGCACCAGCCGCCCTTACGACGGCCAGCGCGAGCGCGAACTGCGCATCGTCTTCGACATGACCTACCGCTTCTGAACAGGAATGCAAGCCATGAACGCAACCCTGCGGCGCGCCTGCCGTCTGCTCTGGCTGGTGCTGGCCGCGTGCCTGCTGGCCGCCTGCGCCAAGGACATCCCGGTGTTCACGCCGCCCGCACAGCGCCCGGCCGCGGCCGCCGAGCAGCCGTGGCCGCGCAACCATGTGGTGGTGCTGGCCTATCACGACGTCGAAGACAAGGACCCCGACCAGGCCTACCTGAGCGTGCGCACCGACCACCTGGTCGGCCAGCTGGCCTGGCTGCGCGAGAACGGCTACCGCGCGGTCTCGGTCGACCAGGTGCTGGCGGCACGCCGCGGCGGCCCGCCGCTGCCCGAGCGTGCGGTGCTGCTGACCTTCGACGACGGCTACCGCAGCTTCTACACACGCGTGCTGCCGATCCTGAAGGCCTACCGCTGGCCGGCGGTGCTGGCGCCGGTGGGCGGCTGGCTCGATACTCCGCCGGGGCAGCCGGTCGATTTCGGCGGCACGCCGACGGCGCGCGAGCGCCTGCTCGACTGGCAGCAGGTGCGCGAGATCGCCGCCTCGGGCCTGGTGGAAATCGGCGCGCATACCGATGCCCTGCACTACGGCGTGCGCGCCAACCCGCAGGGCAATACCGAGCCGGCCGCGGCGGTGCGCGCCTTCGATGCCGGCACCGGCCGCTATGAAAGCGATGCCGCGCAGCAGGCGCGCTTGCGTGCCGACGTGGCCCGCATCACCGCCAAGGTGCGCGCCGTCACCGGCAAGCCGGTGCGCGTGTGGATCTGGCCGTACGGCGCCGAGGGCGGCGCGGCGCTGCGCATCGTCGCCGAGAACGGCTACCAGATGGCGCTGACACTGGAAGACGGCCTGGCCACGGTGGACCGCATGATGTCGGGCGCGCGCCTGCTGCTCAGCGACGATCCCGGCCTGCGCGGCTTCGCCCGCTCGGTGGTGGCGATGGAAGAGCCCAACGGCATGCGCGTCGCGCACGTGGACCTGGACTATGTCTATGATCCCGATCCCGCCCAGGTCGAGCGCAACCTGGGCCTGCTGGTGCAGCGCATCGCCGACCTGAAGATCGACACCGTGTTCCTGCAGGCGTTCTCCGACGACGACGGCGACGGGCTGATCAGGTCGGTGTACTTCCCCAACCGCTGGCTGCCGGTGCGCGCCGACCTGTTCAACCGGGTCGCGTGGCAGCTCGACAACCGCGCCAACGTGAAGGTGTATGCGTGGATGCCGGTGCTGAGCTTCGACCTCGACCCGTCGCTGGCGCGCGTGGCGCGCTGGGATCCGGCCACCGGCACGGCGGCGGTCGACCCGAAGCAGTACCGGCGCCTGTCGCCGTTCGACCCGGTGGCGCGGGCCCGCATCGGCGACCTGTATGAGGACCTGGCACGCCACGCCTTCTTTGACGGCATCCTGTTCCACGACGACGCCTTGCTGGGCGATTTCGAGGATGCCAGCGCGCCGGCGCTGGCCGCGTATCGCGCCGCCGGCCTGCCCGGTTCGGTCGCCGAGCTGCGCGCCAGCCCCGAGCAGATGCAGCGCTGGACGCGCATGAAGAGCCGGGCGCTGGTGGACCTTACCCACGAACTAGCCGCGCGCGTGCGCGAGGTGCGCGGGCCCGCCATCAAGACCGCGCGCAACATCTTCGCGCTGCCGGTGCTGCAGCCGGACAGCGAAGCGTGGTTCGCGCAGAACCTGGACGACTTCCTTGCCGCCTACGACTGGACCGCGCCGATGGCGATGCCGCACATGGAGCAGGTGCCGGCGGGCCAGGAGAACGCATGGCTCGACCGCATGGTCGACACCATCGCGCAGCGCCCGGGCGCGCTGCGGCGCACCGTGTTCGAGCTGCAAGCCCGTGACTGGCGCGCCCCTGGGGCCCGTCCGGTCGACAGCGCGGTGCTGGCCGGCTGGATGCAGCGGCTGCAGCGCCGCGGCGCGCGCAATTTCGGCTACTACCCGGACGACTTCCACAACAACCAGCCCCGGCTCGAGGTGATCCGGCCGGCGCTGTCCAACGCCTGGTATCCCGCACCATGATCGAACGACTGTTTGCCCTGGTCATCCTGTGCCTTGCGCTGGCGCTGCCGTTCGCGCTGGCCGCCCTTGCCACCGGTGACCTGCTGCTGGCCTTTGTGTTCTTCTATCCGCTGTTCATGTCCGGCCTGTGGATCGCCGGCGGCCTGTACTTCTGGTGGCACTGGGAGCGCAAGTGGCGCTGGGGCGCCGAACGCGAGGCGCCCGAGGTGCCCGGCGAGCCGTTCATTTCGATCCTGGTGCCGTGCTACAACGAGGAAAAGAACGGCGAGGAAACCCTGCTGGCGGCGCTGGCGCAGCGCTACCGCAACTTCGAGGTGATCGCCATCAACGACGGCTCGCGCGACGGCACCGGCGCCCTGCTCGACGCGCTGGCGGCGCGGCACCCGCGCCTGCGCGTGGTGCACCTGGCGCACAACCAGGGCAAGGCCATGGCGCTGCGCATGGGCGCGCTGGCCGCGCGCGGCGAATACCTGGTCTGCATCGACGGCGATGCCGCGCTCGATCCCGACGCCGCCGCCTACCTGGTTGCGCCGATGGTGGCCAATCCACGCGTCGGCGCAGTCACGGGCAATCCGCGCATCCGCACCCGCTCGACGCTGGTGGGGCGGATCCAGGTAGGGGAGTTCTCGTCGATCATCGGCCTGATCAAGCGCACCCAGCGCGTCTACGGCCAGGTCTTCACCGTCTCGGGCGTGGTCGCCGCGTTCCGGCGCCGCGCGCTGGACCGCGTGGGCTACTGGAGCCTGGACATGATCACCGAGGACATCGACATCAGCTGGAAGCTGCAGCGCGACCACTGGTCGATCTTCTACGAGCCGCGCGCGCTGTGCTGGATCCTGATGCCCGAGACCGTGCGCGGCCTGCTCAAGCAGCGCCTGCGCTGGGCCCAGGGCGGGGCCGAGGTGTTCATGAAGAACGTGCGCTCGATCTGGATCTGGCGCCACCGCCGGCTGTGGCCGCTGATGGCGGAGTATTGCCTGTCGGCGGGCTGGGCCTTCGCCTTCGCCATGTCGCTGCTGCTGTGGGCGCTGGGGCATTTCGTCGAGCTGCCGGCCAATATCCGCATCCAGAAGCTGATGCCGCCGGGCTTTACCGGCATGGTGCTGGCCGCGGTGTGCCTGCTGCAGTTCGGCCTGAGCGTGCTGATCGACCGCCGCTACGAGCCGCGCCTGGCGCGCACGCTGTACTGGATCATCTGGTATCCGCTGGCGTACTGGATGGTCGGCATGCTGACCACGCTGCTGGCCTTTCCCAAGGTCATGCTCAAGACCCGGCGCCAGCGTGCGCGCTGGACCAGCCCCGACCGGGGCATCCACACCATGAGGTCGTCATGAAACCCGAAAGCATGATCATCCGTACCCGCGGCTCGCGCCTGCGCTGGCTGCTCGACGCCGTGCTCACGGCGCTGGCCTGGGCCGGCTTCTTCTACCTCGGCGCGAGCGGCATCCGCGCCATCCTGGAGGAAGCCTCCGCGGGCCCCGGCGTACCGTTCTGGGCCGCGCTGCTGCCTACCATGGGCACGCTGACGGTCTACGTGCTGGTGGGGCTGTTCAACGGCATCGTGCTGCTGTCATGGGCGCTCTACAACCAGTATCGCTTCGCCGGCCTGGACCGCCGCAAGCCGCTGCCCGCGCTGCGCATCGACGAGCTGGCGCGCAGCTTCGGCCTGCCGGGGCAGCGCGTGCGGGCGCTTCAGCTGGCCAAGGTGGCGGTGGTGGACCACACGCATGAGGGGGGGGTGGCGGAGGTGAGGGCGGTGGTGTCGTGACCAGCCCAAGGCATCGTAGTCCTTTGCTTCTTCCAGGCTGATGCCAGCCGGCGCTCCCTGGCCAATGACGTCAGCGCGACCGAGACAAGTCAGCAACCAGCGACTCCGCGGACTGTATGCCAGACAGCATTGCCGACGGCACGCCATAGCCCGGGAATGTCGTTTGTCCGCCCAGGTATAGCCCACGGATCGGTGTCCGATGCGGGAGGAATCGGTGGGGTGGAGAACCCGGGGCAATTCCATACAGCGCACCTTCATGCAGTTGTCGTTCCCGGGCAAAGTCCTGCGGATCGATCACGCGGGTCGTTTCGATGGCCATGCCGGGGACCCGCTTCTGCAACGCGTCCAGGTATTTCTCCAATGCCGAATCGCTCCATGCCGGATTCCATTCGGATACCGAGCGAATATCGCTGGCGGGCGCGTACAGCTCGATGACATGCCTGCCCCGGGGTGCCAATTCCGGGAGAACCCGCGTTGGCTGCGTGTACGAAATCCATTGCGGGACGTCGGGCCTGCGAACGTGCATGGCGCCTTGTTTTTCCATCGCCGGTACATGGTTGACGATGAATGCGTCGGCTGCCGCGGCACCGGAATATCCGATCTGGATGGAGATGGCCCTGTGCGACAACGGAGCCTTGTCTGCCTTTGCGGCCAGGCTTCGCGGGACGTCGGCGGCACGCAGCAGGTTCTTCACGACACCCAATCCCGAACACGTGGCGACGACGTGCGATGCTGGGATGTGTTCTCCGTCGGTGAGCACAACGCCATGCACCCGACCGTCGCTGACGGCAATCTCCCTGACGCGGGTACCGAAACGTACCGGGACGGATTGCCCCTGCAGGGCTCGCAGCAGCGCATCACTAATGGCGCCCATGCCGCCGCGCGGCAGATGAAAGCCTTCCTCCAGCAAGGCCAGCAAGCCGATGATCTGTGTCGCGGGGAGCCGGTCGGGCGCGAGGCCCGTGTAGAGCAACGTCGAGGCGACAGCAGCTTGCAGATCCCCGTCCGGAAAATAAGACGCGATCAGTCCGTTTACGTGGCCGCCCATTCGCGGCAGGTGCCTCCACAGTTTGCCGACCGTACGTAGCAGCGACGGTTCTTCCGGAAGCACGTCGCGGACCAGGGTTGCGTAGATCGGACGCCAGTCGTCCCGCAGCCTGGCCAGCCCGTCTCGCAGCGCCTGCGTCCGGCGGTGGTGGTCGGCGCCGTCCACGTACGAGTGCTCGGCGGTTGAAAGGTGCACGGCGGTGCCATTGTCCAGAAAAGTCGCGTGGGGCTTTGCGATGCAGACGAGTTCGACTTCGTCATCGAAGCTCAGGCCCACGCGCCCGAAGGCGGCACGAAGCAATGAGGGCACGGCGACGTAAACCGCGCCATTGTTGAAGGTAAACCCGTCGGACACCTCGGTCGAACAGCATCCGCCCGCGCTCTGCTGCGCCTCCACAACCGTCACCGGGATGCCACGACGAGACAGCGAAAGCGCGGCGGCCAGTCCTGCCAGCCCGGCCCCGATGACCACCGTGGGAGATTCTTTCGTTGCACGCATCGACGGCTTTCCCTTGTGATATTGGACAATGTACAATACTAGACAATGTCCAATTCAGCCGCAACTGCCATGAGCGAAGACGATCGGATGGTCCGTAAAAGAAAGCAGACGCGTGACCGCATCGCTGCCAGCGCGCACGCGTTATTCGAACGCGACGGATACGAAGCGGTCACGATGGAACAGATCGCGGCAGAGGCGGATATTGCGAGAGGCACGCTGTACAACCACTTCCCCGTCAAAGAGGCGGTGCTGGTGCACTGGATGCACAACCAGCTCGAGCAAGACCTGCAAGCGGCGGTGGAGGACTACGTTCTGAGTCGGGAATCCTTCGTCGCACGCGTGGCAACGCTGTGGCATGGCTCGGCCAGCTGGTGGGAACACCATCGGCAGTATGCGGCGCCGTATATCCGCTTTCGCTTCCAGCAAGTGCGTGATGGCATGGAGCAGCAGACCAGTTCGGACATGCTTCCCTTGTATGTGCAGCTCATCGACCAGGCACAACAGGCCGGCGAGATCCGGCCTGATACGGCGGCCGAGCGCCTGGCGCACTATCTGCATTTTCTGTATCTGGGTGCCGTCATGACCTGGTTGAGCAATTCGGACGTGGGCCTGGAGGACGAGCTTGGCAAAGCCCTGGATTTCTTTATGCAGGGCGCCGCCCATGCTGATGACACTGCGCCCGGTACCAGGCCCCATGCAGCGGGGTCGCGAAGGCGATAAACGTTCGGCTCAACACTCAGTACCTTTCGGTTGGGCTTCCATGCGTATCGATCTTAGGAAAACTGAATGACCACGTTTGATGCGCTCCTGATCAGGAGCGAGCGTCCGGACGACGTCCACGCAATTACCCACGTAACCCAGGCCGCCTTCGCAGTCGCCACCCACTCCAGTGGCACGGAACAGCTGATCATCACGGCCCTTAGGGCGGCGGGACAGTTGGAGATCTCGCTTGTCGCGGAACTGTCCGGCAACGTGGTCGGCCATGTCGCCATTTCCCCGGTCGAAATCTCGGACGGAAGTGCGCAATGGTACGGACTGGGTCCGGTATCGGTGCTGCCTGCTCATCAAGGCATCGGGGTGGGGTCGCAGCTCATCCGTGCGGCCCTGGATCGCCTGAAACAGTCCGGCGCGCAAGGCTGCGTGGTACTGGGGGAACCGGCCTACTATTCCCGCTTTGGATTCGCGGCACGGTCATCGCTCGTACTGCCCGGGGTTCCGGCAGAGTACTTTCAAGCCATTGCGTTCGGCCCGCACGTGCCCTCAGGGGTGGTCAGGTATCACGAGTCATTCGAGGTGAAAAGCTAGATCCGGAGCAGGATTGAGCCCTTGGGGCTGCCTTGGCCAGCCCGCAACTGCCGGCCGTCGCCCGGCAGTCATCCCGGATCCGGCCAACGAGATCTTTGTTTCCGCGGTCAGCCTGTGGGAAATCGGGCATGACCTTGCTGACGGCCGACGCGAGAATGGCGGGCTACCAGCCGGTGACGAGAGTGGTATAGACGCGACGGCACCCACCCTCACCGATACGACAACACCAGCCCCTGGATCAGCTGCGTCCACCCCTCCAGCATCACGAACAGCAGCAGCTTGAACGGCACCGAGATCGTGGTCGGCGCGACCATCGACATGCCCAGCGCCAGCAGGATGGCGGCGACGATCAGGTCCACCACCACGATGAGGGCGCGGTGGCGGCGGTGATGGCGTAGGTGGGTGCATCACGCAGACACAACGTGGTACCAAATCTCGACGACCAACCGCGTGTCGGTAATGATGCAGGTTCGCCGCTAGTGCTTCCCTCAAGCACGAGCCGTTCAACCCTGGCAGATCCTGCCGGAAAGGCGCACCTGACCACTCGGCCAGGGGCCTCAATCTGTAACTACAAAAACCTGTTGCGCCAGGTTGGTTGTTGTAACTACAATAACACCATGCAAATCAGCTTCGACTTCGGTAAGGATGCGGCCAACACCGTCAAGCACGGCATTTCTCTTGCGATGGCAGCCGAGATCGACTGGTCGGATGTGATGTGCAGGCCGGACACCCGAAACGACTACCGCGAGTTGCGCGAGATCGGATTCGGCTTCATCGGGGATCGCCTCTATTGCGTGGTGTTCACGCAGCGGGGCGAGACTTTTCACGTAATCAGCCTGCGCAAGGCAAACATGCGAGAGGTACAGGACTATGCCGCAAGCTATTAAGAGCCGGTCGGGCCGCACGGTCATCCTGCCGACGCCTGAAGAGGACGCGGCGATCAACCGTGGCATTGCCGCCGACCCGGATACCTACGAGGTAGGCGCAGAAGAGATGAAGCAAATGCAGCCGCTCAGGAATCGAGGCGGTAGACCCAGGCTTGCCAACCCAAAAGAGTCGGTGACCATCCGCTACGACGCCGAAGTCCTGGCCGCCTTCCGCGCCAGTGGCGACGGCTGGCAAACGCGGATGAATGACGCCCTGAAGGACTGGCTTCGTACGCATCGTCCGTGACTCGTCTCGGTCGCAGTGGTATGAGTGCGACGGCACCCACCCTCACCGATACGACAGCACCAGCCCCTGGATCAGCTGCGTCCACCCCTCCAGCATCACGAACAGCAGCAGCTTGAACGGCACCGAGATCGTGGTCGGTGCCACCATCGACATGCCCAGGGCCAGCAGGATGGCGGCGACGATCAGGTCCACCACCACGAACACCAGGTAGACCACGAAGCCGATCTGGAAGGCGCGCGTCAGCTCGGACAGCGTGAAGCTGGGGATCAGCACCATCATGTCGTCGGACTTGAGGTCGTCGGCGCGACCCTCGGGCCAGATGCGCTTGGCGGACTGGACGAAGAAGGTGCGATTGCGCTCCTCGGTGTGCTTGACCAGGAATTCCTTGAGCGGGCCGCTGACCGCGTCGTAGACGGTGACCACGTCGTTGACGTTGAAGGCGGCGTTGGCGTCGGCGCGGCGCTTGATGGCGTCGAAGGCGTCGGAGCCGATCGGCGCCATGATGTAGGCGGTCAGGATGATGGCGATGCCGTTCAGGACCATGTTCGGCGGCACCTGCTGCAGGCCCAGCGCGGCGCGCAGCAGGCCGAACACGATCACCAGCTTGGTGTAGCTGGTCACCATCAGCGCGACGAAGGGCGCAATGCCGAACGTCAGGATGATGGTCAGGATCAGGACCGGATTGTAGAGTCCGCTGTTCATCGCATGCACCCGGGCGCAACGGGAGAGGGCGGCCTGCCGCGATTCATGCGTCGCCGCCGGCAAAGGTGATGATGCGCACGCCCAGCCGGTTGCCGACCGCGATCAGGGTGCCGGTGCCGATGCGGTTGCCGTTGGCGACGATGCGCACCTCGCTCTGCTTGAGCGGCTGCGGCAGCTCGAACACATAGCCCGGGGCCACCGCGCGCAGCTCGGCCAGCGGCACCGCGACGTCGCCCACTTCAAAGCGCAGCGTCACTTCCAGCTGGTCCAGCCGCGACAGCGGCGCCTGCGCCGCGTCCGGATGGGGAATGGGCTGGGCCTGCCGTGCGGGGTCTTGCTCTTCCATATGCGCTCCGTTTGAAACGTCGGTACTGTCGGCGCCGGCCTGCACCACCAGGCGCCGGCCCTCGGCCAGCGCGGTCCAGCCCGGGCCGTGGCGCCCGGTGGTACAGCGCACCGCCAGCGCGCTGCCCTGCGAATGCCAGTCGTCGATGCCGACGATGTCGCCGGGCTCGATGCCGTGCATCTCGCCCAGCGCCAGCCGCGTGGTGCCGATGCGTACGGCGATCGGCACCGGCAGGCGCTCCATCCACGCCGGTGCCGGCGCGGGCGATCCTGCGGGCAGCGCCGCGAGGCGTTCGGGCTGGTCCAGCTGCAGCGTGCCGCGCAGCCGCGCCGGCGGTGCCTCGCGCCGCAGCTCGAAGCCAAAGGCATGGGCCGCAGCCACTGCCTGCGCCCGGACGCCATCGGGCTGCCAGCTGAAGGCGTCGGGCACCGCATGGCCCAGTGCCGCTACCGTTTCGGCCAGCGCGTCCGCCATCAGCGCGTGCCGCAGCAATGCGGGCAGCGCTTCGGCCGCGCCAGGGGCCCCCAGCAGCAGGCGTTCGCTGGCCACATCCCAGCGCAGCACGCCGTGGCTGCTGCCGCAGGTGAAGGCATAGCCGGCCCCGGGCCGCGCCGCGATCTCCAGGTCGGCCGGGACAAAACGGAGTTGCCAGTCGTGCCCGCCCACCCGCACCGGCACAGCGGCCGCGCGGCAGGCCAGCCAGCCGGACAGCCGCGCGATATCGGGCTCCATATGCGGCAGCGCCGGGGTGGCATCGAGGCCCGTCGTGGCCAGCCTTGCCGCCGCGGCGGCGCCATGCACCAGCACGCGCGTGCCGCCGCGCGGAGCCGCGGCGGGCTCCTGCGCGGACGGGTCGCGGCCGGGGCGGGGCAGGACGGAGGACATGTGGAGTGGCTGGGTTGCTCGAGACGCAACGATAAGCAGCGGGGTGCAGCCGCGTCCACTACGAAGCCTTGTAGGCCCGCGCCCGAAACCGCCAGGCGGCGGCCGAGCAGGCCGGATGTGCGGCGTGCGCTACGAATCCTCGGTACTGGTCGCTGTGCAGGGGCGGCCATACACTGCGCCCACTGATCCCACCGGCAAGGACGATGGCGAAACTCCCGGCAAACCTCCCAGCGTTCCCGCGCGGCCTCGGCCCGGGCGCGCCGGGGCTGCAGCAGATGGCGGCGGCGGCGTCGCGCCAGTCAGACCTGGCGCTGACGCTGCTGCTGTTTGCCGTGATCGCGCTGTTCGTGCTGCCGCTGCCGACCTTCCTGCTGGACCTGCTGCTGACGATCAACCTGGGCATGAGCCTGACCCTGCTGATCGTCGCTACCTATATCCCGTCGGCGCTGTCGCTGTCGACGTTCCCGTCGCTGCTGCTGTTCACCACGCTGTTCCGGCTGTCGCTGAACATTGCGTCGACCAAGCTGATCCTGCTGCATGCCGACGCGGGCCACATCATCGATACCTTCGGCAAGCTGATCGTCGGCAACAACGTGGTGGTCGGCGGCGTGGTGTTCCTGATCATCGCCATCGTGCAGTTCATCGTCATCGCCAAGGGCTCGGAGCGCGTCGCCGAGGTAGGCGCGCGCTTTGCGCTGGATGCGATGCCGGGCAAGCAGATGAGCATCGACGCCGATGTGCGTGCCGGCACCATCAGCGCAGGCCAGGCGCAGGAGCGCCGCCGCGCGCTGGAGCAGGAATGCCAGCTGCATGGCGCCATGGACGGCGCGATGAAATTCGTCAAGGGCGATGCCATCGCCGGCGTGGTGATCGCGCTGGTGAACATCCTGGCGGGCATCACCATCGGCACGCTGATGAAGGACATGAGCATCGGCGAGGCGCTGCAGCGCTATGCCATCCTGACCATCGGCGACGGCATGGTGTCGCAGATCCCGTCGCTGCTGGTCTCGATCGCGGCCGGGGTGGTGATCACCCGGGTCTCGTCCGATGAGGAGCGCACCCGCTCGCCCAACCTGGGCGAGGTCATCGGCAAGCAGATCCTGGCCCAGCCCAAGGCCCTGGTGGTATCGGGGCTTGCCATTGCAGTGTTCGTGGTGGTGCCGGGCTTTCCCAAGTGGACCTTCGGGCTGATGGCGCTGGTGGTGGCCGGCGGCGGCTACCTGCTGCTGCGCCGCGCGCAGCGCAGCACCGGCACCGTCACCTGGATCGAAATGGCCGATGCGGATGAAGGCGCGGCGGCGGCCGGTACTCAGGCCGCCGTGGCGCCGGCGCTGGCCCTGGAGTTGGACCAAGCGCTGCGCGGGCGCATCGACCTGCGGCTGTTCGAGCAGCGCATGACCACCGCCAAGGGCGAGGTCGAGGCCGAGCTCGGCATGGTGTTTCCACGCCTGCGCATCCAGCACCGCGCGCTGGGCGAGCGCGATGCGTATGCCATTCGCGTGCAGGACGTGGTGGCTTCCGGCGGCGTGCTGCGGCCCGGCAAGCGGCTGCTGGAGCCCGGTGCCCGCGCGCGCGTGGACCAGGGCGTGGCCGAGGCCGGCGCACCGTTCGGCCCGTTCCCGGAAGTGGTGTGGGTGCCGGCCGAGGCCGGCGCCGCCGACGGCGTGCGCACACTGTCGTGCGAGGAAGTGCTGGCGGTGCACGTGGGCGCGGTGATCAAGCAGCATGCGGCGCCGCTGCTGGGCATCCAGGACGTGCAGTCGATGATCCACGTGATCCAGGCCGAGGCGCCGGACCTGGTGATGGAACTGGCGCGCGTGGTGCCGCTGCAGCGCATCACCGACGTGCTGCGCCGGCTGCTGCAGGAGGGCGTGCCGATCCGCAACCTGCGCACCATTTTCGAAAGCCTGGTCACCTGGGCCCCCAAGGAAACCGATGCGATCGCGCTGACCGAGCTGGTGCGCGTGGACCTGGGGCGCCTGATCACCAGCCGCCATGTCGGCGCCAACCGCTCGCTGGATGCGGTGCTGTTCGAGCCCGCGCTGGAAGCGCGCGTGCAGGGCGCGATCGAAAAGGCGGCGCGCGGCAACCTGCTGCTGCTCAGCCACGACGTCACGCGCGATATCCGCGAGCAGCTGCGCGTGCTGCTGGAGAAGGCCGCCGAGAAGACGGGCGCGGCGGGCGCGGCGGGCGCGGCCGGCGGTGCCGGCGCCGCGCGCGTGGTAGTGGTGGTCAGCGTCGACGTGCGCCGCTATATCAAGCGGCTGATCGAGCCGGTCGCGCCGCGCATCCCGGTGCTGTCGTACCAGGAGGTCGATGAAGACGTGACGCTGGTGCCGGTAGGCTGGATCCAGAACCCGGCCGGAGAGTGAGATGGGCGCCGACACCATCCTCGACATCACGCGCCAGGCGCTGCTGGTGGTGCTGTGGGTCACGCTGCCGGTGGTGCTGATCGGCACGCTGGTGGCGCTGGTGGTGGCGGTGCTGCAGGCGGTGACGCAGATCCAGGACCAGAGCATCGGCACCTCGGCGCGGCTGATCGCGGTGCTGGTGTCGCTGGTGCTGCTGGGCGGCTGGCTGGGCGGCGAGGTGATGCGCTTCGCGCAGCGCGCGCTGCAGACCATGCTGACCTTCCTGTAGGGAGAACTCGATGCGCAGGCAACCACGCAGGACCAACGGACAAGCAAACTGACATGATGCTGGGGCACCACGGGGAACACGGATCGACTGGCCGCGCCGCGCGCTGGCCGGCATGGCGCACCGCTGCAGGGCTGCTGTGCCTGGCATGCGCGCTGCTGGGCGGCACGCAGCCGGCGCGCGCGGCGGACCTGCGCTGGCCCAACAAGCCGTTCCAGGCCTCGGCCAGCGACAAGCGGCTGGCCGACTTCCTGCGCGAGCTGACCGCCTCGCAGGGCACCACCGCGGTGATCGACCCCAAGGTCGAAGGAACCATCAGCGGCAAGTTCAATGAATCGGCGCAGCATGTGCTCAAGAGCGTGTGCTCGATGTTCGGGCTGACCTACTACTACGACGGTTCGCTGCTGTATATCGACGTCGCCAGCGAGGCGCGCAGCGAGGTGCTGCCGATCGCCCGCGGCTCCGGCGCGCGCCTGCGCGATTCGCTCGAGCGCATGCAGGTGCCCGATTCGCGCTATCCCATCACCATCAACGATGCGGAAGGCACGCTGATGGTGTCGGGGCCCAAGCGTTACGTCGAGACCGTGCGCGCCGCCGTGCGCGCGGTCGACGACCGCTCCATCGCCGACGAGCGCGCCGAGATCCAGCTGTTCCCGCTCAAGTACTCGTGGGCCTCGGACTTCCGCATCAACCGCGCCGGCAAGGAGATGACCGTGCCCGGCGTGGTCACGGTGCTGCGCAACCTGTACGGGCGCAACCGCACGCTGGCCACCGGCACCGGCCCCAGCCTGGGCACCAGCCGCGGCGCCACGCGCCAGGCCCAGCTGCGCATGGGCGAGGGCGGCGGTGGCGGGGGCATCCCGAGCGCGGACCCGTCGCAGATGCTTGATGCCATGGGCGGCGGTGGCGTCGGCCTGGGCCTTGGCATGCAGAACAACTGGGGCAGCGGCCAGCTGCCGCAGTTCCAGGCCGATACCCGCCTCAATGCGGTGATCGTGCGCGACACCCCGGACAAGATGGCGCAGTACCGGCGCCTGATCGAATCGCTCGACGTCAAGCCGCGCCTGGTGGAGATCGAAGTCACCATCATGGACATCAGCCAGGCCGACCTGGACAGCCTGGGCGTCGACTGGCGCCTGCACACGCGCCATATCGACCTGCAGCTCGGCGGCGGCAACGGCAACGCCGGCCTGAGCTTCGGCAATCTTGCCAACGAGGCCGGCACCACCGCGGCGACCATCGGCAGCGGCCTGCAGTTTACCGGCGCCATCGGCAGCGACGTGACCCGCTACCTGCTCACGCGCGTCAAGGCGTTGGCCGAGCGCGGGCAAGCCAACTTCGTCGCGCGGCCCAAGGTGCTGACGCTCGACAACACCGAGGCCGCGCTGGAGAACCTGCAGGAATTCTATGTGCGCGTCGACGGCTTCCAGGATGCGGGCCTGTTCAACGTCACCGCCGGCACGGCGGTGCGCGTGACCCCGCTGGTGGTCGACGAGCAGCAGAACCGAGCGGTGATGCTGACCATCGACATCGCCGACGGCAACCTGTCGGGCGAGACCGTCGACCGCATCCCGGTGGTTCGGCGCCGCTCGATCACCACGCAGGCGATGGTGGAAGAGGGCAAGAGCCTGCTGATCGCCGGCTACACCACCGAAGAGAAGGTCAATGCCTCGTCCGGCGTGCCGCTGCTGCAGGACGTGCCGATCATCGGCAACCTGTTCAAGTACCAGGAGAAGCGCCAGAACAATATGGAGCGCTTCTACCTGCTGACGCCGCGCCTGGTGATCCCGGGGATGAGCTGATGGCCGACCTGCGCGATTCCCAAGCTTCCGGCTGGACCCTGCGCTTTCTCGGCGGCGATGTCTACGGCCGCCAGGTCACGCTGCGGCGCGGCGCCAATGTGCTCGGCACCGCGGCGGACGTGGACATCAGCGTGCCCGGCGCCGAGGTGCAGCCGCGCCACCTGGTACTGAACGTGGGCGAGCTGGCGGTATCGGCCGAGCGCGTCGGCGAGGCCGCGGTCAACGTCAACGGCCGCGCCACCACGCAGCGCGCGTTCGCGCTGGCGGGCGGCGACATCCTCACCATCGGCGCGCTCGACGTCGAGCTGCTGCGCGCGCAGCCGGGCATGTCGGAGGCCACCGACACGCTCTTTGCCTGGGCCGAATCCGGCCGGCGCGCCGCGCGCGATGCCGACGCGCAGCAGCAGGGCGGGCGCCGGCCCGGGCGCGCGCTGCTGGCAGCGCTCGGCGTGGCCGGCGTGGTGGGGTTGGTCGGCGCAGGCTGGCTTGCCGCCACCTACGCCAACGGCGGGCTGGCGCCGCGCACGCAGCAGGCGGACCCCGCCGCCGTGCGCAAGACCGTGGCCGCGTATCCGGAGCTGGAGGTGGTGTCGCTGCCCAACGGCACGGTCACGGTCAAGGGCTTCGTCAATTCGCGCGTGGACCGGCAGCGCATCGTGCAGGCGCTGGCGCCGTTCGGCCGCGGCGTGCAGCAGCAGGTACGCTCGGCGGACGACCTGATCGAGCATATCCAGCGCTATCTGGACGAGCCCGGCGTGGGCATCGCCTACCAGGGCCAGGGGCGCGTGCTGCTGAGCGGTACCGCCGACCCGGTGCACGGGCGCGACAAGGTGCGGCGCGTGATCGAGGACCTGCACCCGGGCGTGCTGGTGTCCGACAAGATCGATTACCGCGAGACCGCCGACAGCCGGCGCCGGCAAGTGCGCGATGGCCACATGGAAAACTGGCAGGGCGTGTTTCCCGCGCGCGTGGTCAGCATTACCGAAGACGGCAACGGCACGCGCTCGGTGCAGCTGGCCAACGGCGCGCGCTATTTCGAAGGGGCGGTGCTGAAGAACGGCGCCGAGATCGAACGGATCGACGCGGACGGCGTGGTGCTGAAGGACAGCCCGGTGCCGCCGCAGGCACGGCGATGACGGCGCACGCGCGCGCCGTGCCACAGGATTTGCGCCCGCGGGCGCAGATGCCGCTTGCCCCCGGAGGGCAGGTGTATGACGCCAACCTACCTGAAGGAGATTGTCATGGCTGAAGTCGACCTCAATGCCAAGATGCAGGAAATCCAGCAGAAAGCGCAGGAGTTCTCGGTGAACATCCTGGGCCTGCAGGACACGCTGACGCGCCAGAACGCGGTGGTCAGCAGCGAGATGGCCCACAACACGCAGAAGGCCAACCTGGTCCAGGGCGCGATGCAGGACGTCAAGCAGACCTCGCGCACCAACTGACGGCAGGCGCCTGCCATGCGCCCCGGCATGCCGGGGCGCCCAACGCTTTGCAAGGAGAGCCATGATGGACCCGACCGCCGCCATTGCCGCCGCCAATGCCACCACTGCTGCGGGCGCAGCGCCCGACAGCGCCACCGTCGCCGCGCACCAGTCGCCGCCCGCGGCCCCGGCTGCGCAGGCCGACCCGGCCGATGCGCGGCAGTTCGCGCAGATGGTCCAGCAGGGCCGCGCCGCCGACGGCTCGCGCACCGCGCACGTGACCCAGGCGGCAGACCCGACTTCGACCACGCTCGGCAACGCCATCCGCGCCAGCTATGTCTCGGCCGGCGAGGAATCGGCGCGCCAGGCCGCGCGCCTGCAGGAGCTGCGCGACGGCATGTTCGCGTCGATCTACGAGGGCAGCACCAGCGAGGTGGTGTACCAGGCCATGCTGCTGCAGACGCAGTCGCTGGAGCTGTTCTCGTCGATCCACGTGACCTCCAGCATCGGCAGCGCCGGCACCAACCTGTTCAACAGCCTGCTGAAGAACCAGCAATGATGCCCACGCCACCGCTGTCCCGGCGCCTTGCGCGCGCGGCCCGGCTGGCACCGGCGCTGATGGCGCTGGCGCTGGCCGCATGCAAGGTCGACCTGTACGCGTCGCTGAACGAACCCGAGGCCAACCAGGTGCTGGCCGCGCTGACCGCCGAGGGCATCGATGCGGAGAAGGCGCGCGCCGACACCAGCGGCGGCACCGGCGAGGGCCAGTGGCGCGTGCGGGTCGAGGAATCGCAGTTGCCCGCCGCGTTGGAGATCCTGCGCAGCGAAGGCCTGCCGGGCGAACGCTTTGCCTCGCTGGGGCAGGTGTTCCAGAAGCAGGGGCTGGTGGCGACGCCGACCGAAGAACGGATGCGCTATATCTTCGCGCTGTCGCAGGAGCTGTCGGAAACGCTGCGCAATATCGACGGCGTGGTCACCGCGCGCGTGCATGTGGTGATTCCCGCCACCGATCCGCTCTCGGACAAGATCCGGCCGTCGTCGGCGGCGGTGTTCATCAAGCACCGCGCCGATACCGACCTGCGCCTGCTGGTGCCGACCGTCAAGGACATGGTGGCGCACAGCATCGAAGGTGTGACCCACGACAACGTGTCGCTGTCGCTGGTCGAGGCACGCCCGTTCGCGCCGCAGGCGGGCGCGCCGGGGCCGGCGGCCGGCTATGCGCTCGGACGCTTTGCCGCGATCGCGGTCGGCGCGGCGGCGGCGATTGCACTGGCCGTGGCGGCCGTGGTGGCATGGCAGCGCGGCGCGCTGCGCTGGCCGCAGCGGCGTGGTGCGCCGCGGAGCGCGAATTGACGCCGCTATCGACGGTTGCCGCTGCCGAGGCCGCGCCTGGCGCCTACCTGCCCGGCGCGCTGGCCGCCGCGTTCGCACCTGCGCCGCCGGCACTGCCGGACCCGGCGCTGGCGCGCGCGGTGGCGGACCTGGCGCAGCGGCCGCTGGCGCATCTGCATCCCAGCTGGCTGCCGGCCGACTGGCCGCTGGCGTGGCGCCGTGCGGACCGCTTTGGCCCCGCCGCCGCCGACGTGCTGGCGCAGCCGCTGGGCCTGGCCGGCGCGGACGGCGCCCGTGACGCCGCGATCCAACGCCTGCTCGAGGCGCCGCCCTCGCTGGCGCGGCTGGTGCTGATGCCGCGCAGCGACCTGCGCCTGCTGGCGTGGTGGCTTGGCCTGGCAGTGCACCAGGCGGGCTTTGCCAGCGAGCGCCGCATGCTGCCGGCGCAGCTGGCCGACAGCATCGCGCCGCTGCCCGGGGCGCTGGCGGCGCCGCTGATCGGCAGCGCGCCGCGCGCGATGCGCCGTGCCGCGCGCCGGCTCGACCGCCACGCCGTCGCCTTTATCCTGAAGCGCGTGCCGGCGCTGCCGGCGCTGCCGATGAACCTGGCGCCGCTGCGACAGCACCCGGCCGGCGCCGGCCGGCTGATGGCCGAGCGCGGGTATCGGCTGTTGTGCGGGCTCTTGTGCGGCGCGCTGGCCGCCGAGGCGCAAACCGCGGAATATGCGGCGCCGCTGCTGCAGGCGCTGCGGTGCAAGTTTCCCCGGCGGCTGGCGGCGTTGTCGCCGGCACCGCTGACTCCGACGCAGGCCGCGCAGCTGCGCGAGCTGTTGCTGCTCAACCTGATCCCCGAACGGTTCCCGGCATGGCACTGGCTTTTCTGATCACCAGCGAAAACCTGCAGCTGCTGTCCGAGCGCAAGGTGCTCAAGGAGGCCGAATATGCCGCCTTGCTCGACGCCGCCGCGGTGATCGAATCCGCGCGCAGCGAGGCCATGCAGATCCGCTCCGAAGCCCAGCGCGAGGCCGAGGAGCGCCGCCAGCACGGCTACCGCGAAGGCTGGGCGCGCGCGCACGCCGACCACGCCGCGGCGCAGGTCAGCACCGCCGCCGAGGCCGAGCGCCAGCTGGGCGCGATGCGCCGCACCATGGCCGAGATCGTGATGAAGGCGGTGCAGCAGATCGCCGGCGAGCTCGACCCCGACATCATCCTGGAGGTGGCGCTGCAGCGCGTCGAGGCGCTGGTGCGGGCCGAGCCCTTCATCACCATCCAGATCCCGCTGGGCCGCGAGCAGGCGGTGCGCAGCCTGCTCGACCGCCTGGCCGAGACCCAGGAGTGGCCGCGCCGCGCCAACGTGGTGGTCGAGCCGGGGCTGGAACCCGATGCCTGCCGCATCCAGACCCCCTCGGGCACCATGGAAGTGGGCCTGCAGGCCCAGCTCGAAGCCTTTGCGCGCCGGCTGCGCGCGGGCTGATTCCCGAGGCTGACGACATGTCCACCGAACTCCCTGCCACCGATATCGAAGCCGCGCTGCAGCATGCCGCCGCCGACCTGGAACGCGCGTTCGAGCATTTCACGCCGGTGGCAATGCGCGGGCGCGTCAGCAAGGCGGTGGGCATGCTGATTAACGCCACCGGCATCCAGGCCCATGTGGGCGAGCTGTGCCAGCTGGTCACGCCCGGCGAGCCGCCGCTGCTGGCCGAGGTGGTCGGCTTCGTGCAGCAGACCGCGCTGCTTACGCCGCTGGGGCGCACCACCGGCGTGTCGGCGCTGACCGAGGTCATCCCGTCGGCCCACGGCCACCAGTGCCCGGCCGGCGCCGCGCTGTTGGGGCGCGTGCTCGACGCGCTGGGCGAGCCCATCGACGGCAAGGGCGCGCTCGACGGCGTGGCGCGCGTGCCGGTGGACAACGAGCCGCCCGACCCGCTTACGCGCCGCTTGATCCGCGAGCCGCTGGCCACCGGGGTGCGCGCCATCGATGGCCTGCTGACCTTGGGCGAGGGCCAGCGCGTGGGCATCTTCGCGCCGCCCGGCGTGGGCAAGTCCACCTTGCTCGGGATGCTGGCGCGGGGCGCGTCCAGCGATGTCAACGTGGTCGCGCTGGTGGGCGAACGCGGCCGCGAGGTGCGCGAGTTCATCGAATACAACCTGGGCCCCGACGGCATGGCGCGCACGGTGCTGGTGGTGTCGACCTCGGACCGCTCGCCGATGGAGCGCGTGCGCTGCGCCTATACCGCCACCGCAATCGCCGAGCATTTCCGCGACCAGGGCCGGCGCGTGCTGCTGCTGGTCGATTCGCTGACGCGGCTGGCGCGCGCGCAGCGCGAGATCGGCCTGGCCAGCGGCGAGCCGCCGACGCGGCGCAGCTATCCGCCGTCGGTGTTCTCGATGCTGCCGCAGTTGCTGGAGCGCGCCGGCACCGGCGTGCAGGGTTCGATCACCGCCGCGTATACCGTGCTGACCGAAGGCGAGGACGACAGCGACCCCATCGCCGAAGAGGTGCGCTCCATCCTCGATGGCCATATCGTGCTGTCGCGCAAGCTGGCCAGCGCCGGCCAGTATCCGCCGGTGGACGTGCTGCAGTCAGTCAGCCGCGTGATGCCCCAGGTAGCGGCCGGCGCGCACGCGCGCGACGCGGCGCGGCTGCGCCAGCTGCTGGCCCGGTACCAGGAGCTTGAGCTGCTGCTGCAGATCGGCGAATACCGGCCCGGCGCCGACCCCGTCGCCGACGCGGCCGTGGCGGCGATGCCGGATATCCGCGCCTACCTGGCGCAGCCGGCGGCGCGGCTCGACACCTTTGCCGGCGCCGTCGACAAGCTGGCGCAGGCGCTGCGCGTGCGCGAGCCCGCACCGCTTGCCGGAGCCGCGCGATGACGGCCGGCGGCGCCGACCCGCGCCTGGGCCAGCTCGAGGCGGTGCGCCAGCGCCGCCAGGAAGACGCGCTGCGCGCGCTGCAGCAGCACCGCACGCAGGTGATGGCCGGGCTACGCCAGGCCGAGGCCGCGCAGCAGGCGGTGCAGGCCGCGCTGGCCGAGCGCGCGGCGTTCATCGAACGCCTGCGGCAGGGCGCGTCGCAGGGCGGGGTGTCGGTGTCGGGGCTGCTCGATGCGCAGGGCTGGCAGAGCGCCTTCGACGCTCGCATTGCCCGGGCCAATGCCAACCTTGCCACGGTGCTCGACGAAGTAGCGCGGCGGCGTGCCGCCTTCGACGAGGCCCGCCGCGCGCTGCTGCGCGCGCAGGCGCGGCTGGACGGCGCACGCGAACTGGCGCTGCGCGAACGCCGCGCGCTGCGCGCCGGCGCCGGGCGGCGCGAGGACGAGGCCATCGACGAAGCCGCGGCCCGCGCCTGGCACGCCGGCCGGCACGACGGGCGGCATGCCTGAGATGCAGGGCGAACTGCTCGATCCCGCCTTGCTGTTCCAATGGGGACGCGAGGTCATCATGCCGATCGTGATGGTGATGCCGCGCCTGCTGACGGCGTTTACGGTGCTGCCGTTCCTGTCGCAGCAGGCCATTCCCGGGGTGGCGCGCAACGGCATCGTGCTGGCGATCGCGCTGTTCGTGTCGCCGGGCGCGCGTATCGACCTGGACGCCGTCGCCGGTGGCCTGTGGCTGGTGCTGATCTTTAAGGAGGCCTTTATCGGGCTGCTGCTGGGCATGGCGTTCGGGCTGTTCTTCGTGGCGCTGCAGATGATCGGCGAGCTGATCGACTTCCAGACTGGCTCGGGCAATGCCACCTTCTTCGACCCGGTGACACAGCAGGAAGACGGGCCCATGGAGAACCTGCTGTCGCACTTCGGCATCGCGCTGTTCGCGGCGCTGGGTGGCTTTATCGCCATGACCGGGGTGATCGTCGAGTCGTTCGCGTTCTGGCCGGTGATGTCGTTCGGGCCGGAGATGTCGCTGGCGTCGATGGGCTTTGCCAACCTCTATGCCGGCACGCTGTTCTCGTGGGTGGTCAAGCTGGCCGCGCCCATCCTGCTGCTGCTGGTGATCGTCGAGCTGGGCTTTGCGCTGATCGCGCGCTTCGTGCCGCAGTTCGACGTGTTCCAGTTCGCCCAGCCAGTCAAGATCTCGGTGGCGTTCCTGATGCTGGTGCTGATGCTGGCAGTGATGGTGGATACGTTGCAGGGCTTCCTGCGCCCGGACAATATCCTGATCGAGATGCTGCGCCGGGGCGCGGCACGCTAGCAGCGACGCAACATATCGACGCCAAATGAGCGACAGCGAAAAGAACCTCGAGGCCACCCGGCGCAAGCTGGACGATGCGCGCAAGCGCGGCGAGGTGCCGCGCAGCAGCGACGTCACCTCGGCGGTGGTATTCCTCGGCGTGCTGGCCGGCTTGTGGCTGCTGGGCCGCTATTTCGTGCGGCTGTTCCAGGCCTTGTGGCACAGCGCCATGGGCAGCGTGCCGCAGCACCTGGCCGACCAGCAGATGCTGGTGCTGGGCGAGGCCGCGGCGCGCTTCCTGCTGATGGGCGTGCTGCCGATCGTCGGCCTGGCGCTGGTATGCGGCATTGTCGGCGCGTTCCTGCAGGTGGGGCCGCTGGTGGCGTTCGAGCAGATCAAGCCAGACCTGGCGCGGCTGAACCCGGCCGAGGGCCTGAAGCGCATGTTCGCCGTGCGCAACCTGGTGAACCTGGCCAAGATCCTGGTCAAGATCCTGCTGCTGGCCGGGCTGGTCTACGTGCTCGCGCTGGGCGCGATCGAGGACGGTGTGCGCACCGGCTACGCGCGCCCGGCGGAAATCCTGCTGCTGGTCGCCTACATCATCCTGCGCATGTGCTGCTGGGCGGCGGTGATCTACCTGGTGATGGCGGTGGTGGACTACGTGCACGAGCGCTACCAGTTCATGAAGCGCCAGCGCATGAGCGTCGACGAGTATCGCCGCGAATACAAGGAGACCCAGGGCGATCCGATCATGGCCGGGCGCCGCCGCGCCGCTTTCTTCGAGGCCGCGTTCTTCGGCGTCAGCGAGCGGGTGCGGGTGTCGACCGCGGTGGTCTATTCCACCCAGTACGCGGTGGCGCTGCGCTACGACGGCCCCGGCACGCTGCCGCGGGTGGTGGCCAAGGGCAGCGGCCAGGTGGCGGCACGCATCCGCCAGGCCGCGGCGGACTACCTGGTGCCGTCGGCCTTCGATTCGGACCTGGCGCAGCGGCTGTACCTGAACGTGCCGCTGGACCGGTATATCGACCGGACCTTGTTCGAGCGGGTGGCGGAGTTGATGCGGTGGGCGAAAGGAGAGTGAGGTGGACAAAAGCGTCCACGCTGCGGGGTTTTCTCCCCTCTCCCGCTTGCGGGAGAGGGGTCGGGGGAGAGGGCGGGCGCTGGCAATATTGATGGCCTCACTTCGTTGAGGCTCCGGCCCTCTCCCCAACCCTCTCCCGCAAGCGGGAGAGGGAGTACACAAGCGGGAGTCTGAAGGTCTGAGGCAAATCCCAACCCCATCAAACTAGGCCGCAATCACCCCCGCTGCATCCTTCCCCCTGTCCACCGACAGCGGTGCCCCCGGCGGCCGCAGCAATGTCGCCGCGCTGGCCAACTGCACGCGGTTGCGCACGCCGAAGTGGCTGCGCAGCCGGCGCATGTGGTAGTCGACGTTGAAGATCGACATGTCCATGCGCCGCGCGATCTCCTTGTCCGACAGGCCCTGCGCCAGGCAGGCGAGGATATCGCGCTGCACGTCCGACAGGCCCTCGCGATGGCGGCCGGCAAAGGCGGGGATCTCGACGTGGCAGGTCAGGAACTCATGCAGCGCCAGTCCCATCGCCAGCGCCTGGCCCACCACGGAATCGCCGATCCAGCGCCGGCTTTCGATGCCCGACATAAAGCTGATCAGCACGAACTCGCTGTTGCCCGGCATCGGCAGGTTCAGGAAGATGCCGCTGCGCACGCCGGCGTCGCGCAGGTCTTCCAGGAAGCGGCGGCGGCGCAGCGGTGGCACGTTGCCCAGCGGCGTCTGCGCCAGGTCATCGGCATCCCACACGGTGGGCAGGCAGAAGGTGCCCGGCTGCGGGGTGCGCGGATCGATCTCGTAGTAGCGCTCGCGGAAATAGCGCTCGCGCCAGCCCGGCGGCGAATAGCTTTCAAAGAAGGTGCGCGGCTGCAGCTGGCCGCCGACATGCGCGGCGGTGGCGTAGCCCAGCCAGTCGAAGCCGATCGCGCGGATGGCGGACTGCATCACGGCGCTGCGGCCTTCGTGAGTCGGCTCGGCTTGCAGCGCGGTCACCAGGCCGGGGGTGGCGCCGTGGCGCACGCGCTGCCTGACCGGCACCAGGTGGCGCTCGCCGAATACCTTGATGCCGTTGTTGGCCACCAGTGCCGGGGCGCTGCCAGGCGTGGTGGCCGGGCGGGCCGTGGGGCGTGCGGTGGTTGCTGCGGTGCCATGCCCGGACGCCCCCGCGTCACGGTACGGCACGACTTCCACATCTTTGATCATGTAGGCCTCCGACAACGAGTCTTGGCGTGCGACCACGGCCTTGTGAGCCGGTCCACGCGCGCAAATGGGGCTGGCCTGCGCGGCGGCACTGCGGGGCGCGGCGCGTCGTGCCGGTCGTGGCGGTCCGCCGGATGCTGCACGGAGCCTGGCCATCGCCAGCGCGTATCGCTGCTGCGCTGCCTTGCCGTCGAGCTGGCAAGCCCGACATACTGCTGACCCGATTCCCGTCGGAAGAAAACTGGGCAGGCCCCGCGTGGGGCTGCCGTGATTGTTATTGTGCTGTGCGCACGCCGCGGCGCCTGGCCGCGGGTGTCATGTTGTGCCCTACGCTTCCAGTGCCTTGCCGCGCGTTTCCGGCAGCGTCAGCGCGGCCAGGATCAGCACGCCATACGCGGCCGCGGCGAAGATGCCGATGGCGTGGCCCAGCGACATCTGCTGGCTGACATGGCCGATCAGGAACGGGAAGAACGCGCCGATGGCACGGCCCACGTTGTAGCAGAAGCCCTGGCCGGAGCCGCGCACGCTGGTCGGGAACAGCTCGGTCAGGAACGCGCCCATGCCGGCGAAGATGCCCGAGGCAAAGAAGCCCAGCGGAAAGCCCAGCAGCAGCATCACGGTGTCGTTGACGGGGATGTGCGTGTAGGCCAGCGCGATCGTCATCGAGCCCAGCGCGAACAGGATGAAGTTGCGCTTGCGGCCGATGCGGTCGGTCAGGTAGGCGCTGGTGACATAGCCGATATAGGAACCGACGATCACCATCGCCAGGTAGCCGCCGGTGCCCAGCACGGTCAGCCCGCGCTCGGTCTTGAGGAAGGTCGGCAGCCAGGTGGTGATGGCGTAGTAGCCGCCCTGCGCGCCGGTGGTCAGCAGCGCCGCGCGCAGCGTGATGCTGAGCAGGCGCGGCGAGAAGATCGCGGCGAACGAAGTTTTCTCGCTGGCTTGGGCCTCGCGCGCTTTGTGCTCGGTATAGACCTCCGGCTCCTTGACCAGGCGGCGCAGCACGATCACGAATACCGCCGGCAGCAGCCCGATCAGGAACAGCACGCGCCATGCGGTCTCGGCCGGCAGCAGCGAGAACACCAGCGCATAGAGCAGCGCCGCCAGCCCCCAGCCCACGGCCCAGCCGGCCTGCACCATGCCCACCGCCTTGCCGCGGTCCTGCGCGCGGATGGCTTCGCCGATCAGCACCGCGCCGGCGGTCCATTCGCCGCCAAAGCCGAAGCCCATCAGCGCGCGCGCCACCAGCAGCTGTTCATAGTTCTGCGCCAGCCCGCACAGGAAGGTGAAGAAGGCAAACCACAGGATGGTCAGCTGCAGCGTGCGCACCCGGCCGATGCGGTCGGACAGGATGCCGGCGACCCAGCCGCCCGCGGCGGAGGTCAGCAGCGTGGCGGTGCCGATAAAGCCCGCGTCGGCGCGGCTGATGCCCCAGGTGGCGATCAGCGTGGGGATGACGAAGCTCAGGAACTGCGTGTCCATCGCGTCGAGCGCGTAGCCGACCTTGCAGCTCCAGAAGGTGCGGCGCTCATTGGCGGTGATGTCGCGGTACCAGGAAAAGAAGCCGCGCGACGGTGCTGCCTCGGCGTTGGCGGGCGATGATGGCTGGGGGCTCTGGATACTGCCGATCTGCGTTTCCATGCATTCCTCTCGTGCGATGTCTGGCTCGGCCTGGCAGCGCGCGTGGTGCGCGGCGCTTGCCTTGTGGTCCCGGCATGCGTTGCCGGCTACCGCTGGCGCGTTTCGTTGGCGACTGTCGGCGCGGCGGTACGCGGTTGCAGCGCCTCCTGCGGTGCGCCCGCTGACTGCATTCTTGAAAGGCACGGCAGCCCGCGTCCAACTAGTTTTTCGGGCGGCGGCCGATAAGAAAAATTGATTCCTGTGCTGAAAGCCCGTCAATGCGCGGCTGGCGCCGTTCCAGCCCGTGGTGCCATCGCCACGGCCCGCGGGTTTTCCCCGATGCCGCGGCGGCGCGCGCGGGCCCGCACCCGCGAGGGCATAAGCATACGGCGCGCCAGCGCATGCGGGTTGGCCACGGGCCTACGGAAACCCGTAGGCCGGGGTGTTGCAAGCCCCGGGCGCTACGAGCCTTCGGTAATGGCACACGCCGCCGCGCTCGGCTAGGCTTGCACCCATTGCCCTCACCGTGCGCGTGCCGCCTTGCCGATGCCTAGCCTTGTCTGCCTGAACCTGTCCACGCTCCGGCTCGCCGTGCCGGCGCTGCTGCTGGCGTGGCAGGCGCCGGCGCACGCGCAGCTGATCCCCGTGGAGCGCTCGGTCGAGGTGCTGGCCGATCCGGCGCGGGTGTGGGACCTGGCCGGCGGCTACTGCGCGGTGCCGGACTGGGACACCGTCTACAAGGACTGCCGCGTGGTGCTGGGCAGCGGCAGCCCGGGCACGGTACGCCGCATGGCCCACAAGGCCGGCGGGCTGCCGGCGGTCGACGTGCTGACCGACAGGGGGCCATTCTCCTACAGCTACCGCAAGCTCTCCAGCCATACGCGCGGTCGGCTGCAGGCCGCGCCGGGGCAGGGCGTGGGCACCACGCGCGTGACCTGGCAGATGTGGCTGGACCCGTCGGCCGTGCCCGACGGCGCGCACGCCGAGTATCCGGCGGCGCTGGGCGACGACATGCTGGCCGCGCTGCAGCGCATGAAGGCGCAGGCCGAAGCGGCGCAGCATGAGGCCGAAGAGGAGGCCGCGCGCGGCCCGGCACTGATCCCGCCGCGCCAGCCGCCGACGCCGTCGCAGCCGTCGCAGCTGGGAGCGTGAGCGCGGCGCGCCGGCCATGCTGCGCGGCAGCATGGCACGCTCCCGAGCGCCGCTGTCAAACGCTTGTTTGCCACCGTGTCATCGCGTAGATTCTTTGGCTTCGACACGCTGACGCCGGAGCGGCAGCCCATACCCATCGCCCATGAACCTGCGCTTTCTAGAAACCTTTGTCTGGGTGGCCCGCCTGCGCAGCTTCCGGCTGACCGCGGAGAAGCTGTTCAGCACGCAGGCCTCGATCTCCAGCCGTATCGCGGTGCTGGAGGAAGACCTGGGGGTCAAGCTGTTCCTGCGCGATTCGCGCGGCGTGACGCTGACGCCGGAGGGCCAGCGCGTGCTGGAGTACGCCGAGAAGATGGTGAACACCATGCACCATATGCGGCAGTCGCTGGACCGCTCGCGCGCCATTGCGGGGCGCGTGCGCATCGGCGCGATGGACTCGGTGATCCATACCTGGCTCTCCACCGTGGTCAAGCGCGCGATGCAGGCCTATCCGGCGCTGGAGATCGAACTGACCGCCGATGCCGCGCTGAACCTGTGCGACCAGCTGCAGAAGGGCTATCTCGACGTGATCTTCCAGACCGACCTGCTGCGGCTGGAAACGGTGCGCAATGTCGAACTGGCGCGCTACCCGATCCGCTGGATCGTCGCCACCGGCTCCGCCTGTGACCGGCCCTATGCCTCGCTCGACGAACTGGCCGCCGAGCGCGTCATCACCTTCGTCAAGAACTCGCGCCCGCACCAGGACATCCTGAGCCTGTTCCACCTGAACGGGGTGGCGTCGCCGCGCATCAACTGCGTGAACTCGGTGGCGGCGATGACGCGGCTGATCGGCGACGGCTTCGGCATCGGCGCGGTGCCGCCGGCACTGGTGCGCAAGGAGCTGGCCGACGGTACGCTGTCGGTGGTCGACGTGGAGAACCATCCGCCCGCGCTCGATATCGTCGCCTCGTGGCGCATTGGCGCGGGGCTGGAGGTCAACGAGTCGATCGTCGGGCTGGCCACCAGTGTGGTGGCGGAGTTCTGCGCCGAGGTCGGCGAGGACATGGCGGTGCCGGTGCAGGCGCCCGCGGCGGCATCGGCGGCGCCCCCCGCGGGCTCGTAGTCATCGGATTCCTTTATCGCGCTCGATCCGAAAGATTTGTTGGACGCCGGCGCCGGCCGGCGCCCAGAATCGGCAGGTCAACCCGACTTTGCGCGCCGCCCGGCGCCCGCCTGCCGACCATGAACCAGCCGCTCCAGCACGCCGCCTCGCTCCTGCCCGAAGACCCCGCCGCACTGCGCCAGCTGATCCGCGCTGGCCGCTACCGCGGCCATACCAGCGGCCTGGCGCGCGGCCACGTGCAGGCCAATATCGTGATCTTGACGCGCGACTGGGCCTATGACTTCCTGCAGTTCTGCGCGCTCAACCGCAAGGCCTGCCCGCTGATCGACGTGACCGACCCGGGCGACCCGGTGTTCCGCAACCTCGGGCGCGACGTCGACATCCGCACCGACGTGCCGATGTACCGGGTCTACCGCGACGGCAACGCCTACCACGAGACCACCGGCATCACCGAGCTGTGGCGCGACGACTTCGTCGCCTTTGCCATCGGCTGCTCGTTCTCGTTCGAGCAGGCGCTGCTGGCGGCCAACGTGCCGCTCAAGCACATCAACCTGGGCCGCAACGTCGCCATGTACCGCACCGCGATCGAGACCCGTCCGGCCGGCCGGCTGTCGGGCAAGCTGGTGGTGTCGATGCGCCCGCTCAAGGCCGCCGATGCGATCCTGGCCACCGAGATCACCGCGCGCTATCCCGACGTGCACGGCGCGCCGGTGCATATCGGCGACCCGCGGCTGATCGGCATCGAGGATATCGAAGCGCCCGACTACGGCGACGCGGTGCCGCTCGACGCCGATGAAATCCCGGTGTTCTGGGCCTGCGGCGTCACGCCCCAGGCGGTGATCCGCGAGGCGCGGCCCGAGATCTGCATCACCCATGCGCCCGGCTGCATGCTGGTGACCGACCTCGACAACAACCGCCTGTAACCAACCTGCCTGCGCAGGGCCTACGAATTCCCATAGTTGGCCTGCGCCGCCGACGCGCGCAGAATCGGCGCGCATGATGCCCGCGGCTTGCCCGCTGCTGGCGCGCGGCCCCGGCCGCGTGCCCGGGCATCGGCAACCGTCTGACCTGCCGGCACGCGCCGGCGTCGCCAGGAGACTTGCGTCATGCTGGATTTCATGGATGCCATCCGGGCTGCCGCGCGCGCGGCCGCCGAGGCCGCGGCCCGCGCCGCCGCCGAAGCCGCGCGCGAGGCCGCCGAACGGGCCGCCCGCGAAGCTGCCGAACGCGCCCAGCGCGCGGCCGAGGCGCGCGAGACCCAGCGCCAGCAGGACACCCAGAACACGCAGCAGGCGCAACAGTCGCAACAGTCGCAACAAACCCAACAAAATCAGCAGGGCAGACCCGCGGACCAGCCCGACAAGCCGCAGGCGGTGGTGGTGACGCCGGCGCTCTACACCGCCAATGCCACCGGCGCGCAGTCGCCCAAGGCCATGCAGGTCGATGCGCCCCCGCCCGAGAAACCCAAGACCGATCCCGCCGAGGAAGCGCGCAAGAAGAAGGAAAACGATGCGAAGGCGCTGACCGATGGCTGGCAGCAGCAAGCGCAGGACGCCTATGACAAGGTCGTGGCCGATCTCGACGGCCGCGCCATGAGCGACAAGCAGTGGCAGCCGCTGGGCCTGAAGTACGGCAACGTGATGGGTGGCGCGCAGAACGAGCTGCGCGTGGCCGCCAACAACGCCGCGGCCACCGGCGGGGATGTCAAGGCGGCGGTCGAGGCCAAGGCCGAGGAGATCCGCAAGCGCTATGACGACCCCAATGTCGCGCTGAATATCGAAGAGACCAAGACGCAATTCCTGAAGACCGAGAGCACGCAGCAGGCGCGCGACACCCAGGGCGCGCGCTTCAACGTGGTGCTGGCGCAGGAAAATGAGCAGCAGGCCGCCGCCAGGGTCGACCAGGAACAGGCCGCCTACCTGAAGATTCCCGGCGGCATCCGGCGCTTCGAGCTCGAGGCCGACGACGAACTGGTCGCCGCGCGCGACGCCCATGAGCAGGCACAGCAGGAACGGGTAAAGGCCGAGGAGACCTTCCTCGACGCCATGCAGAAAGAGATCGACACGGTCGCGGCGAACGCCTACAAGCAGCATGCCGACCAGGCGCTGAAGGACGTGCGCAACGATCCGCACGACCGCACCCTCTCGATGGCGGACCGCTCGTACGACCTGACCCTGGCCAACGGCAAGGTCGGCGACGCCGATGCGCAGCTGCAGGCGCTGGCGTCGGGCCAGGGCGTCAAGGTGCCGGACAGCTATCGCCAGCAGGCGGTGCAGGACCTGAAGGCGCGCTACGGCACCGAGGGCGGCATGGGCCAGCTGATCGACCGGGTCGACCTGCGCGGGCGCATCGCCGGCGAGATGGAGCACCTGACTGCGTCGACCGACTTCGAGCGCAAGCTGGCGCAGAACGACCCGACCACGCTGGCAATGGCGCAGGCGCAGGGGCTGACGCTGGATCCCGAGGCCAAGACTGATCCCAACTCCACCACGCCGCGCGACCTGCCGCAAGCCGAGCGCGCGCTGATGGAACACAACCCGGCCGGCTACGTCATGTTCAAGGCGCTGGGCGCGGACGGCCTGGTGCCGGCCGCGGACCTGTCCGCGACCGATCCGGCCCGGATCGCCTACGACAAGGGCGTCGCCGAGAAAGGCCTGCTCGGCTACACCGTCGAGCAGCTCAAGGCGCGCAGCGAGGACCCCAAACTCAGCCAGGCGGAACGCGACCAGGCCGCCAGCGGCCTGAACCGGATGCTCGGCTTCATGGAAGGCTCGGTGCCGCTGCGGGTGGATGCCATGACCCGCGGCATCGCGCAGAAGCTGGACAGCGGCGACGTCACCGGCGCGCTGCAGATCCGCAAGGCCGGCGCCGATGCCGCGCAGACGCCCGAGGAGCGCCAGCTCTACGTCGACGTGCACGACGATCGCTTCAGCGGCGACCTGTTCAAGGCGCAGATCGAAGCGTCGATGGACCAGGATCTGAAAAACAAGACCCACGACGACGAGGGCCGGCCCATCATCGGCCAGGAGAAGATGTATGCCGACAAGGTGGGCGTGTACCTGCAGGAAGTGGCGCCACACCTGATCGAGGAAGATGCCGGCACGCTGCTGGATACGGTGAAGACCGAGTACAGCAACGACTGGACCGGACGCAACAACAGCCAGTCGCCGGGGTACAACGACTGGGACGACTTCTACCATGGCCTGTCGGCGGTGGTCGATGCGGCCGATGCCGGCTATTACGCGCGCAACCCGCAGGCCAAGCCCGGCACGGCCCCGGCCGCGTCCAGCACGGCCAGCTGGCTGACCGATCGCGACAACGAGGTCAGCATGCTGATGATGATGAACCAGGGCGGCTCGTCGCGCCAGGGACGCATCTACGGCGGCGCCCAGGACGCGGCCGCCAAGGGCCACATCGGGCTGTCGGCGGCGTTCGAGCAGTCGCTGAAGTCGAGCAAGGACGCGCCGGTGATGTCCGACGTCTACCTGCGCAATGCGGTGCAGCGCGGCAGCGAGGACTACGCCGGCACCGACGAGGCGAAGGAAGCCAACCAGCGCTTCGAGCTCGACAAGGACGAGATCCTGCGGCAGACCTTCGACAGCCTGGCGATGCGCAAGGAAGAACTCAGCGCGAAGGCCTCGGACGAGAAGGGGCTGTCCGAGGCCATCGCCCTCGGCGCGCCGCAGGGCGACGCCAACGCGATCCGCGAACAGATCGCCGCCGACGCCAAGGCCGGCACCACGGTCAAGGCGATCCCGATGTACGTGGCCGGTCCCGGCGGGGTGCCCTACCAGACCGCGGTGTTCGAGTTCGAGGGCAAGGACGGCAAGACCCTGTGGGTGGACGACCAGGGCTCGGTCTACGGCAAGGAGGAACTGGACGCGAAGCGCGATTTCCAGGAGAACAACCTGCTCTCCGACAAGGGCACGGTCTACTTCGCCGAAAACCTGGACCTGGGCCGCGACGGCCATGTCGACTACGCCGCGATGGACGCCCATATCGTCACCACCAGCGAGAAGGTGTGGGGCTGGGTCAACCTGGGCGTAGCCGCGGTCGGCGCGGTCGCCGGCGGCGTGCTGGCGGTGGCCTCGGGCGGCACGCTGACGCCGCTGGTGGCCGCGGCGTGGGTGGGCATGGTGGGCAGCATGGGGTACGGCGTCGGCACCTCGTGGGCCGCGCTGGACAATATTTCGGACCATGGCCGTTCGGTCAATCCCTTTGCCAGCCAGGAAGCGATGGCGCAGTGGCTGAACGTGGCCGGCTCGCTGGCGGGCATGGGCGGCATGGGCCTGGCCAAGACCGGCGCGCTGGCGATGAACGCGGGCACCCGGCTGGCCGGCAGCACCAACCCGCTGCGCCAGATGGCGGGCGGCATGCTGACCCAAAGCGCCGGCCACTACGGCAGCGCCAGCCGCGTGCTCAATGGCGTGGGCTTTGGTATCGGCGGGGTGCAGACCCTGCAGCAGGCCGCCATGTTCGCCGAGCATGGCGGTGAGATGAGCGTGTCGGAGAAACTGCAGAACGGCGCCATGCTGCTGATGGGCGCCACGCAGATGCTGCCGATGGCGATCCAGAAGCGCATCGGCGAGTCGGTGCGCGACGGCTACCAGGCGATGCGCGGGCGCGGCGTCGGCGCGGGCGATCCGGCCGGCATCGGCGGACCGGCGCGTGGCGTGGCGCCGGAAGCGCTGGGGGAGTTCCGCGACGGCAGTGGCGTGCCAGCCGCGACGCGCCCCACCACGCGCCGCGGCACGGCCGGGCGCGACGCCGAGGGCCAGCCGCTCGCGCGCACCGATGCCGACGGCCACTCCGGCCGCTCCGGCAAGCAGGCCGACGCCGAACCCGGCCCGGGCGCGGCCAGGCCCGCGACACCGGAGCGCAGCAGCGGCGCCAGGCCGGCGAGCGACGGCGGCACGGCTCCGGCCCGGGACCTGCGCACCCCGCACCGCCTCACGCCCTGGCAATCGGCCAGGCTCGGCACCGCCGCGGCCTTCGACATGGCGGTCACGCGCGGCGCGATGCTGCAGGAACGGGTGATCCACGGCATGATGGACCGCGCCATGAGCCGCGCCATGGCGCGCTACGTGACGGAGTCCGCCGCGCGCAATCCGTCGGGCGAGCGCAGCGGCAGCGGCCGCACCGACGCCCCCGTGCCGGCCTCGCGCCGCCGCACCACCAGCGCCACGCCGGCGCTGGCGCGCGCCCCGCGGCACCCGGTGGCCGAGGGCGACGCCGGCGTGCAACGCCGCACGGTCAGCCACGGCCCCGCGCTGGCCGCGCATGCCGACGGTCCGGATGCCCCCGCGCGCATGTCGCTGCGGCAGAACGCGATCTCGCCGCTGGACAACGTGCTGTGGATCGACGGCAGCATGGAGAACATCGGCGTGCCCTACGGCGCCGAGATGGCCGCGCGCGCGCTGGCCGACCTGGACTCGGTGATGATCGTCACCGGCCCGCTGACCGCGCACGGCCGCGCCGAGACCAACGGCCCGGTCGGGGCCGCCTCGCTGGGCGCCTACCTGGCCTCGCTGGGCAAGGATGTGGTCTATGTCACCGACCGCGCACACGCGCGTACGCTGCGCCAGATGCTGCGCCAGGACCTGAACCAGCCCAATGCGCGCGTCGAGACCTTCTCGGCCCGCGACTTCGCCAGCGCCGGGCGCCAGTCGCGCGCGCTGCTGGCGATGCACAAGCCGCAGGCGGTGGTGGCGGTGGAAGTGGCCGGGCGCAACACCAACAACGAATACCGGCTGCAGAACGGCGAGCGGGTACGCGGCAACGCCATGCTCGACCAGTTGCTGATCGACGCCAACGACATCGCCGACATGGTCACCATCGCCGTCGGCGACCACGGCAACGAGGCCGGCATGCGCGCCGCGCGCGACCGCCTGCTGCGCGACATGGCGGTGACCGAGCAGCTGGCCGACAGCTGGTCCGACGTCGGCGCCGACCACCTGGTGACTGGCATGAACTCCAACCTGGCGGCGCAGGCGATCGGCTTCGGCGTGCAGCGCGCGCTGGGCCACGACCGCGGCATGCCGAGCGTGGAGACCGTGGGCGCGCTGCTCGACACCATGGCGCGCCACAAGGCGCGCGACGGCGTCACGCTGGAGGTCGGCGCCACCAGCGTGCGCGGCTACGACAAGACCGTGCAGAAGGGCGTCTACGAGCTGCTGCAGAAGGCGGCCGAGCGCCTGCCCGCGGGCCTGGACATGGCGCAGCTGTTCGAAGGCATCCAGCGGCGCTTCCTGCCCGACGGCATCGACCCGGCCGACTTCGGCATCCGCGTGCAGGACGATGCGATCGTCATCACCGCCTTCGATTCCAGCAACGGCGGCCTGCTGGCCGCGCAGAACATCGCGCGCCACACCTATGCCATGACCGGCAAGGCGGTGCAGGTGGTGGCCTTTACCGACCATGCCGCCGGCACCTACGGCGGGCGCGAGCGCGGCGACCTGGTCAACCTGGTCCATGCCGGCGTGGTCGCGGCGCAGAAGGCCAAGGGGGCGGTCGACCTGTTCGCATGCAACACGGCGTGCACGGCGTTTCCGGAAGCGCTGGCCGGCACCCACCAGGCCAAGGTGGTCAACCTGATCATGCAGACCGCGCCGAAGATCGTCACCGAGGGCGGCGCGCGCCCGGTGGTGGTGGCCACGCCCGGCACGGTCAAGCTGCACGCCTACCTGGAAGCGGTGGCCGAGGCCAGCGGCGGCAGCGTCACGGTCAAGGAGATCGGCGCGACCGAGTGGGCCGATGCGGTCAACAACCTGATGCACCTGGCCGACGGCGCGCAGCTGGAGCAGCTCAAGGGGCTGGTGGCCAAGTACATCAATGCCGAGCAGATCCCGGCCGACGCCACCTCGTTGTGGTTTTGCTGCACCCACTATCCCGCGCTGGAGACGCTGGTGCGCCAGCAGCTCGATGCCATCGGCCGCAGCGACGTCACGCTGATCGACCCGATGCAGTACCAGGCTCGCAAGGGCGTGGAGATGCTGGTCGACCAGGGCCTGATCGACCGCAGCGCGCTGCTGGAGGAGCCGCTGGACCCGTCGGCGGTGCCCGACGACAAGACCCTGCCGACCATCGTCTTCACCACCGGCCAGCCGTCGCGGGTGTCCGGCCTGGCGCACGCGATGGGCCGGCGCCCAGACATCCGTGTGTTCAAGACCGCCTTCGGCGAGGCCGCCGACGTGTCGCCGGCGCTGGCGCTGGTCGACGGCGGGCGCCACCTCTCGCCGGTCGACCGCATCAGCTTCAACTACATCGGCCGCGGCCTGCGCGAGTTCTACATGCCGGGCGGCGCCGAGCGCGCGGCGGCGTCGCTGGAAGACGCCAGCAACGTGATGCTGGTGACCGGCTTCTCGGTGGCCAAGGACATGCCGGAAACCGACGGCCCCCCGGGCACCGCGGAACTGGGCCGCGCGCTGCGGCTGCGCGGCAAGCAGGTGACCTACGTGGTGGATTCGGCCAACCGGCCGATCCTGGAAGGCATCCTGCGCGAAATGGGCGAGCCGCTCGACAATATCCGCGTGTTCGATGCCCCGGTGGACCGCGCCGCCGAACCGGCGCGCGCGCTGCTGCGCGAGGTCGGCCCCGACCGGGTGATGGCGATCGAGCTGCCGTCGCGCAGCGCGCGCGGCACCAAGCACAATATGCGCGGCATCGGCATCGACGACTTCAACCCGGCGCTGGACCAGATCGTGCTGGAAGCCAATGCCATCGACGGCATCGAGACCCTGGGCGTCGGTGACGGCGGCAACGAGGCCGGCATGGGCGGCGTCGGCGGGCTGATCCCGCGCGCGCTCGACGGCAGCGATATCGCCGCGGTGGTGCCGGTGGACCATGTGGTCACCGCCAGCGTGTCGAACTGGGGCGCGTACGCGGTGTCGGCGCTGCTGCTGCGCCGGGGCAATATGCCGGAACGCTTCCAGAGCCCCGAGGAACTGGGCCGCGTGCTGCAGGCCGCGGCCGATGCCGGCGCCGTCGACGGCGTCTCGCGCGAGCGGGTGGCAACGGTGGATGGCTTTTCGACCGAGGTGCACCAGGCGGTGATCACGCTGTACGGACGCGCCGCCGCCGGCGGCGAGCCACGCGGGCCGGGTGCCGCGCGCGCACCGCTGCCGGGCGGGCCGGCGCTGGCGCGCACGCCGCTGGCCGACGCCGCCGAAGCGGTGGTCGCGCACGGCGGGCAGCTGCCGCGCAAGGCCGCTGCCGCAAGCCGCGCCGACGACGCGGGCAGCCAGCCGGCGGCGATGCCCGCGGCGCGGCCGCAGATTCGCGACGGCAGCTGGTCGGTGCGCGACGGCGCGCCGAGCCGCGCCGCGATCGAGGCCACGGTCGACGGCATCCACGGCTCCGGCGGGCGCCTGGCCGGCGTGCACTACGTGGTGACCCATGGCGATGGGCTGTCGATGCCGCTGCGCGCGGGGCTGCCCGAAGCGTCGTTCCTGTCGCTGCAGCAGGCCATGCGCGACCTCGGCCCGGCGCTGCAGGCGGGCGGCAACTTCCGCATCGCCATCGTGTCGCAGCGCGAGGCGGCGCGGCACGGTACGGTCGATGCGCGCAGCGTGATCGGCACCGTGCCGCTGTCGCTGCGCGGGCACAAGCCGCACGCGGATGGCTTTGCGCTCAATCCGGACTACCACGGCGAGATCCGCGCCGCGCTGCCCGATGACTTCCGTGCCGGGCTGCCGCTGGTGCGCCAGCAGGACGGCCGACGCATCGACGTGCTGGCCCAGCTGGAGCAGTTTCCGCGCGGGCGGGCGGACCTGGACCTGGCGCAGCAGGCCGGGCAGAAGACCTTTGGCGACGAGGCGGTGGCGGTGTCGGTGCCGCAGGTTCCCGGGCATTTCACGGTGCGCGCCGAGGGCCTGTTCGGCGGCATCGCGATGCGCGCGGGCGGCCGCGACGATGGCGCGCAGCCGTTGCTCGATGCGCCGGCGGTGATCGACCGCATCCGCGCGCACCCGGACTACCAGGACGGCATGCCGGTGGTGCTGTACGGCTGCTACGGGCAGGACGGCGCAGTGTCGCTGGTGCAGCAACTGGCCACCGGGCTGAACGCGCGCGTCTACGGCGCCGACGGGCGGCTCGACGTGGATGCGTTCCGCGCGCCGGGTAGCGACCTGGCCCATGGCGCGCGCCTGCGCGTGGCCGCCGATCCCGCCGCCATGGCCGCTTCCGGCGCGCCGGTGCATGTGCAGGACGGCGGCCGCTTCCACGGCGCCATGCCGGCGCTGCCGGTGGTGGCGGTCACGCGCGGCGGCAAGCCGGTGCAACAGCATGGCGCGCGCGCCGCGGGCGATCCGGTGCCGGCCAGCTGGCGCCAGGCGCCGGACCGCTGGGCCGAACTGGCGCTGGGCGAGCCGGCGGTGCGCGTCAACGCGCCCGGGGATCACCTGGTGGTGGTCGGGGCCGTGCGCCCTGAAGGCGGCCTGCGTGGCGAGGGGGGCGAGGGCATCGGCGCCCACGAGCTCGCCCTCCAGCTGGCGCACGACTGGGAGCCCGGCCAGCCCATCGTGCTGGCGCTGGACGGCGCGCATGCGCCGCAGGGGCGCATGCTGGCGCAGCAGGTGGCCGACGTGATGGGCACCGAGGTGCTGGTGCCGGAGTTCGCGCTGCGCCGCGGCGCCTACGCGCAGGATCCGGCCAGGAGCCAGATCGAGCTGGCGCAGCCGGGCCGCTGGCGCCGCCTGTCGCCGCAGCCCGACCCTTACGCCGGCCACAGCTTCAAGATTGACCACCATGGCAACGTGTTCCTGCGCCGGCCCGACGGCACCCGCGAACGGGTGCGGCTGGAGACCTACCTGGGGCCCCGGCTGGGCAGCGGCGGCGCCAAGACCGTGTTCGCGCTCGGCAAGGACCTGGCGGTCGGCATTGCCAACGAGGCCTGGCTGGGCGACATGGTGCACGGCGAGCGCGCCGCCATGGCCGAGGCCGCCGGCACGCACGGGCTCGATACCGTGCGCAGCTTCGGGCCGGCGTCGTTCGAGGCGTTCGGGCGCCCGGCCATCGGCTACGAACGCTACGCGGCCAGCACCAAGGACCTGTTCGATTCCGCCGGCCAGTTGCGGCCCGAACCTGCCGCGCTGCTCAACGATCGCTCGGCGCGCGATATCGCCGCGCTGGCCGACACCATGAAGACGCGCAGCCTGCACCTGGGCGACGTGGAGTTCGCGCTGTTCCCGGACGGCACGGTCAAGGTGGCCGACCTGACCCATGTCGAGACCGGCTCGGATGCGTCGCAAGGGAGCGCGGTGTATCGCATGCTGGACGCGATGCAGCAGGCAGCGCGCGCCAGGGGGAGCGACGGCACCCAGGGCGGCGAGGGCGGGGAGGGCGCAGTGGTGCGCGCCACCATCTCGCATGGCCCGGCCGGCAACGCACCGCCGCCCGGCAGCAATGGCCCGCGGCCGTGGAAGGTGCGCACCGCGCTGGCGGTGTCGGCGGCCGGCACCTTCGCCGCCGCCTCCGGCGCCGCGGCGATCTCGGCGCAGACCGGTGCCAACCTGGTGCTGACCAGCGCCGGCTGCTTCATCTACCGCGGCAGCGTGGCGATGGGGCGCACCGTGCATGCCAACAAAGTGATCCGGCGCGCCGGCACGCACTCGCCCGCCGATATCGCCTGGCTGCGGCGCGCGCTGACCGAGAAGCCCGGCACCGCGGTGTGGGGCATCAACGAAGCGAACCAGCAGAAGTTTGCCAGGGCGCTGGACCAGCTCGACGCCTACGCCCACGATGCCGACAAGAAGGACTTGCCCGAGGCCGCGGACAAGATCCGCGAGGCGCAGGCGGTGATCGGCACCATCGGCGCCTCGATGCTGACGCCCAATACGCGCGCCGGGCAGGTCAACGACGCGCTGCAGCTGACCACGCTGGCGATCAACAACGGCAACACCATGCTGTGGTTCGGCGAGCACGGCGTGACCCAGATCGGCGAGCCGCTGACCTACAGCAGCGCGGTGTTCCTGGCCGCCAATTCGGTGCTGAGCACGGTCAACTTTGCCGCCCGCGCGGGTTATCACACCGGGCTGGCGCAACCCGCGCTGCTGGGCGCGCGGCTGCGCAAGTTCGTGATGAACGCGTATTCGGTCGGCGCGGTGCCGCTGGCCGTGGCCGACATGATGCACACCGGCGGCGTGGTCGGCGCGATCGAGGCGGGCAGCCTGGCAGTGTTCGGCATCGGCGCGCACCTGCAGTCGCGCAACGAGCAGAAGCTGATCAATGCCGAGAAAAACCGGCTGGCCAGGGCCGCCGATCCCGACGCCGTGGACAAGCCGGTCACGCCATGGCTGGCGCAGAAATGGGATTTCTTCGGCCGGGCCATGCCCAAGGGGCTGTTGCTGCTGGGCGGCGGCGTGATCGTCAACTTCGGCGCCAAGATCCTGGTGGAGCTGCTCAAGGACGAAGACAAGGGCGCGCCGCGGCCGGCGCCGACGCCGACGCCCAGCGGCGGCCCCTCGACGCCTCCGGCGCCGCCGAAGGAGCCACCGAAGGAGCCACCGAAAGAGACCCCGGCAGAACCACCCAGGGAGACCCCGAGGGAGCGCCCCGCATCCGGATCAGTACGCGTGCAGCCATACAGTCCGGACAACGTCGCCGGTTCCACGCTATGGGGCATCGCCGGCGCGCATCTCGACACGCTGCTGTCCGACGGCCAGAAGGCCGAGGCCCGGGCGCAGGCGATGACGCCGGACCAGCAGGTGGCCAACTTCGCGCTGCGCGAACTGATCAACCTGAACCCGCGCTATCGGCTGGCCGACAACCCCGACCACCTGGAGCCTGGCTGGGAGCTAGACGTGACGCGATAGGGCAGCGGGGCGCCGCGCTTCAGTTGCTGGCGTGGCGCTCCAGGTAATCCGCGAACTCGTCGCGCACCACCGCTTCGATGCGCGCGAGCTCGCCGTCGGTGATGTCCTCGAACAGCTTGCGCTTGCGCCGCGACAGCTCGCCGTGGTTCTGCACGATCAGGTCGATCAGGTTCGACAGCCGCGACTGGCGCAGGTCGAGCCAGCTTTCGAGCCGGGTCACGCTGGCGTCGTAGGCGCGCAGGTACTGGATCTCCTGCGCCAGGTCCTGCTCGACGCATTGCTCGATGCACTCGAACACGAATTCGCACAGCGCGGTGGCGTCGAACGAGGCATAGAGCCAGTAGGGCTGCGGCGACTTGATCAGGATGGTGTCGCTGTCCGCATCCAGCGCGTAGTTGAGCAGCGCGGTACGCGGCGCGGAATAGGCCTTGAGCAGGCCGGCGTAGACGTCGAGCTGCTTGAGCATGCGCGCCGACACCGGCAGCACCACGCCCTCGGGCGTGACGCCGGCCTGGCGCAGCAGGTGGTGGATCAGGAAACGATGCAGGCGGCCGTTGCCGTCATAGAACGGGTGCGCAAAGACAAAGCCGAACGACACGCACGCCGCCACCACGATCGGGTTTGCCGCGTGGGTCTCGACCAGCCCCGCGACCGCGGCAATGCCGTCCATCATCGCGCCCAGCTGCGCCGGTGGCGGCGGAATATAGTCCGCGATATTGCGCAGCCGCCCGCCGCGCGACAGCCAGTTCTGCTGGTCGCGGAAGCTGTATTCGGCGCGCAGGCCCGAGATGATCTCGTTCTGCCATTCGCACAGCTGCGCTTCGGTCAGCGGCACGCGCTGGCCGGCATACTCCAGCAGCCGCCGGAACTTGGCGACGCGCTGGTTATCGGGAATCTCATGCTCGATCGAATAGGTCGAGCGGGTTTCGGCGAGGTAGAGATAATCCACCGCGCGCGCCAGCAACTCCGGCTCAAGGCGCCGGATGGCATTGCCCACCCGGCCGGGCAGGTCGGCGGCGATCCAGCGCGCCAGCTTCTCGGTACGGCGCACCACCGGGCAGAATGCCGCCGGCCCGAGGTGATTGTTCTGGATGCCGAACTGCAGGTCCGGCGTCGACGGGCCGGTCACGTATTCCGCCTCATCCAGCGCCAGCACCCGCGGCGCTCCCGCCGGCAGCTTGTAATCGAACTGCGCCCCGGCCAGCCATTTGGCATAGAAGGCGCTCAGCCGGGCATAGCGCGAGGTGGGCGTGGCCGCCAGCCAGGCGCGCACGTCCTGCACCGCCTGCGGCTGCTCGAACAGCGCCGCCAGCACGGTCAGGTCGAGCAGCTCTTTCTTCAGCGCAAAGGTGAGGTGGTCCACCGTGGTGTCGCCGCCGCGGTAGCGGTTGCGGGGGTAGACCGTGCGCGTGGTGCCGTCCGGGCCGGTATGGGTGCTGAGCACGCCGGTCTTGTCGCCAAGCGCGGAGGTGCAGCGCAACGGCGGCACGCGCAGGCCGAACTGGCGGATCAGGGCGTCGTAGCCTAGTGGTGCATGAGCCATGCGGAGGTCGGTGAAGCGAGGGGCTGATGCCCGCGGAGCTTACCATAGCTTCTACCGGACTTACCAAAACATCTACTCAACGACGGATTTCTGGCAATTTCATCTATGAGGCCGGCGCGCCATGGGGGCAAGTCGGCCGGCCAGCGGACGGCTTTACGAGGCGCTCTACTGCGCTTGCTGTTTTGTCTATTCCAGGCGCAGGCGATGACGTTTTCGTCTACATGGGCAGCCAGCGCCGCGCCGACGCCGAGGTTTTTAAACGCCGCTCAAAATGACAGCCTTGTCATAATCGAGGCGCATTGCCACATAATCGACGGCACCGCCGAAAGATCGGCTCAGGGTTTTCTCTGAGTTTGCCAATTAATCGGCGTAAAACCTATTTCCGCTATTTGACCGGCTCCATTTATCGCCTATAACTGCAACTACATGTTGCGGCCGATGTCACGCATCATGCCTCAGCCCGCCAGGTTCGCCTGCGGGCATTTTTTTTATATGCCGGCACGAGCCTAATCGAAGGCATTTAGCCTGAATCTGCCCGGACGGTGGGGGATAATCATGACAATTCTGTCATCATGACGCGGCTGTCATCATGACAATGTTGTAATGATAATGCGCCATTGTGATCGGGGTGGATTCAGAAGAAATACTCATCGATGCCGGAGCGGGCGCCAGATTTCCGCGCCAGTCAAGGGATTGCGGCCACCGCCCGGCACCGCTGCCAGGTTTTGCATACAGCTTCTGATGCGGTTTTGTCGTGAATATAAGTCGTCAATCAATGGCCCGCATTAATTCAGTGAAAACCCTGCCCCGGCTTTCGCTTGACTTCGTTGATATATCACATACTGTGTATCCCATCGCCGCTCCTAAGTTTGAGAGAGAGGTGAGGGCGGAGACCTCAGGTCGCGTCGTGATAAGAGGCAAACAAATGCCAATGACATTAGGAGACATGAAATGCCAGCAGCCACCCCTAAGCTGAGGCGCAGCGCGACCGTATATTCCTCCGCCCTGTCGCGAGTTAATGGCCAATCTATTCAAGGAGCGCGCAATGAGTAATCCATCGGCAATGGGGATGGGCGTCAATCACCAGGTCCCCGAAGGCACACGCTGGATGCAGCTGATCGTGGGGGTGATCTGCATGATCGCCACCGCCAACATCCAGTACGCGTGGACCCTGTTCGTCCCGGAGATCCAGGACACCTACGGCTGGTCCCGCGCCAGCATCCAGGTCGCGTTTACGGTGTTCGTGCTGGTGCAGACCTGGCTGGCACCGATCGAAGGCTACTTTATCGACAAGTTCGGGCCACGCATGATGGTGGCGTTCGGCGCGGTGTTCATCGGCGCGGCCTGGTGCATCAACTCGCAGGCGACCACGCTGATGGGCTTCTACGTCGGCGCGGCGGTGGGCGGGCTGGGCGTGGGCTCGATCTACGCCACTTGTATCAATAACGCCCTCAAGTGGTTCCCGGACCGCCGCGGCCTGGCCGTGGGCCTGACTGCCGGCGGCTACGGCGCGGGCTCGGCGGCGACCATCCTGCCGATCGCGGCGATGATCGAGTCGCAGGGCTTCCAGCACACCTTCCTGTTCTTCGGCCTGCTGCAGGGTTCGCTCGCCTTCGTCGCGGCGTGGTTCCTGCGTTCGCCCAAGTCGCATGAAGTCAAGGCGTCGGCCAAGCTGGTCCAGGCCACGCGCGACTACACGCTCAAGGAAGCGCTGTGCACCAAGCTGTTCTGGCTGATGCTGGTCATGTTCGTGCTGGTCGTCACCGGCGGCATGATGGCCGTGGCGCAGCTGGGCGTGATCGCCAAGGACCTCGGCGTGAAGGAGTTCAAGGTCGACCTGCACTTCTTCGTGATGGCCGCGCTGCCGCTGGCGCTGATGCTGGACCGGATCATGAACGGGATCTCGCGTCCGCTGTTCGGCTGGATCTCGGACAACATCGGCCGCGAAAAGACCATGGTGATCGCCTTCACGCTGGAAGGGCTGGGCATCATCGCGCTGGGCTACTTCGGCAGCAACCCGTACGCGTTCCTGATCCTGTCCGGGGTGGTGTTCCTGGCCTGGGGTGAGGTCTACTCGCTGTTCTCGGCGCTCGCCGGCGATGCCTTCGGCACCAAGCACATCGGCAAGATCTACGGCGTGCTCTACACCGCCAAGGGTATCGGCGCACTGTTCGTGCCGATCGGCAACCTGATGATGGAAGCGACCGGCACCTGGTCCACCGTGCTCTACACGGTGGCCGCGATGGACCTGACCGCGGCCTTCCTGGCGATCATGGTGCTGCGGCCGGTGCTGAAGAGCCACGTCGCCACCGCCCGGAGCCTGTTCTCGAAGGAGACCGCGGCAGCCGGAACCCAGGTACCGGCCTGAGGGCAATACCGCAGCGGCGCCAGATAAGGGCGTATCGCGGCAGAAAGGGCGGGCTTCTTCGGAAGCCCGTTTTTTTTTATGGGCCGGCTCTGCGCCGGAGGCGTGGCGCCTGTGATAAAGGTATGCCCATGCCCACCCCGGCGCGCCACAGCGCCCCTCAGTCATGTTTCAGGTCCTCGCCCCGTGCCCATCCCTGACGCCCTATGTCGACGGCTACTGGTTCGTGCAGGACCTGGAGGGCACCTACGCCGGCAGCGATATCACCACCTGTCCGTACCCGGGCGCGGTGCTGTCGGTCAACTTCGGCCGCCCGAACGCGATGGTGGGCGGCCCCATCGTGCCGACGGTGTCGCTGCTGGGCTTCCAGTCGGCCAGCCGGCGCTGGCAGTCGTGGTCCGATACGTATTTCGTCATGGCGATGCTGAGCGGCGCCGGGCTGGCGCGGCTGTTTCCCGGCATCGGGCCCGACTGCAGGGACCAGTTGCTGGACCTCGCGGGGTACCTGGGTGACCGGGCCAGCCACGCGCTCAGCGCTGACCTGAGCGCCGCCTGGACGCCGGCGCGCATCGTTGCCCGGCTGGATGCGTGGCTGCTGCAGCGGCTGGCGACGCTGCGGGAGCCCGCGGCGCTGCAACCGATGCGCGCGGCCCACGCGCTGTTGCGCCAGGGCCGGCAGGTACAGGAAGTCGCCAGCCTGATGGCGGTCAGCCGGCGCCAGCTGAACCGCTGGTTCGCGCAGCAGCTGGGGCTCGGCCCAAGGCAGCTGATGGAGCTGGAACGCCTGCAGCACAGCATCCAGGCGGTGCAGAGCGGCGCGGGCGATGCGCTGCACGGCTACAGCGACCAGTCCCACCAGATCCGCGCATGGCGCCGCAGCGTGGCGCAGACGCCGGGCGCGTATGCGCGCAGCGGGCAGTCGGCGCTGGCGGCGTCCTTTGGGCAGCGCCCGACCGGGGCGCCGGCGTTCTACCTGTGAGTGGGCCAGGCACGTCCCAAACGTTCAATACAGCGTTGCCGCGCGGCCGCATGCTGGCAGCCTGAACGGAGGGAACCATGAACGCTGCAAGCCTGCCGCCGGAGCGCGGCTTTATCTCCTATACGGATGGCACCACGGTCTTCGAGGGCTACCTCGCCAGGCCGGCCGCGATGGCAGCGTCACGCACGCCGTGCGTGGTGCTGGCCCATGAGTGGAGCGGCCTGAACGCGGCGATGCGCCGCTGCGCCGACCGCTTCGCGGCACTCGGCTATCCCTGCTTTGCCGCCGACGTGTACGGCAAGGGCGTGCGCGGCGACGAGCAGGGCGACAACGCGCACCTGATGGACCCGCTGCTGGCCGACCGCCGCTTGCTGCGCCGGCGGTTGCTGGCGGGGTTTGAAGCGGCCAGGCGCTTGCCCGGCGTGGACCCGCAGCGCATGGCGGCGGTGGGTTACTGCTTCGGCGGCCTGTGCGCGCTGGACCTGGCACGCGCCGCCGCGCCCGGCCTGGTGGCCGCGGCCAGCTTCCACGGCGTGCTGCAGCCCCCGCGCATCGGCCCTCAAGGCCCGATCGACGCCGGCGTGCTGCTGCTGCATGGCTGGGAAGATCCCGTGGCGCCGCCTGCGGACGTGCTCGCCATCGCCACGGAGCTGACGCAGGCCGGCGCCGACTGGCAACTGCACGCCTATGGCCATGCGCGGCATGCGTTTACGTTCGAGGACGCCAACTTCCCCGAGCGCGGCATCGTCTATGATGCCGCGGCCGACCGGCGTTCGTGGGCGGCATGCGCGGCGTTCCTGGCGGAGCGCTTCGCGGCGGCCGCCTAGCGGCAGGACCGGCGCGGCGCGTTCAGATCGCCTGTTGCCGCGTCAGCCTGGCGCGGCAATGGATACAGGCGTCGCGCACCATGAAATTCACCAGCGTCGGCGAGACCCCCAACTCCGACGCGATCTCCTTCTGCGTCATCCCCTGCAGCCGGCACATCTCGAAGGCGCGCTGGGTGCGCTCGGGCAGTTCCGCCAGCGCGCCGGCCAGCGCGCACAGCGCCTGGCGGTCCATCGCGATGATGTCGGGCGTGGTGGTCGGCGACGGCGCGTTGATGCCTTCGTCTTCGGGCGCCATCCATTTCTGCTCGAGCGTCTGGCGGCGGTAGGTATCGATGGCCAGGTTGCGCACCACCTGGAACAGGTAGCTGAGCCGGCAGCGGATCGACGGCTCGTCGGCCATGCCGCGCAGGCGCAGGAAAGCGTCCTGCACCACGTCCTCGGCCTGGTCGCGGGTACCCACGATGCGCGCCGCGGCGCCGACCAGGGCGCGCCGGTTGGCTACGAATAGCCCGAGCAGGGAATCGCCTGCCAGGATGGGAGCGGCGTGTAGGCCTGGTTCGGTCAGGGAAAGCATGGGGCGGCTCCTGGGATTGCTGCAGTGCGGAGTCGTACGTTAATACGAATGCGAATGATTCGCAATAAAGGAAAACGTAACACAGATGTTACCAAAATTGAAATTAATGGCACCATTTCGGCATATGAGAGAAATTAAATTTCGCGGCGGATGTTTCGTCTAGGGACAAGCGCCGTTAGCGCTAGGCCGTTTCCCAGTCCGTCGGCGCCCCCTAAATTTGCGTCGCCGCCATTCGTCCTGACCTGGATGGACTGTCGACACCTTCCCCCTGCCGAATTTCCGCGCCGTCTCCCGGCGCCGGTGCCGCAGCTGTCGCTGTGGCAGGTGGATCTTGCCGATCCGGTGCATGCGGCGGCGATTGCGGTTGCCAGCTGCCTTGCTCCTGCCGAGCAGGCGCGCTGCGCCACGCTGCGGCAAGCCGCTGACCGCCGGCGCTTCACGGGCGCGCGCGTGGCCTTGCGTACCGTGTTGGCGCGGCGGCTGGATTGCTCGCCGTCGACGTTACGTTTCGGCGCGGGCAGCCATGGCAAGCCTTATCTCGACGGCATCGCGGCACCGCCGTTCAACGTCGCGCATGCGGGGGACTACGCGTGGATCGTGCTGGCGGAAGCAGGCTGGGAGGTCGGCGTGGATATCGAGCGCATCGACCCGGCCCTGGGTCTGGCGGCAATGCGCGAGCTGGCCGCGCATTGCCTGACGCCGCGCGAGCGCGCATGGCTGGCTCCGCTGCCGGCCGACGCCTGGCCGCGCGCGTTCTTCCTGCGATGGACGGCCAAGGAGGCGCTGCTGAAGGCGCTTGGCCTGGGGATCGCTGACCACCTGCAGCATGTGTCGGTGGTGGCTGACGGGCAGGGCGGCGCGGGCCGCCTCGCCGTGGTGCCTGAATCTGGCCAACTCGCCGGACATGCGGCGGCGCTGGCGCGGATGCGGTTGTACCGGCTTGCCGCGCCGGACGGTTACGCGGCGGCGATCGCCTGGGTGCCGCCGGCCTGAGCCGGCTGCGCCATCCAGCGGCGTTCGCCAGCGAGCGCGTCGTGGATGTCGCCGGCGATTTCCTCGGCGCGCGCGGGCAGCACCGACAGCAGCGTGTCGCTGAGGCCGTGGCTGCTCTGGCAAAAGCCCTGAAGGTACACCGGCACCGCCAGCTCCGGTGCGGCCTGCACGCGGTAGTTGCGGTCGACGCTGAAATCGCCCAGGTAGCGCGCCAGCGGCGCCAGCAGCCGGCGATGGCTTTCGCGCTCGTAGCCGGTGGCCAGCACCACCGCATCGTAGCGACGCGTGTCGGTATCGGCGGGCGCGCCCGGCGCGGTGGCGCCGATGGCCAGCTCGATGCCGCCGGCGCCGCATTGCGCGCTTTGCACCGCCTTGCAGGTCACCAGGTTGACGCGGAACTGCCCGCTCACCTTCTGCCGGTACAGCATGGCGTAGATCTGGTCGATCAGGTTGGCGTCGATGACCGAGTAGTTGGTGTTCAGGTATTCGTCGATCAGCCGGTCGCGGCCCGCCTGCGCCTGCTCGAACACCACATCGGTGTAGGCCGGCGCGAAGATCTCGTTGACGAAGGGGCTGTCGTCGGCCGGCTTCAGCGCCGCGCCGCGGATGATCCAGTCCACCTTCACCGAAGGATAGTTGTCGTGCAGGTCGATAAAGGCCTCGGCGGCGCTCTGGCCGGCGCCGATCACGGCGATGCGCATGGGTTTGCCGCTGGCGCAGGGTTGCGTGCCGATCCAGCTCAGGTAGCCGCTGTGGTGCGTCAGGCGCGGGTCGCCGCTCAGGCCGGCAAACGCTTCCGGAATGCGCGGGGTGCCGCCGGTCGACAGCACGATGGCGCGCGCCAGCCGCGTGTGCTCGCGGCCCTGCGCATCGACCGACACCACCCGCACGCGCCCGATGCGCCCGCCCTGGGCTTCCGGCTCGATCCGCGCCACTTCCTCGCCGTGGCTGCATTGCCCGGCAAAGTGGCTGGCGGCCCAGCGCAGGTAGTCGTTGTACTCCATGCGGCTGGGGTAGAAGGTGCGCAGGTTGATGAAATCGACCAGGCGCCCGTGGCGATGCAGGTAGTTGATAAAGCTGTACGGACTGGTCGGGTTGCGCATCGACACCAGGTCTTTCAGGAACGAGATCTGCATCTCGCTCTGCGCCACCAGGGTATTGCCGTGCCACTGGTAGTCCTGTTGCTTCTCGATGAAGTGGGCGTCGAGCGGGCGGCCGGCCGCGGCCTGCTCCTGCAGCGCGATCGCCAGGGCCAGGTTGGACGGCCCGAAGCCGATGCCGACCAGGTCGTGGGCGGCCGGGGGAATCTCGCGTAGCGTCATGGGTTCGGTCCTTGCTGAGCAGTCGAAGGAGAGGCCGGGGAGGGGGCCAGGGAGGGAAGCAGCAGGTGTTCGCCAAAGAAGCGCTCGCGCAGCAGCATCACCAGCATGGCGCGCTTGTGCGGGAAGTCGAACTCCTTGACCTTGGAAAAACCGGCCTTGTCGAGGTTGGCAATCTGGCGCACATGGTCGGCGCGCGGCTCGCCCACGATGCGCTGGGTGCGCGGATCGTCGAGGAACTGGTAGTGCTGGATCGCGGGGAACCACGCGGTCAGGAAGGCCTTGCCGCGGAACGCCGGCTCGCCGATCAGCACATGCCAGCCACGGTCGTGGTCGTGCGCGTCGTAGAACGGCGCGATGCGGTTCTCCTTGGCCCAGTACACCTCGAAGTAGCCGAACGGCACGTCGTCGAAGGCGGCGATCAGCGGCAGCATGTGCGGGTCGTCGAGCAGCCCCTGCAGGTAGGCGCGGTGCCTGGCCTCGTCGCCTTCCTCGTTCCAGAAATACGCCACGTCCGGGTCGTTCATCCAGCGGTGCAGCAGGGGCAGGTCGCGCTCGAGTTCGGCGGCGCGAAGCGTCAGCGTCCGGTCCAGCCAGGGGATATGGCGCGCATAGACCACGCCGTGCGGCTTCGGTGCGCGCTGCGGGTGGCGCTTGCCGTCGGTCAGCACATAGCGCAGCGGATACGGCCCGGCCGAAGGTGCAAGGTAAAGCTCGGGGCGTTGCCACAGCAGCCCGGCATGGGCCACGCTGCCGCGCGCGCCGGATGCATCGCGCACCAGCACGCCGAGCGCATGCAGCCGTTGCTCGGCGTCGCGGGACTCGAGCTGCACGCGGAGCGTGCGCGGCGCGCCGTGCGCGAACGCGGCGTCCAGCGCCGCCATCGCGGCATGCGCCAGCGCGGCGGCATCGGCCTCGGTATCGAGCAGCCGCAGCGCGTCGCCGTCGAGCGCAAAACGGACCGGCGCGGCGGCGGCTTGCGTGACGGTAAGCGTCGCGCCGTCGAAGCGGCTTTCGCAGCGCAGCGCGGGGTCGGCGGCGAAGGAAACGTGGCGAGGGAAAAGAGAGAGCGTAGTCGGCATCGAAGTCCTGTGCAGGCGAGGCGATGGTTGCGGGCACGCGCCAGGCGCTGCCCGTCTTGCCTATCGAGACGAGGCAGCGGCCGTCGAATTTAGGCCCGCCGCGAGCGGCTGCACACGGCCACGCACACAGGAAAACGCCTGCGCCAGCGCCTCGGCGATGTCCTCATGCGCCTGCGCGGCATCGGCAACGATATTGCCCATGCGCAGGAACTCGTGGACCATGCCCGCATACTCGCGCACCGTCACCGGCACCCCGGCATCGGCCAGCTTGCGCGCATAGGCGTGGCCCTCGTCGCGCAGCGGATCGCACTCGGCCAGCACCAGCAAGGCCGGCGCCACGCCGCGATGGTCGGGCGCCAGCAGCGGCGCGAAGCGCCAGTCGCCACGGTCGCCGGCATCGCGCAGGTACTGGCGGTAGAACCACTCGATGGTCTCCGTATCCAGCAGGTAGCCCTGGCCGTAGCGCCGGTGCGAATCGGTGTCGGTGCGCCCGCCCAGTCCCGCGTAGCACAGCACCTGCAGGCAGGGCTGCGGCAGCGCGGGGTCGTCGCGCGCGGCCAGCGCCAGCACCGCGCCGAGCGTGCCGCCGGCGCTATCGCCGCCCACGGCGATCCGCTCCGGATCCAGCCCCAGCGTGGCGGCGTGCGCGCCCAGCCACGCCAGCGCGTCGATGGCATCGTGGGCCGCGGTCGGGAAGCGGTGCTCCGGCGCCAGCCGGTACGCCACCGACAGCACCGCGCAGGGCGTGCGCGATGCCAGCGCGCTGCACAGCGCGGCATGCGAGTCCAGGCTGCCCACGGTGAAGCCGCCGCTGTGGAAATGCAGCAGCACCGGCAGCGGCGGCCCGTCGCCGTGCGTGCGCGGCGCATAGAGGCGGGCATCGAGCCGCTGGCCGTCGCGGGTCGGGACCAGTAGCGCTTCGACCCGCGCCAGCGGCTCGGGCGGCAGGTCCAGCGCGGCCGAGGCGGCGTCGAATTCGCGCCGCGCCTGCGCCGGCGTGAGCTGGTGGATGACCGGGCGCTTGCCGGTCGCGGTGGCGATTTCCACCATGTTGAGCAGCGCTTCGAGATCGGGATGCAGTGCCATGATCGATGCGGATGGGGAAGAAGGGATCAGGCGGCGGAGGCTTCCGGCACCGGCGTGGCGGCGGGCGGCGCGGCGTCGCCGGCAAGCTGCCCGTTTTCGATCCGGACCACGCGGTCGGCCAGGCCGAAGTAGCGGTCATCGTGCGAGATCACCAGCACCGCCTTGCCCTGCGCGCGCAGTTCAGGCAGCACCTCGCGATAGAAGATGTCCTTGAACAGCGGGTCCTGGTCGGCGGCCCATTCGTCGAGGATCAGCACCGGCCGGCGCTCCAGGCACGCGACGATCAGCGCCAGCCGCTTGCGCTGGCCTTGCGACAGCGCCTGCGTGGTGAAGCGGCCCGCGCGCACGCCGACCTTGTGGCCAAGCTGGAAGCGCTCGATCAGACGGTTGGCCAGCGCTTCGTCCTGAGGATCGTGCGCCAGCAGCGTGTCGAACAGGTGGAAGTCCGAGAACACCGCCGAGAACAGCGCCCGGTAGTCGGCCAGCCGCGCCGGGTCGGCAGCCTTGCCGTTATGGAGCAGGCGGCCCGACAGCGGCGGGTACAGCCCCGCGACCAGCTTGGCCAGCGTGGTCTTGCCGCTGCCGTTGCCGCCCACCAGGAACACGATCTCGCCGGCGCGCAGCACCAGGTCGACCGGCCCGAGCGCGAAGAAGCTGTTCTCGCCCTCGTGGAAGTAGCGGTGGCTGGCGCCGTCGAGGGCGACCGACGAGAACGGCGCGGCAGGCGGCGCGCCCGGCGGCACCTCGGGATCGGCATCCGCACCGAGCGCCTCGATGCGCGCGTAGGCGACGCGGCCCATGCTCAGCGCCGGCAGCGCGTTCAGCAGCGATTCCAGCGGCGACATGATGTACAGGAACATGATGGTGAAGCCCGTCATCACCGCCGGATCGAGCGGCGTCGCGCGCGGCGCGAACAGCACGCCGCCGATGACCGCGAAGAACAGGAAGCTGCCGAACCCCAGCGCCACGAAGAAAATCGACAGGCCGCGCGTGCGCGCCGCGCGCACCGCTTCGAGCGTGGTGCCGAGGCTGTCGCGCAGGAAGCTGCGCTGCTTGTCATGGTTGAGCTTGAGCTCGCGCGCGCCGGCCACCAGCGCCTTGAACTGGCCGTGCAGCGCGTCCTGGGCGACGCCGGCCTGCTTCAGGTGCACCAGCGCGCGGCGGTGGTTCAGGTGATAGATCCACGAACCCACGCCCAGGATCGCGCAGGCAATGGCAAAGGTCGGCAAGGACAGCCAGGCCAGGTAGCCCAGGCAGCCCAGCACCACCATGGCGTTGGTCAGCACCACGGGGATCACGGACAGGCCGTTGGCGACATGGGTGCTGTCGTCCGCCAGCGCGGCCTGCACGCGCGCATTGCCGGTCTGCTCGATATGCGGATAAGGCGCGCCGATAAAGCGTTCGCAGATTTGCGCGCGGATGCGCGCCAGCGCGCTCTGGCTGACGCGCACGAACAGCGTCGACGCCAGCGTGCGGCAGGCCAGCACCGCGATCGCCAGCGCCGCGAACGGCAGCGCCAGCCGCGGCGCTTCGGCCCCCTGCGAGGCCAGCACGCGGTTGATCAGCGCCACCATGCCGACCGCGCACAGGCCCGCGGCCAGGCTGGCCGCGGCGGCCAGGACGATGGTAAGGCGCAGCGTGCGCGGCAGGGAGGCAAATAGCGTCATGCGGGCTGAGAGGCGGAGGGTCGTTACTGAGCGGATGACGTGCGGCGACGGGGGAAAATTAGGCGCATGGGCGATCCCGGGGGATAAGGTTGGGCCGCGCGGATAGATGCGGTTGACTTCGTGGATGCGCCGGCCCTCTCCCCCGCCCCTCTCCCGCAAGCGGGAGAGGGGAGAAAACAAGCGGCAATAAACGCTCGAGGGATCGCCCGCGACAACGCGTGCGAGCGCAGCGATGCACTCCGTGCCCGAGCAATAAACCTGAGATAGGGAGCGCGCGCAGCGCAGCCGAAGGCGTCGCACCGATAGTGTCAGCAGCAGGCTGCCTACGCCCTGTTGGGATCGTTCAAAAGTAGGTGATCGAAGGCACCGCCCCTGACTCACATAGCGTTAGCAGGTTCGAACGGGCACCCACGCCAAACGGAAATCACCACCCCCCGAACCACCCACGCCGCGGAATTGATTGCCAGCCGCATAGGCGACGCGTTTCTTGCCTACTTCTTGGCGCTTCCCTCCATGTCAGGATAGTTGTCGTCCCGCCGCCTTTCGATGAAGGACAATGGAGGGCGGAAGCGGTTGGAGAATGAAACGCTATCCGGCGGAGTACAAGGAGTGGGTGGTTGAGCAGATGATGCCGCCC